>NZ_CP081155.1:220000-830000 GCF_025141175.1 Jannaschia sp. M317 | reverse complement strand
GTATCGATCTTGTCGGCGAAGAAGCCGCCGCCGATCACCCGCTCGGTGGCCTGGGACCAGCGGGGGTGATCCACGTCCGGGTTCACGTTGGCGTAAAAGCCGTACTCGCGCGGGTTTGTCGCCTCCCACGTGGCATAGGGTTGTTCGGCGACCAGCGAGATGCGGACAATCGTCTTGATCGACTTGAAGCCATACTTCCAGGGCACCACCAGACGCATCGGCGCGCCGTTCTGGTTGGCCATCGGTTCGCCGTAGATGCCCGTCGCCATCAGGGTCAGTGGATGCATCGCCTCATCCAGGCGCAGCCCTTCGCGATAGGGCCAGTCCAGGAACGGCCTGCGTACCCCCGGCATCACATCCGGCAAGACGGCCGTCTCGAAGGCGACGTACTTCGCCCCCGGCTGCACACCCACCTTGGTCAGCAGCTTGTTCAACTCGAACCCGTTCCAGGGGATCACCATCGACCAGGCCTCGACACAGCGGAACCGATAGATCCGCTCCTCCGTCGGGATGTCTCCGATCAGGTCGGCCAGTTCATAGTCGCCGGGATTGTCCACCAGCCCGTCGATCTTGACCGTCCAGGGCGAGGTCTGCATCGCGCCGGCATTGCGCGCCGGGTCATCCTTGCCCAACCCGAACTCGTAGAAGTTGTTGTAGCTGCGGATCTGCTCCAGCGTGTTCGGCTCCAACTCGGCGGCCTGTGCGGGCAGGCCGACCAGGGATCCGGCCCCCATGGCCGCGATGATCTGGCGGCGGTTCAACCAGGCCGCCTTGGGCGACACATCGGCAGAGGTCAGATCTGGTTTGAGCATGGGGGCACTCCGGGGTTCAGGACATTTGTCTGTTCCACATAGCGCCTTTCGGGGCCGAAAGGTTTGCCCTTCACGCAATCGTCACCGGGCGCGAGCCGTCATTCCGCCGCGACCCGTGTCTCCAGCTCCGGGCGTTTGTGGACCTCGTGCATGGGGATGGAGGTACCGTCGGGCTGCACCAGGCGCACATGCCGGCGCCGCATCTGGCGCGGTTCGGTGACGCCGACGGAATGGGCGATGATCTCGACTTCCTCGATGATCCCCAGGGCATAGCGGGCAACCTTGCGCCACTTGTCTTCGACCACCAGCCCCTTCTGGAACCGGGGGTCGTGGGTGGTGATGCCGGTGGGGCAGGTGTTCTTGTTGCACTTCAGCGCCTGGATACAGCCAAGCGAGAACATGAACCCCCGCGCGCTGACCACGAAATCCGCCCCGGCGGCCAGGGCCCAGGCCACATCGCCGGGATTGACCAGCTTGCCGCTGGCGATCAGGCGGATGCGCCCCTTCAACCCGGCCGCATCCCGCAGACCCGACACCATGGGCAGGGATTCGCGAATCGACATGCCCACCAGGTCGATCAGGGGCATCGGTGCGGCACCGGTACCGCCTTCCCCCCCGTCCAACGTGATGAAATCGGGTGCGCAGTCCAGGCCGCGCGCGTTGATCCGCTCGAACAGGTCCTCGAACGGCTCCTTCGCGCCCCCCACGGTCTTGATGCCGACGGGTTTGCCCGACACCTCGCGCAGGCGCACAATCAGATCCAGCAGTTCATCGACGTTGGATGCCTCCGCATGGCGATTGGGGCTGATCCCGGCCTGACCGGGTTGCAGTCCCCGGATCTTGGCGATCTCCGGTGTGACCTTGGCAGCAGGCAGAATGCCGCCCTTGCCGGGCTTGGCACCCTGCGCCAGCTTCAGCTCGAACATCTTGACCTGCGGATGCGCCGCCATCTCGCGCAGCTTTTCCTCCGACAGGTTGCCGTCGGCGTCGCGGACCCCGAACTTGGCGGTGCCGATCTGATAGACGAGGTCGCAGCCCCCCTCCAGGTGGTACTCCGACAGGCCCCCCTCTCCGGTGTTCATCCAGATCTCCGCTTCCTTGCAACCCCGACTCAGCGCCTGAACCGCAGGCTTGGAAATCGCGCCATAGCTCATCCCCGACAGGTTGAAGATGGACCCCGCGACATAGGGGTGCCGTGCGGTGGGGCCGATTATCATCGGCTCGGTCTTGGCGGCCTGCTGGTCCAGCGGGGGAAAGGCCGCGTTGATGAACAAGGGCGTGCCCGGTGCCGCAATGTTGCGGGTCGACCCGAAGGCGACGGTGTTCGATTCACCGTTGGACGACCGCTTGACCCAATCCCGTTGGGCCCGGTTGAACGGCAGTTCTTCGCGGTCCATGGCAAAGAAGTACTGGCGGAAGAATTCGCCAAGCTCCGTGAACAGATGCCGGAACCGGCCAATGACCGGATAGTTGCGGCGAATGGCGTCCTCGGTCTGTATCCGGTCCGCGACGAACAGGACCACCGCGACCAGGACAGCCGCCCCGATCGCCACGATGAAGATCACAGCCAGGACCTCGACCAGCCAGATCGTCGATTCCACCATTTCCATACGCGCGCCCTCTGTCTGGTCGCGGTCAAAGTGTTCCGGCCTCGCCGATGATGCAACCCACGTCTGACCACGGCGCCGTGATCGCGGCTGGCGGCGATGCCTTCGCCCGCGGGCCGCCAGCCGGACGTAAAACGACCCGCCGGACGGATCCGACGGGTCGCATGGATGTCAGGTCGCCAAGGGTCAGCTGGCCGGCAGAAGCACCGCGTCGATGACGTGGATGACGCCGTTCGACGCCTCGACATCGGCGGCGACGACCGTGGCATCGCCGATCATCACGGTGTCGCCCATGCTGACCGTCACGGACTGCCCCTCAAGGGCGGTCGGGGCCTCCAGGCCGTCGCTCAGATCGGTGGACATCACTTTGCCGGGCACGACGTGATACAGCAGAATGCTGGTCAGCTGGTCCTTGTTTTCCGGCAGCAGCAGCGTATCGACGGTGCCCTCCGGAAGGGCGGCAAAGGCCGTGTCCGTCGGGGCGAAGACCGTGAACGGCCCTTCGCTGGTCAGGGTCTCGACCAGGCCCGCAGCCTCTGCCGCGGCCAGCAGGGTGCCAAAGTCACCGGCGGCGGCGGCTGTCTCGACGATGTTCTTGGAATGACCGTCGGCCAGGGCCGGAACGGACAGCGCGGCGGTTGCGGTCATGGCGATCAGGGTTTTCCGAAGCATTGAAGTCTCTCCATTGAGAAGGGGTCAGGACCGCTGCTTCGTGCAGGGTCGATGGGTCATCTGGGCGTGAATGCCCACCCGTCCAGAGCGCCCCGTGACGCCGTGCACCATTGACGAAATCGGCGGGCTGGCTAAGCAGCCCGCCCCGGAAAACCCAGTCACAAATTCGTGAAACGCCGTGATCATTTCGCTGGTCTGACGGTGCCGGAACGTCGGTGCCAAGCCCCGCAAAAGTTCCCCCAGAACGTGAAAAGGGGGCCCCGAGAGGCCCCCAATCCGTGAATTTCCGGGTCAGTGGACGACCGCATCCTCTGGCGGTTTCCGGTCTGATGTCGCCACCCGATCCCCGATGATCAGTCCGCCGTCCGATGCGCTGACAGGGACCACGCTGTCGTCCCCGACCGCGCCGCTCAACAGCATCTCGGCCAAGGGGTTCTGCAACGCACGCTGGATCACCCGCTTCAGCGGACGGGCCCCGAACACCGGATCGTAGCCTTCTTCGGCCAGCCATTTCTTGGCCGTCTCATCCAGCGTAAGCGTGATCTTCCGCCCCGCTAGACGCTTGGCCAGACGCGCCACCTGGATGTCCACGATCCCATCCATATCGCCCCGCGCAAGGCGGTCGAAGATGATGGTCTCGTCCAGACGGTTCAGGAACTCGGGCCTGAAATGCGCGCGTACCGCGTCCATCACGTCCCGCTTGGCCTGGGCCGCATCGGCCCCGTCAGGCAGCTGGCTCAGCGCCTGCGCACCCAGGTTCGACGTCAGGATGATCAAGGTCTGCTTGAAATCGACCTTTCTCCCCTGACCGTCGGTCAGGATCCCGTCGTCCAGCACCTGCAACAGCACGTTGAATACGTCCGGGTGCGCTTTCTCGACCTCGTCGAACAGCACGACCTGATAGGGCCTGCGCCGCACGGCCTCGGTCAGGACACCGCCCTCATCATAGCCGACATACCCCGGAGGCGCGCCGATCAGGCGGGCGACGGAGTGCTTTTCCATGAACTCGGACATGTCGATCCGCACCATGGCCCCGTCGTCGTCGAACAGGAACTCGGCCAGGGCTTTGGTCAGCTCCGTCTTGCCGACGCCGGTCGGGCCCAGGAACAGGAACGACCCCAGCGGGCGGGCTTCGTCATTGAGGCCGGCACGCGCCCGGCGGACGGCGTTCGCCACGGCGGTCACCGCCTGACGTTGGCCGATGACCCGTCGGCCCAGCTCATCCTCCATCCGCAACAGCTTGTCGCGCTCACCTTCCAGCATCCGGCTCATGGGGATGCCGGTCCAACGCTCCACGACCGAGGCGATCTGCTCGGGGCGCACGGCCTCCTCGACCATCATCTCGGATTCGGCGGCTTCGGCTTCGGCCAGCTGCTTCTCCAGGCCCGGAATGGTGCCGTATTGCAGTTCTCCGGCCCGGGCAAAGTTGCCGTCGCGCTTGGCCTGGTCCAGTTCCACCCGCAGATGGTCGAGCTGTTCCTTCAGGTCGCGCGCGCCTTCCAGCTTGTCGCGTTCGGCCTGCCACTGTGCGGTCATCTCAGCGCTTTGCTGCTGCACCTCGCCCAACTCCCGCTCCAGCTTTTCCAGCCGGTCCTTGGAGGCCTGATCATCCTCCAGGCGCAGGGCCTCCACCTCGATCTGCTTTTGCAGGATGTCGCGGTCCAGCGCGTCCAGTTCTTCTGGCTTCGAGTCCACCTCCATCCGCAACCGTGATGCGGCCTCGTCCATCAGGTCGATGGCCTTGTCCGGCAGAAAGCGGTCCGTGATGTAGCGGTTTGACAGGGTCGCGGCGGCCACCAGCGCGGAATCGCTGATCCGCACGCCGTGGTGCAGCTCATACTTTTCCTTGATCCCGCGCAGGATCGAAATGGTGTCCTCCACCGTCGGCTCTTCGACCACGAGGGGCTGGAACCTGCGGGCCAGGGCCGCGTCCTTTTCCACATACTTGCGATATTCATCCAAGGTGGTGGCCCCGACGCAATGCAGTTCACCGCGCGCCAACGCGGGCTTGATCAGGTTGGCGGCGTCCATGGCGCCGTCGGCCTTGCCCGCGCCGACCAGCGTGTGCATCTCGTCGATGAACAAGATGACCTCGCCGGCGGCGGCGGTCACCTCGGACAACACGGCCTTCAGACGTTCCTCGAATTCCCCGCGGTACTTTGCGCCCGCAATCAAGGCCCCCATGTCCAACGCCATGAGCCGCTTGTTGCGCAGGCTTTCGGGCACATCACCGTCGACGATGCGCAGGGCCAGGCCCTCGGCGATGGCGGTCTTGCCGGTCCCCGGCTCGCCGATCAGAACCGGGTTGTTCTTGGTGCGGCGCGACAGGACCTGCATGGCGCGGCGGATTTCCTCGTCGCGGCCGATGATCGGGTCGATCTTGCCCTCGCGCGCGGCCTCGGTCAGGTCGCGGGCATATTTCTGCAACGCCTCATAGGTGTCCTCGGCCGAGGCGCTGTCGGCGGTGCGTCCCTTGCGGACGTCGTTGATGGCGGCGTTCAGACCCTGGGCGGTCACAGCCCCGGCCTCCAACGCGGTCTTGGCCTTGGATTTGACGAGCGCCAGCGCAGTCAGGACCCGTTCGACAGGCACGACGGAATCGCCTGCCTTCTTGGCCACGCTTTCGGCCTCGGCCAGCACCTTGGTCAGCTCTCGGGACACAAAGACCTGTCCGGCATCGCCCGACACCTGCGGCAGTTTGGCGACGGCGGCGTCCACCGCGTCCCGCACCCGGTCCGCAGATCCACCCGAAGCGGTGATCAGATTGGCGGCCATGCCCTGGTCGTCGTCCAGGATCGCCTTGAGCAGATGCTCCGGCATCAGCTGCTGGTGGCCTTCGCGGCTGGCGATGGTTTGCGCAGCGTTCAGGAACCCCCGCGCGCGTTCGGTGAATTTTTCGAGGTTCATCCTCTGTCTCCTTCGCAAAAGCGCCCGATGTGGAACCCGCCCGGAACCGGCACGGGTCCGTTACGGACCTCACTGAGGGAGATGGGGCGACTGTTGCCGATCTGCAACCCTCTCGGCACGGGAAATCTGCGGGGACGGACGGCATTCGAAACCTACGCTTTACGGCCGCGACAGACGCACGGGAATGGCCCCATGCCGGATGCAATTCACGTCGATCTGCTGGACTGGCTGACACTGCTGGTCGGCGCCGTCGGCGCGACCGCCACGGCCTCTCTGGCCTATCTCGTCGATAGCTGGACCAAGAGCGCGCTGAAAAACGAAGTCACCCGGAGCGGGCAGACCGATTGGCGCAACTACAACCTGGCGGTGATGGCGGACGAGGATCTACAGGATCTGGAACGGCAGAACCATCTGATCGGCGGATTGAGCCACCCAGAGATCAAGAAGATGTGCATCTCCTTCATCAAGATATACGTGCCCTACAACATGTGGATCGCACAGCGAAACGACCTGTTCGACGCCGCCGATGTCGATCGTGAGATCGCAAATCAGGCGCGCCTGCTGTTCAGGGACAGGACCTTGTTCCGCAGGCACGTCTTTCTGCGCGGCTACGATCCGGCCTTTTGCAAACTGTTCCAGGATCGCTGGGACAGAATGGCTGCCGCGACCTGACAGGCGCGGCAGCTGGTGCCTGCGTCAGCCGTAGACGCTTTCTTTGCCGAAATGCCTGGTCAGCATGTAGTAGACGACCGCCCGGTACTTGTTGCTGTTGGAGCGTCCGTATTTTTCGATCACCGCGTTCAGCCCCTCGTCCAGGGCCGGCCCGTCCGACAGGCCCAGTTTCTTGATGAGGAAGTTGTTCTTCACCGTGTCCATTTCGCCCTGTTGGCTGGACGCGACGGTCTCGCTGTCGGCGTTGTAGATCGACGGGCCGCAGCCGATGGTGACCTTGCGCAGCAAGTCCATGTCCGGCTCTTCGCCGATCTTCTTGCGGATGTCGTCGGCGTATTTGCCGATCAGCTCGTCACGTTTGCTCATCTTGATCCCTCTTGGTTCTTCCCCGTCGGACGCTGGGCGCCTCGCGCGCATGTTGGTCAGCGTGGCGCCGGAAATAAAGGAAAAACTAGCGGCAGGTGCCCCAGCCACCGGATTGCAGATGCAGGTGATCGGCATGAGCCGCGTTGAAGTCGGGGCCGAGCACGGTGGTGAACCAATCGCATCCGCCATCGCGCAGCCCCCTCCAAAAGGCGGCCTCGGGGCCATCGCCGGACCAGTTTCCCGACAGCGGCAGCAGGCGACCATCCGCCAATGTGACGCCGCGGATGTCGATGGCCCGGGCGGTGGCATGGGTGCTCATCCGGGTGCCGCCCCGGATCGGTCGGCAATTGTAGCTGCCCTGGTGGGCCAGTTCGGTCACCGGGATGCCCAACTGCGATTCCGCCTCAGGCAGGACATAGGCCCGCCAGGCCGCAAGACGCAGCGCGGTTTCACAAGCGGTTTCGACCGGGGCCAGACGCGCCGGACCCACCGCCGACAGGCGAACCCGAGGGGCGATGCCGCACTGCGGGTTTTCCGTCTCTAGCGGGGGCATCAGATCAAAGGTCGCCCCCGTTTTCAACGCGGCGAGACAGGTCGCATCGCTGGCAAGCGCACGGCGCAGTTTGAACCCGGTCAGCCCGCTTTCAGGTCGCGAAAGATCCAGCGGCAGGGTCGGGTTCATCTCTGCAGGCAGAGGGCTGTTGGGATCGGTCAAAAGGTAATTTCCACCCCAACCCAGGGCCGCAAGCAGGGCCGACAGCGAGGCGAGACGAAGAAACAAGCGCATGATCGTCAACTAGGGCAGGGGATAGACAGCAGAAAGGCCCCGCGTGGGGGCCTTTCCAAAACGTGATTCCAATGGGATCAGTAGGTGTCGCGGACAACGACGTCGAGCGGCAGAACTTCGCCCTCGCGGTCCCATTCGGGCATGTTCTCCAGCTCTTCCTCGGTGAGGGAGTTCAGGATCAGGCCGTCTTCGGACATCGCGAAGCGGTCCAGCGGAATGGCGACGTCATGTTCGCCCAGACCCAGGAAACCACCAACACCCACGACCGCAACCAGTTCGGACCCGGTAGAGATCAGGCGGTCGACTTCGCCCACGTCATTGCCGGTTTCGCCCAGGACATTCATCCCCACGAGGTCAGCGACACGGGCGTCGGCAAAGGCACCGTACAGGCCAGTGGACTGGGTATCGACATCGGCGACCACGACGGCGTCTGTCTCTGCCTCGACGTCGGTGTCGGCCATGACGCGCACGTTTGCGTCGGCTTCTTCGATGGTCACATCCGCTTCGGCCTGCTCGACCATGATGTCGGCGTCTTCGGCCTTTTCGATGTTCACCACCGGCTCGGCGTCAGAGACGACGACGTTGCCTTCGCCTTCGGATTCGATGGTCACATTGGCATCGGCCTGCTCGATCGAGACGGCGGCCTCTGCGGCGCGGTTCACGCGGATCTCGGGCTCGGCTTGGGTGACCTGCACGTTCGGCTCCGACTCCTGGATCATGATCTTCGGCTCGGGGCGCACGAAGCGGACGATCGGTTGCGGCTGCTGAACCGAGATTTCCGGCTCGGCGGTCGCGACGTTCACGTCGGGCTCGGGCATGCGGACGGTGATGGTCGGCTCGGGGATCATCACGACGACCTCGGGCTGTGCCTGCTCGATGGTGATGATCGGGGCCTGCTGCTCGACGGTCACGGTCGGCTCGGCCACGGTCACGGTGATCTCGGGCTGGGCCTGCTCGACCAGAACCTCCGGACGGGCCTGATCGACGGTGACCACGGGGTCGGCGACCGACACGTCAACCTGCGCGTCGGGCTGTTCGACCACGATCTGGCCGCCCATTGCGTTGGCGGACAGGGTGCCGCCCTCGACGATGCGCTGTTCCATGCGGAAGCCTTCGGCCTCGGCGAGACGCTCGGTGCCATCGTCGTTCAGAAGAATGGTGCCGTCGGTGTCGGTCAGGCGGCCATCGGCGTCTGCCATCAGCGGGCGACCGTCGGTGTCCATGGCCGGATTGCCGTCAACGTCCGCAAGGAACATTTCGGTTTCATTTTCCAGCTCGTTCATTTCCTGCGAGATTTCGGTGCCAAGGGCCTCGACATCGTTCTCCAGAGCGGTGTCGGTGTCCTGTGCGAAGGCGGAATGTGCGAGAAGAGCGGCGGTCGCGACACCACTCAGCAAGAGCTTGTGCGTATTCATCGGAGATATCTCCCGGTTTGCGTTTGCAGTGTCTATCAAACGAACAACCCGGACATGCGTTCCCTTGAATAGGGGCAACAAAAGTAAATGGAACCAATCACCTGGGCGTTGCGTTCCGGCCCTCGGAATCGCTGCACCCCTGGCCGGGGCCGGGGGTGCAGCAAGGGTAGAAATCACTCGATGGGGTCGCCTGCGACCGTGACCGTCAAAGGCAACTCATCGGCGTCACCTTCGTATTCGGCCATGGCTTCGACCTGATCTTCGGTCATGCCCGGCAACATCAGGGCCCCGTCGCTCATGGTGAACTTCGACAGCGGAATCGCGACGTCGTGTTCGCCAAGTCCAAGGAAACCCCCGACCCCGACGATGGCGCTGACATCGCCCGCGGTCCGCACCAGGGCCTCGACCTCGCCCACATCATCGCCGTCCATTGCCAGGACGTTCATCCCCACCAGGTCACGGACGGCAGCAGACGCGAATGTGCCGTAGATGCCGTCGGTTGCCTCAAGCACGGCCATTTCCGGTTCGACATCGGCCTCTGTGTCGATCAGGGGATTGGCCTCGTCATCCATGGCGATACCGGTGACGGGGCCATTCTCGATCACCACGTCGCTGCCGAGAATCGGGGCCTGGGCGGTCAGACCCGTGCCGGCACCGTCCTCCAGCTGGTTTTCGTCGGCGATCTCGACCTCGGTTTCCGTGCGGAACGTCTCTGCCTCGCCGGTGTCGCCTTCGGCGGTCATCTCGGTCTCGCCCTCTGTGGGCAGCAGCGGGACGGTGGTTTCGGTCATGGTCACTTCGGCGTCGGCGTCGGCGGCCACATGGCTACCCGCAGTGACCTGCGTGGCGAGAAGAGCGGCGGCGGCAACGGTGGTCAGGAACATCGGTTTCATTTTGCAAACTCCTTCGGTTGCGATGTCCGGTGAACCCCCGACCGTGGCACCGGGTTCCCGCAGGCCCCGCAGGGATCGGCGGCAATCAGCGCAGTCGGGCGGTCATCGCCCGCCGAAAACGAAAAAGGGCCGCACCCGGATGGATGCGGCCCGGCCTGGTTCCGTGACCAGGGCTCAGTAGCGGTAGTGTTCCGGCTTGAACGGCCCGTCCTGCGGCACGCCGATATAGTCGGCCTGTTCCTTGGACATCGGCGTCAGTTTCACACCGATGCGGCCCAGATGCAGGCGCGCGACCTTTTCATCCAGGTGCTTGGGCAGAATGTAGACGCCGGGCTGATACTCCTCGCCCTTGGTCCAAAGCTCGATTTGCGCCAGCACCTGGTTGGTGAAGCTGGCCGACATCACGAACGACGGGTGACCGGTGGCGTTGCCAAGGTTCAGCAGACGCCCTTCGGAGAGCAGGATGATCCGATGGCCCGAGGGCATCTCGATCATGTCCACCTGTTCCTTGATGTTCGTCCACTTGTGGTTCTTCAGGGCCGCGACCTGGATTTCGTTGTCGAAGTGGCCGATGTTGCCGACGATCGCCATGTCCTTCATCTCGCGCATGTGCTCGATGCGGATGACATCCTTGTTGCCGGTGGTGGTGATGAAGATATCGGCGGTGCTCACCACGTCTTCCAGCAGGACCACCTCGAAGCCATCCATCGCCGCCTGCAGCGCGCAGATCGGATCGACCTCGGTGACCTTCACGCGGGCACCGGCGCCCCGCAACGATGCGGCAGAGCCTTTGCCAACGTCGCCATACCCCATGACGACCGCAACCTTGCCCGCCATCATCGTGTCGGTGGCGCGGCGGATGCCGTCGACCAGCGATTCCTTGCAGCCATACTTGTTGTCGAACTTCGACTTGGTGACAGAATCGTTCACGTTGATCGCCGGGAAGGGCAGCAGGCCCTTCTTGTGCAGGTCATAAAGGCGATGCACACCGGTTGTCGTTTCCTCCGAGACGCCCTTGATCGCGTCGCGGGTCTTGGTGAACCAGCCCGGCGAGGCGGCCATACGCTTCTGGATCTGCGCCTTGATCACCTCTTCCTCTTCGGAGGTGGGAACGGCCAGCACATCCTCGCCCGCTTCCATCCGGGCCCCCAGCAGAACGTAGAGCGTGGCATCGCCGCCATCGTCCAGGATCAGGTTGGGGCCGTCGTCGAACAGGAACGACTTGTCGAGATAGTCCCAATGCTCTTCCAGCGACTGCCCCTTGATCGCAAAGACCGGCACGCCCGCTTCGGCAATGGCCGCCGCCGCGTGATCCTGGGTCGAAAAGATGTTGCAGGACGCCCAGCGCACGTCAGCGCCCAGCGCCGTCAGCGTCTCGATCAGAACGGCGGTCTGAATGGTCATGTGCAGCGAGCCCACGATGCGCGCGCCGGTCAAGGGCTTGCTCTCGCCATACTCCGAGCGGAGCGCCATCAGCCCCGGCATCTCGGTTTCGGCAATGTCCAGTTCCTTGCGGCCGTAGGCGGCCAGGCTGATATCCTTGACGACGTAGTCGCTCATCTCTCGCTCTCCTGCGGAATTCGGTTGGGCGAGGCCCTAGCAGGCACCCGCTGCGCACACAACATTTGCGCGGGCGTGGGGCCAGGTGCCGCAGTGTCAGACCGGGGCAAGCCTGTGTCATCTGAACCAAGCTGAACCAAGGGCAGCGAGTGGTCGCGTCCGGGGCCGCGACGTCAGATGTCAGGACGGCGTGCCGCGCACAATGTGGCGATCGAGTTGCGGACGCCAGTTCGTGCCTGCGGCCATGATGCAGGATGTGCCATCGGCGCGGGTCATCAGAATCGTCCAGGTCCCGGCATCGGGCGAGGTCCAGACCTCGAACACGGCCTCGGCGTTCTGCAGGCCACCGCCGGCGAAATTCTCGCCGTAGCCATCCAGCAGCCGCTTCACCATGCTGTCGCGTGGGGCGCAGGATTGTGCCTGGGCCGGGGCGGCCAATGGAAGAAGGAGCGCGAGCGCAGCGGTCAGGGAAAGGGGGCGCAAAGTCATCCGGGAACCTCCGGTTGCTATGGGTGCGTGAGGCACCGGTTGGTCTCCCCCTTCGATGAGAGCATAACACATGTCGGGCGATTTGGTTTCGCACGCCCGAACACGAGGCAGAGAGGTGTGATGAAACAACCACGCGCATGGCAGCGGATGCTGTCCGGCCGCAGGCTGGACCTGCTGGACCCGACCCCCATGGATATCGAGATCGAGGACATTGCCCACGGGCTTGCCTTTGTCGCCCGCTGGAACGGCCAGACCCAGGGCGACTGGCCCTATTCGGTCGCCGAACATTCCTTGCTGGTGGTGGACATCCTGGACCGACTGGGGCCCGCAAAACCGGCAGAGCGGCTGGCCGCGCTGCTGCATGATGCGCCCGAATACGTGATCGGCGACATGATTTCCCCGGTGAAGGCCGCCGTGGGGCCGGGATATGGCGCGCTGGACGACCGGTTGCAGACGGCGATCAACCTGCGTTTCGGCCTGCCCGCCGCCACGCCGGTGCGGTTGAAACAGCGCATCAAGAAGGCCGATAAGATTTCCGCCTGGCTGGAGGCCGTGCAGATCGCCGGGTTTTCCGAGGCAGAGGCGTCGCGGTTCTTTGGCCGGCCCGCGCCTGCGGTCATCGACGGCCTGTCCGTCACGCTGCGCCCCCCTGCCGAGGCACGCGCCGCCTATCTTGCCCGTCACGCCACCCTGCTGGAGGCCCTCGATGCCTGACATCCATATCCGCCGCGCACAGACCTTCGACGCCGGTGCCATGGCGGCCCTGCTGAACGCGATCATCGAGAAAGGCGGCACCACCGCCTTTAGCGCGGCGGTGACCGGCGACGCGCTGCGCGACTGGATGGCGCGCGACGGGGACATCTGGCACGTGGCCGAGCTGGACGGTGAAATCCTGGGCTTCCAATGGATCGGCCCGCGCGAAAAACTGCCGCCCGAAGCCTGCGACATCGCGACCTTTGTGGCCTTGGGCAAACACGGTCTGGGCGTCGGGTCCCGCCTGTTCGAGGCGACCCGCGCCGCCGCCCGCTCTGATGGTTATGCCTGGATCAATGCCACGATCATGGCCTACAATGAAGGCGGTCTGGCCTATTACGGATCGCGCGGGTTCGAGGATTGGAAGCACGCCGACGGGCGTATCTGGAAACGCTGCCCCCTGTGACGGCTTGCTGGACCGCGCCCGCGCCCTACACCCAAGGGGCAGCCACGAAAGGTCCGCCTCATGCAGCTTGTCATTCTTTACGTCAGTTCCGCCGCCTTCTTCCTGATCGTCGATGCGATCATGTTGACGCTGGTGATGAAGCCGCTGTTCGCGCGCCATATCGGCGACATGCTGCGCGAGCCGATCGACCTGGCCCCGGCGGCCGCTTTCTACCTGCTTTACGTGGCAGGGCTTCTCTATCTGGTGTCTGTCCCAGCGTTGCGCGACGGCACGATCGGGATGGCCGCGTTCAACGGGGCCGTCGTCGGCGCGCTGGCCTATGGCACCTATGAGTTCACCAACAAGGCGACGTTGAAGAACTGGGACTGGACCATGGTCGCGACCGACTGGACCTGGGGCATGGTGCTGACCGGGGCCACGGCGGCCTTCGGTGTCTGGGTGACGCGCCTGCTGACCAACTGAGGCGCGGCGTGAACCCCGCGCTACGGCTTACGCGCAGGTCCGTCCCGCACGGGTGCCCCCGCCTTGCCAGCCAGCAAAGCGCGCATCGTCGGTCCCACCGGGATCGAACACCAGCAGCAGCCCCGACTGCGTGACCCAGGCGCTGCGCCCGCCGCCGCAGGCCACGGGTTCGGGCCGCTGACCTTCGATCCGCGCGATGCTTTCCAGGACACCGGTTCGCGCGCGCCCGAAGGCGATCTGACGCCCCCCCGACCCGTCGACCGTCAGCCCGTCCGCCGCAGGCACCAGCGAAAGGCCCGGCAGGCCCGCGGGCGCGGGCGGCTCTGCGGCCACGCACCCCGCCAGGAACAGCCCTGCCCACGCCGCGCGCATCAGCGCGGACTGCGCTTGGCCAGGATCCGCTGCAGGGTCCGTCGGTGCATGTTGAGCCGGCGCGCCGTCTCGGACACGTTGCGATCGCATAGCTCATAGACGCGCTGAATATGTTCCCACCGGACCCGGTCGGCGGACATCGGGTTTTCTGGCGGCGGCGGCAGTTCCTCGTCCTTGGCCAGAAGGGCATTGGTGATGTCGTTGGCATCCGCCGGTTTCGACAGGTAATCTGTCGCCCCGATCTTGACCGCAGCCACCGCCGTGGCAATCGCGCCATACCCGGTCAGCACTACGATCCGGCTGTCGGGGCGGCGTTCGCGCAGCCGTTCAACCACGTCCAGCCCGTTGCCGTCCTCCAGCCGCAGGTCGATCACCGCATAGGCGGCAGGACGCACCGTGGCCTTGGCAATGCCTTCGGCGACCGAGGACGCCGCCTCGACTTCAAAGCCACGTTTTTCCATCGCGCGTTCCAGGCGGCGCAAAAAGGGTTCGTCATCGTCGACAAGCAATAGGGACTTGTCAGGGCCAAGGTCGGTCAGGGGGTCGGCCATCTGGGTGCCTCCGGGGCTCTTGTTTCAGAGGATGTATGGGGGTTTGGTGGTTCGGTCAAATTTCAGAGGCCCCATGCCAGACGCATCGACCCATTCCCTGCTGCCGCCAGAGACGATTTTGCCCCGCGTACGCCTGAATACCCTGGTGAACCTGCGCTGGCTGGCCATCCTGGGACAAACCGTCACGGTCGTGGCCGTGGGCCTGTGGCTGTCGCTGGAAATCCACCTGGGCATCTGCCTTTTGGTGATCGGCGCAGCGGTCGTCGCGAACCTGGTGGCGATGACGGTCTACCCACCCAGCCACCGCCTGTCCGAAGCGGTGGCGTTCTGGTTCTTGCTGTTCGACCTGATGCAGCTGTCGCTGCTGCTGTTCCTGACCGGCGGGCTGAACAATCCCTTTGCGCTGTTGTTCATGGCCCCTGTCACGATCTCTGCAACGTCGTTGTCGTTGCGGTCCACGGTCGTGCTGGCGGTTGTGGCCCTGATTCTGATGTCGCTGTTGGGCGGATTTCACCTGCCGGTGCAGACGCAGACGGGCGTGGTGCTCCAACTGCCGCCGCTGCACCTACTGGGGTTCTGGGTCTCGATCGCCATCGGAACGCTGTTCGTCAGCGGCTTTGCCTTTCGCCTGACACAGGAAACAGAGGCGATGTCCAAGGCGCTACTGGCCACTCAGACAGCCTTGGCGCGCGAGCAGAAGTTGCAGGACCTGGGCGGCGTCGTGGCCGCCGCGGCCCATGAACTGGGCACCCCATTGGCCACCATCACGCTCGTCTCCAGCGAATTGGCCGAAGAGCTGGAGGGCCAGGACAGCCTGCAGGAGGACGCGCGCCTGATCCGGCAACAGGCCGATCGGTGCCGCGATATCCTGCGATCCATGGGGCGTGCGGGCAAACGTGACCTGCACACCCAAAGCGCACCGATCGAAGACATCCTGCGCGAAGCCGCCAGCCCGCACGAAGATCGCGGCAAGGTCATCCTCTATGATTTCGATGCCCTGGTGGATGGGGCCGCCCGCCCGGTCATCCGCCGTCTGCCGGAAATGATCCACGGGTTGCGCAACCTGATCCAGAACGCCGTGGATTTCGCCGAGGAGCGGGTCTGGGTCGACGTCCGGTGGTCGCTGGACACCGTGACGGTCCGCGTGGTCGATGATGGGCCCGGGTATCCGACCGAGGTCATTTCCCGCCTTGGTGATCCTTTTCTGCGCAGTCGCCGCAATCGCCCGGACTACGAAGGCATGGGCCTAGGCCTTTTTATTGCCAAGACCCTGCTGGAACGCACGGGCGCCACGGTGGCCTTTGACAACGGGTCCGCCAACTGGGCGGGGACGGGTCGGGACCGCACCGGGGCCATCGCCGAAGTGACCTGGCCCCGTGCCGCCATCGCGCAGCAGGACGCAGGGCCGCTGGGCCCGAACGTCCTGCTGTCCTGACGCCCCCTCCGACCGATTGCCGTAAAATCGCCTCGGATTGTTAAGATCCTCTTAACCACTTGCAGCCCAAGATGCCCCGGTGACCGAAATGACTAGGGAAAGGTGCGCACATGCCGGCACTTGCTGTGACCATGCTGGCCGGACTGGGGGGCGCGGCGGCGGGCTTGCTGGCCTTGGCCTACATGGTCTGGTTCGCCCCGCGCGGCCGCAGCGACCTGCCCTCCATTGCCACCGATGCCCTGTCGGAACCCAGGCAGTTCCTGTTCCGCAATGGCTACCTGGTAGAGCATTCGGAAAACATCGCCTTTCTGGTGCCCACCCCGGTCGACAACCTCAAGGCCTGGGTTCAGTTGATCGACGCGCTCTCGGATATGGCCGATGGCGTCGAAGAGGCCTTCAGCGAGTTGCAGGATTCCGGGCGGTCCTTTCGGCTGACCGGCACATTGGGCCGCGACCAGGTGTTGATCATCGGCGTGCGGCAGGGTGATGACCTGCGGATCACCGTGGCCTCTGCCGAAACATCGCAGACGTCGATGCGCATCGACACAGCCAGCCTCAAGGTGCTGGAGGAGGATGCGCATCTGCTCACCCGCAGTTCCGACACCAATCCGACGCTCAGCTGGGTGGTCGACGCAGAGGGTCGCGTGATCTGGTGCAACGCCGCCTATCTGGGGTTGGCAATCCGCTGCGCGGGCCCGGATGCGGCGCGGGGGTGGCCGATGGTCGCGTTGTTCCCCGACGAAGGCGGCGCGCCTGTCGGCACGTCGCGACGGCGCGTCGAGGATCGCGAGGGCACCGGCCACTGGTTCGAGATCACGACCACCGCGCCGGATGCCCGCGATCTACGTCACATGCACGCCCTGTCGCTCGATGCCGTCATCAGCGCCGAGGACAACCTGCGCACCTTCATTCAGACCCTGACCAAGACCTTTGCCTATCTGCCCACGGGTCTGGCCATATTCGACAGGGACCGCACGTTGGCGATGTTCAATCCGGCGTTGATGGACATGACCGGCCTAGATGGCAGCTGGCTGTCGCGCCGCCCCAAGCTGGAGGATTTCTTCGACGCGCTCCGCGACCACCGCAAGCTGCCCGAGCCGCGCGACTACAAAGCCTGGCGCGACGGGCTGAGCGACCTGAGCCGCGTCGATGCCGGCGGCACCTACAGCGAAACCTGGACCCTGCCAAACGGGCAGACCTATTGCGTCACCGGGCGCCCCCAGGCCGACGGGGCCGTGGCCCTGATGCTGGAGGATGTGTCCGCCGACGTCTCTGCCAACCGCGCGCACCGCGAAGAGGTCGAGGCGCTGTGCGGCGCGCTTGAGGCAACCGACGATGCCCTGGCGGTCTTTTCCGCCGGTGGCACACGGATCACCGCCAATGCGGCCGCCCGGCACCTGGCGGCAGTCCCCGACCTTCCGGAGACGTTCGATGCCTGCCTCAAGGTCTGGGCGGCGCGGTTCCGTCCCAGCCCGGTCTGGGGCGACCTGCGCAGCTTCGCCAAGGCCCCGATGGCCGAGGCCGTGGCCTGGGAAGAAACCCTGCACTGCGATGCGGGCATGCACCGAACGCTCCGTGTGCAACCTTTGCGGGGCGGGGGCCTGGCGCTCTCCTTCGCATTGTCCACAGGGACCTTGGCCCCAGTGTCGGACCCGGTCGATGTCGACCGCACACCGGTGTCCTGAACCCGCTGTTTCAACGCCACCGCGCGCGACGCCCCCCCTTGCCTCTGTCCGGGGGGAGGGCCACAACCAAGCCCATGACCGCTCCCGACTTGATCCTGTCCGGCCAGGCCGCCACGGACGCGCTGGCCCAGGCCATCGCCCCCCTCGTGGGGCCGGGCGACACCCTCCTGCTGGAGGGCGAGGTCGGGGCCGGAAAGACAAGCTTTGCCAGGGCTTTGATACAGGCCATCCGGGCACGCGACGCCCTCCCGCCCGAGGACGTCCCCTCCCCCACCTTTACCCTTGTCCAGACCTACGAGACGGCGCGCTTCGACATCTGGCACGCCGATCTCTATCGTCTTGCCGACCCGCAGGAGGTGCTGGAGCTGGGCCTGGCCGACGCCTTCAGCGAGGCGCTGTGTCTGATCGAATGGCCTGACCGGCTGGGCCCGGACACGCCTGCCGGGGCCGCCACGCTGTGCTTTGCGCACGACGGGCCCGAGGCACGGCGATTGACCATCACCGGCGGCGCGCTGGCGGACCGCCTGCTGCACGCGGTCCACGTGCACAATGAGGCTCGACCATGACCGGACGTATCGCCACCTTCCTGACCCGCACCGGCTGGGCCGAGGCCACGCGGCACCCGCTGCGCGGCGACGCCTCCCTGCGCCGCTACGAGCGTCTGGTGCTGCCCGACCGCCATGCGATGTTGATGGATTGCCCGCCCGGCACCGGAGAGGACGTCCGCCCGTTTCTGCGGATGGCCGGCATCTTTGCCGCGCGCGGCCTCAGCGTGCCAGCGATTCTGGCAGAAGATTCCGATGCCGGCCTCTTGATCATCGAGGACCTGGGCGACGACCTCTTTGCCCGCGTCGCCGCCGCCGATCCCGCGTCCGAGGTCCCGCTCTATACCGCGGCCGCCGAGGCGCTTGCCCGGATGCAGGCCAGCCCACCGCCTGCGGGGTTGCGCCCCTATGGCCCGCAGATGGCCGACCTGGCCGCGCTCTCGCTTGACTGGTACGCGCCAGAGGCGCGGGACGCGCGCCCGGGTCTGGTCGCCGCCATGGCCGAGGCCCTGGCCGACGCCGCCCTGTCGCCCCCGGTCCTCACGCACAGGGATTTCCACGCTGAAAACCTACTCTGGCTGCCGGACCGGGGCGGGGTCGACCGGGTCGGCATCATCGACTTTCAGGACGCCATGGCTGGTCCGCCGGAGTATGATCTGGCCTCGTTGATCCACGACCCGCGCCGCACCGTGACGAAAGCCGCCCGACAGGCCGCGACCGAGGCCTACGTTCAAGCCACCGGCCGCACGGCCGATCAGGTGGCGACCGGTGTGGCGATCTGTTCCGCCCAACGGTCGCTGCGGATCCTGGGGGTATTTGCCCGGCTCTGCCTGCGCGATGGCAAGACGCATTACCCGGACTTCATTCCCCGCACCTGGGCCGCGCTGCGCCGCGACCTGGAACATCCGGCACTGCACCGGGTGCGCGGCATCGCCTCCGACACCCTGCCGGAGCCGACGCCCGAACGGCTGGAGGCGATCCGCAACCAGGCGGGCCACTTCTATGGTGAGACCCACGCGGCGGGCCGCCCATGATCCCGGTCATGGTCTTTGCGGCGGGTCTCGGCACCCGGATGCGCCCCCTGACGAACGACCGGCCCAAGGCCATGGTCGAGGTGGCAGGCCGCGCCCTGATCGACCACGCGCTGGATCAGGTCACAGGGCTGGGCCGTATTGTCGTCAATACCCATTATCACGCCGAACAATTGCGCGATCACCTGGCCGGGCGCGATGTGACCCTGGTGCATGAGCCGGTGTTGCTGGAAACCGGCGGCGGGCTGCGCAATGCCCTGCCGCACTTGGGCGCGGGCCCTGTCCTGACCATGAATTCCGACAGCGTCTGGACCGGCCCCCGCGTCGCCCACACCCTGCCCGCCGCCTGGGATCCCGACCGGATGGATGGCCTCATGCTGCTGGTGCCAGAGGGCCGCGCCGTCGGGCGCGGTGGTGCGCGGTTCGCCGTGGACGGCCAGGGGCGCCTGTCGCGTGATGACGCAGGGTTGATCGCCACCGGCGTGACCATCGTGAAACCGGACGCGCTGACGGACGACCCGCGCCAGGTCTTCTCGCTCCGCGACCTGTGGTTCGACATGATGGCACGGGGGCGGTTCTGCGGCGTTGTCCATCCCGGCCATTGGGCGGATGTCGGCACGCCCCAGGGCATAGACGCCGCCGAAGCCATGCTGCGACAGGCCGCATGAAGGGGCTTTGGCACGAACCGCTGGGGGTAGATTTCTCTGCCGCCGTGATCGACGGGTTGCGCGCCCGGCTGGGCGATGCCCCGCCCGAGGCGCTGGCCCGTGTCACGATCCTGGTCAATACCAACCGCATGGCTGCCCGTCTGCGCGCGGCCTGCGCGGCGCAGGGCCCGACCCTTCTGCCACGCATCGGGTTGGTTTCGGACCTGCGCCCGCTTTTGCCCCCCGGCACCCTGCCCGAGGCGGGGACGACAGGCCTGGCTTTGCGCCTGCGCCTGACACGCCTGGTGCGCGGCCTGCTGCAGGCACGGCCCGACCTGTCCCCGCCCGAGGCCGCTTTCGATCTGGCGGGCACGCTGCTGACCCTGCTGGACGAAATGCAGGAAGAGGCGATGGACCCCGAAGCCCTGGAGAGGATCGAGACCGGTGCCTTGTCCGAACATTGGCAGCGGTCGCTGGAATTCCTCCGGCTTGTGACCCATTGGGCCGAAACCACCGGAGAGGTCACCCCGGCCGCGATCCAGACCGAGGCATTGCACCGGCTGACCCGATCCTGGCAGGCCGCGCCGCCGACCGACCCGGTGATCATCGCAGGGTCCACCGCCTCGCGCGCGCCGACGCGGCGGCTGATCCGCGCGGTTCTGGACCTGCCGCAGGGGGCCGTGATCCTGCCGGGCCTCGACACCGATATGCCCGATCTGGCGTGGGCAGAGCTGACCCAGGGCGAGGGGCCCGGTGCCCAGGACCATCCCCAATATCGCCACGCCGCGCTTTTGGCCGATCACGACCGCAGTCGCGCCGACTGCCCACAATGGAGCGGCGCGCGCCCCGTGGCCCCCGCCCGCAACCGCCTGATCTCGCTTGCCCTGCGACCGGCCCCTGCAACCGATGCCTGGCGCGAGGAAGGGCCGGCATTGTCGGGGATCGACGCGGCCTGTGCGGGCATCACCCTGCTCGCCGCGCCGTCGCCCGGGGCCGAGGCGCAGGCCATCGCCCTGGGTCTGCGGGCGGCCTTGGCTGATGGTCGCCGCGCCGCGCTGATCACACCCGACCGCGGCCTCAGCCGTCAGGTCGCCGCCCAGCTGGATCGATGGGGGATCGAACCTGACGACAGCGCCGGTCGCCCGCTGGTCCAATCCGCGCCCGGTCGCCTGCTGATGCAAAGCGCGGCGATGCTGGGCCAGACGGTAGAGGCAGAACCGCTCGCCATTCTGCTGGCCCATCCCCTGGTGCAGGCAGGTGCCGGGCGCGGTGACCACCTGAAACAGGCCCGCACGCTGGAAGTGGCACTGCTACGAGAAACCCCCTGTCCTTTCCCGACGCCCGCCCTGCTGCGTGCCTGGGCCGATGATCCCGGAAGCGGGGCCATGTCGGGGCCCTGGATCGACTGGCTTGCCGCGTTGCTGGACAATCTGGCCACAGCCCTCGGAAAGGCCACCCTGGCCGAGCATCTGACCATGCATCTGACCGTCCTCGATCATCTGACCGGCCCGTCCGAACCTTGGGCGGCCGAGGCGGGGCGCAGCGCGCGCGCGGTGGTCGAAACCCTGTCGCAGGCTGCGCCGGAACTGGATGGCCAACCGATCACCACGACCGAATACGCCCGCATCCTGCACGCCCTCCTGTCCGCCGAAGAGGTCCGCGAAAGCTTTGCGCCCCATCCCGACGCGATGATCTGGGGCGCACTGGAGGCGCGGGTCCGCACCGCGCCGCTGGTCATCCTGGGTGGCTTGAACGACGGCATCTGGCCGGGCCAGCCCAGCGTCGATCCCTGGCTGAACCGCGCCATGCGTGCAGAAGCGGGACTGCGGCTGCCGGACCGTAGCGTCGGCCTGTCGGCGCATGATTTCCAGCAGGCGGCCTCGGGGCCGGAAATCTGGCTCAGCCGCGCCGCACGCGACGCAGAGGCCGAGACGGTGCCGTCCCGCTGGCTCAACCGGATCGAGAACCTGCTGGGCGGGCTTGGCACCGAGGCCAAGGCCGTGCTGGACGCAATGCGCGCGCGCGGGGACCATTGGCTGACGCTGGCGGCGGCCCTGGACCGGCCTGCCGCGCGGGTACCCGCCGCCACCCGCCCTGCCCCCATCGTCCCGGCCGAGGCGCAGCCGAAACGCCTGTCGGTCACCGCCATCGAGACGCTGATCCGCGATCCTTATGCCACCTACGCGCGCTATGTCCTGGGTCTGCGTGCCCTGGGCCCGTTGCGGCAGGGGCCGGATGCCCGGTTGCGCGGGGTGGTGGTGCACACGGCGATGGAACGTTTCGCCCGCGCCCTGCCCGATGAATTGCCCGACGATGCGGCGGCGCGGTTGCGCGACACGCTGGAACAGACCTTGCAAGACACGGCCCCCTGGCCCGCCATGCGGCGGATCTGGCTGGGGAAATTCGACCGGTTGATGAACGAGCTGCTGACCGCAGAGGCCCGCCGCCGCGCCGCAGGCCGCCCTCTCTTCGTGGAGGAGGAGGGGCACATGCCTCTGCCCGGTCTCGACTTTACGCTGACGGCCAAGGCCGACCGTCTGGACGATCGGGGGGGATCGGTGGCGATCTATGACTACAAGACCGGCAAACCGCCCAGCGGCCCGCAGCAGGCATTCTTTGCGAAACAACTGCTGCTGGAGGCGGTGATGGTCGAAGACGGGGCCTTTCCCGCCATCGCCCAGCGCCACGTGGATGAAATCGCCTACCTTCAGGTCGGATCGAAATACGACGAGGTGCGCGTCAAGTTGGACGCAGATGTCCTGGCCGACACCCGTGCGGGCCTGCGCGCCCTGATCCAGGCCTATCGCGACGGCCGCCCCTGGGTCGCGCGCCTGGCCCCCGACTTCATCGAATTCTCCAGCGACTACGACCAGCTGTCGCGGCGCGGCGAATGGGATGACACCGACCGCGCCCTGCCACAGCGAGTGGGCCGATGACCGATTCCGAGGCGACGCGCGCGCAGATCGGGGCCGCCGATCCCTCCGGGTCTGTCTGGTTGGCGGCCAATGCGGGATCCGGCAAGACGCGCGTGCTGACCAACCGCGTGGCCTGGCTGCTGCTGGAGGGCACCCCGCCGGAGCGGATCCTCTGCCTGACCTACACCAAGGCCGCCGCCGGAGAGATGCAGAACCGGTTGTTCGAGCGGCTGGGCACCTGGGCCATGCTGCCCGACGAGGCGCTGCGCGCCGAGTTGCGTGATTTGGGCGTGCCGCCGCTGCGGATCACCTCGGAGAATCTGCGCCATGCCCGCACGCTTTTTGCCCGCGCAATCGAGGCACCGGGCGGGCTGAAGATCCAGACGATCCACGCCTTCTGCGCCTCTCTGCTGCGGCGATTCCCACTGGAGGCAGGCGTGTCCCCCGCCTTCTCGGAGATGGACGAGACGGCCACCGCGCGCCTGCACGCCGAGATCCTGGACGAGATGGCCAGCGGGGCCGACGCGCATCTGGTCGACGCCATGTCCGCCCGGCTCACCGAAGGAGAGCCGTCGTCTTTCCTGGCTGCCGTCGCCAGCGCTTGGCGCGCCGGCACCGTGGCCCTGGACGAGGCTGCGCTGCGCACCGCGCTGGAGGTCGGCTGTGACACCGAAGACAGCCTCCGCGATCTGGCCACGGGCCCGGATATGCTCGACATGATCGAAAGCTTCCTGGGCGATGCCGAGGGCGCGCCCGGCAAGTCGATCGACGACCTTCGGTCCACGTTGCAACACGCCCGGATCGCCGATCCCCACACGCGCTTCGACCTTCTGCGCAAGGCCCTGCTGACCGACAAGTCGGAACCGCGCAAGACCGGCCGTTGGCCCAAGGCGGTACAAGCCGGTGACCATGGCCCCCTGGTGGAGCTGTTCACCTTGATGGCCGAGCGCATGGCCGATGCGCTCGCCCGCATCTCCGCGCTGGCCTCGTTGGATTTCGCGCGGACACTTCACGCCTTTGCGCCTGTTTTCACCGCCCGGTTGCAGGCCGCAAAAGAGGCGCGCGGCTGGCTGGATTTCGACGATCAGATCCGCCGCGCGCGGCACCTCTTGTCGACCTCCGATATGGCGCAATGGGTCCTGTTCAAGCTGGACGGCGGGCTGGATCACATCCTGGTCGACGAGGCGCAGGACACCGCGCCCGACCAATGGCACGTGATCAAGGCTCTGGCGACGGAGTTCGGGGCCGGTCAGGGCGCGCGGGCCGACGTGGTGCGCACGCTTTTCGTGGTGGGGGACCGCAAGCAGTCGATCTATTCTTTCCAGGGGGCCGACCCCGAGGCGTTCGAGCGGATGCGAGACGTCTTTGCCGACCGCCTGCCGGACACGGCGGCGCGGTTGCGCGACCACGCGTTGCTCTACTCCTTCCGATCTTCTCCGGTGATTCTCGACCTCGTGGACCGGGTCTTTGCTGACGGGGGCGGCGTGGGCGAGGCGCCTGAACACAGGGCCTTCTTCGACACCATCCCGGGCCGCGTCGATCTGTGGCAACCCATCCTCCAAGAGGCGGCGAACACCTCTGATCGACGGTGGTTCGACCCCATCGACCGGGTGGCCAGCAACGATGCCAACGTCGTCCTGGCGGACCGGATCGCGGACCAGGTCGCCACCATGCTGCAGGACGGCACGCCGATCCTGCACAAGGGCACCCGTCGTCCCGTGCAGCCCGGCGATATCCTGATCCTGCTGCAACGACGGGGGGCGCTGTTCCACCATGTCATCCGCGCCTGCAAGGCGCGCGGGTTGGACCTGGCGGGGGCGGACCGCCTGAAGCTGTCGGACGACCTGGCCGTCCGGGACCTGATTGCCCTGCTGCGATGGGCCGCGACACCCGACGATGACCTGTCGCTGGCCACGGTCCTGCGCTCCCCTCTGGGCGGACGGGACGAGGCCGATCTGTTCGCCCTGGCGCAGGGGCGGCGCAAAAGACCGCTCTGGTCGGTGCTGCGGGACAGTGGGCAGAATGTGGCCTTGTTCGACGACGTCCTGCGGGTCGCGGATATCCTGCGACCCTATGAAATCCTTCAGCGAATCCTGATCCGTCACGATGGCCGCCGGACCCTTCTGGCGCGCCTGGGGGTCGAACGGGACGAGGCGATCGAGGCGCTGCTGGGTCAGGCGCTGGCCTATGAACAACTGGAGGTGCCAAGCTTGGCGGGCTTCCTTGGCTGGCTCGATTCGGCCAACGTGGACCTGAAACGACAGGCCAGCAAAGGTAGTATCCGCGTGATGTCGGTGCATGGGTCCAAGGGGCTGGAATCGCCCGTGGTGATCCTGCCGGAGACACAGAAACGCAAAGCCAGGGGCGTCACAGGCGTGCGCCGTCTGCCGGGCGATGTTCCGGTCTGGATGCCCTCCAAATCGGGCTGGTCCCCGGCATTGCACAGGCTGTCGGACCAGGTAATCGCCTCGGATGCGGCGGAACGGGACCGGTTGCTTTACGTGGCCCTGACGCGGGCCGAAAGCTGGCTGATCGTCTGCGCGGCGGGTGACGTGGGCGAAGCGCGCACGGACAGTTGGTGGTGCCAGGTCGAGGCCGGAATGACCGCCGCAGGCGCGCAGGATACAGGCAATGGCGACCTGAGGCTGGAGGCCGGGGATTGGTCCGCTGTCCCCGTGCAACCACGCAAGGCGGGCGCGAAAATCACCCCCCAACTACCTGATTGGGCCGGACAATCCGTCACCGCCCCAGCCGTCGGCGTGAAACCCATCGCGCCCTCGGCCCTGCCGGGGGCCAAGGCCCTGCCCGGAGATGCGGGCCTGACCGTCGAGGCGGCGATGGCACGGGGGACGGGGATCCATCTGTTGCTCGAACACCTGCCGAACTTGCCCAGGGATCGCTGGGACGACGCGGCCGGGCGCATTGCCCCGACCCTTCTGCCCGACGCCGTGGCCGAGGCGACGCGCGTGTTGGACAGCCCCGACCTGACCGAGGTCTTCGCGCCCGGAACCCTGGCCGAGGTGCCCTTTGCCTTGCCCGCGCAAGACGGATTTCCAGCCGTTTCAGGGACCATGGATCGGGTGATTGTGACGGCGGAACGTGTCACGATCATCGACTTCAAATCTAACGCGCAAACGCCTGATGTCCCTGATAAAATTCCATCCGGAATTCTGGCGCAGATGGGCGCCTACCGCGCGGCGGCACAGGCGATCTGGCCGGAGCGGGAGGTGACGCTTGCCGTGCTCTGGACGCGGACGGCCGAGTTGATGGCGGTCCCGCACGATCTTGTGACAGGGGCGTGGCAGGCGCTTGCGCGGCATTGACCCCGGCGCGGGCGCTGCATAGCTTCCCCCTCCGACCCAAGCGCATTCCGCGCCCCATAGGAGATCTGCCATGGCCACCGTTGCCGCCACCGATGCCACCTTCGACGAAATCGTCAAACAGTCTGATGTCCCTGTTATCGTTGATTTTTGGGCAGAATGGTGCGGCCCCTGCAAGCAGATCGGCCCGGCGCTGGAAGAGTTGTCGGAAGAATATGCAGGCAAGGTCAAGATCGTGAAGGTCAACGTCGACGAAAACCCCGCCTCGCCCGGCGCGATGGGGGTGCGCGGCATTCCGGCCCTGTTCATGTTCAAGAACGGGGAAGCCGTGGATCAGAAAATCGGCGCCGCCCCCAAGGCCGCGCTGAAAGACTGGATCGACGGCGCCGTCTGAGCCGTTTTTCACGGTTTGGGGGAAACCTCACCGCTGCAATTCACGTTTCGGGGTAAAACCCGCACCCCCCGCAGGTCCACCGCCTACGGGGGGGTTTGCGTTGATACCGTGGTCAGGGGACCGCCGACGAAAGGGGCGTCAGGCCACCTGCCCGCGCCGGAACAGGCGGGCCACGCCGATCAGCGCGTATCCCGTCGCGATGAACAGAACCGCAAGGCCAGCGACATTCATCGACAGGCGGGTCGCGCCCAACTCGGGCAGGTTCAGGAAGAAGTACGGATAGACCCCATCCCCCGCCGCGCGGATCAGGATGTAGACGCAATAGATCAATGGCCAGACCGCCCAGATCAGAGGGTCGCGCAGGGTCAGCGGCGGCTTGGGCGCAAAGGCCAGCCACCACAGGACCGTAAGGATTGGCACGACGGTGTGGACGCCCTGATCGGCCAGGGCCTCTGACCCCTGATGGTCGACGAGGTGGGCCAGCAGAACGTGATAGACCGCGCCCACGATCAGGATCGAGATGGTTAGTGCGAGCAGGATCGCCGGGGCCACGGCCCGGCGCAGGACCACGGCCGTCAGCATCAGAGCCACCAGAAGGTTCGTCAGGATCGTGAAGTAGTGGCTGAGATGCGAAAGCGCGGGCAGCAGGCCGCCCTTTTCTTCGAACGACAGGGCAAGACGCAGGGCGAGAAAGGCATATGCCAGCGCGGCGAGGGCGGCGGCGGTCTGGCGTGCGCGGCTGGTCTGGGACGGATCGGTCATGGCCCATCGGTGCACGGGCAGGGGCCCGTGGGCAAGGCAAAGAATAACCCCCGGGCGCGGTTGCGTCCGGGGGTTGCTTCATCAAATTCCGTGGAAGGGGATCAGCCCTTCGAGAACTCGGGGTAGGCTTCCATGCCCAGCTCGGACATGTCGAGGCCGTTGATCTCGGCCTCTTCGCTGACGCGGATGCCCATGGTGGCCTTCAGGATCAGCCAGACGACCAGGCTGACGATGAAGACGAAGGCACCGATCGCGGCAAAGCCCATGATCTGCGTCGCGAAAGACGTGCCGTCGGTGTAGACCGGAACAACCAGCGTGCCCCAGAAACCGGCGATCAGGTGGACCGGGATGGCGCCGACGACGTCGTCGATCTTCAGCTTGTCCAGCATCGGCACGGTGAAGACCACGATCACGCCACCGACAGCACCAATCCAGAGCGCCCCGAAGAGCGTGGGATCGAGCGGACCGGCGGTGATGGAGACCAGACCGGCAAGCGCGCCGTTCAGGACCATCGTCAGGTCGACCTTCTTGTACATCACCTGTGTCAGGATCAGCGCGGCAACCGCACCGGCCGACGCGGCCATGTTGGTGTTGGCAAAGATGCGACCCACGTCGGTGATGTCACCCACGGTGCCAGCAGCCAGCTGCGAGCCACCGTTGAAGCCGAACCAACCCAGCCACAGGATAAACGTACCCAGGGTTGCCAGCGCCAGGTTCGAACCGGGCATCGGCACGACCTTGCCGTCCTTGGCATACTTGCCGATCCGCGGACCCAGCACGATGGCACCGGCCAGGGCTGCGAAACCACCGGCGGCGTGCACCAGGGTGGAACCTGCGAAGTCGGAGAAGCCGGCTTCGGACAGCCAACCGCCACCCCACTGCCAGGACGCTTCGATCGGGTAGATGAAGCCGGTCAGCACGACGACGAAGATCAGGAACGGCCACAGCTTGATACGCTCGGCCAGGGTGCCCGAGACGATCGACGCGGTGGTGGCGCAGAACATCAGCTGAAAGAAGAAGTCGGACGCAACCGAGGCATAGTCCAGCGCGGCGTCACCGGCACCCAGGCCCACAGGCTCCAGCACGGTGATGTTGAAGAAACCGCCGACGTAGCCGTTGAAATCGCCCGGATACATCAGGTTGAAGCCAACCAGCCAGTACATGATGGAGGCGATGCCGAACAGACCCATGTTCTTGGTCAGCTGGGTCGTGACGTTCTTGGACCGCACGAGGCCGGCCTCGAGCATGGCGAAGCCTGCCGCCATCCAGAACACCAGGAAGCCGCCCACCAGGAACAGCAGGGTCGTCATGATGTACGGCCCGATTTCGTCAAAGCCCGGCGCAGGCGCGTCCTGAGCAAAGGCCGCGACCGGAAGCGCGGTCAGCGCAGCGCCCAGGGCCAGTGTTTTCATAAATTTCATTACCAGTTTCCCCTTGGCGTCGTTCAGATGGCGTCTTCGTTCAGCTCGCCGGTGCGCACACGCACGGCCTGCTGGACATCGAGGACGAAGATCTTGCCGTCACCGATCTTGTCGGTCTTGGCGGTGGTGGCGATTGTCTCGACGACCTGGTCGGCCATGGCAGCCGGCACCACGATCTCCAGCTTGACCTTCGGCACGAAGTTCACGGCGTATTCGGCGCCGCGGTAGATTTCTGTGTGGCCCGACTGCGAGCCGAAGCCCTTGATCTCGGTGACCATCATGCCGCGCACGCCCAAAGCGGTGAGCGCCTCGCGCACCTCCTCGAGCTTGAACGGCTTGATCGCTGCAATGATGAGTTTCACATCGATTCCCCTACGCTACGGCCCCCCACTGAAGGGGCCCGGATGCAGGGGTGATCACGGACGCAAGAGGGGAGGTGCAACGAAATGGGGCAGATCCGCGGGCTCGCGGAGGTCGAATTGCACTTTTTTTGCACAATTTTTCGTCAGTGCTTATTTTTCGGGCGATACTGAAATGCTGCAAATGCGAAGTCTTCGGTCGGTCATGGGGTGCCAAAGCGACTCGCCTGCGGGTAGAGTTGTGAAAAAGTCGAACCGACACAGTCCAACGGACGAGCAGACATCATGGCGAAATCCGGCAAGTCCCGCCTCGTCGCGGACCGTCGCAGCAAAGCCGCAGCCCCCCGCCGGGCCCCGGCCAAAAAGAAACCCGCACCGCGCGCACCGCGCAAGCGGGGTCTGCTGGGCTGGCTGATCTGGCCCTTTACCTTCCTGCTGCGCGTCACCTGGGCGCTGGCCTGGCGCGGCGCGGCGGTGCTGGCCCTGATCCTGGGCGTGGCGGTTGCCTATAACCTGGCCCGTATCCCCGACATGGCGTCGCTGGCAGATGGGCGCGCGCGGGGGTCGGTCACGCTGCAGGACCGCTCGGGCGCGGTCTATGCCTGGCGGGGCGAAAACTACGGCGGGCTGATCACCACCGAAAGCGTGTCCGAACATCTGCGCAACGCGGTCGTCGCCAGCGAAGACAAGCGGTTCTATCGCCATCTGGGCGTCAGCCCGCGCGGCATCGCGGGGGCCATGCGCACAAACATGCAGGCCGGTCGCGGACCGTTTTCCGGCGGCGGCGGATCGACGATCACGCAGCAGGTCGCCAAGCTTCTGTGTCTGGGCACCGACTACGACCCGACCCTGGGGCAAAGCGAGGCCGAGTTCGAGGCCGACTGCCGCGCCGGCAGCGTCTGGCGCAAGGTCAAGGAAATCCCCTATGCTCTGGCGCTGGAGCTGAAATTCTCCAAGGACGAGATCCTGGCGATCTATCTCAACCGGGCCTACCTTGGCGCGGGCGCGCGGGGCTTCGCGGCGGCAAGCGAGCGGTATTTCGGCACCTCGGTGTCGCAGGTGAACCCCGCGCAGGCGGCCATGCTGTCCGGGCTGCTGCCCGCGCCCAGCTATTACGCCCCCACCTCGAATCTGAAACGGGCCCAGGACCGGGCGGCGACCGTTCTGCGGCTGATGAACGAGCAGGGCTATCTGAGCACGGCCGCGTACCAACAGGCGCTGGAGTCGCCTGCCACGTTGTCGTCGGCCGCGCGCCAGGACACCGGCGGCTATTTCGCGGATTGGGTGATGGGGACCGGCCCCGACTTTCTGACCAAGGACACCACCGAAGACGTCATCATGCGCACCACGCTGGACAAGGGCATCCAGCGCGCCGCCGAAGAGGCGCTGAACCATGTGTTCGACACCAAGGTGCGCGAAGGATCCGAAGCACAGGCCGCCATCGTCGTCATGAGCGCGGACGGTGCCGTGCGCGCCATGGTTGGCGGGCGCAACACGCGCGGCGCCGGGCAATTCAACCGCGCAGTGCAGGCGGTGCGTCAAACCGGGTCCAGCTTCAAACCCTTTGTCTATGCCGCGGCACTGGATCTGGGGTGGCGGTTCGACGACCGGGTGTTCGACGGGCCGTTGCAGATCCAGGTACCGGGATCCGGCATCTACGCCCCCGAAAACTACGACAAGAAGTTCTATGGCGAGGTGACCCTGACCGAGGCGCTGACGCGGTCGCTCAATACGGCCGCCGTGCGCCTGTCGGAAAACGTGGGCCGCGACATCGTGCGCAAGGTCGCGACCGACTTCGGCATCGAAAGCGATCTGGCCGCCGGTCCGGCCCTGGCCCTGGGGGCCTCGGAATCGAGCCTGTTGGAAATCACCGGGGCCTACGCGGGCATCCTGAACGGCGGCACCAGTGTCACGCCTTACGGGCTGACATCGCTGCGGCTGCGCGGCGAGACGCAATCCCTGCTGGATCACGAAAGCGGGCTGGGCGAACGGGTCATCACCGAAGACGCCGCCCGCCAGCTGGTCTATATGATGAGCCAGGTCGTCGAGCGCGGAACCGGCACCCGCGCCGCCCTGCCGGGACGTCCGGCGGCCGGCAAGACCGGCACGACCAGCAGCTACCGCGACGCCTGGTTCGTGGGGTTCACGGGGGACTATGTCGCGGGCGTCTGGATGGGCTATGACGACAACACGCCCCTGACCGGGGTGACCGGCGGCGGCCTGCCCGCAGAGATCTGGCACGAGACGATGGTACGGGTGCACGACGGCCTGCCCGTCACGCCCCTGCCGATGGTCGATCCGGTCCGCGCCGCGCGCAGACCCGTGGCTCCGGCACCGCAACCGCAGGCCCCCGCCTCCAACCCCGCCCCCGCGCCGGACCTGGCGGAACGTATCCTGATGGATGTGCTGGGCGGAATCTTCCGCAGGAACTGATGCCTCGGGCGGCAAAGGCTCTGGTAACCCGGGCCGCGTTATAGGACGATCCGCGTATTGAAGCGCGAACATATTCGAAGGCCGCCCGGTATTGACCGGGCGCACCCGGGGGGACCGACCGACATGAAGCGACCGCAGGCAGTGCGTCCGGGGCAAGGCCAGCCGGAACTGACCGATATTCGTCGCCGCAGCACCGGCCTGCTGGTGATGGTGTTTATCTTTTCGATGGTGGTGAACGCCCTGATGCTGACCGGGCCGATCTACATGCTGCAGGTCTATGACCGCGTGCTGGGATCCCGATCAGAAGAAACGCTGCTGGCGCTGTCGGTTCTGGTGACCTTTCTGTTCTTGATGATGGGCGTTATGGATCACATCCGTGGCCGTGTCATGGCCCGGGTGGGCGCGCGGTTCCAGTCGGCCCTGGACGGGCGCGTGTTTCAGGCCCACCTGCGCCGCGCCGCTGTCAGTCCGGGCGGCGCCGGCACCAGAAACCCCCTGCGCGATGTAGAGGCGGTGCAGCGGCTGCTGTCTTCGCCGGTGTTTCTTGCGCTGTTTGATATTCCGTGGACACCGCTGTTCTTGTTCGCGATCTTCCTGTTCCACCCCTGGCTGGGGTTCCTGGCGGTGGGGGGTGGCCTTGTGCTGGTGGCGCTGGCCCTGCTCAACCAGGCGATGACCTCCGGGCCGATGGCGGATGCCAACCAGGCCAACATGCGCGCAGAACTGACCGCCCAACAGCTCGCCTCGGAGGCGGAGCTGGTACAGAGCCTGGGCATGCGCGGTGCGGCGTTCGACCGCTGGATGCAGGCACGGGGCAAGTCGCTGACGGAATCGATGGCGTTCTCGGACCGTTCCGGGTTTTTCACGGTCACGACCAAGACGCTGCGGCTGTTTCTGCAATCGGCGATGCTGGGCCTCGGGGCCTATCTGGTCCTGCAAAACCAGATGACGGCGGGCGCGATGATCGCGGGCTCGATCCTGATGGGGCGCGCGCTGGCCCCGATCGAGATGGTGATCGGCCAATGGCAATTGGTGCACGGCGCACGCAAGGGGCGGCAGTCGGTGCTGGAATTGCTGGAGGCGGTGCCGCCGACAACGCCCCGCACGCCGCTGCCGCGGCCGCAGGCCCTGCTGACCGCCGAAAACGTCACCATCGTGCCGCCGGGGGCCCAACAGGCCAGTCTGCGGGCGGTGACGTTCATCCTGAAACCCGGTCAGGCGATGGGCGTCATCGGGCCGTCGGGTGCGGGCAAGACGACATTGGCCAAGGCCGTCACCGGGGTCTGGAACCCGGCGGGCGGCAAGATGCGCCTCGATAGTGCAACGCTGGATCAATACGATCCTGACGTGCTGGGCGGCTACATCGGATACCTGCCGCAAACGGTGACCCTGTTCGACGGGACCATCGCCGAGAACATCGCCCGCCTTGCCATCGACCCCGACCCCGCCAAGATCGTGGAGGCCGCCAAGAAGGCCGCCGCCCACGAGATGATCCTGGAACAGCCTGCGGGCTATGACACGCCCGTGTCCGCCGTCGGCGGGCGGCTGTCGGGCGGGCAGATCCAGCGGATCGGCCTGGCCCGCGCCATGTATGGCGACCCGGTGATCCTGGTTCTGGATGAGCCGAATTCGAACCTCGACAATGAGGGGACGCGCGCGCTCAACACCGCGATCAAGGGCATGAAGTCCGAAGGCAAGTCCGTCATCATCATCGCCCACCGCCCCGCCGCCATTCAGGAATGCGAGGTGCTGCTGATGCTTGAACACGGGGTGCGCACCGCCTTTGGCCCGCGCGAAGAGGTGCTGCAGAAGATGGTCAAGAACCACGCGGAACTGGCCCGCAACCCGACGCCCGGAGGCGTGTCATGAACCAGATGCCCGCCCATCCGCCCAAACCGCAGATGCCCGCCACGCCGGCCAAACCGGTGCCCCCCGCCAAAGCGGCGGCCAAGGCCTGGACGGCGCGGCGACAGCTGGTCATCGGGGTGATCGGCTTGCTGATCCTGCTAGGTGGCTTCGGATCCTGGGCAGTCCTTGCCAATATTTCGGGGGCGATCATTTCCCAGGGGCAGATCGCGGTCGACAGCAATCGACAAGTCGTCCAGCACCCTGACGGCGGTGTCGTGACCGATATCCTGGTGCGCGAGGGCGACGTGGTCGGGGCCGACCAGGTCCTGCTTCGGCTGGACCGGACGCTTGTGCAATCGGACGCGCAGATCCTGCTTGACCAGTTGCACGAGATCGAGGCCCGGTCGTCCCGCTTCGAGGCGGAGCGGGATCTGCTGCCCGAGATCGCCTTTTCGGACACGCTGCGCGCGGCTGCCGCCGAGGACCCCGAAGTGCAGTCCATGTTGGACGGACAGGAACGGCTGTTCGAAACCCGCCAGGAAGCCGCTGACCGCGAGGCGGAGCAATTGCTCCGCCGCAAGGAGCAGATCGGCAACCAGGTCGATGGCATCACCGCCCAGCAAGAGGCCCTGAACCTGCAACTGGGTTTCATCCGCGAAGAGCTGGAGGCCCAGCAAAGCCTGTTGGAACGCGGCCTGGCCCAGGCCCCTCGGGTGTTGTCGCTGCAACGCGAAGAGGCGCGGCTGTTGGGCCAGGTGGGTGAATTCACCGCCGCCGTCGCGGAACTGGAAGGGCGCGCCATCGAGATCGACCTGGAGGTTCTGAAGCTGGAAACGCGCCTGCGGGAACAGGCCATCAGCCAACTGCGCGACCTGCAATTCCGCCAGGTCGAACTGGCGGAACAATATCGCTCGGTCCAGGAACGGCTCAGCCGGATGGAGATCACGGCCCCGGTGGGCGGGGTCGTCTACGGGCTTGCCGTCTTTGCGGAACGCAGTGTGATCCGCCCCGCCGAGCCGGTTCTGTTCATTGTCCCACAGGATCGCGCCCTGGTGATCCAGACGCAGGTGGATCCGATCCATATCGACCAGGTCTATCCCGGACAGCCGGTGACCCTGCGCATGCCGACCTTCGACGCGCGCACCACGCCCGAAATCTTCGGATCGGTCATCCGGGTGTCGCCCGATGCCTTTACCAACGAGGCGACGGGCGCGCCGTACTATCGCGCGGAGATCCTGCCGAACGAGGGGGAGATTGACCGGCTGAACGGCCAGGTCATGTTGCCTGGCATGCCCGTCGAGGCCTATATCCGCACCGACGACCGCACACCGCTGGGCTACCTGATCAAGCCCCTCGCCGACTACTTCAACCGGGCCTTCCGGGAGGGGTGAGCGCCGGTCCAGCGAAGCTGGATCGCAGGCTCCGGCGGAGCCTGTGAAGGCGCGAACGCGGCCTCCGGCAGGAGGTCGCAAGGTCCGAAGGACAGCGCCGGGCCGGGGCGGCGTGAACCCCGCCCTACGATGAAGACGGCATCCGACTGCCCCCCGTAGGGCGGGGTTCACGCCGCCCTGCCTCGCCAGTAATCGCGATTGCCCTCTCCGCCCGACCGTGACAGCCTGCGGCAACATTTCGCCCAGGAGCCCGCACCATGTCCTTCACCGACCGCCTTTCCGCCATGGGGATCACCCTGCCCGACGCGCCCGCACCGGCGGCCAACTATGTGCCCTTCGTGCGGTCCGGCGACCTTTTGTTCGTCTCCGGTCAGATCAGCGCGGGGCCGGACGGGATGATGGTCGGCACCCTGGGGGCGGATGCCTCGTTGGAGCAGGGCGTGGCCGCGGCCAGGGCCTGCGCGATCAGCCTGCTGGCGCAGGTGAAGGCGGCCTGCGGCGGGGATCTGGAGCGTTTGGACCAGGTCGTGAAGCTGACCGGTTTCGTCAATTCGACCGCTGACTTCCACGATCAGCCCAAGGTGATCAACGGTGCCTCGGACCTGTTGGCCGAGGCCTTGGGCGATGCGGGTAAACACAGCCGGTCTGCCGTGTCCGCCGCTTCGCTGCCGTTTGGGGTCATGGTGGAAATCGAGGGCATCTTTCGCCTGAAATGACCCGCCTGCCCGACAGCTTTCTGGCCGGACCCATCGCCCATCGTGGCCTGCACGACCGCGCGGACGGGCGGCCCGAGAACTCTCTCGCGGCGTTCCGGGCGGCGATTGCGCTGGGTGTCGGGATCGAGCTGGACGTCCAGCCCTCGGCCGAGGGCACGGCCATGGTGTTTCACGATGACACCCTGGACAGGCTGACCGCTGCGACCGGTCCGATCGCCGCACGCCCTAAGGCAGAGCTGTCCGCGCTGCCTTTGACCGGTGGCCGCGAAGGGATTCCAACGCTGGATAAGGTGCTGACCCTGGTCGCCGGACAAGTCCCGTTGCTGATCGAGATCAAGGATCAGGACGGCGACATGGGGCCGGACGTGGGGCGTCTTGAACGCGATGTGGCGCGGGCCCTGGACGGGTACGCCGGGGATGTCGCGCTGATGTCCTTCAATCCGCATTCGGTGGCCGCGCTGGCCCGGCTGTGCCCGTCGCGTGCGCGGGGGCTGGTCACATCGGCCTATGAGGCGCGGCATTGGCCCGACCTGTCCGAGACAACCCGAACGCACCTGCGCGAAATCCCAGACCTGGACCGGGTCGCAGCCGGGTTCATCAGCCATGAGGTCGCGGCCCTGACGATGCCACGGGTGGCAGAAATCAAACGCGCCGGCCTGCCCGTTCTGTGCTGGACGGTCCGATCAAGGGCGCAAGAGGCACAGGCGCGGCAAATCGCCGACACCGTGACCTTCGAAGGCTACTTGCCCTGACCGCCCGCGACCCCAGATCAGGACAATGACTGACACCTCCATCGAAATCACGGTGCTGCCGTCACTGGCGCAGATCGACGCCGCAGACTGGGACGCCTGCGCCTGCCCCGAGGCGGCGGACGGCGGCCCGCCTGCCGATCCATTCACAACCCATCGGTTCTTGCGCGCGCTGGAAGAAAGCGGGTCGGTCGGGCCGGGCAGCGGCTGGCAGCCGCAATACCTGATCGCGCGGGCAGGCGGACAGGTGATCGCCTGCGCGCCGCTTTATGCCAAGGGGCACAGCCAGGGCGAATACATCTTCGATCACAACTGGGCCCATGCCTGGGAACGGGCGGGGGGCAATTACTATCCGAAGCTGCAGATGGCCGTGCCCTTCACCCCCGCGTCCGGGCGGCGGTTCCTGTTGCGACCGGGGCAGGAGGAGGTGGGCATCCAGGCCCTGATCCAGGGGGCGGTGCAACTGACCGAACAGAACGACCTGTCATCGTTGCACATCACGTTCTGCACCGAGGCGGAGCGGGAGGTGGGCGCGGACCTGGGCCTGATGGCGCGGTCCAGCCAGCAGTATCACTGGTTCAACGACGGCTACGCCGGTTTCGACGATTTCCTCGCCGCGCTGAGCAGTCGCAAGCGCAAGACCATCCGCAAGGAACGGGCGCAGGCGCAGGGCTTTGGCGGAGACATCCGCAGCTACACCGGCGACAGCCTGCGGCCCGAGCATTGGGATGCCTTCTGGCGGTTCTATCAGGACACGGGCGCGCGCAAATGGGGGTCGCCCTATCTGACGCGCCAGTTCTTTGACCTGGTGCAACGCGACATGCGCGACGATGTCCTGCTGGTGCTGGCGGAACGCGACGGGGTGCCGGTGGCGGGTGCATTGAACTTCATCGGGCGCGATGTGCTCTATGGCCGCTACTGGGGCTGCACCGAACATCACCCGATGCTGCATTTCGAGCTGTGCTATTATCAGGCCATCGACCACGCCATCGCTCGCGGTCTGGGTCGGGTGGAGGCGGGCGCGCAGGGCGACCACAAACTGGCGCGCGGCTATCTGCCCGTCACCTGCCATTCCCTGCATCACATCCCGAACGAGGGCTTTGCCCGCGCCGTAGCCCAGTTCCTGGAGGCCGAAGCCCGCGCCATCGAGGAAGATATCGAGGTGCTGACCGCCTACGGCCCGTTCAGACGCGACAAGGTGGAGGAACAGGAATGATCCCGGACGGATGGACGGAACGGGACGGCGGACTGGAGCGCCGGTTCCGGTTCAAGGATTTCTCCGAGGCCTGGGGCTTCATGACGCGCGTGGCGCTGGCCGCCGAGGCGGCGGACCATCATCCGGACTGGTCGAATGTCTGGAACCGGGTGGACATTCGCCTGACGACCCACGATGCGGGGGGCCTGACGGACAAGGACCGGGCGCTTGCTCGGGCGATCAACGAACTGGCCTGACATGAACGAACTGCTTTCCACCGAGATCTATGCCGGGCGCACGCTGGGCGATTTCATTTCCTTCGATTTCCTGGCGGCGCTGGTGGGCGATCTGCTGGCTGCCGTGGTGGTCCTGTTCCTCGGGTTCATCATCGCGGGTTGGGTCAGCCGTCGCATCCGCGCGGTGGCGGAACGGCACAAGCGGCTGGACCAGACGCTGTTCGACTTCCTGTCGAACATCGCGCGCTACGTCGTGATCGGCCTGTCGGTCCTGATCGTGATGAGCACCTTCGGCATTCAGACGACGTCACTGGTGGCCGTCATCGGTGCCGCCGGTCTGGCCATCGGCCTGGCCTTGCAGGGCACCCTGTCGAACGTCGCGGCGGGCGTGATGCTGATCTTTTTCCGGCCCATCAAGCTGGGCGATTTCGTCACCATCAACGGTGAAAGCGGGACGGTGAAGTCGATCAACCTGAATTTCACCGAACTGGCCAGCGTCGGTAACGTGCAGATCATCATTCCCAACTCCGAGGTTTGGGGCAACACGATCACCAACTTTTCCGCCTATCCGACGCGGCAGGCGGAATGGACGTTCGGGGTCGGCTACAATGCCGATCTGCATCTGGTCGAGAAGGTGATCCTCGACACGCTCATGTCGGACCCGCGGTTTCTGGCTGACCCGGCACCCACCGTGAAGGTGACGGAATTGGGTGCCTCTTCGGTGGATTTCCTGGCCCGCGCCTGGGTCAAGCGAGAAGATTTCTTCGGCTACAGCAAGGACATGAACCGCGACGTCAAGATCGCGCTGGATGCGGCGGGCGTCGAGATCCCGTTTCCGAACCGCACGGTGCATATCATCAAGGACGACTGAGGGCGAAGAACCCTCAGGCATCCTCCGGCCCCGTCACGTTGCGTGAAACGCCTCCAACCGGTCCAGCGCGGCCTCAAGGTCCGGCGTCTCGGCGATCTGCCGGGCGACCGCTGCGGCCTGCGATTGCAAGCTGTCGTCCGCCAGGGCTGCGACGACGGCCGCGCGGATCGATGTGGCATCGGCATCCGGCACGGCAATGCCCAGACCGGCGGCGGCGATGCAATGTGCGTTGTCCGGCTGATCCGCAATGGAGGGCGCGACCACCATCGGCACGCCTGCGCCCATGGCCGCCAACACGGTGCCGGACCCACCGTGGCAAAGCACGAGCCGTGCATGCGGAAACACCTGATCCTGCGGCACAAAGCGACGCACGATGATATTCGGGGCGGCGCAGTCCATCAGGGCGTCCGGCGCGTCCCGCCCAACCGTCAACAGGACCGAGACCGGCAAATCGGCCAGCGCGGCGATCGTGTCGGCATAGATCGGCGGCGGGTTCGTCTGGTTCGCGGTAACGGTACCGAAGGTGGCATAGATCAGCGGAGTGCCGTCCTGCGGCAGCCAATCCGTCTGCGTCCCGGCGGGGGCGGCGCTTGTGGCAGGTCGAAACCGAAAGGGGGTCTGCGTCCCGGTTCGGTCAACGCGGTCGAGCTGTGCGGGATGAAGGGTGAAGGCCGCCTCATCGACAAAAGGGCCGCGGCGGCGCTTGGGCAGACCGACATACGCCCGCAACGCGTCCAGCACCTGCGGGAAGCGGGTCGCAAAGAGGTCTTCGGACCAGGCGTTCAGGATTTCCATGCGCACATGGCGAATGCCCTGCAATTCCCCGGCGAGGTAGCCGGCAAGCTCGCACGTCTCCCGGACGATCAGGTCGGGACGCCAATCCGCCAGTTGCGGCAAAAGGCTGGGCAAGGCCGCGCGAGGCAGCAGCCCCATGAAGAACTCCGGCACATAGGCATCCGCGATCTCTGATTTCGGCAGGTCACGGACCATGGCGGAAAAGGCCGCGCGATCAGCGTCCGACGGGCCGTCCATCACCAGATGTGGAAAGCCGTGCCCCTTGATCATTTCGGCCATCGGCGCAATGGCGGCGAACCGCACGTCATGACCGCGCGCGTGCATCCCCCGCGCCAACGGCAGGAGCGGTCGAAAATGGCTTTCCGACTTGATGCAGGTAAAGAGAATGCGCATCGGCCCCCCGGCGAAACTGCACTGTCAGCAATCACCAATTGCTAACCGACGAGGGGACGTCTGCCTAGTCGCCCGCGCCGTCCGCCCGCGCCACCATCCCGAACAGGTCACGCGGGTCGTCCGGGTCGGCCAGCATGTCGAGGTCGAGGTAATGGCCGGTGCGTTGCAACTCGCCGTAGATGTGACGCAGGGCGCTGAAATCCTCGGTCGCGAAGCCCACGCTGTCGAACAGGGTGATCTGGCTGTCGGTGCGACGGCCCGGAACCTGCCCGTCGATGACGCGCCACAGCTCGGTCACCGGGTGGTCGGGGTCCAGTTGCTGGATCTCTCCCTCCACCCGGGTTTGCGGCGGGTATTCGACAAAGATGTCGGACCGCAGCAGGATGTCGCGGTGCAGTTCCGTCTTGCCGGGACAATCGCCGCCGATGGCGTTCAGGTGCACGCCCGCGCCGACCATGTTGTCGCTGAGGATCGTCGCCTGCTTCTTGTCGGCGGTGCAGGTGGTGATGATCTGGGCCCCGGCGATGGCCTCTTCGGCGGTGGTGCAGGGCACGACGCGCAGGCCGGTGCGCGACAGGTTGCGCGCGGCCTTGGCGGTGGCCTCCGGGTCGATATCGTAAAGCCGCACCTCCTCGATCCCCAGGCAGTGATGGAAGCCCAGCGCCTGGAACTCGCATTGCGCGCCGTTGCCGATCATGGCCATGACGCGGGCCCCCTTTGGGGCCAGGTGGCGGGCGGCGACGACCGACATGGCCGCCGTGCGCAGCGCCGTCAGCACCGTCATTTCCGTCAGCATCACCGGATAGCCGTTATCGACCCGCGCCAGCACGCCAAAGGCCGTGACCGTCTGAAAGCCGCGCGCCATGTTGGCCGGGTGACCGTTGACGTATTTGAAACCGTAGAATTCCCCGTCCGACGTCGGCATCAACTCGATCACGCCTTCCTCGGAGTGGGAGGGCACGCGCGCCACCTTGTCGAAGTCTTCCCAGCGCAGGAAATCCGCCTCGATCCGGTCGGCGATGGCGGCGATGGTTTCGGCCACGCCGGTCTCGTTCACGATCTTCATCATGTCGTGGACAGACACGAAGGGCACCATCGCCAGGCGGGAGGGGGAGAGGGTCATGGCTTGGCCTTTCGAGGCGAAAGATGAACGCCCGCCAGCATGCAGCGGATCGATCCGCCGGCGGTTTCTATGGTGGGCACGGGCATCGGCAACAGCCGGGCGTGCGCGGTAATGCGCGCCCGCTGCGCGTCGCTCAGGACGGCGTGCGCGCGGGCCGAAAGCGCCAGGACGGCACCGTCGCGTCCGGCAAGTTCCAGCGCGTTGCCGGCAAAGCCGTCGATCTGTGCCGGGGTCAGGTCGATGACGTCCCGGCCATCCTCGGCCAGACGCTCGGCCACCTCGGCGCGGCGGTCGGGATCGTCGATCATGTCGAGACAGATCAGCGCAAAGCCGGTCCCGATCGTCAGGATGACGTTGGTATGATAGACTCTCATCCCCCGTGCGTCGCGCGCATCGAACGCCATGGGTTCATAACCGAAGTGGGTGCAGAACCGCTCCAGGATAACGGGATCGGCGCGGTTCGACCGCGCCACATAGGCCACCCGCCCGATGTGGTCGAGAACCATGGCCCCGGTGCCTTCCAGGGCCAGGCCGTCCCGCTCCAACCCGGAATAATCGATCACGTCCTGAACCCGGTAGTCCTGCTTCAGCTGTTCGATCACATCCCAGCGCCGTTCCCGGCGGCGGTTTTCGGGGAACATCGGATAGACCGCGATATGTCCGCCCGCATGGGTCGAAAACCAGTTGTTCGGAAACACGCTGTCGGGGGTGTCGCGGCTGCCGTCGTCCTCATGGACATGAACCGTCACGCCCTCGGCCCGCAGGCTGGCAACCACGGCATCGAATTCCGCCGTTGCACGGCCCGGTTCCTCGACACTGCCGCCGCCGGTCTGAAAGCCGTTGTCGGCGCGGGTTTCGGGGTTGGACCGAAACGCCAGCGGCCGGATCATCACAACGGCAGAGGGGGCCTGAACGGATGCCATGATCAGCCTCGCGTCGGGCGGTCGAGGACGGATTTGCCAAACAGCGAGGCCACGAAATCCACCATCAGGCGCGCCGTCTTGCCACGGTCGTCCATGAAGGGGTTCAGCTCTGCGATGTCGAGCGAGGTGACAAGGCCGCTGTCGTGCAGCCATTCCATCACCAGATGCGCCTCGCGGAAGGTGGCACCGCCGGGCACGGTGGTGCCCACGGCGGGGGCGATGTCGGGGTCAAGGAAATCGACATCGAAGCTGACGTGCAGATGCCCATTCGCGGCCTCTACCCGGTCGAGAAAGGCGCGCAGCGGCGTGGCGATGCCATGTTCGTCGATCGCGCGCATGTCCGCGACCTGAATGTCGGTCGCGGCCAGCACCGATTTCTCGTGCGGGTCCACCGACCGCAGCCCGATCATGCAGATGTTGGCCGGGTCGACGCGTGCAGGCAGCACAGGGAACTGCGGGGAAAAGTCGGACAGCCCGGTGAAATAGGCAACCGGCGTACCATGCAGGTTGCCGGTGTCGGTGCTGTCGAAATCGTGGATGTCCGAATGGGCGTCCAGCCACAGCACGAACAGCGGTCGGCCCGCCGCCTCGGCGCGGGCGGCCATGGCAGGAACGGTGCCCGCAGCCATCAGGTGATCACCGCCCAGAAAGATCGGGATGTCATGGGCCGCGACGCGCCCTGCCTCTGCCTGCAGGGCACCAACCCACCCGGCACAGAGCGACAGATCACGGATCGCAGTGTTGCGCGCGGGTGGCACCTCGGCGGCCAGCGGGGCCACGTTGCCCCGGTCGGTGACATCATGGCCCAGGTCGACCAACGCCTGGCGCAATCCTGCCGTGCGCAGGGCATCGGGACCCATCAGGCAGCCCCTCCGCCAGGCTCCGGTCTGGATCGGCGCACCGATCAGGGAAATGGTCTTGGTCATGTGTGTCTCCGTTCTTGCGGTTGGATTGATCAGACTGGCCCGGCAGATCGTAGCGCGATAAGTGATCGAAATGAGCATCTCATCGACCAAATTGCGCAAGGTGACCCGACAAAATGGATAAACTCGACCTGCGCCTGCTGGCCGCGCTATCGGCGGATGGCCGGGCCTCCGTCTCGACGCTGGCGGCTGATCTGGGGGTCACCCGTGCCACGGTGCGGGCCCGGATGGATCGCCTGACCGAAGCAGGTGAAATCCTGGGATACCGCGCGGTGCTCAAGGGGGACCTGGGCGATCGTGCCGTCCGCGGCATCATCCTGATCGAGATCGAGGGCCAGGGTGCCGCCCGCATCACCCGCACCATGGCCCGGATGCCAGAGGTAGAGGCCGTGCATTCCACCCATGGCCGCTGGGACCTGATCGCAGAGCTGGGTGCCGACACGCTGGAGGTTCTGGATCGCACGTTGGGCCGCATCCGCATGATCGATGGCGTCAGCCGATCCGAGACGAACCTCTATCTGTCGACGACGCGCGGCTGAGCGCGGCCCCCGCCCCCGGCCCGCGCGGGGTTTCCGAAGGGGGCATCGCCCCCTTCGGGCAGGGGAGCGCGAGGGGATGGCAATCCCCTCGCCCCCCCGTCCGTCAGACTTCGGCCAGCATCGCCTCACCGGCGGTGGCCTCGCAGATCCCACGCCCCTGCTCCAAATGCAGCACCTTTACCGTGCCGTCCTCCACGAGCATGGCGCAGCGGGTGGTGCGTCCGTGAAACCCTGCCGCCGGCGCATCGAAGTCTAGGCCCAGCGCCTTGGTAAGCGCCCCGTCGCTGTCGCCCAGCATGTGCAGACCAGCCGCCTCGGCACCGGTTGCCTCCGCCCAGGCTTTCATCACGTGGGGATCGTTGACGGCAAAGCAGATAATATCGACGACACCCTTCTCGGCAAAGGCGTCCTTGGTCCGTATGAAGCTGGGCACATGCGCTGTGGTGCAGGTCCCGGTAAAGGCACCCGGCAGGCCGAACAGCACGACCGTCTTGCCGGCCGTCAGCTCGGACAGGGCCACGCCTTCGGGCCCGTCGTCGCCGATCCGCAGCAGGGTGGCCTCGGGCAGTCGGTCGCCGGTGGTAATCGTCATGTCGCAGTCCTCGTGTTTGAAGTTCGATCCTCGGGGATATAGCTGTGACCGACACGGGGACCAGAGGACGCACCATGGATCACATCGCAATCGTCGGCGGCGGCCAGGCCGGGGCCACCACGGTCGAAACCCTGCGCAAGAAGGGCTTCGACGGGCGCATCACCCTTTGGTGCGCCGAGCCGGAGATCCCCTATCAACGCCCGCCCCTGTCCAAGGCCTATCTGCTTGGCGACATGGCGCGCGAACGGCTGCATCTGCGGCCCCGCGCCTTCTACGACGATCAACGGGTGGACCTGCACCTTGCCACGCCGGTGACGTCCATCGACCCCGCCGCGCGCACCCTGACCCATGCGGGCGGGGTCGAGGCGTGGGACGCGCTTGTGCTGAGCACCGGTGCCACCCCGCGCCGCCTGCCCGCCGCCATCGGCGGTGACCTTGGCGGCGTCCACACCGTCCGCACATTGGCCGATATCGACGCGATGGAGCCGGACTTTGCGCCGGACGCCCACCTGCTTGTCGTCGGTGGCGGATATATCGGCCTGGAGGCCGCCGCCGTCGCCCGAAAGCGCGGCATGCGCGTCACCCTGCTGGAGGCCGCGGAGCGTCTGCTGTCCCGCGTCTCCTGCGCCGAAACCGCCGCCTGGTTCGCCGCCAAGCACCGTGCCGAGGGCGTCGACATCCGCGAAGGAACCCAGTTGGATCGCCTGACCGGTGACGGGCGGGTCACCGGGGCCGTTCTGGCCGACGGCACGGTCCTGGCCGTAGACAGCGTGGTCATCGGGATCGGCGTCACGCCGAACACTGCCCTGGCCCAGGCGGCGGGGCTGGCGGTCGACAATGGCATTGCGGTGGACGCGCGGGGACGGACCTCTGCCGCCGGGGTCTGGGCCGCCGGGGATTGCTGCTCCTTTCCGGTGGGCGACATCCGGTTGCGGCTGGAATCGGTGCCCCATGCGATTGAACAGGCCCAAACCGTTGCCGGCAACATCCTGGGCGACACCACCGACTACCTGGCCAAGCCCTGGTTCTGGTCCGATCAATACGACGTCAAGTTGCAGATCGCGGGCCTGAACACCGGCTTCGACCGCGTCGTCCAGCGCGACGGGGATGGCCGGTCGCATTGGTACTACGCGGGCGACCGCCTGCTGGCAGTGGACGCCATGAACGACCCGCGGGCCTATATGGTTGGCAAGCGGCTGGTCGAGGCAGGCCGGTCCCCGGACCCGGCGCAGGTCGCCGACGGCTCCGTCCCGATCAAGAGCCTGATGTGAGAATCGTCGGAGGCCGCTGGCGGGGCCGCCGTCTGGCCAGCGTCGGCAAAGGCGATGCCGCCGCCCATCTGCGTCCGACCACCGACCGCGTCCGCGAGTCGATCTTCAACCTGCTGATCAACGGCGGCCATGGCGATCCGGTGACGGAGGCCCGCGTGCTGGATGTCTTCGCCGGCACCGGTGCCTTGGGTCTGGAGGCGCTGAGCCGGGGGGGGGCGCAGGCCACGTTCATCGAACAAGGCCGCAAAGCTCAGGCCATCCTGCGCGAGAACATCGCCCTGCTGGACGCCCCCGCCCGCCTGCACCCCCGCGACGCCCGCCGCCCCGGCCCCGGCACGCCGCATGACCTGATCTTTCTCGACCCGCCCTACGCGCAGGGTCTGGGCGAAAAAGCCATCGCCGCCTTGCTGGACGCGGGCTGGATCGCGCCCGAGGCGCTCATCGTCTGGGAAGAGAGCACGGCCCCCACCCTCGCCGGCCTGATCCAGGTGGATCAGCGCCGCTATGGCGACACGCTCGTCACCCTGGCCCGGCCCACCTGACGCGAAAGGGCGGCCCATGATGGACCGCCCCCTGCTTCTTCTCGGCGAAAATACTCATTCCGACGCGGCTGCCCGCGCGGATCACTGCGCGATGTTCGCCGCAACCGCCGCCTGCGCATCGGCAACCAGAGCCGCTCCGTCGAGACCTTTTTCGGTCATCTCCACGATCCACTCGGCGGTGACCTCTTCGCCCAGGGCGATGATCTCGGCGGTTGCCTCCGTCGACATTTCCGCGATCTGGTTGTCGGTGGCTTCGATCACCAGCTTCGCTTCGGCATCGCCGATGTCATGGGCGCGCCCGGCCCAGGCCGAGGCCATCATGCCGGAATTGTCGTCGATCACCTGCTTCAGATCATCGGGCAGGCCCTCGTAGACAGCCTTGTTCATTGCCCAGATAAAATAGAGGTTATAGAGCGACTTGTCGCCCGCCACGTCGGTGTGGCTGTCGGTCAGTTCGTCCAGCTTCAGCGGGGGGGCCTGCTCCCAGGTGATGACGCCGCCGTCCAGCACGCCCTTGGCCAACGCCTCGGGAAAGGCGGGGACGGGCATACCGACCGGGTTCGCGCCCAGTTTGCGCAGCAGCAGCGTGGCGGTCCGCGACGGGCCGCGCAGGTCGAGACCGGCGAAATCGGCGACTGTTTCGGGCGCGGCCCCCTTTTTGTGAACCAGCCCGCGACCGTGCATGTGCGCGGCGATGACGTGGACGTCCGCGAAATCGTCCATCAGGTGCTGCTCGGTAAAGGTCCAGGCGGCTTTCGACGCCTCTTCGGCGGATTTGGTCACCATGAACGGCAGTTCCAGCGCCTCCGCCTCGGGGAAACGGCCGGGCTGATAGCCGGGGATCACCCAGCCGCCGTCAATCGCACCGTCCGCGATCAGGTCGTATTGAGTGGGCGCGGCACCGCCCAACTGCATGAAGGGGAACAGCTGGACCTCGATCCGGCCGCCCGATTGCTCTTCGATGGCATCGGCCCAGGGCTGCATGAAATGCTTTGGGTTGGCCGACGTCGGGTTGACGAAATGCTGGAAGCGCAGCGTCACCTCGGCGGCGGCTGCGGGCAGCGCCAGGAGGGTCGTGGCCAGCGAGGTGGCGATCAGGGTATTGCGAAGGATGGACATCGTGGTCCCCCATAAAGTGCGTCAGGGTGGGTTACGTAATACAACATCTCGTAAACTTAAAGACGCTTTTTGCGAATCGTTCGCATACGCTTGCAACCCGCGCGCCGCGTCCTGCCTTGTGAACAGGCCTGCCATATGAGACTCCGAGGGCATGTCAGACACGCCCTCTCCCGCCCCTGCGGACCTTCTGTCCAGCGTCTTCGGTTTCGACGCCTTCCGTCCCGGTCAGGCGGAGATTGTAGACGCCGTCTGCGACGGGCGCGACGTGTTGGCCATCATGCCGACGGGTGGCGGAAAATCCCTTTGTTTCCAGCTACCTGCCCTGTGTCGCGATGGTTTGACCGTTGTGATTTCACCGTTGATTGCCCTGATGCGCGATCAGGTGCGCGCCTTGCAGGAGGCGGGGGTGACCGCCGGGGCGCTGACCTCGGGCAACACCGAGGAGGAGACCGAGGCCGTCTGGCAGTCGATCGAGGAGGGACGGCTGAAGCTGCTCTATATTGCGCCGGAACGGCTGGCCTCCGGTGGCACGGAACGGATGCTGAAAAACTCCAACTGCACCCTGATCGCCGTGGACGAGGCCCATTGTGTCAGCCAGTGGGGCCACGATTTCCGCCCCGACTACCTGCGGATCGGGGCCCTGCGGCAGGCCCTGGACGTGCCGCTGGCGGCCTTTACCGCGACAGCCGACGCCGAAACCCGCGATGAAATCATCCGCCGCCTGTTCGACGCCCCGCCGCAGGTGTTCCTGCATGGCTTCGACCGGCCCAACCTGACGCTGGCCTTCGAGCCGAAGAACCAGCCGCGCCGCCAGATCCTGTCGTTCGCCGCCGCGCGCAAGGGGCAATCGGGCATCGTCTATTGCGGCACACGCGCCAAGACCGAGGGGCTGGCGCGCGCGCTTGCCGACGACGGGCACAGCGCCTGCCACTACCACGCGGGCATGGACCCGGACGACCGCCGCCGGGTGGAAACCCGGTTTCAGCGCGAGGACGGATTGATCGTCGTCGCAACCGTCGCCTTTGGCATGGGCATCGACAAGCCTGACATCCGCTGGGTCGCCCATGCAGACCTGCCGAAATCGGTCGAATCCTACTATCAGGAAATTGGCCGCGCGGGCCGCGACGGTGCCCCCGCCGACACGCTGACCCTGTTCGGGTCCGACGACATCCGGTTTCGACGCCAACAGATCGACGAGGGGCTGGCCCCGCCCGACCTGAAGCAGGCCGACCATGGTCGCCTGAACGCCCTGCTGGGCCTGGCCGAGGCACAGGTCTGTCGCCGGGTATCCCTGCTGCGCTACTTCGGCGAGGACAGCGCGCCTTGCGGCAACTGCGATCTCTGCGCCAAACCGCCCGAGTTGTTCGACGCCACGACCGAGGTGCGCAAGGCGCTGTCGGCGATGCTCCGGACCGAGGAACGCTTTGGCACCGGGCACCTGATCGACGTGTTGCGCGGCACCGAAACCGACAAGACCCGCCGTTTCGGGCATGAAACCCTGCCGACCTGGGGCTGTGGGTCGGATACGGCGAAACCGCAATGGCAGGCGATCTTCCGGCAGATGATGGGGCTGGACCTGGTTCGCCCGGATGCGGAACGTCACGGCGCGTTGCGCATGACCGACCCCGCGCGCCCAATCCTGCGCGGCGAGGAAAGCGTCACCTTGCGCCGTGACACCATCGTCCGTGCGGAACGTCGCCCCGCCGTCAAACAGCTGGTGTCCGAAGAAGACGCGCCGATGCTGTCCGCGCTCAAGGCCAAGCGCCGCGCCCTGGCCGAGGCACAGGGTGTGCCCGCCTATGTCGTCTTTACCGACCGCACCCTGATCGAGATGGCCGAGACCCGCCCCGACAGCCTGGACGCCATGGCCCGGATCAGCGGCGTGGGGGCCACCAAGCTGGACCGCTATGGCGCGACCTTTCTGGCCGTCATCACCGGAGAGACCCCGGAGCCGCAGCACCCCGCGCGGCGCAAGCTGGCGGGCCGTGGCGAGGGCGAGATATACGACCGCCTGCTTGCCGTTCAGGGCGATCTGGCACGGGGGCCGGACGGGATGGACAAGCCGATGACCTGCTCGTCGGCGCAACTGGCCAAGGTCGCGCGCGCGCCCGCAGATGCCGACGCCCTGCGCCGCATCCTGGGCGACCGCCACGCCGATCGCTTCGGCCCGGCGTTCCTGGCGGTTCTACGCGCGACCGAAGACTAAAGCAGCGCGTTTTCGTCCTCAGCCGCCGACAGGCCCAGGGCCTCCAGCCCGGCCTCCAGGTGGTCTGCGAAATGCGGGGTGCCCAGCAGATAGTCGGCGGTCGGCGTGCGCGCCTCTTCCTGGGCGACACGCAGCGCTTCGGGCAGGTCTTCGGCGGCAAAGCTCTCGCGACCAATCCACATGACGGCCACCAGGCTCTGCAGCTCCTCCTCGTTCAGGCTGTCGAGAAAACCGCGCAATTCCGGCTCCGCTCGGGCCAGTTCGTGCCCGTAAAGGATGACCTGGGCGATCTTGGGCAGCGATATCTCCAGCATGGTTGCGACTCCCTGTTGTGCTGAGGTCAGTCTGCCCGCCCCTGCGACCATCGGACCATGACCTGCATCAAGCCCGGTGGTTGCACCCGACCGGACAGGCCCTAGATTGCCGACACACCCGCAGGAGGCCCCATGCTGACCGTCATCTCGCCCGCCAAATCGCTGAACTTCGATCCGGTCGAGGTCGCGCCCACCGCCCCCCGCTTTCCGGAGGAAACCGAAAGCTTGGTGCGGACCGCGCGGCGCAAGGGCATCAAGGACCTGCGCGACCTGATGAGCATCTCGGAGCCGCTGGCCCGCCTGAACCGCGATCGGTTCCGCGACTGGGATCACGCGCCGGAAAAGCCGGCGATTCACGCCTTTGCAGGCGACACCTATACCGGCTTCGACGCCGCGACCCTGTCGGAGGATGCCACCCGGCAGGCGCAGGCGCGTTTGCGGATCCTGTCCGGGCTTTATGGTCTGTTGCGTCCGCTGGACGCGTTGAAACCCTATCGGTTGGAAATGGGCAGCCGCCTGGCCACGCGGCGGGGCAAGGATCTCTATGCTTTCTGGGGCGACCGGCTCGCGCGCGCCCTGAACACGGATGCCGCAGCCGAGGGCAGCCGCTTTCTGCTGAATTGCGCCAGTCAGGAATACTTCGGCGCGGTGGACCGCAAGGCGCTGACCCTTCCGGTGATCACGCCGACCTTCCTGGAGGACAAGCCCGGCGGGCCCAAGATCGTCAGCTTCTTTGCGAAACAGGCACGGGGATCGATGGCGCGGTTCGTCGTGGACAACCGGATCGAGGATCCCGCCGACCTCTGCACCTTCGATCTGGGCGGTTATGCCTATCAGCCCGACCGTTCCTCGCCCGAGGCCCCGGTCTTTTTGCGCGCCGATCAGGGGGCCAGGGGCGCGGCGGCGTAAACCCCGCCCTACGGGTTCGTGCGTCAGGCGTAGGGCGGGGTTTACGCCGCCCCCCGTTGTCAGGCGAAGTAATCCGCCAGCATCCGGGCGTAGATCGCCTTGAGCTGGCCGATCTGTTCCACGCGGACCCGTTCGTCCACCGCGTGCATCCGGTGGCCGACCAGACCGAATTCCACCACCGGGCAGTGGTTCTTGACGAAACGCGCGTCCGACGTGCCGCCCGTGGTCGACATCTCCGGCAGACGGTTGGTTTCCAGCTGCACCGCACGCGACACAAGGGCCGACAGATCGCCGGGCGGCGTCACGAAGCTTTCGCCCGAAACCTTGACCCGCATCTCGACCATCACGCCGGTTTCCTCGGCCACGCGGTCCGCCTCGGCCTGCAACCACTCGGTCAGGCTGGCGGAGGTATGGGCATCGTTGAACCGGATGTTGACCGTCGCGCGCGTCTCGGCGGGAATGACGTTGGTGGCCGCGTTGCCGGTGTCGATGGTGACGACCGCCAGGGTGGAGGCATCGAAATGCTCCGTCCCCGCGTCCAGCACGTGATCCGACAGCCGCGCCATCAACCGCGCCATCGCGGGCATCGGGTTCAGCGCCAGGTGGGGATAGGCCGCATGGCCCTGGGTGCCTTGGACGGTGAACCAGACGTTCATCGACCCGCGCCGCCCGATTTTCATCATCTGGCCCATGTGATCGGGCGAGGTGGGTTCGCCGACGATACAGACATCCATCCGTTCGCCTTCGGTGTCCATCCAGTCGAGCAGGGCGATGGTGCCATCGGTGGCATCGCCCTCTTCGTCCCCGGTGATCGCAAGGATCAGCGCACCATCCGGGGGCGTCCGGGCGACGAAATCGACGGCGGCGGCGGCAAAAGCGGCGACGCCGGATTTCATGTCAGTGGCCCCGCGCCCGTAAAGCCAGCCGTCCTCGATGACCGCGCCAAAAGGGTCGTGCGTCCAGGCATCGCGGTCGCCCACCGGCACCACATCCGTGTGCCCGTTGAAGCCGAAGGTCCGGGCGTGGCCCTTGTCGCCCCAGCGCGCGAACAGGTTCGCGGTACCGCCCTGATCGACGCGCGTGCAGGCAAAGCCCGCGTCACTCAGCAACCCCTGCAACAGAACCAGCGCGCCGCCCTCTTCTGGCGTGACCGAGGGGCAGCGGACAAGGTCGGCGGTCAGGGCGACGGGATCGCAGGTCATGCCTCGTCGCCTTCGCGAAAGACGGTGGTCTGGGCCACGATGACGGCGTTCTCGGCCAGGGCGCGGTCCATCAATTCACGCTCGTCCGCCTCGATGTCGTGGCCCTCGGCCAGGCGTTCTTCGAGAGTGCCGTAGCCGGTCACCTCCAGCACGTTCATTTCGGCGGTCTTGAGGACGGCCACGGTTTCGCGCACCGCCTCCTCTTCGTCGACGCCCGAGGCATAGCACATCAGTGCCGCGCCCGAGGCATCGGCGGGCAGGCCATCGCCGTCACGGCGGCCCACCTCCACCAACAGGGTAAAGACGTAATGCGGGCGCTTGGGTTTTTTGGGCTTTTCGGACATGGGCTCGGGTGTGGGTCCGGCACCGCGGCTTGTCAAGCGAGCCACCGACGCAAGAGGGCACCGCCCTGTCGGACGATGCCCCCTTTGCAGGCTGTTGAGGTTGCTGTCAGGCAGCGCGGCCCCGGACGGCACGGACGGCAAAGATCAGGATACAGGCCCCGATAATGCCGACGATCATCTGCGCGATCCAGCCACCGGCGGCGGAAATGCCGACCAGACCCAGCAGGAAGTTGGCGACGACGGCACCGACGATGCCAAGAATGATGTTGAGGATCAGGCCCGTATCGGCCTTCATGATCATGCTGGCGATCCAGCCAGCAAGGCCACCGACGACGATGGCCGCGAACCAACCAAGTCCTTCCATGATGCGATCTCCTTCAGAGTTGTGCGTCGGAGATGTAACGTCGCTTGGGCCGATCAGGTTCCCGAGCCGAACCTACCCACCCCCGCCCGGCCCGGTGACGGCATAGGCCAGCATCACGCCGCCACAGCCAAAGATGAAAAGCAGGGCCGTCAATCTGGATCGGGTCATGGGCGTCGCCTCCGTTCGCCCTTTCACGCCGATCCGGGCGAATTCCGTCGCGGCCTTTGACAGTTTTTGCCCGCCGTTTCATCTTGCGCGCCACGGAGGACAGGATGACCGATCGCACACCGCCCCCGCCCGGTCTGTCCCGGGCACAGCGTGAGAACATGGCGGCCTTTGATGCGCTGCCACCCGCGCTGCGCGCCTGGCTGGCCGAGGCGCGCCTGCCCTGGTCGCCCGCCTCTGCGCGCCGGGCCTGGCGGCGTGCCCTGTGGAAAAACATGGGCCGCACAAAGGCGGCCCTGGCCCATATGGACCGTATCGAAGAAGATCGCATTGCCCGCGATGCCCTGACGCTGGAGCGTCAGCGGGACGGCCTGCGCAGGCCGGAGTGAACCGGCCCGCGCGTCTGGATCAGTCGCGCAGCAGCTCGTTGATCGAGGTCTTGGACCGGGTCTGCGCATCCACCTTTTTCACGATGACCGCGCAGTAGAGGTTCACGCCGTTCTTCGACGGCATCGACCCGGCCACCACGACGGACCCGGCGGGGACTTCGCCATAGGTGAACTCTCCGGTCTCGCGGTCGACGATCTTGGTGGATTTGCCGATGAACACGCCCATGCCCAGGACCGAGCCTTCGCGGACGATGCAGCCCTCGACCACCTCGGACCGCGCGCCGATAAAGCAGTTGTCCTCGATGATGGTCGGCCCCGCCTGCATCGGTTCCAGCACACCACCGATGCCGACGCCGCCCGACAGGTGGACGTTCTTGCCGATCTGCGCGCAGCTGCCCACGGTGGCCCAGGTGTCGACCATGGTGCCCGAATCGACATAGGCGCCCAGGTTCACGAACGACGGCATCAGCACCACGCCCGGCGCGATATAGGCCGACTTGCGCACGATGCAGTTCGGGACCGCGCGAAAGCCGGCGGTCTCCCACTTTGCGGCGTTCCAGCCATGGAACTTGCTGTCGACCTTGTCCCACCAGCTGCTGCCTTGCGGGCCGCCGGACTGCAGCTCCATATCCTTCAGGCGGAATCCCAGAAGGACCGCCTTCTTGGCCCATTGGTTCACGTGCCAGTCGCCGCTGTCCTGCCGCTCGGCCACGCGCAGGCTGCCACTGTCGAGCGCATCCAGCGTCGCTTCGATGGCATCGCGCGCCTCGCCGGTGGTCTGCGGCGTGATCTGGTCGCGACCCTCCCAGGCGGCTTCGATGGCGGCTTCCAGCTGTGCGTTCGACATGGGGCAGGCTCCGGGGCGGGGATGAATTGACTGGGGCGCTCTTATCGGCCAGCGCTCGTCGGAGCAATCCCGCCGCATCCTCCGGAGCCGCCATGCCAAGCCTCGCCCCCTCTCTGATCGTGCCCATGCTGGTGGTCCTTGCCGCCGGAATCGTCTTTGCGATCCAGTCGCCGCTGAACGCGACCCTGGCCCGCGACGTCGGCAGCGGGGTCGTTGCGGCCACCGTTTCGGTCGGGGTCAGCTTTGTCGTGCTGCTGGCCCTGGCCCTGATCCAGGGCCAGGGCGCGGCATTGGCCCGGGTACCCGCCGCGCCACCGGTTCTTTGGCTGGGCGGTGTCCTGGGCGCGCTGGTGGTCTGGGGAATGCTGACATCGGTGCCGGTGCTGGGCATCGTGACGGCGCTCGGCATCCTGCTGCTGGGTCAGATGAGCACCGCCCTGGTTCTGGACGCGATCGGGGCCTTTGCCTTGCCGGTGATCCCGATCACCCTGCCAAGGGTTCTGGGCGTGTTGATGATCGCGGCGGGCCTGTTGCTGACGCGGCTTTAGCCCGCAATCGGATCCGGGGCGGGATTGGCCCCGCAGATCAGAACGGCCACCCGTTCCCCCGGTTCAGGTCGGTACGCCCCCGAAACCAGGGCCGCCAATGCGCAGGCCCCTGCCGGTTCGACCAGAACACGCGCCTCTTGCCAAAGCATGTGCTGCGCCTGGGTGATCGCCGCATCGGGGACCGTGACAGCCGGGCGGCCCTGCGCCAGACCGTAACATATCTCTCCGATGCGGCTGGCACCCAACGCGTTCGCCGCTACGCCGGACACGGGCACGTCGACCGGTCCGCCCTGGGCCAGCGCGGTGTGCAGCGCGCAGGATTGCTCCGGCTCGACGGCGACGACACGGCGGCGGTCGCCCCACCAGGCGTAGGCCCCGGCGATCAACCCGCCGCCGCCGACCGCGATCAGCACCGTGTCCGCCTCCAACCCCTGTGCGTCCCATTCCGCAAAGCAGCTGCCTTGTCCCGCAACCGTCGGCACGGCGTCATAGGCATGGACCTGCATCGCCCCCGTCTCGGCCTCATGCGCACGGGCGGCGGCCAGCGCCTCGGCATAGAGACCGGGGACAACGTGGCACGTCGCGCCGGTCCGTTTGATGAGAGCGATCTTGGCGGGCCCCGCCACCTCGGGCACGAAGATGTGTGCCGCATGGCCCAGGCTGGCGGCGGCAAAGCCCACGGCGGCACCGTGGTTCCCGCCCGAGGCGGCGACCACCCCGGCGGCCGGCACATTGGCCTGCAGCAGCGTGTTGAACGCGCCCCGCGCCTTGAAGCTGCCGGTGTGCTGCATCTGCTCCAGCTTCACGGCGATATCAAAGCCACCCAGGGTCATCTGGCCCACTGGCGTCACCCGTGCATGGCCCGCGATCCGATCACGCGCGGCGGCAACCACTGGCCGCCAATCGTCTGGCAATTCAATCATCTCGCGCCCCCTTGCCCCGCCTGTTAGACCCGTCCCAACAGCTTGATGCAAGGACGCCCGATGACCGACCACGACCGCCGCCACCCGCTCCGTCATTCCCGCGAAGACGTCGAAACGGCCCATGGCGTTCCCGACACACCGCAGACCCGATCGCCTGCCTATCGCCTGGCCTTCGCCGACGAGGATTTCCTCTGCCGTGAAGAACTGCGCCCCGTCCGACTGCAACTGGAGCTGCTCAAACCCACCCTCCTCATGGATGAGGCAGAGGTCGAAAGCACGGTCGTCCTGTTCGGCGGCGCCCGCATCCCGCGACCGGAAAATCGCGACAGCGCCCGGACCGATACCCTGCGCGACCTGGCCGACCAATACGAAGAGGCGCGCCGTTTCGCGCAGATGATCACCGAAAGGTCGATGGCCGAGACCGGCGGCCGCGAGAACGTGATCGTCACCGGCGGCGGCCCAGGCGTGATGGAGGCCGGCAATCGCGGGGCCCAGGACGCGGGTGGCCGGTCCATCGGGTTGAACATCGTGCTGCCCCACGAACAGGCCCCGAACCCCTATGTCACGCCCGAACTGTCGTTCAATTTCCACTACTTTGCCGTGCGCAAGATGCACTTCCTCGTGCGGGCCAGTGCCGTCTGCGTCTTCCCCGGCGGCTTCGGCACGCTGGACGAGCTGTTCGAGGCGCTGACCCTGATCCAGACGGGCCGGATGGAACGGGTGCCGGTTCTTTTGTTCGGCGTCGACTTCTGGAAGGGGATCATCAACTGGGACGCCTTGCAGGAGGCCGGGACCATCGGGGTCGACGATCTGGACCTGTTCCGCTTTGTCGACACCGCCGAAGAGGCGATGGGACACCTGGACAACTGGCACCTGCCCCGCACCCGGCGCGACAAGATTCCGGGCCGCGTCGAAGGCTGAGACCGGGGCGCGCAAGGCGCTGCGCAATGCATCCGCCAATAGGTAAATCCCGCGTTAAGGTTAACGCGCCGACCTTATCTTCCTCTGGCCATAAATACCGCGGGGGGGCGGCAAAGGCACCGGGGGCAGGGCCCCCTCTGCGCGCGCCTCAGTCCAGTCGGTAATCGACGAACTCGGTGCGCTGATAGGCGCGCAGGTTGTCGTCTGAAACAAGCGTGATGCGCCGTGCCCCGGACGCGTCGCGCCAGACCGCGATCCCTTCCAGGTTGTCGTGCCTGCGCAGGGGGCTCTGCAGCTCAAGCTGCTCGTCCCCGCCGGTCAGGTCAAAGCTGCGCACACGGCTGCGAAAGCCGACGATGGCAAAGTCCCGCTCCAACAGGTAAATCCGCCCGTCGAAGACATCCGCGCCGGTGACCAGAAAATCCCCATCCCGCCGCAAGGCAAAGGGCTGATCCCAGGCCCCCTGGCGAAACCGATAGACCGGAAAGGGGCGGTCCTCGCGGCCCGACCGCTCCGGGATGGCAAAGAGCGTGCCATCGGGGCCGGAGGCCAGCGCCTCCAGCCCGGAGTTCGGCTGCAGGCCTTCGAAATCCGGGGCCTGTGGCATCCGCTCGGGCGCAGCCTGCAGGCCATCAGCGTGGCGCATGACCCGATGCGCCCCTTCGTAGGCGATGAAAAAGGTATCGCCCACGCGGGCAATCGCCTCTGCGTCGCTTTCGCGGCCGCGCAGACGCTCGCCTGTGGACCGCAGAAGCGGGCCGCGCGCGGTCACCCTGACCCCGTCAACCGCCCCGTCCGCGTCGCGCGACAGCTGGCCCGTCACCCAGGTCCCCCGATCCGAAAGCGTGGCAAAGGATGCACCCGCCTGATCCAGCCACAGCGCCGAAAACCCGCCCGCGCCGTGCCAATCGGGACGCCAGGTATGGCTCCCGATCAGGTCGGCGGGGAAGGCGGGGCCGCTGAGGCCGAAGATCAGCGCGAGGACAGGACCGACGCGCATTGGCCAGGCAGATCCGCCAGCACATATTCGCGACGCGGGCGCGGCGGCGGCGCGTTCGGGTCGGGCGGCGGTGGGTTCAGAATGCGGTTCACCCAGTCCTGCGCCTCGGCGCAGCCGTCACCGGGGGGCGGGGCCGCCTGGTTTTCGCAATTGCGCGCGCCGCGCGGGCAGCTGATGCGCACATGCATGTGGTAGTGGTGCCCGTACCAGGGCCGCACCTTGCGCAGCCACGACCGGTCCCCCGTTTCGTCGTTACACATCTGCACCTTGGCCCCTGGAAAGATGAAAATCCGGGCGGTGCGGGGGTCCTGGGCGGCCTTCTTGACCAGCTCGTGCTGACCCCGCGTCCAGTTGGAATTGACGAAGGCCCCGTTCTGGCGCCGCATGGAGATGGCAGAGATCGTCTCGCGCTGGCCCCGGCTGAGCGTCATGTCGGTCGCAGGATACAGCCAGATGTCGGCGTCCAGCCCGATCTGGTGCGACCGGTGACCCGTCAGCATGGGACCACCGCGCGGCTGGCTCATGTCGCCCACGTAGATGCCGCCCCAACCGATCCGGTCCATGTGGCGACCGACGTCCTGCACCAGGTCCACCAGGTCCGGGTGCCCCCAGTTGCGGTTGCGCGACAGGCGCATGGCCTGCCAGCTGGGCCCGGTTTCGGACAGTTGCACGTTCCCTGCCGCACACCCCTTGGCATAGGAACCGAAAGGCTCCGCCGGTTGGGCGGACGGCTGGCGGGCTGCGCCGAACTGTTGCTTGGCAAGCTGCGCCTGCGCCGGGGCGGCCCAAAGCAGGGCCGCAATCAGGCAGGCGAGGAGGTGTCGGACCATGCGTCGGGTTCCCCTTCTGGTTTCACCCAGACTAGCAGGATCAGGCCAAAGATGAATAGGGCCGCGACCGGCAGGATGCCCATCTGCTGAGATCCGCTTGCCAGCGTGACCACCCCGATCAGGAAGGGGGCCAGAAAGGCCGTCGCCTTGCCCGCCAGCGCATAGAGGCCAAAGCCCTCGGTCATGCGATCGGGATGGGCCTGGCGGGTCAACATGGTGCGGCTGGACGCCTGCAACGCGCCGCCCGCGGCCCCGATCACTGCACCCAGCACGTAAAAGGCGATGGTCGGCAAGGCGGATCCTTCGGCCACCGGCAAGCCCAGCGCACGCGTGGGAGAAATCGTGACCAGCAGCAGCGTGTCGATCAACAACACGACGACGCAGCCGACGATCACCGGCTTCGGGCCCCGTGCCCGGTCGATACGTCCGCCCAGCCAGGCAAAGATCGCCCCGGTCACCGCAGCCAGGATGCCAAAGACCCCCACGTCCACGACCGACCAGCCCAGCACACCGACCGCATAGATGCCGCCGAACGTGTACAGCCCGTTCAACCCGTCCCGGTACAGCATCGAGGCCCCCAGGAACGACGCGAACCCCGGCGTCCGCGGCAGACGTTTCAGCGTGTCGCCCAAGGTGGCCAGGGCCCGTCCCACCGGCAACCGGACCGCGCCCGGCCTGGGCGACGGGCGGACCCACAAGAAGAACGGCACCATGAACACGACATACCAGAGCGCCGTGAAGGGGCCCACGAAACGCGTACCCTCGCGGGTTTCCGGGTCCAGACCCAGCAAGGGAGCCGTGCCCAGCAGGGTCACGCCGGCTGCGTTCTCGGCAAAGAACAGCAGCATGATGACCAGCGCGATGACGCCCCCCACATAGCCCAGCGCCCAGCCAGAGCCGGAGATGCGTCCGATTTCATCACGCGGGCCCAGGCCCGGCAGCATGGCGTTGGTGAAGATGGTGGCAAACTCCATCCCGATCAGGCCCACACAGAACACAAACAGGATCGGCACGACGGTATCCGCCCCCGGCACCGCGAACCAAAGCGCGGCGGCCCCCGCGACGTACAACGCCGAAAAGATCCAGATCCAGGGCAGGTGCCGCCCCGACGCGTCGGCCATCGCCCCCAGGACCGGGGCCGACAGCGCGATGACCAGACCGGCCAGACCGATGGCAAAGCCCCACATCGACTGTGCGGCGACCGGGTCGCCCACGACGGTCGCGAAATAGGGGCCAAAGATGAAGGTCAGCAAAAGCGTGTTGTAGGGCTGCGACGCAAAGTCGAACATCATCCAGCCGCGCACCCGGCGCTTCAATGCTGTATCGGTCATGTGCTTCCCCTCGTTCCCGGCAAACCATGGGCAGAGAAGCGCCGCGACGCAACGGAGATATGACGCTTACGTCAGGCGGCGGGAACGACGTGGCCTTCGGGCACCTCGGAAATCGGCGGCCAGGGACGCTCCGCCTCGGCGGCGATCCAGGCGCGCACCCAGGCGGGTGGCTCCGGCACGTCGCCGGTCCAGCCTAGCGCGGCCATGACATCCAAGGGCGGGACGGTGCCCTGGCGCGAGGTGACGGCGGTGCGCATCAACGCCTGCGATGTGCAGGTGCCGTTCACCCACATCGACTGGACGATATAGACGAACCGATCATCCCAGCCGACACAGCGAGTCCGCATCTCGATCCGCTGGAACAGGGTGACCCGCTTGCGGTAGCGCACCGAACAGCCGGCCACCGCCAACCCCCAGCGCCGCGCGCGCAAGACCGCGCTCAGCCCGACACGTTCGCCCAGACCGAAACGGCCCAGATCATAGAGCGTCAGCGTCCGCCCGTTGTTCAGCTCCAGAAAGCCGTCCAGATCCCAGGGCAGACACAGGTGATGGCTGACATGTTCACCCGTCAGATCGGCCCGGCCCAGGGCGCGGGCCCGGCGCAGCGTTAGCAGAAGGCGGATGAACGGATACATGTCACCGGACCTCTGCCTGCCCTGTGCGGGCGTCAAGGTCGGACCGAACGTCAACTTGCGCCGGGGCGCCTGCGTCCCTAGATCAGGTAGCGACCCAACCACAGGCCCGGCCAATGACATCGCTTTTCAAGATCATCATGTTCATCCTGAGCATCGCCCAGACGATCATCCTGATTCACATCATCATGTCCTGGCTGATCAATTTCGGCGTGCTGAACATGGGCCAGCCAATCGTCGCGCAGATCTGGGACGGTCTGAACCGCCTGTTGGAGCCGATCTACGGCCCGATCCGCCGTGCCCTGCCTCAGATGGGCGGGCTGGACCTGGCACCATTGATCGTGATCCTGGGTATATTCAGCCTGCGCACGGTGCTGATCAACAACGCCGCCGCCTTTTACTAGGGCCTCACCAGCGGGGGTTACCCCCGCTCGTTGACCTCTGTGCACAGGGTGCAATCGGCATGTTGGCCGCCGTGCGCGTGTTTCTGGACGACAACGCCTGCGGCCAGCGCCAGGATCAGCGCGGTCAGACGGATGTTATGTGCGACTGCTTTGGACATCGGACCCTCCTGAACGGATTGGTTCAGTTTGGCGCGGCGGCAGTCCCCACGCAAGTCACAGCCCCGTGACCGCATCCCTCAATCGGGCCGGATCATTCTGGCGTCCCGCGCGTGCTGGGTTCCAGCTCGCGCACGAAATAATGCAGGTGCGGGCGCAGCATCGGCTGATCGCGATACGTGGATGTCTCGATCGGGCCCGGCACGTTGGCAAAGCCGAGCTTGGGGTACAGGCCACGCATTTCGACGTTGCTGGTCAAGGTGTCGGCCACCAACCGGCGCAGCCCCATCCGTCGCGCCTCCTCTACCCGGATATCGACCAGGCGGCGCCCGGCCCCGGTGCCCCGAACCCGGTCGCTGACATACAGCCGCTTCATTTCCCCCGTCTCTGAATCCAACCGTTTCATCATGCCGCATCCGACCAGTTCGCCCGCATCGGTTCTGGCGATGGCAAGGCACCCGCGGGGGGACAGGTAGTCGGTGGCATTCTGCCAGAATTCGGCCAGGGCGCTGGTCGGCGCGGCAGGATCGACATCGATGCCCATCGCCTGCATCCGCGCGACGGCCAGACGGTAGTAATCCTTGAGGATTTCGTTGAGCGCCCCCTGATCAGGCAAGTCCGAGCAGAGCGTGACATCGATCTTTTCAACCATGAAACCGTCCTGTCAAAACCTGCGCGAAACCTAGCAGAAAAGGTCCTCCTGGGCCAAGCCTCGTGTCCTTTTCGCTTGCGCTGCCGCCGTCCCCTGCAGACCCTTGCCGCAGTCACAACAGCCCCGCAGTCGCCATGAAAATCCTTGCCTGGTCCGGTCCCCGGAATCTCTCTACCGCCATGATGTACAGCTTTGGCAATCGCCCGGATACGGAGGTGATGGACGAGCCGTTCTACGCCGCCTATCTGGCCGCGACCGGACTGGATCACCCGATGCGGGACAGGATTCTGGCCAGCCAGCCGACTGACCCCGCCGAGGTCGCGGAAATCTGCGCCCGTCCGCCCGCGCAGCACAGCTATCAGAAACACATGGCCCACCACATGGCGGCAGGCATGCCGCTGGACTGGACCGAGGGGGCCGTGCATCTGCATCTGATCCGCCACCCGGCCCGCGTCATCGCCAGCTATGGGGTCAAACGCGACGAAATCACCGAGGACGACATCGCCTTTGCCGCGCAGGCTGCTCTCTATGATCGGTTGGGCGGGCTGGTTCTGGACACCGCCGACCTGCGCGCCGCGCCGGAGGCGATGCTCAGACGGCTTTGCGCGGAACTGGGCCTGCCCTGGGACGCGGCCATGCTGCGCTGGCCTGCGGGGGGACATGCCGCCGACGGGGTCTGGGCCGCCCATTGGTACGGCGCGGTGCATCAGTCGACCGGCTTTGCCGGGGTCGAGGGGCCGTTGCCGCACGGAACGCGCGATGACCTGCTGCGCGCGGCCTTGCCGTACTACGACGGTCTGAAGGCGCGGTCGCTTACTCTTTGAGCGCGCGGCGCTTCATCGCGGCGCGGAACAGCGGGCGCTGCACCTCCCTGTGCAGCCGATCCCAGGCACCGCGCCCCTTGTTCTGGATCGTGGTGCCGCCGACGGCCTCGGACACCTCGGAGATACCCGAGGGCCAGACCACCTGCGGCCTGATCCCCGTCACCCAATGCATCTGGAGAAAGACGTCCAGGGGCCGATCGAACCGCGCCGAGACCTTCAGCAGCCGTTCGCAGGCCGCGCGCGAGTATAGATTGCAGGTGGTGCGCAACGGCACCAACGGCGGGGCGCTGAGCGTAACCTCCCGGTCGCGCGCCAGCACCGGGCCGGGACCGGGTGCGCGGGTCTGAAACTGGGTGAAACCCGTGCCGGGATGCGCCTCGGCCATTGCCAGCGCGCGGGCAAAGGTTTCGGGGTCCAGCCCGGCGTCGTCTTCGATCAGCAAGACGCCGGACAGGTCCCGCGCGACCGCCTGGGCCCAGGCGGCCCGGTGGCTGAGAAAACAGGCGATCTCTCCGGGGGCCAGCGCAAAGGGATACCGGGGCCGGTGTGCGACGCTGGGGTCGTAGGGGGCCAGCACCTCTGGCGGGGCGGCCCGGCCATCGACGGCGTCCAGAACCTCTGCCGGGATCGGCAGGTCGGCCAGCAGGCGCGCGACCTGGGCGCGGCGCGCCTGGGCGCGGGCCAGGTGGATGACAAAGGCCGCCTGCGCGCGCATCACGGCCCCTCCGACCAGAGCATGTCATAGACGGCCCCGATGCCCGCCACCTCGCGTTCGATGCCGAACCGGTCGACGACGGTTTTACGCGCCTGTGCCGCCCACGCTTGCCCGTCGCCCAACATCCCGATCAATGCCGCAGCGGCCGCTTGCGGGGCATCCGCATCGTTGGGAACGACGACCCCACCGCCGCCAGCGGCGAAATCGTCGAAATGGCCGGTCCGGGTCGCTACGAACGGCACGCCTGAGGCCATCGCCTCGAGCGGGGTCATGCCATAGCCCTCGTAGCGCGGCAGGGCCACCAGGGCCGACAAGCCGCGCATCAGCGCCGGCATCCGGTCGGCCCCGATCTCGCCCACGAAACGCATCCGGTCCGCCAGACCAGCCTGCGCCACCTGCGCCTTGAGGTCCGCCTCAAACGCCGCGTGCGACCGACCGGCGCGCCCGATGACCAGCGCGGTCAGGTCGGGACGCTGCGGCAGGACGCGCAGCATCGTCTCGACAAAGCGGTCGGTGCCCTTTTCGGGCCGGACCCGTCCGATGCAAGCCACGCCCGCGCGCCCCGGATACCCGCTTGCCGCCCAGGCCGCCGTACGGTCCGGGGCGGGGGTCCAGCGGGCGGTGTCGACCCCATGGGGCACCACGGCCCGCACATGGGGCACGTAGCCCGCCGCCGCCTCGGTCGTGGCGATCACCGCATCCATCCGCGAGATCAACCAACGCGGATAGGCCGAATGCCGCCGCTGCGCCGCCGAGGTAAACACCAGCCGGACCGGCAGGCGCAGGACGTCGCGCGCCCAGATCCCGGCGCGCATCTCGGGGTTGCGCCGCACATGCCAGATCGCAAAGGGCCGCGCCCCGTGCGCCCGGCTGAGCGTCCGCGCCTGTGCGACGCTGACCGGACCCGGACAGCCCGGCAAGGGATGCCCCGCAAGCGCCATGTCGTAAACCGTCGCCTGCTGCGCCACGACGCCCGCCGCCGTGGCCGAGACCCCGGTGAAATTGCGGTTCAGGTTGGTGACGATCAACTCGGCCATGGGGTTGCTATGGTCTTTGGCGCGGGGCTTTGGCAAGAACCGGGGATGATTACCGCACGCCTTCTCGGGGGTCTGGGCAACCAGATGTTCCAATATGCCACCGGTCGGGCTCTGGCCCTGCGGCTGGGCACCGACCTGGCGCTGGATGCGCGCGCAACCGATGCGAAGGGCGGCCATTGGCTCAATGGCCTCTCCGCCTGGCAGATCCGCACGGTGCCGCCTGCCGACCTGCCGCCCGACCGCAAGGGCGCGCCGCTGCGCTACGCGATTTGGCGGGCGACGACGCGGCGGCTGTTGCGGCAGCAGGGGCACGGGCTGGACGCCCGCGTCCTGAACGCGCCCGACGACACCTATCTGCACGGCTATTTCCAGTCCGAAGGGTATTTCGCCGATCACGCCGACACGATCCGCGCGGACCTGACACCCAGCGCCCCCCTGCCCCCGGCGGCAGAGGCCATCGCAGACCGTATTCGCGGCGACGCGACCACCGTGTCGCTGCATGTCCGGCGCGGCGACTACCTGTCATCGGGGGCCTATGGCACCTGCGACGGTGCCTATTACGCCCGCGCGCTGGACCTGATCCGCGCCCGCGTCCCGGACCTGCGCATCCATGCCTTCAGCGACGATCCCGCCTGGGTGCGGGACAACCTGTCCCTGCCGGTGCCGATGGAGGTGGTCGAACTGCCCGGCGCGGGGCCGGAGGTCGACATGCACCTGATGTCGCTGTGCCGTCACCACATCATCGCCAATTCCACCTTCAGCTGGTGGGGTGCCTGGCTGAACCCCGCGCAGGGCAAGATCGTCGTCGCGCCCGAGGTCTGGTTCCGCGATCCGGCGCTGACCAACGCCGACCTGATCCCGGCGGGTTGGCTGCGAACCTGAGCCTAGTCCAGGACCCGACGCAACACGTCAGCAAGCACCCCAAAGGCATCGTCCAGCGGATAGTGCTGATTGCCGATGAACAGACCATTGGCGTCGATCAGATCGGCATTGTCGAGCGTGCCGTGGATCGAATGGTCAAAGTGTTTCGTCACCACCTCGTTGCGGGCGAAATTACCCGCGACGATGGGCCGACACTCGATCCCCGCCGCGGTCAGGGCGTCCACCAGATCCCTGCGCGCGATGCCAGCCGCCGGGTCCAGCACCATCGAAAATCCGAACCAGCTGCTTTCGCCCAATTCCTGCTGAATGCGGATCTGCGGAAACTCGGCCATGACGGCGCGGAACCGGTCGGCGTTGGCGCGACGTTCGCGCACCAGCATCGGCAACTTGGTGATCTGGGCCTGACCGATGGCGCCCGACATCTCCAGCGGGCGCAGGTTGTAGCCGGGCAGGACGAAGCGGAAGCTTTCGGTGAAAGGATCGTCGCCCTTGGTGCCCGTCACGTGGTTGGGCGACGGCAGGTTGCGGGTCCAGCCGTGGGCGCGAACCGACAGCATGATGTGATAAAGTTCCTCGTCGTCGGTGACGACCAGCCCGCCTTCCATGGTCGAGATATGATGCGAGAAGAACGACGAATAGCTGCCCGCGATCCCGAAGGTGCCGCATTGCTTGCCGCCCAGGGTCGCGCCCATGGATTCGCAGTTGTCCTCCATCAACAGGATGTCGCGACCGCCGATGATGGCCTCGATCCGGTCAAAGTCGTTCGGATTGCCCAGCAGGTTCACCGCCAGGATCATCCGCGTCCGGTCCGTGACCGCCGCCTGCAGCGCGTCCAGATCGTAGTTCAGCGTGTCCGCATCGATGTCGACGAATTTGACGTGGCAGCCGTATTGCTGGAACGGATAATAGCTGGTCGACCAGGACACGGCGGGCACAATCACCTCGTCGCCCGGCATCAGGGCCCGCGAGTGGTAGCGCAGCGCGCCGACAATCAGCAGGTTCGCCGATGAGCCGGAGTTGACCATGACGCAGTATTTCGCGCCCATCGCCTCGGCGAATTGCGCTTCGAAGGTCCGCACCTCCACCCCCATGGAATAGAAGCCGGAGGCGATGACGCGGTTCATCGCGTCATGTTCCGCCTGATCCCAGGAGGAGGTGGCGAGCGGCAGGATGGTCTCAGGCATGGGCGGCCTCCGTCTGGCGGCGATAGGTGTTGATGGTGGCGGCCAGCCCGTCGCGCAGGCCGATCCGGGGGGTCCAGCCCAGCGCCCGCAGGCGACCCGAATCCATCAGCTTGCGGGGCATGCCGTCGGGCTTGGTCGTGTCCTTGACGATCTCTCCGTCAAAGCCGGTCAGCTCCGCGACCAGTTCCGCCAGTTGCAGGATCGACACCTCTTCGCCGGTGCCGACGTTGATGTGCTCCGGCTGGTCATAGTGCTGCAGCAGGTAGACCAGTGCATCGGCGCAATCGTCGGCGTGCATGAATTCCCGCCGGGCGGACCCGGTGCCCCAGATCGTCACGGTCGGGGACTTGCTGCGCACCGCCTCGACGAATTTGACGATCATCGCGGGGATGACGTGGCCCGCCTCCAGGTCGAAGGTATCGCCCGGTCCGAACAGGTTGGTGGGCATCGCCGAGATATAGCGCCGCCCGTGTTGCTGCCACAGATACTGACAGGCGCGGATGCCCGCGATCTTGGCAAGGGCATAGCCCTCGTTCGTGGGCTCCAACGGGCCCTGCATCAGGTGTTCTTCCAGCATCGGCTGCGGCGCATTGCGCGGATAGATGCAGGACGAGCCGAGGAACAAAAGCCGTTCGCAGCCGCTGTCGTGGGCGGATTGGATCACATTGGTCTGGATCGCGAGGTTCTGGTTCAGAAACTCTGCCGGAAAGGCGCTGTTGGCCCCGATACCGCCGACCCGCGCAGCCGCCAGGATCACCGCGTCGGGACGCACCCGGTCAAACCAGGTTTCCACATCCGCTTGCCGGGTCAGGTCCAGCTCGGCGCGGGTGGTGGTCAGAATCTCGCAAGGCTCCTCGCCCAGGCGGCGGACCAGGGCACCGCCGACCATGCCGGTGGCCCCGGCCACATAGATCCGGCGACCGCTCAGGTCGAAAACATCAGCCACGGGCGCGCGCCTCGGCCCGTGCCTCGGCCAGATCGGCCTCGGCCATTTCGCGGACCAACGCGTCAAAGGGGGTCGAAGGCGTCCAGCCCAGCTTGTCCCGCGCCTTGGCCGCATCACCCAGCAGCGTTTCGACCTCTGCGGGCCGGAAATAGCGCGGATCGACGCGGACGATCACCCGGCCCTCGCCGTCGCGCCCGACCTCGTCCAGGCCCTCGCCCTCGAAGGTCACCTCCATGTCCAGCGCGGCACAGGCGGCGCGGACGAAATCGCGGACGGAATATTGCACGCCGGTGGCGATCACGAAATCCTCGGGCGCGTCCTGTTGCAGCATCAGCCACATCATCTCGACGTAGTCGCGGGCGTGGCCCCAGTCGCGCAGCGCATCCATGTTGCCCAGGCGCAGAACCTCGGACCCGCCGATCTTCAACCGGGCCAGCGCGCGGGTGATCTTGCGGGTCACGAACGTTTCGCCGCGCAGGGGGCTTTCATGGTTGAACAGGATGCCGTTGCAGGCAAACAGCCCATAAGCCTCGCGGTAGTTGACCGTGATCCAATAGGCATAGAGCTTTGCCACCGCATAGGGAGAGCGGGGGTAGAACGGCGTCGTCTCGCGCTGCGGGGTTTCTTGCACCAGACCATACAGTTCCGAGGTGGAGGCCTGGTAAAACTTGGTCTTCAGCCCCAGGAACCGGATCGCCTCGAGCAGGCGCAGCGGGCCCAGCGCGTCGGAATTTGCGGTATACTCCGGCTCTTCGAAGGACACGGCGACATGGCTTTGCGCGGCGAGGTTGTAGACCTCGTCGGGTTTCACCGCCGACAGGATCCGCGTCAGAGAGGAACTGTCAGTCATGTCGCCATGATGCAGAACGAACCGCCCCTCCTGTCCCGGTGCACCGTCGAACAGATGGTCGATCCGCGCGGTGTTGAACAGCGAAGTGCGCCGCTTGATCCCGTGCACCTGATAGCCTTTGTCCAGCAGCAGCTCTGACAGATAGGCACCGTCCTGGCCGGTGATCCCGGTGATGAGCGCTGTCTTCATGTGTCTTCCTCCTGGATGATGCGGGCGGCGCGACCGTGCAAATCGGCCAGTTTCAGCGCGGTGTCGCGGTTCGTCTCTGCCGCGGCTGCCCGCGCGTCATAGTCGGCGACGCTTGCGGCGTCGATGGCCGCCAGGATGTCCGCCTGCGACGCGCAGACGATGATCCCCGCCGGATCGAAGTAATCGCCAACGTCCGGTGCCCCCCAATAGATCGGGATCGTCCGGCAGATCAGCGCGTCGATGATCTTTTCCGACAGATAGCCCGCCTCGCGGGTGTTTTCGATGACCACCGAATAGCGGTAGGGGGCCAGCCCCTCCTCCTTGCGGTCAAAGGGTCGATAGCCGCGTCCCATGATATCCACATCCGCACCGGGCGGCAGGGCATCGACAACCGCATGGCGCAGAAGGTGCCCTTCCTGATCGCGCTTGGCCGAGGCGATAAGCGACGTCATGCGGGTCTTGGTGGTATCGACGCCCGCATCCTCGATCCAGGTGTCGGCATAGGGCAGGAACCGCGCGTTGCGCACCGCCCGCAGGGTGGCAGGATCGCGCGTCAGGATGCGGTGGAACCGCCAACCGAGGAGACGCGCCAGACGCAGGTGCTTGGCATGGATCGACCGGGGTTCGACAATCATCAGGGTGACCCGGGCACGGGGCATGGGGCGAAACCAATAGGGCGTGCGCGGATAGACGATCAGATGATCCTCCGCCCTCATGTCGCCCACCGTGCCCAGCGCCAGCCGGTCCGGGCGCGGCGTTTGCCAATCCAGCGCATCCAGCGACACGGCGCCCAACCCACCGGGCGTGGGCGTGCCGTAGGGCAGAACCGCGACGACGCTCATGCCGCCCCCTGCAGACCGCTGAGTTGCGCATAAAGCCCGCCCTGCGCCAGCAACGCGTCATGGGGTCCGCGCTCGGCGATCCGGCCCTCGGACAGGACCAGGATCTGATCGGCGTCGCGCACGGTGGACAGGCGGTGCGCGATGACCAGCGTGGTGCGGTCGGCGGACAAGGTGGCTAACGCCTCCTGCACCAGTTTCTCGGACTTGGTGTCCAACGCCGAGGTTGCCTCGTCCAGCAACAGGATCGGCGTGTCCCGCAACAGCGCGCGCGCAATCGCCAGCCGCTGCCGCTGTCCCCCTGACAAGAGCGATCCGCGCGGCCCCGCGGGTGCCTCCAACCCCTGCGACAGGCTGCCGACGAAATCGCGCAGGTTGGCCGCGTCCAGCGCAGCCTGGATGCGCGCCTCGGGCAGGTCGCGCCCCATGGTCAGGTTCTCGCGCAGCGTCTCATCGAACAGCAGCGTGTCCTGGCTGACGACCGAAAACAGCCCCCGCAGATCGGCCAGCGATCGGTCGCGGATGTCTTCGCCCCCGATGGTGACGCGACCCGACGACGGATCGACCAGCCGGGTCAGCACGTTGAACACGGTGCTCTTGCCCGCGCCCGACAACCCGACCAGCGCGGTTGTCGTGCCTTGCGGCACCTCGAAGCTGAGCCCCCGCAGAACCGCGTTGTCGCCATAGTCGAGGCTCACATCCTCGAACACCACGGCGCTGCTGGCGGGGCGGGCCTGGGCGGGGGTCGGTGGCTCGGTGATCGTGGGGACCGTATCGCGCAAGGCATAGATCCGTTCCAGCGACGCCAGCATCGTCTGCCAACTCGCCGCCACCCCGGCCAGACGACGCAGCGGCTGAAACGCAAGCGACATCGCGGTGAAAAAGGACATGAACTGCCCGATCGTCTTTTCGCCTGCGATGATCTGCGGCCCGCCATAGATCAGCACCGCGAAGAACCCGAAGCCCACCGCGAAATCGACCAGCGCGGGCACCGTTGCCTGCCCCGCCTGGGTGCGGACGGTGGCACGCACCATGTCCTCGGTCGCGGTGCGGAAGCGGTCCTCCTGGTAGGCTTCCATCGCGTTCAGCTTGATCGGCGTGATCCCGTGAAAAATCTCGTCCAACCGTGTCGTCCGCCGCCCCGCGATGTCGCGCAGCGCAACCGACTTGCGGCGAATATAACGCTGCACGATCAGGCTGGGCGCCACCAGAAGCGGCGCGCCGATGATGGCCACCAGCGTCCAGATCGGATCGACCATCAGCGCCACGACCATCAGCGACACCAATCCCACTGCATCGCGCCCCGCCGAGGTCAGGATCGAGGTCCAGATCTGCTGGATCGCCTGCACATCGCCCTGCACCCGTTCGATCAACTGTCCCGGAGCGTTGGCGTGGAAATAGGCGGTGTCCAGACGCAGCACATGCGCCAACAGGTCCTGTTGCAGGCGCGACGACGCGGTAAAGGCGACGCGCGCCATGATGATCCGCTGCGCCACGCCTGCGACGCCCCGCAGCAGGAACAACGAGAAAATCGCCACCGCGACCCAGATGATCAGGTCCGACCGTTTGGCCACAAAGACCGTGTCGAACATCGGCTCCAGCATGTAGGACAGCGCCCCGACGGAGCTGCCCTCGACTGCCATCAGCAGGGCCGCAAGCCCGATCCACATCCAATGGCGGCGCAGATAGCCGGACCAGAGCCGGGCAAAGGGATGACGAGGGTGTTGCACGTGGGGCCCCGGTGTTGCCTCGGGCGGGCTTAGCCCATGGCGGGGGCACGCGGCAATGGGGCGTCAGGCCAGGCTGGTCGCCGCAAGGTGCCAGGTGATCGCCACGAAATAGACGACCGAGGCCGCCACGACGAAGCCATGCCAGATCGTGTTGTGAAAGCGCATCCTCTCCAACAACAGAAACGGGGTGCCCAGCGAATACAGCAGACCGCCCGCCAGCATCAGACCGAACACCGGCCAACTGGTGGTGGCGATGACATCGCCCCCGGCGACCAGAACCGCCCACCCCATTGCCAGGCCAATGCCCACGCTGACCGCGCTGGACCGGCGCCTGCGCAGGAAAACGGTTACCGTCGCAATCACAGCCGCCGTCCACATCATCGCGACAAAGGTGCCGCCGGTGCCCGAAAGCAGGGCAAAGGGCGTCACGGTGCCCGCAATCTTGAGGTAGATGGCCGACAGGTCCAGGCGGCGCAGCACCTCGGACCATTCGGGGCGGTAGATGTGATTGTACGCCAGCGAAGCCGACAGCATCGCGATCAACGTCACGCCGTAGACCGTCACGGCGGCGATCCCCGCGGCATCGCCCCGCCAGATGGCGGTCAGGGTGATGAGAACGGGCACCGCCGTCAGCGCAAGCACAAGGCCCGTCAGATGAATGAGCGCGTCGCTCAGGCGTTCGGCACGGTCGTATGTCCGCGCAGTACCCGAAGGCGCAAGGAAGTCACCATCGTGAGCCATGCCCCTGAGATAGCACAAAATCCTTAACGGACAGATGACGAAGGCGTGTTCCTGTTGCGCCAGAGGGATTCCGTCGCGTCACGTCAGCCGTGCAACCGCACCGCCTGCGGCGTCGGTGTCCAGCGGCCAAACCGCAGGCCCGCCGCGCGCAGCATCTCTCCGACCCAGACGTTGCAGGTCCGGTTCAGGTGAAACCGGCCGTCGGCCTCGAAGAAGGCATCGGTTGCCGTAAATCCCGCACCGGGCACCACAGGGCCGCTGCGGGTGCCGGCCACAGCCCCAAGCAGGCGGGTGAACTGCGCGGCGGACAGACGAACCTCTGGCAGGTCGGCAGTGTCGAGGGCACCCAGAACCTCGACACGCAGGACGGAGTGGTCGCCCGTCACGGCCCGCCAGACCGGTCCGGGCCGCATGTCCGCATAGGTCCCCGTGGCGGTATAGAAATCACGTGCGCCCCACCCCACCAGGATCCACTCCGCCCCCGGCGCATCGATGGGCACGCCCGCCATCCCCGCGAATGCCAGCTTTGCGCGGGCCTCGGGCGTGGCGGGCAACAAGATGTCATAGTGGATTGCGGTGCCGATCAGGCGAATGGCGACATCGTCGCCGGGCACCTCGCCCGCGGCAGGCAACAGGGCGCCGACCAGGCCGGTTCCGAACCAAAGGGCAATCAGCGCGGGGAACATCAGTCCCCAGCGCAGAACCCTAATGACCGTCGCCCTCCAGGACGAAACGCTTGTCGCAATAGCCGCAATCGACGTGGCCGACCTTGGGGTCGATGGACAGCCAGACGCGCGGATGGCCAAGCGCGCCTTCGCCGCCGTCGCAGGCAACGCGCAGCGCGGTGACGGTCTCGGTCTCTGGGGGCGTGTCGTGCGGGGACGGGGTCGTCATGGCGGGCCTCGGATGAACGCGGTGTCAGGGCCTTATGGCGCAAGCGCGGCCCCTGCCGCAAGGGCGCGCACAGGCGGGACTGCGGATGCGCGGGTTGCCTTGCCCCCGGCCCCCACCTAGGTCACCCCCCAACCGAGGAGGCCCACATCCATGTCAAACGCCATCGAGATCGAGGGCCTGCGCAAGACCTATGGTGGCGACGGTAAATCCCCCCCGAAAGACGCATTGAAAGGCCTCGACCTGGAGATCCCGGTCGGGTCCATCTTTGGCCTTCTGGGGCCGAACGGCGCGGGAAAATCGACCACCATCAACATTCTGGCCGGTTTGGTGCGCAAGACCGAAGGAAAGGTTCGGATCTGGGGATTTGACCAGGACATCAATCCGCGCCAGTCCCGCGCCGCCATCGGCGTCATGCCGCAGGAGCTGAACCTCGACCCGTTCTTTTCGCCCGCCGGCGCGCTGGAGGTGCAGGCCGGGTTGTACGGCGTGCCGAAAGCAGATCGCAGAACGGCAGAGATCCTCGAACTCGTCGGGCTGTCCGACAAGGCGGATGCCTATGCGCGGACCTTGTCGGGGGGCATGCGGCGGCGGCTCTTGCTGGCCAAGGCGCTGGTGCATCACCCGCAGATCCTGGTGCTGGACGAACCCACGGCGGGTGTCGATATCGAGCTGCGTCAGATGCTCTGGCGCAACGTGCGGCGGCTGAACGAAGAGCGGGGGATGACCATCATCCTGACGACCCACTACCTGGAAGAAGCGCAGGAAATGTGCGACGAGATTGCCATCGTCAACCACGGCGAACTGGTGATCCGCGACAAGACGTCCAATCTTCTCAACCGGCTGGATGGCAAGACCATGGTCATCACACCCGAAGCGGAGGTGGGCGAAATCGCCCTGCCGGAGAGGGTCGACCTGGCCCGCCGCAGCGATGGATCCCTGGTCTTTACCTACAAGCGCAGCGTGGTTTCCGCCGATCAGCTGCTGTCGGCGGTGCATCGGGCCGGGGTGTCGATCCGCGATGTGCGGACCGAAGAGGCGGACCTGGAGGACGTCTTCGTTTCGCTGACGCACGGCTAGGACCTGTCAGGCCCGGGCGGGCAGGAGAGCGATCAATCCCCCCGAGGTTGCTGGAAAGCTGGGACGAGCCAGCCCTGATCCCGCGGTTCAGGGGGCCCTATGCCACAGGTCGCGGGCGGCCAGCGCCGCGCCACCGGTAATCAGCAAACAGGCCAGCGCCAGGGACCAACTAGGCCGGGCCAGTCCCGCCGCGACCAGCACCAGCGTGGACAGGAGCGGCGCGGCGTAGCTGGCGGCACCCAGTACGGCGATGTCGCCACGCTTCATGCCAATGTCCCACAGAAAGAACGCCAGACCGACCGGGCCAAGGCCCAACCCCGCGATGGCCAGCCATTCCGAGCCGCTGGGAACGTAGCTCGTCTCCAGCAGCAGATGCTGCGAGCGCCGCAAGCCCGCCGCTCACAAGGCAAAACCCGGTGCCCGCATCGGTTGGAACCTGCGCAAGGCGGCGCGACAAAAGCGAATACCCCGCCCAGAAGACGGCAGCCGACAGGGCAAGCGCGTAACCCGGTGCCTGCCCCGGATCGAGCGAGAGGCCCTGCCCCCCGGTCACGATCAGAGCCGCCCCAGCGGCCCCCAGAAACGCCCCCGCGATGTGATGCCACCGCAGCCGCTGACCCGAGACACGGGCGGCCCCCAGCACGATCAGAAGCGGCCAGAGATAGGCGACAGGCTGGCCTCCACCGGGTCGGCGCGGCGCAGGGCCGGAACATAGAGCAGGTGATACCCAAAGAGCCCGCCAACCCCGACGGCCCAGACCGGCCAGGGTTGCGCCCAGGCCCGCCACCCTCGGCGGCGCGCGCCGACCGCCAGACCGGCCGCCCCGCCGATCGAGAAACCCATGGCCAGCAACTGCAGCGGCGGCACTGCACCCGAGGCTGCGGTGAAAAGCGCAAGCAGCGCGCAAAGCAGAACAGCGCCAAATCCGAGGAGTATCGCGGAGGAGCGGGTCATCGACAGGGCAGGCGCACGCCCGAACCCGCGCGCAAGGGGCGAGGCCGGGGGACGCCCCCCGGACCCCCGTCCTCGGGCGGTCCGGGGCATCCTGTCAGGTTCGGGATGCTGCCAACCCGGTGGCAGACACCGGCCCCGCCCTGCGCGCACCCAGGGGGCATTTCACACCCAGCGACAGAGCATGGCGATTGACCCACCAGGCCCCCTAGCGATCAATCGGAAGGCTGGACGGGACGGCACCGGGAATACCCGCGCGGCCCGTCAGGGCGTTCGCATCCCGCAGGGTTTCCAGGAACGCCATCAGGGCAGAGATTTCCCCCTCGGCAAGAACCCGGTCCGGGCCTTGGATTGAGGCCGAAAGGGCGGTGACCTCGGTCGGGTCGTTCAGGATGCGCCAATCGTCCGTGTCCATAGGCGACAACGTGGCATCGCGCAGATAGGTCGCCAGGCCGGATCTGGGCGCGGCATGATCCGCAAGAAAACGGCGCAGGTTGGAATGGCTGCCCGCGTGCCCCCATGGGCCGGTTTCGGTAACGTTGCGCAGGGACGGCGTGCGGAAGGCAAAGCGGTCGCTGTCGCGCCCGGTCACCCGCATCCGCCCGTCGTCGCGGGCATGGCTCTCGAAGCGGGCGGCCTTGCCTGGACCCAACTGCGGTGCGCCCACCGCGTGAAACCCGTGGTCGGTCTGAAACGGGCCGCTGTGGCAGTCGGCGCAACCCGCACTGCCGTAGAACAATTCGATCCCCGCGAGGGCATTGGGATGCAAGCTGCCTTCGCCCCGCAGCCAGGCATCGAAGGGCGCGGTGTCGGACCGCCACTCATGCTCCACGAACTGGGCGATGGCATCGGAGATGGCGGTGAAGGTGATGTCGCGGCCCGGCATCGCGGTGTCGAACATCTCTGCGTAGGCGGGGATGGCCCGGACACGCGCCGACAGCAGGTCCCAGGCCCCGCCTTCGCCGGTAATGATGCCCTGGCGCACGGCGCGGGAAATCTCGTTCTCGCTGTAGTGACCCGCCATTTCATCCGCCGAGAGCACCGGGAACATGGTCTGCGCCGACAACAGCGTGGCGAAGCCCTGCTCCATCTCGGGGCCCATGGGCGTGCGCAGGCCGTCCTCGGTCTGCTCTATCCGGCCATCGTGGAACAGCACGGTGAATTCCCGCGCGCCCAGGTTCCAAAGGCCGGGCGCGTTGCGGGGGATACGCTGCTCGGGCAGATTGTTGGGGTCGGCCACGCGGTCTGGGCCAAGCCCGGTGCCGCCCTCGCCCAAGCCTAGGCTGAGCCCGTCGCCGGTGCCGAAATCCGGATGGTGGCAGGTCCCGCAGGAAATGTTGCGATTGCCCGACAGGATCGGATCCCAGAACAGCAACCGCCCCAAGGCCACCACATCCGGGTCGGTGGCCCGGTAATCGGCGTCGGTGACGGGGGCCGGGAACTCCATCGCGGAGACCGGGAACGTGAGGGCGAGAAAGCAGAGGACACGCAACATGGCGCAAGTAGAAGCACGGGCCGCGCGGCCTGAAAAGGGGCCGCGTGACGACAGGCCTGCGTCTTGACGGCCACGCCGGGCGGCCCCATGTGCCATGGCTCTGGCTTTTTCTGCGGATGCACGGTAGGCGCGCGCCAACGCCCGCCCGCGGCCCCCTCGTTTCAGGACTGAACCTATGGACCTTCGCAATATTGCGATTATCGCACACGTTGACCACGGCAAGACGACCCTTGTCGATGAATTGCTCAAGCAATCCGGCACCTACCGGGAAAACCAGGCGACCACCGAACGCGCCATGGACAGCAACGACCTGGAGCGGGAGCGGGGCATCACCATCCTCGCCAAGGCCACGAGCGTCGAGTGGAAGGGCACCCGGATCAACATCGTCGACACCCCCGGCCACGCCGATTTCGGTGGCGAGGTGGAACGGATCCTGTCCATGGTCGACGGTGTCGTCCTGCTGGTCGATGCCGCCGAAGGCCCGATGCCGCAAACGAAATTCGTGACCTCCAAGGCGCTGGCCCTGGGTCTGCGGCCCATCGTCGTGCTCAACAAGGTCGACAAGCCGGACGCGGAGCCGGACCGCGCGCTGGACGAATGTTTCGACCTGTTCGCCAACCTGGGCGCCGATGACGATCAACTGGATTTCCCGTCGATGTATGCTTCGGGCCGCAACGGCTGGGCCGATATGGAGCTGGAGGGGCCGCGCAAGGATCTGTCCGCCTTGTTCGATCTGGTGATCGAGCATGTGCCCGCCCCCAAGCAGATCGCCGACCGCGACAAGCCGTTCCGCATGCTGGCCACCACGCTGGGCGCCGACCCGTTCATCGGGCGCATCCTGACGGGCCGGGTCGAATCGGGCACGCTGAAGGCGGGTCAGACGATCCACGCGTTGTCGCGTGAGGGCAACAAGATCGAGCAGTTCCGCGCCACCAAGATCCTGGCCTTCCGCGGGTTGAACCAGCAGCCGATCGACCTGGCCGAGGCGGGCGACATCGTGTCCATCGCGGGCATGTCCAAGGCCACCGTGGCCGATACCCTGGCCGATACCTCGATCGACGTGCCGCTGCCCGCGCAGCCCATCGACCCGCCGACCATCACCGTCACCTTTGGCATCAACGATTCGCCCCTGGCCGGTCGCGACGGCAAAAAGGTGCAGTCCCGCGTCATCCGTGACCGCCTGATGAAAGAGGCGGAAACCAACGTCGCCATCAAGATCACCGATACGCCCGGCGGCGAGGCATTCGAGGTCGCGGGCCGGGGCGAATTGCAGATGGGCGTGTTGATCGAAAACATGCGCCGCGAGGGCTTCGAGCTGTCGATTTCGCGGCCGCAGGTCCTGTTCCAGGACATCGACGGGCAGCAGCATGAGCCGGTCGAGGAAGTCACCATCGACGTGGACGACGAATACTCCGGCGCGGTGATCGAAAAGATCACCGGGGCCCGCAAGGGTGACCTGGTCGAGATGAAGCAGGCGGGCGCGGGCAAGACCCGGATCATCGCCCATGTCCCGTCGCGAGGCCTGATCGGCTATCACGGCGAATTCCTGACAGACACGCGCGGCACCGGCGTGATGAACCGCGTGTTCCAGGAATGGGCCCCCTACAAGGGTGCGATTCCGGGCCGTCGTGCGGGTGTTCTCATCTCCATGGAAGACGGTGTCTCGGTGGCCTACGCCCTGTGGAAACTGGAAGATCGCGGGAAGTTCTTCATCGGCGCGCAGGAGCAGGTCTATCAGGGCATGATCCTGGGCGAGCATTCCCGCGAGAACGACCTGGAGATCAACCCCCTGAAGGGCAAGCAGCTGACCAACGTGCGCGCCTCGGGCACCGACGAGGCGGTGCGCCTGACCACGCCGGTCAAGATGTCGCTGGAACAGGCCATCGCCTATATCGACAACGATGAACTGGTCGAGGTCACGCCGAACTCGATCCGCCTGCGCAAACGCTTCCTCGACCCGCACGAGCGCAAGCGCCAGTCCCGCGCCGCTGGCTAAGACCGTGTCCGGCGGCCTGGCCGCCGGACCCCACGGCTTTCTGCCGTGTCACATCCTGCAAAGGCGTCGATCAGGGGTTTCAGAAACGCTGACCGACGCCCGCGCTACGCGAGCAGGTCAAAGGTCTGACCGCCGATCTGGATGTCTATCGACCGCTCCGCGCCGCCATCCACAAGCGCCCAAATGATCCGTCCGTCGGGACGATAGATCACAAAGGCCTCCTGCGCGCCGGCGGCCCCGGCACCGGCCGTGGTCGCGTAGTTCACCTGGAAATCGGACGCCCGGACCGCGGCGTTGCCGAAGACCAGCTTGTCGCCCTCTTCGCTGTCGAAATCCTGAATCCAATCGGACCCGTGGTTTCGCACGCCCAGGTGGTAGAAGCTGTCTGCGCCATTTCCACCGTTCACACGGTCAAATCCGAAACCGCCGTTGATGAAATCCATGCCATCGCCGCCAAAGATCTCGTCGCCCAGCGCGCCCCCGCTGATCTGATCGTCGCCTTCCTGGCCCTGCAACTGATCCGCGCCAAAGCCGCCGATCAACGTATCATTTCCGGCCTGGCCAAAGATGCGGTCGTTGCCATGGCCGCCGTCGATGCTGTCGTTTCCGTCGCCGCCAAAGATCAGATCACCCCGATCCTGTTCATTGCGCCCGCCGAGAATGGTGTCATCGCCGCCGAACCCGTTCAGCGTGTCAGGCCCGTTCAACCCCTCGATCCGGTCGCCGAGAGGGCCGCCCAGCAGCCGGTTCGCCTGGTTGTTGCCGATTATCCGGCCTGGCCCGTCGATGATCATCGTGGTTTCCGACTGGTCGCCAAAGCCACCGACCAGATCGGTCGCCGAGGTAAAGGTGATGTTGCCGATGAAGAAATCGAAGCTCTCGTCACCCTCCACACGGCCATCATCCGCCAGGTTCAAGGTGACAGTGCGCAGGTCAGGCCCGCCCGCCGTGAATTCCAGCTGGCCGGTCAACCCGCCCTCGAAATCGCCTGCCGTGATGCCTGCGCCACCGACCTGCCAATCGAGGGTGAAGTTCGCCCCGGTGTCCCCCCCGCGAATGACGGAAAAGCTGATGCTGCCACCTTCGTTGACCGTCTCGGCGCGGTCGCGCGTATAGACAATGAAATCAGGCGTATCGCTCAACGTCACGGTCCCGTCCAGGGCCCGCACCCCTGTAAGAAGACGCCCGGCAGGACCGGTCGCACCGGGGTCGCCCGAGGATCCGGCCGAGCCGCGCGCGCCATTATCGCCCCCGTTGAACAGGTTGCCGGCACCGGTGCCGCCACTTCCACGGCCGCCCGCGGCCCCGCCGGCACCACCGGCCCCACCAGCACCGGCCGCGGAGGCTTCGTTCTCCGCGATGATCACGCCCATGGCTTCGGTGATCGTGCCGCCGCTCCCCAGAAAGATCCCCTGGACGACGTCGCCGCCCTTGCCGCCGGTGCCACCATCGCCGCCATCCCCGGCGTTGCCGCCGCGTCCGCCGTCGCCACCACGGGCAAAGCTGCCAGCGCCGTCGCCGCCGTCGCCACCATCGCCCCCTGCGCCGCCCGCGCCGCCGGGACCTCCGTCCGAACCGTTAAGAACCGAGGTCCCGTCCATCACGACGTTCCGCAGCGTGACCGAGCCCGTCGAATAGAACATCGCGATCGTGCTGCTGTCGCCGCCCGCGCCACCCGCGCCGCCGGGGCCACCGGCAGTGCCCCGGCCACCATCAATGCTGCCGCTGCGGCCATCCGCCCCGTCGCCACCATTGATTCCCGCACCGCCCGCCTGGCCCTCGAACCGTTCGCGCACCGACGGTGTGGTGACGTTTGAAATCGTCACTCCGTCCAGGACAATGGGGGCCCTGATCTCGAAGGCGGCAACGATCCGGCCACTGTCGAACGCGTCGCGTCCGTCCTCTCCCGCAGCGGCCGGCCCGGAAGAGCTAGCGGTGGCGACGTTCCGTTGAACACCGTCTAGCCGGATATCTTGCAGGGCAATCGGGGCCGGGGCGGCAAATTCATCCGCGCTGCCTTGTCGGAACAGGATCACAGAGGATGACCTCTCTCCGAGAAAAGTAAGAGAGATGTCGGCGAAATTGTCACCATTGGTGTCGCCGTCAATCGTCAGACCTTCGTCCCTGTAGATAAACAGGCGTGAAGACAGCTCGATCTCTCGGAGGCCCTGCGCGAACCGGATGATATCCGCGCCCGCGGCTCCGCGCGCGGCGGTCAATGCCTCGCGCAGCGACAGATCGCCGTCCGTCTCATCAGTCGTATCGGCAGCGGTCGTTACGGTGAAAATTGCCATGTCAGCCCCCCAGGCCAATCCCATAATGCCGCAAACGCTAGCCCAAGTGAGGGCCTGTGTCCCTCAAAACGTTGCCGGGTCCGTCTGCGGGCGAAAAGGCGGCTATCGCGTTGACAGCGTCGCGCCTGTCCCCTCCACTCCTCCCGATCTTTGGGAGGAGAGACCGATGACCATCACACGCCGCCACACCCTCGCGCTGATGGGGGCTGCGGCCACCACCGCGCTCGCCGCACCCGCAATCGCACAGGGCACCAAACTCAAGGTCGGCGCGCTGCGCTTCACCTCGCACAGCCCCAGCTTCATCGCGCTGGAAAAGGGGCTCTTTGCCGAGGCCGGGCTGGACGTGGAGCTGGAGTTCTTTCAGGCCGCGCAGCCGATGGCCGTGGCGATCGCATCCGGCGATGTCGACTATGCGATGACGGCGATGTCCGGGGGCCTCGTGAACCTGGCCGAAAAGGGCGCAATCAAGGTGATCGGCGGCGGCCTGAGCGAAGAGCCGGGGATCGACGGGCAGAAGATCCTGGCATCCGATGCGGCCTATCAGGCGGGTGTGACCAGCCCGGCAGCCCTGGACGGCAAGCGTTTCGGCATGACCACGGCAGGATCGTCGTTTCACTACATGGGCAGCAAGATCGCCGCCGCCGAGGGCGCGAACATGACCTTTGTGCCGCTGCAGGCCGTGGGCGCGATCATCGGGGCGCTGAAGACGGGGCAGATCGACGCCTGGTCCATCGTGCCCCATATCGCCAAGCCCGTCGCGGCGGGGCCAGAGGTGCACATGATCGGATCGGTCGCCGACTACCTGCCCGACTACCAGGTCACTACGGTTTTCACCTCGGCGGCGAACGCGGGCGACCGGCCCAAGACGAATGCCTTCCTCGAGGCGTTCAAGCCCGCCATCACCGACTACAACAGCACCATGATCGACCGCGCAGGTGGCGACGCGGGCGTCGACGCCATGGTCGATCTGATCCACAAATACGTCTACACCGACCGGGAGCGGGAGCGGGCCGCCCCCTCGATCATCAACGGCACCATGCGGATCAACGAAGGCGCGGCGCTCAACGTCGGCTCGATCCGCGACCAGTTGGAGTGGTTCCAGTCCGAGGGACTGATCGACGCGGGCATCTCGCTCGACCAGATCATCGACCCGTCGTTCACCGAGATGATCGGCAGCTAGGATGGAGCTTTCGGTTCGGGGCCTGTCGCACAGCTATGGCGACACGGAGGTGCTGCGCGACGTCTCGCTGGACATTCCAGCGGGGCGCATCGTCTGCATCGTCGGGCCTTCGGGCTGCGGCAAGTCCACCCTGCTGCGGATGATCGGCGGGTTGGAGCGGCCCTCGGGCGGGCAGGTCCTGCAGCTGGGCGCACCGCCGCCCGGGTCGCTGAACCCGCTGACCTATGTGTTTCAGGACTTTGCCCTGCTGCCCTGGCGGACGGTGGCGGGCAACGTGTCGCTGGTCCTGGAGGATCACGACATCCCCGACCGCGCCGCCCGCATCGCCGACGTGCTGGCCCGCACCCGGCTGAGCGATTTCACCGAAGCCCTGCCCCGGCAATTGTCGGGCGGGATGAAGCAGCGGGTGGCCATCGCCCGCGCCCTGGCCGTCGATCCCGCGGTCATGCTGATGGACGAACCTCTCAGCGCGCTGGACGCGCAAACGCGGGAGCTGTTGATGGACGACCTGATCGGCCTGTGGGAGCGGGAGCGGTTCACCGCCGTCTACGTCACCCACAACCTGGCAGAAGCAGTGCGCCTGGGCCATCGTGTCGTGGTGCTGTCGCGCAGGCCCGGTCAGATCCGCGAAGTTGTGGAAATCGATGCCCCCCTGAGCGGGCGCGGGGCCATGGAAGAGGTGCAGTCGCACCTCTGGGGCCTGATGCGGGACGAAGCCCGCGCGGCGGATGCGGAACTGCTGGATGGATAGGGTGTGCCTGCCCCGAGGGATGCGCGCCGCCCCTGGCGGCCCGCCCGGAGCGGCGCACGCGCGGGGCATCGAGCCCCGCACGCCCGCGTCTCCGACGGAGGTATTTATGGCCAGAGGAAGACAGGGCCCCGCGCCCCACCCACGAGGGGCCCCATGACCGAAAGCGTCGATATCAAGCCGCGTGCCGAGGCCGCCCCCGCACGCCCCGTCCCCTATCGCGGTGGCGGGTTCCGCATTACGGGCAACCGTTGGGCGGGCCTCGTCGTCTTCGTGGTTCTGATCGCCTTTGTGGAGATCGCCTTGCGCCAGGGGTGGATGTCGCGCCTGACCCTGCCGTTGCCGTCAGAGGTCGCGGACACGTTCCGGCAGCTTTATGTCACCGGGGCGCTGTGGGATCACCTGTTGCCCTCGCTCAGTCGGTTTGCCGTGGGCGCGGCCCTGGGCACGGTTGCCGGGATCGGGGTCGGCACCCTGATCGGGTTGTTCGGATTGGTCCGCGCCGGGCTGGTGCCGGTGGTCGCGGCACTGTTCCCGGTGCCAAAGATCGCCCTGCTGCCGCTCTTCGTGATCTGGTTCGGGATCGGAGAGGGGTCGAAATACGCCCTGATCGCCTTTGGCACCTTCACCCCCATGGTGGTCGCCACCTACGGCGCGGTGGACAATGTGGATCGCACCCTGATCCGCATGGGCCAAAGCTTCGGCCTGTCCTGGGGGTCGATCGTGCGCAAGATCGTCCTGCCCGGGGCGATGCCGGGCATCCTGTCGGGGCTGCGCATCGGGCTGGCCATCGCCATCATCCTGCTGGTCGCGGCCGAAATGCTGGGCGCGACCCACGGCATCGGTGCCTACATCCTGGAGGCCGGATCGCTTTACGACCTGGAGCGGCTGTTCGCAGGGGTCGTCATCCTGTCGGTACTGGGCATCGCCGTCAGCGCGGTGATCGGCTGGGTGGAGCGGCGGGTGCTGCGCTGGCGGGTCTGAGGGGTGCGGTGGCGGGCCCTGAAGGATTCGAACCCTCGACCTGCCGATTAGAAGTCGGCTGCTCTATCCAGCTGAGCTAAGGGCCCGCACGGCCCCAAGGGACCTCTGGCGATGAATGCCCGCCCGCGCGACCGGAGTAAAGCCATCTGAACACGCCCGCGGGGGTGCAACGGGCGGCGGAACTTCCTAAGTACTTGGGATACCCACCAGATCGAGTACTTCATGACCGATATCTCCCCCCTTTTCTCGCCGATCGAGATCGGCAGTCTCAGCTGTCCCAACCGCGTGTTCATGGCCCCCCTGACGCGCGACCGCGCCCAGGGCGATGGCACGCCCAAGGCGATGGCTGAAACCTACTACCGACAGCGCGCCTCGGCCGGGTTGATCGTGTCGGAGGGGACGCAGGTATCGGCACTGGGCAAGGGGTATCTGGATACGCCCGGCATCTATACCGAGGATCACGTCGCAGCCTGGAAACGCATCACCGACGCCGTGCACGCGGGCGGGGGCCGGATCTTCTGCCAATTGTGGCATGTCGGACGGATCAGCCATGTCTCCTTGCTGCCCGAGGGGACGCAGCCCGTTTCGCCGACCAATCGCCGTGCCGAGGCACGCACCTTTACCGCCGCCGGGTTCGAACCTGTGTCCCAGCCCGTTGCCCTGACCACGGAAGGGATCGCGCAGACCGTGGCCGATTTCGGCCATGCCGCCGACTACGCGCGGCGTGCAGGGTTCGATGGGGTCGAGGTGCATGCCGCCAATGGCTATCTGCTGGATCAATTCCTGCGCGATGGGGTCAACGACCGGACAGACGCCTATGGCGGCCCGGTGGAAAACCGGATGCGCCTGCTGGAAGAGGTGCTGGACGCCTGCGTAGCGCACTGGCCCTCCGGTCGTGTGGGCGTGCGCCTGTCCCCGCTGTCGCATGGCAACGAGATGTCCGACAGCGACCCGGAGGCGACCTTTGGGGCCGTCTACCGGATGCTGGACACGCGAGATTTGGCCTATCTGCACGTGGTCGAGGTGCAGCGGGATACCGACTGGCCGGTTGAACACGTCGAGATGATGGACCGGATGCGCGGTCTCTACTCCGGGACCTACATCGCCAACGGTGGCTATGACGGGGCCCGCGCGGCTGCGCGGGTCGCGGCGGGCAAGGTGGATGCCGTGGCCTTCGGCCGGGATTTTCTGGCCAACCCCGACCTGCCGGAGCGGTTGCGCCAGGGCGCGCACCTGAATGCCCCGGACGCCGACACATTTTTCGGCGGCGATGAGAAAGGCTACACCGATTACCCGTCCCTGCCTGGCTGAATGGGGGGCACGTCGGATCGGGGGTGTCCTCGCCGGGCCGCAATGCTAGGGCCCGGCGCGACATGCTTTGATGAGGTTCCCCGATGATCCGCTTTTGCCTTCTGCTCTGGATGACGTTTGTCGGGAGCATGGCCTCGGCGCAGACGCTCTATTTCTCCGCCATTCCCGACCAGGACGAGACCGCCCTGGTCACCCGTTTCGGCAAGGTGGAGACCTACCTGGAGCGCGCGCTGGGCGTCGATGTGCAGTTCGTTCCGGTCAAATCCTACCCCGCCGCCATCACCGCCTTTCGCAACGATCAGGTGCAGTTGGCCTGGTTTGGCGGGCTGACCGGCGTGCAGGCGCGTCTGGCCACGCCGGGCGCCCGCGCGATTGCGCAGGGCACCGAGGATCAGACCTTCGTGACCTATTTCATCGCCAACGCGGCGACCGGCCTGACCCCGGCCGAGACGTTCCCGGACCTGGCGGGCCGGACGTTTACCTTTGGGGCGCGGACCTCGACCTCCGGGCGGTTGATGCCCGATTACTGGATCCGCGAAGAAACCGGGCAGTCGCCCGACGATCTGTTCGCACGCGTGGGGTTTTCCGGCGACCACAGCCAGACCCTGCGCCTTGTCGCCTCGGGTGCCTGGGAGGTCGGCGCGCTGAACTACGCCGTCTATGACCGGGCCGTGGCCGACGGTGCGCCCGAAGTGGCCGACACCACGCTGCTGTGGAAGACGCCGCCCTACCCCGATTACAACTGGACGATCCGGGGCGACGTGGACGCGCGGTTTGGCGAAGGGTTCGCCGACCGGGTGCAGGCGGCCTTGCTGGCGCTCGATGATCCAGAAATCCTGGCTGCCTTTCCCCGGTCCGGCTTCATTCCGGCGGAAAACGCCGACTACCAGCCGATCGAGGACACGGCCCGCGCGCTCGACCTGATCGAGTAGCGCCTTGCTGCTGCGCCTCGACCGTCAGACACTCGGCTACGGCTCGGCCTCCGTCCTGTCGGAGGTGAGCCTGACGCTTGCCCCCGGCGACCGGGTGGTGCTGCTGGGGCGCAGCGGGGCGGGCAAGACGACGCTTTTGAACGCCGCCTTCGACGGGCTGACGGCGGCAGACGAACGGGTCGCGCTGGTGCCACAGGATCTGGGCCTGGTGCCGCAGCTTTCGGTCCTGCGCAACGTTCTGATGGGGCGGCTGGACGATCACGGAACGCTGCGCAACATCCGCAGCTTCGTCCGCCCCCGCGCAGCCGACCGGGCACGGATCACGGCGCATCTGGCCGACCTGGGGCTGGGGGATCTGCCGGACCGGCCCGTCGGCGCGCTGTCCGGCGGCCAACGACAGCGCGTGGCGCTCGCCCGTGCACTGGACCGGGGCGGGGTGCTGGTGGCGGATGAACCCGTCTCCGCGCTGGATGCCGCGCGGGCGGACACGGTGCTGACCCTGCTGAGCGACCGCTTTGCCACCATGCTGCTGACGCTGCACGACACCGAAATGGCGCGGCGCATCGCCACCCGCCTGATCGGCCTGAAAGGCGGGCGCGTTGCCTTTGACGCCCCGCCCGAGGCGGTGACCGATACCATGCTGGCCGCGCTCTATGGCTGAGCGCCTATCCCGCCTGCGGGTGGCCAGCGCCTTCGTCGCCATCGCCATCCTTCTGCTGCCGTTCGCGGACCTGACGCTGGCCGGGCACGATCCCTGGGCCGCGCTGGGGCGTATGGGCGCGGGGCTGCTGCGGCCCGATTTCACCGCCGTCGAGCAGATCGGCGCTGCCCTTGCCGGCACGCTCGCCTTTGCCATCGCGGGCGTGGCGCTGGGGGCGGTTGCGGGGTTTATGCTGGCCCCGTTCTACGACCGCGCGCTGGTGCGCGGGGCGGCCATTGCCCTGCGCTCCGTGCATGAGCTGTTCTGGGCCCTGATCCTGATGCAGGCGTTGGGCATCGGGGTGACGACCGGCGTTCTGGCCATCGCCCTGCCCTATGCGGGCATCTTCGCGCGCGTCTTCGCCGATCAAATCGCCCAGACCGATCCCGGCCCGGCCCGCGTCTTGAGCCCCCGGACGGGCCGGATCGCACGCTATCTTTTTGCCGAAGTCCCGCTGATCCGGCACCTGATGGGCAGCTACACGCTCTACCGGCTGGAATGCGGCCTCCGGTCCAGCGCGGTGTTGGGGTTCATCGGCCTGCCGACGCTTGGCTTCCAGCTGGACGGGTTTTTCAAGACCGGGGCCTACGGCGCGGCCAGCGCGGTGTTGATCTGCTACATCGCGATGATCGCCAGCATGCGACTGTGGATGCGGCGACGGCTGGTGCCCGTCTGGCTGGCGGGGGCGCTGGGCTGGCTGGCCTGGCTGGAGACGCCGCCGATGGGGTCCGGCGCGCTCTGGCGGTTCCTGACCGTAGACCTGGTGCCCGCGCCGCTCCGCGGGGGGTGGGACGGCCCGGCCCTTTGGGACTGGGGCGCGCGCCTGATCATGGCCGAGGCGCTGCCCGGCATGGTCGCCACGTTGATCGTGGCGCAGATCGCGCTGGTGCTGACCGGGGCGGTGGCGCTGCTGTCTTCGGCGCTGATCGTGCAGCGGGTGACGGGGCGCGGCGGGGCGCTGCTGGGGCACCTGGTCCTGACGGTGCTGCGCAGCCTGCCCGACTACATGCTGGCCTATCTGTTCCTGCAGGTCTTCGGCCCCTCGATGCTGCCTGCGATTCTGGCGCTGGCGCTGCACAACGGGGCGATCATCGGTCACCTGAGCGGGCGCGAGGCCGCCGCCCTGCCGGTCCGCCGCGACGCGGGGCGCGGCCTGACCCATTGGCTGTGGGACCTGTTGCCAAGGCAGTTCGCGGGGTTCCTCGCGCTTTGCCTTTACCGTTGGGAAATCATCCTGAGAGACACGGCAGCCATGGGCCTGCTGGGTGTGGCGACGCTGGGCTTCTACGTGGACGGGGCGATTGCGGAACTGCGGTTGGACCGCGCGCTGGTCCTGTTGCTGGCGTCGGGCGCGTTGACGGCGCTGGTGGACATCGCATCGCGCCGATTGCAGCGGGCCAGCGGCGCCATGCGCGTCAGTCGATCGGCCCCCGCAGAGGCCCCGACCTGACCGATCAGTGGGTCCAGACGCCGCGCCGGTTGGTCGCGAAGTTGTCGCCATAACCGCCGGGGCGGACGTTGGCCTTGCGCGACTGGGGCCGCAGCACGACAAACTCGATGCCCTTGTCGCGGGCGTAATCCTCGGCCTCGGCCTGGGTCTCGAACTGCAGCTTGACCTGCGCCTGGGTATCCTTGGACCCGGTCCAGCCGGTCAGCGGGTCGATCCAGCGCGGCGTTTCGGGCACGAATTCCAGAACCCAGTTGTGAGTCTTCGCCGTGCCGGAGGACATGGCCGTGCGGGCAGGCTTGTAGATACGGGCGCGCATGGCGGCCTCCGGTCTTTTGTATACGCGCCTTTGCTATCCGAACGGGCCCTTGCCGCGCAAGGCCTCTGCATCAGTGCAATTTCTGGACGGCCTCGAAACTATGGGCAAACCGGCTCAACTCTCCGGAGACGAGAAGCCGATCGCCGGGCGCAAGGCTTTGCCCCACATCGCGTCCCAGACCGCAGACCTTTGTTCGGGCGTCCGAGTCGCCGAAAGACAGCGTCACGCACCCCTTTCCCCTGCCGCGCTTGTCGACATGGATGACGGAATAGACCAGTTCCCCACGAGGGTTTTCGGTCAACAGGTTCCATGTGTAGGGAAAGGCGCTGTAGGCGACCCCACCGTAGAAAAACACCGCCAGAGAAGGCCCGCACGCCAAAACGGCCAGCAACGTCACGACGGGCGCAGCGTGGCCCCATCGCGCACGGTTTCGATCAACAGTGACCCGCCAGCGGGTGGCCAGGTAGCTCCACACGACGACGGACCCAATCCCAATCGAAATCGTGCTGTATTTGACAAGCATCTGATCAAGCAACAGCGTCTGGGTCACCGCCCCGATAAGATGCGTATAAGCGATATACCCGACAAACAGCACGATGACTCCCCATAGGAGCCCGTTCATAGGGCTGGCCTTGCGCTTGGGTTCCGCGCGCTCGGTCCGCCCGACATGGGGAACCGCCCCGCCATGGATCTGCTCTCGTTGGCGGACGACTGCGGCGGTGGCGTATTGCTGGCCCGCGGGGTCTGCCACGATGGCCGATGCCCGCCGTTCGCGCGCAGGCTCTCGATAGCCGAGGCCGAGGGGAAAGATCAGCAAAGCGAACATGGACAGCACGGGAAACGCCAACCACCTGTAATTCCCCTGCAAGGACGACAACAGTCCCTCCGGCAGACCCGGCACTTGCCGCAAGTAGGACAGAGACACCGTCAACCAAATGATGCTCAGTCCGATGAAAGGGATACGCGTCGCCCAGGGCAGGGTACGCCGCAGCACATTCTGGTGCAGTGGCGGGATCAAGTAGAAGGCCGTCATCGCGACCATCAAGGCCGCAAGTGCCAGAAACAAATGCACCCGCCCACCGGCCATGGCCCCGCCCCAATTGATATACAGGCAATAGGAGGTCAGCGCCAAAACCCCGAACACGCCAAGGAGCAGGGCCAGAATATCGGCGAGAAGCAAATCGTATTTCATACCCGGTCCCCTGTGCAGCCTGTCCAGCTTCTTCACGGCAATTCTGACATCAATGGGTCAAAACGCGCGCGACCTCTTGGCCTTTGGCGAAAGCGCCCGCGCGCATGGCGCGCCATGCGGCGGCGGTGTTGCCCTTGAACTCCGGTCAGATCGGTTCAACATGTCGGCCCTGCCAAAGCCGAGGAACAGACCAATGGACGACGCCCTCGACATTCCAATGACATCCCGCGCCCCCGCCGCCCGTCCCAAGATGGAAGGCGGCGTTCGGCTTGTGATGAAGACAGACTTTGAGCCGGCGGGCGATCAGCCGACCGCCATCAAGGAACTGGTCGCAGGCGTGCAGGACGGCGAACAGAACCAGGTCCTGTTGGGTGCGACCGGCACCGGCAAGACCTTTACGATGGCCAAGATCATCGCCGAGACCCAGCGCCCGGCGATCATCCTGGCCCCGAACAAGACGCTGGCCGCGCAGCTTTACGGCGAATTCAAAGGCTTCTTCCCCGAGAACGCCGTCGAATATTTCGTCAGCTACTACGATTACTACCAGCCAGAAGCCTATGTCGCCCGATCCGACACCTTCATCGAGAAGGAAAGCCAGATCAACGAACAGATCGACCGGATGCGCCACTCGGCGACCCGGGCGCTCCTGGAACGTGATGACGTGATCATCGTCGCCTCCGTGTCGTGTATCTACGGTATCGGGTCGGTCGAAACCTATGGGGCGATGACCCAGGACCTGCTGGTCGGCCACGACTACGATCAGCGTAAGGTCATGGCCGATCTCGTGGCGCAGCAATACCGCCGCAATGACGCGGCCTTTGCGCGCGGGTCGTTTCGGGTGCGCGGCGACAGCGTGGAAATCTGGCCTGCCCACCTGGAAGACCGCGCCTGGCGGCTGTCCTTTTTCGGCGAGGAGTTGGAGAGCATCGTGGAATTCGACCCCCTGACCGGGGCGAAACAGGGCGAAATGGACAAGATCCGCGTCTACGCCAACAGCCACTACGTGACCCCCCGCCCGACGATGCAGCAGGCCATCAAGGGCATCAAAGCCGAACTCGCCGTCCGCCTGGCGCAGTTGCAAGGCGAGGGCAAACTGCTGGAGGCGCAGCGGTTGGAGCAGCGGACCAATTTCGACCTGGAGATGTTGGAGGCCACCGGCGTCTGCAACGGGATCGAAAACTATTCCCGCTACCTGACCGGCCGCGCCCCGGGCGAACCGCCCCCCACGCTCTTCGAATACATCCCCGACAACGCCATCGTCTTTGCCGACGAAAGCCACGTCTCGGTGCCGCAGATCGGCGGCATGTATCGGGGCGACTTCCGCCGCAAGATGACGCTTGCCGAACACGGCTTCCGCTTACCGTCCTGCATGGACAACCGCCCGCTGAAGTTCGAGGAATGGGACGCCATGCGCCCGCAATCCGTCTTCGTCTCCGCCACGCCCCAGGCGTGGGAGTTGGAGCAGACCGGCGGCGTCTTCACCGAACAGGTCATCCGCCCCACCGGTCTTCTGGACCCGGTGATCGAAATCCGCCCCGTCGACACCCAGGTCGACGACCTGCTGGACGAAATCCGCCTGGTGACGCAGCGGGGCATGCGCACGCTTTGCACCACGCTTACCAAACGCATGGCCGAGGATCTGACCGAGTATCTGCACGAGCAGGGCATCAAGGTCCGCTACATGCACTCCGACATCGACACGATCGAGCGGATCGAGATCCTGCGCGATCTGCGCCTTGGTGCCTTTGACGTGCTGATCGGGATCAACCTGCTGCGCGAGGGGCTCGACATCCCGGAATGCGGGCTGGTGGCCATCCTGGACGCCGACAAGGAAGGCTTCCTGCGGTCTGAGACCTCGCTGGTGCAGACCATCGGCCGCGCCGCGCGCAACGCCGAAGGCCGCGTCATCATGTACGCCGACCGCATCACCGGCTCGATGGAGCGGGCCCTGGGCGAAACCGAACGCCGCCGCGCCAAGCAGATCGCCTACAACGAGGAACACGGTATCACCCCCGCAACGGTCAAGAAAAACGTCGAGGACGTGCTGGCGGGCCTCTACAAGGGCGACGTCGACATGAGCCGCGTGACCGCCAAGGTCGACAAACCCATGGCCGGTGCCAACCTGATGGCCCACTTGGACGGATTGCGCGACCAGATGCGCAAGGCCGCCGAGAACCTGGAATTCGAAGAAGCCGCCCGCCTGCGCGACGAGGTCAAGCGCCTGGAACAGGTGGACCTGCTGGTGTCCGACGACCCCATGACCCGTCAGTCGGCGGTGCAACAGGCCGTCGAAGACGCCCGCAAGGCCGAAGGCCGGTCAACCGCAGGACGGCCGGGGCAACGCGGGGGGAATGTGAAGCGGCGGAAGAAGGGGGGGCGTTAGAAACAATCAGCTTGTGTTTCGTCCGGTCTTGCGGCTGATAGGCTAAGACCATCATATGAAGGGAAAATCCAGAATGGCAGTCAAAGCGACACTTGTCTTGGGCACATCGGCCATCGTTCTGCTCGGGGCCTGTTCGACCCCTCTGGAAACCTGTATGCGGTCGGCCTCCTCCTCTTATTCGAACGCCCTGGCGCTCAAGTCGACGGCGCAGGGCAACATTGCACGCGGCTACGCCATCCATCGACAGCGCGTTCCGTATCAAGTCGCCAGCACGTGCTATAACGCCTACGTCGGCAGCTATTCCTGCATGCAGACGAGCTATCGAACCCAAGAGACACCTGTTCCTGTCAACCTGGCGGAGGAGCGTCGTCGCGTTCGGGATATTGATCGCCTGTTGCCAAAGCTGCGAGCGGAGGCCGATGCCGGCGTCAGGCAATGTCAGGCAACCTATCCCGCCAGCTGAACCGCGTTTCTCGAAGCCGGGGAATGGCTGTTGCGGATCTCTGCGTGTCTCGGAAACATACCCCTCAGGTCATTCCCTCTCGCGCCACATCAACGCCGCACCAGCCCCCGTAGGGTGGGTGAAACCCACCACCACCCAAATCAAGGTGTCCGACCCGGATCACCCGTGGATCACCCACGCGTCACCCCTCCGATCCATCCCTCCCGCGCCCCGTCAACGCCCGCACGGCGGCCACCACCAAAACCGCGCCGACCAGCCCGACAAAGGCCACCAGCAGCACCCCGCCCGCAGCCAGGACGGTCACGCCCAGAGCGGCCAAAACGAAGGGCGTCGCCATGGCGGCCAGGGCCCCGATCGCCGCATAGACCAGCTTGCTGCGCCCGGTCACAAGGCCTGCGACCAGACCCACGGCCAGACCGACCAGCGCCAGGATCACCAGCGCCGCGATGCCCAAACCTTCAAAGAACCCTTCCATGGCTGCCTCCTGCATAAGCCTGACCAGGATCTAGCGCGCGGTCCCTCCGTGCCAATTCTCCCGCGTTAACCACCCGTTAACCACGCAGCCCCCCAGATGGAGCCATGCGAATCCTCGTCCTTCTGCTGTTGCTCAGCCTCCCGGCTCAAGGCGGGCCCTGGCCGCGCGCGCAGGGGCAAGCCTATGTTTTCATTGGGCACGAAGACGGCATGGACGGCTGGACCAGCCTCTATGCGGAATACGGCGGGCCGCGAAACCTGACCTTTGGGCTGGATCTTGGCGGCCATGGGATGCGCGCGCTCAAGACCCTCCCCGACCCCGTTGATGGGCGGTTGCGGGCCTTTGTGCGGGCACCGCTCTTGTCCGGCACCCAGATCCGCGAAGGGCGGCCGCGCTGGCTGACGCCTTGGCTTTTGGCGGTCGAGGTGGGGGTCGGGCTGGATCTGGCCGATACGGGCGATACGACCCCGACATGGTCGCTGGGCACCAGTGTCGGACGGGGGTTCCAGACCCGCTGGGGTGACGGTTGGACAACGGTCGACCTGCGCCTGACCGAGGGCGGGTTGAAAGGACGGCGGATCAACGGACAGGCCGTCATGGGGATCAAGCCAACCGATCGTCTGACCCTGGAGATGGGCCTGTTTGCCGAACAGGAACAGACGCTTAGCCTGACCCTTGCCCCGACCCTGCAATACGAGATCGGCGATTACGGTGGCCTGCGACTGGGCCTGTCGGTCACCCGCGATGGCGACCGGATCGGACGCATTGGGTGGGCGCGGGACTTCTAGCCCAGACGCCGCTCGCCGACCTTCAGGATCACTGGCACGATCACCTCTTCTTCGTCCGTCAGATGTCGGTCGAGAAAGCGCGTCATACCGTCCAACCGGTCCAGGAACCGCCCGGCCTCCAACTCGCCACGCAACAGGCCATTCGCGTCGGTGGCGAACCCCTCCAGCGCGTCGTGCAGCTCATGATGGTCGGCATCCAGCAGGGCAAAAGCGCGGTCCAGCGCAGGCACAAGCGCGACCATCTTGGGGAAATAGACACCGTCTTCGATACTGTGGTGGCCGTGCAACTCCTGCAGGAACCGGCTGCCGCCCTGGGCCAGCCGCGCGGCGTGGCGGTCCGGATCCAGGGTGCCGTCGATCCGACCTTGGGTATCCCGCGTCAGCTGCGCCAGCAGTGTCCGAAACGACAGGTGCCGGTCCAGCCAGAACTGCGTCAGGGGCCCGAACTGCGGATGCGCCCGCCACCCGGCGCGCGGGTAGTCGGCCAGCAGGACCTGCAGTGCCTCGGGCAGCCTGTCGCGCCTGGCGAGAGAGAGGGGATTGTCGGTCATGTCCGAGACATAGGGCGCGCGCGCGTCAGGTCCCGCCTGGCGGCTCGATTGCCTCCAACAGCTGCGTCGCCCAATCGCCGATAACGGGGATGAAGTTGATCTGGCTCAGCGACCAGAGAACGATCGACAGAACCACTGTCGCGCCCAGCACCGTGCCCAGACCAAAGGCCACACCGCGATACAGCTGGAACAGGATCAGCCGCGGCACAGAGTTGTGCACGCGGATGAACCGCAAGCTGTTCAACCGGGAGACTTCGACCCGCAGGCGCGCGATTTCGATGCTGAGCTCTTCTGTGTCCATCCCCCCGCCTAACGCGTCGGGCCGCCTCAGTCGAGATGCCCGCGCAACGCCAGATAGGCCGCCGCCGTCGCCGCATTGGCAAGGTTCAGCGACCGGATATGCGCCGAGCGCATGGGCAGGCGCAGACACCGGTCGGCGCGTCCGTCCAGCACCTCGGGCGGCAGGCCCTTCGTTTCCTGACCGAACACGAGGTGCGCGTCAGCCGGATAAGTGGCGTCATAAGCAGAGGTCGCCCCAAATTCCTCATAGAGGAACAGCGCCTCGGGCCGGGGCGCGCGACGGGTCAGGAAATCGTCCCAACTGTCGAATTCGAACAACGACACGTGTTTCCAGTAATCCAGGCCCGCGCGCCGCACGGTCCTGTCGGACAGCTCGAACCCGTAAGGGCGGATCAGGCACAGATCGAGATCGAGCGCCACGCAGGTGCGCCCCAGCGTGCCGGTGTTTCCCGGAATTTCCGGGCGGACCAGGACGATTGCGGGGCGGGTCACGTGTGGACCCGTTCCCACCGCTCGATCAGATCGAATTGCAGGCTGCGCGCCCGGCGGCCCCAGTCGCGCCCGCCGCTGGGACGCTCGCGCTCGGCAACCGACAGTCCGGCACGGCGGTTTACGTCGGCGCAAAAGGTGGCAAAGGCCAGGGGCCGCCCGCCGCGCGCATTGAAATACCCCGCCAGACCAGACACGAAATTCAATGTGCCCGTCTTGGCCTGCACCGGAATGCGCACCGCGCCGTCGATCGTCAGTTCCTTCATCAGGGGCCGCAGCCGGTCCGCCGCACCGCGTGCGGTGAGGGCGGTGACCATATCGGCGGCGCTGATCCGGGTGGTGCCGTTCAGGCCCGAGTGGTCGTCGAAGTCCGCCCGACGTGCCCCGGTCCGTTCCTGTAGCCAGGCCGACATCAGATCGGCGGACGCGTTCAATGTGCGGGGCCGCGCCCCGCGCGCGACCGTGGCCGACAGGCCCAGCACCTCGGCGGTCAGGTTGTTGGAGAATTTGAGCATGGCCGAAGCCACCCGGTCCAGCGCCCCCCCCTGCGTGCGCGCGATCTGCGTGCCGGCGGGGGCGGTGGTCACCTGCTGCGCCGCGCCCGTCGTGATGCCGTTGGCACGCAACATCGTGCGCAGGATGTCGCCCGCATAAAGCGCGGGGTTGCGCACCGGCAACCAGCGCGCGCCGGAATTGCCCAGCTGCTGCCGGGCCACCGTCCAGGCGTCGACATCGCCCTGCTGCTGATAGGTATAGACCGGCAGGCTGCGGTCGGCGACGCGCATCGTGGCGCTGCGCACGTCGGGGCGGAACCGTTCGGTCCGCCCGTCCATCGTCACCTCGTAGCTGCTGCCCGCGCGCCGCCAGCCAAAGTGGACCCGGTTGAAGTTCACGTTGATGCCGCCGACCGCGGGGTTGTAGCCGACATGATCCGGCTGTTCCCTGTCGATCCGCTCAAAACTGGGCAGGGCCCCGTCCGCGACCAGCAGGCGGCCGCCGACCTCGCGCAGGCCCGCCGCCGCCGCCTGGCCCGCCAGATCGTGCAGACCGTCGCTGTCCAGCGTCGGATCGCCCCCGCCAACCAGCACCAGATCGCCATCGAGCCGTCCGTTCGTGATCGGCCCCGTCGCAACCAGCCGCGTCACGAACCGGTGGTCCGCCCCAAGGGTTTCCAGCGCATAAAGCGCGGTTACGGCCTTGGCCACGGACGCGGGCGGCAACGGGCGGATCGGGTTCAGCGATTCCAGGATCTCACCGCTGCGGGCATCGGCCACGACGAATCCGACCTTGCCGCCCAGCCCCGCCTCGGCCACCAGACGGTCTGCCGCCGGCGCAGAGCGGGCGAGCATGTCGTCGGGCTTGAAGATCGGGCGGGTCGACGTCTCTGGTGCGTTGGCACAGGCCGGCAAAGCCATGGTCGCAAGACTGGCCGACAGAAAGGAACGCCTGAACATGCTGGATTGTCCTCCTCGGGGTCCGGGGTCCTTGATGCCCGGAGCGCCGGGCGATGTGAACCCCGCTCTGGGCCTAGGAACGTCAGAGTGATAGCGGCAGTTCCATGACCCGTTCCCTGCTGATCCCGATCGGATTGATGTTCGTGGCCATGTCGCTGATCCCGATGGGCGACACGGCAGGCAAGATCCTGACGACAGACCACGGTGTGACGCCGTTCTTCGTGGCCTTCAGCCGGTTCGCGGTGGGGGCGGCGATGATCTTCGCCTTTGCGGGCGGGCAGGTGCAATGGTGCCTGTACCGCGACTGGCGGATCTGGCTGCGGGCAGCTTTCATCGCCGCGGGCATCGCCTGCATCCTGACTGCCCTACGCACCGAACCGCTTGCCACCGCGTTCGGGGCCTTCTTCATCGGGCCGATCTTCAGCTATGTCCTGTCGGTCGTCTTTCTGCGCGAACGGGTGACCGCGCTGCAATCGCTGTTTCTGTTGGTGGGGTTCGGGGGGGTGTTGCTGGTGGTGCAGCCCGGTGCGGGAATGTCCCCCAACATCCTGTTCGCCGTCGCGGCAGGGCTGTTCTACGGGGCCTATCTGACCACATCGCGCTGGCTGGGCAACCTGGCACCGCCACGGCAGTTGATGCTGACGCAGACGGTGTTGGGAACGCTGCTGCTGGCCCCGCTGGGCCTGGTCGAAGTGCCGGTGTTCGACGCAGAGGTGTCGGCCCTGGTGATCTTTTCGGGCCTGTCCTCGGCAATGGGGAACCTGTTGCTGGTGCTGGCTTACCGACGCAGCGATGCGACGGTGCTGGCACCCTTTGTCTATTTCCAGCTGCTCTCGGCCACGGTGCTGGGCTGGACGATTTTTGGCACTCTGCCCAACGGGTTGGGCATGGTCGGGCTGGGCGTGTTGGTCACGGCCGGGGTCGGCACTGTGCTGGCGCGGCGCTAGTCCCAGCCGCCGCCCGCACGGATCGCGGTCGAAGACGCGGCGTTCATCGGCACGTTCACAAAAGCCCAGGCCGGGGCCTGCATCCACCCCAGCCGGTGCGCGGCGGGGGCGGGAACTTTGTGCTGCCGGTAGATCTTGGCCGCGCGCGACGTGCGCGCCGCAATGCGGTCGCCGGGGCGGGCCAGAACGCCGACAGGGACGGTGTCCAGGATCGAGCGCCAATCCTCCCACCTGTGCACCTGCGCCAGATTGTCGGCCCCCATCAGCCAGACGAACCGCACGCCAGGGTAATGACGACGCAGCGCGCGGATTGTCTGCGCGGTGTAGCGCAGGCCCAGCCGTGCCTCGATATCGGTGACGATGACGCGCGGGTGCTGCATGACCGCGCGCGCCCGCACCATCCGCTTCGGCAAGGCCGCAGGCCCTCGCGCCTTCAGCGGGTTGCCGGGGCTGACAAGCCACCAGACCCGGTCCAACCCGAACCGGCGCAGCGCCTCGCGGGTGATATGCACATGACCGCCGTGGGCGGGGTCGAACGACCCGCCCAGAAGACCCACGACCATCCCCGGCACCGCATATGGAAAGCCTTCGCGCATGGCGGCCAGCCTTGGCGGAGCGATCCGCAGGGCGCAAGCCCCCGGTGCAATCTGCCCCTTTCGCGGACCGCCGCCACGCGGTAGACGGCGGGCCGACCTCAGACGCGGAGAGAGACGATGGCAGCCTATCAATACGTCTACCACATGGACGGCGTGTCCAAGACCTATCCGGGCGGCAAGAAGGTGTTCGAGAACATCCGCCTGTCGTTCCTGCCCGGCGTGAAGATCGGCGTCGTCGGCGTCAACGGCACCGGTAAATCGACCCTGATGAAGATCATGGCCGGTCAGGATCCCGATTTTCAGGGCGAGGCCTGGGCCGCCGAAGGGGCCCGCGTCGGCTATCTGCCGCAGGAACCCGCATTGGACGAAAGCCTGACCGTGCGCGAAAACGTGATGCTGGGCGTGGCCGAGAAAAAGGCCATCCTGGATCGCTACAATGAATTGGCGATGAACTACTCGGACGAGACCGCCGACGAGATGGCCGCCCTTCAGGACGAGATCGACAGCCAGAACCTGTGGGATCTGGACAGCCAGATCGACGTCTCGATGGAGGCGCTGCGCTGCCCCCCCGACGACGCGTCCCCCGCCAATCTGTCCGGCGGGGAGCGGCGCCGTGTCGCGCTGTGCAAGCTGTTGCTGCAGGCACCCGATATGCTGCTGCTGGACGAGCCGACCAACCACCTGGACGCCGAGACGATCGCCTGGCTGCAGCGTCACCTGATCGACTACAAGGGCACGATCCTGATCGTGACCCACGACCGCTATTTCCTGGACGACATCACCGGCTGGATCCTGGAGCTGGATCGCGGACGGGGCATTCCCTACGAAGGCAACTACTCCGCCTGGCTGGAGCAGAAGGCCAAGCGCGTCGCCCAGGAAGCCAAGGAAGACAAATCCCGGTCCAAAACGCTGGAGCGGGAACTGGAATGGATTCGCGCCGGTGCCAAGGCGCGGCAGGCCAAATCCAAAGCGCGGATCAACGCCTACGAGGAAATGGCGGGCCAGTCGGAACGCGAGAAGGTCGGTCGCGCCCAGATCGTCATTCCCAACGGGCCGCGCCTGGGCTCCAAGGTGATCGAGGTCAATGACCTGACCAAGGCCTACGGCGACAAGCTGCTGGTCGAGAACCTGTCCTTTTCCCTCCCCCCCGGCGGGATCGTCGGTGTGATCGGCCCGAACGGTGCGGGTAAATCGACCCTGTTCCGCATGCTCACCGGGCAGGAGCAGCCGGATTCCGGCACCGTCGAATACGGCGATACGGTCAAACTGTCCTATGTCGATCAGTCGCGCGACGACCTGGCCCCGAATGAAACCGTCTGGGAGGCGATCTCCGGCGGGGCCGAGTTGATCAAGCTGGGCGATGCGGAGGTCAACTCCCGCGCCTATTGCGGATCGTTCAACTTCAAGGGCGGCGATCAGCAAAAGAAGGTTGGCCTGCTGTCGGGTGGTGAACGCAACCGGGTCCACATGGCGCGCCTGCTCAAGGAGGGCGGCAACGTCCTGCTGCTCGACGAACCGACCAACGACCTGGATGTGGAAACGCTGCGCGCGCTGGAAGACGCGATTGCCGATTTCGCGGGCTGCGCCGTGGTCATCTCGCACGATCGTTTCTTCCTCGACCGGCTTTGCACCCACATTCTCGCCTTCGAAGGCGATGCCCATGTGGAATGGTTCGAGGGCAACTTCGAGGCCTATGAGGAAGATAAGGCACGGCGGCTGGGGCCGGATGCGCTGGAACCCACGCGGGTCAAATACAAGAAGTTCACCCGCTAAGGGTCGGGGCCCTGCGGGGCCCCTTTTCTGTTCAGGCCGCGGGCCAGGTCAGGCCATCTCCAACAGGCGCAGCGCGCGGTGGACGGCGCGCACCTGTCCGCGCGGCAGGCGGCGCAGCGCGGCGGCCTGTTCCAGCGGCGGCAACCCGTCCAGCGTGAGCGCGACAACGGCGGGGTGTTCGCGACCCGGTGCCTCGGCATCGACACCTTCGGCAATCAGGCGGCGCACCTCGGACATCGGCAGAACCGGCGCGGGGCGCGCGACTTCGGCCGGGGGCGCAAAGGGGCGCGGCACGGAAAGACGGGCCTGCCGTTCCGGTCGGGGCGGGGTCAGGTCCGCGCGCGCGGGCATCGCGGGGCTGTCCTCGGGGGCGGGTGCCCGGGCGGCACGTGGCGCGGAGGCGGTCTCGGGCATTGGCTGCGCCAAGGGCGCGGGGTTTCGAAACAGCGTCCGCTTTGGGCCGGGGCCGGGGTCGGTTGCGGCCTCGGCGGGCGTGGTTTTAGGTGGCCTGGCCTCGACCTGCGAAATCAGATCCCGCGCCATGCGGCGCAGATGATCGTCCGAAATGGGCGCGCCGGGCGGCGTACCCCGCACGCCGATCGCCCCGGCCTCCTCTCCCAGCAGGGCAAGCAGGGCCTGCGCCTTCTCGGCGGGGGTGCGGGCGGGGGATGGGTCTTCGCTACGACGGAGCAACATGTCGATCCTTTCAGAGGTAACTACGGACGAGCGCGCCGGACACCAACGTCCAGCCGTCCACCACGACAAAGAACGCCAGCTTGAACGGAAGCGACACGATGGCGGGCGGGACCATCATCATGCCCATCGACATCAGGACGGCGGCGACAACCATGTCGATGATCAGGAATGGCATGAACACAAGGAACCCGATCTGAAACGCGCGACTGATTTCCGACAACAGGAACGAGGGAACCAGCACCGAAAGCGCATCCGCCTCTGCCGCGGGGCGAAGCGCGCGCAGATGTTCCAGCGTTTCGGGATCGACGCGCGCGGCCATGAAGACGCGGAAGGGCTGCATCGTGGCCTGGAACGCCTGTTCCGGTGTCAGATCGCCTTCGGCCAGGGGTGCCAGACCCTGCGTGTAGGCGGCGGTAAAGACAGGCTCCATCACGAAATAGGTCAGGAACAACGCCAGGCTGACGATCAACATGTTGGGGGGCGACGCCTGCAATCCGATGGCCTGCCGCAGGATCGATAGAACCGTGACGATGAAGGGAAAACAGGTCACCGTGATGGCAATGCCCGGCGCCAGGCTGAGCACGGTGAGCAGCGCGATCAACTGCATCGACCGGAACGTCAGCGACCCCTCGTCGCCCAAGGTAAACGACAGCTCCTGCGCGCTTGCCGGGGCGGCAAGCATCAGGGCCGACAGGATCGCGAGGGCGCGCAGTGCGGTCACGCGACGCCGTCCGGCTCGGACACTTCGGTCAGGCGGACGGCCAACCGGCCAGACCCGCTCTCATCGGCCTGCAATTGTCCGCGCGCGATCAACCGGTCCCCGGCATAAAGCTCCACCGGGTCGTCCACGCCGCGATCCAGCGGCAGAACGGCGTCGCGGCGCAGGGTCAACAACTCCGACACCGTGGGGTGGGCGCGACCCACGGAGATCGTGATTTCCACGGGGACGCGGGACAGGGCGTTGCGGGTGTCGTCAGCCATCTGAGGGCTCCTGTTCAATGGAGGCAAGGAAGGATTCGAGGGCATCATCCAGGGCGGACAAGACCGCCTCCAGGTCGATGCGGCGTTCCTGGTCGTCCCAGCGTACCAGCGCCTGAGACAGGGCCAGTGCCGGTTCTGCGCGGACGGTGACCCGTTCGGGTGAGATGTTGGCACGATCCAGCAAACGGCCCAGTTCCGGGGCTTCCTCCGGGGCGACCTGAATCAGCAGCTTGCCAGCCTCCGCGGCCATGAGGTCGCGGATCTCATCAAGCAGGATCGCCAGAAAGGAGCGTTCGGCAGCACGCGGAAGCAGCTTGTCGAAAACCTCGTGAAGCATCGGCTCCAACGCGGCGATGGCCGACGAAATGGCCGCCTTCTGATCGCGTTCCAGCGTCACCAGACGATCACCCAGCTTCTCGCCGATGCGGCCTTGCTCGCTGTCGACCTGCGCCATGGCGTCGTCCCACCCGGCGTTGTAGGCGGCGTCGAACTCTTCCGTATCGACGGGCATCGTCGCGATTTCAGGCACGGGGATGGGTCGGGGCTTGCCGAAATCTTCCAATGGCAGACGGCTCATCGGACATCTTCCGGCGTGTCTTCCATCCAGCCGCGCAGCACTTCGATCGTTTCTTCGCGCCGCTCGGAGATGAGCTGCCGCAAGCGGTCCACAGGATCCTCTCCCGGCTCGCCTTCTTCTTCGGACCATTCAGGCAGGGCACCAAGGTCGGACATATCCGGCAGATCCGCTTTCGCGTCACTGGCGAGCAAGGCAGTCGGCGCAGCCCCGGGGCCCGGCAGTTCGCGCGGCAAGGACGTATCGGGGAGGTCGGCTGCCGTCTCGCCGTCGTCAGCGGCGGTGTCGGTCGGGGCCGGCAAGGCCTGCGGCATCAAGAGGCCCCGCAGGGTCGGGCGGACAAAGAAAGCCAGGGCCGCAATGGCCACCAGCGCCAACAAGGCCGCCGTCACCAGCTGGGTCAACTGACCGCCACTGAGCCAGGGCAGCGACAGGGTTGGCGCGGCCTCGGGTCCTTCGGGCAGCTGGAATTCCATGCTGCGAACGGTCACCGCATCGCCGCGATCCTCGCGGAAGCCCACCGCCGATTGCACCAATTCGCGCAGAACCGCCATTTCCTCTTCGGAGCGGGGGGCCCAGGTGGTGACGCCGTCTTCGCCGACATCCCGCAGCCCGTCGACCATGACGGCGACGGTCAGGCGTTCGATGCTGCCGGGACCACGCTCGATCTGCCGTTCGGTGGCGGAAAAATCGTAGTTCACACGCTCTCGCGTTTCGGCGTTGTTCGATTCGCTACCCTCGCCGTTGGCGGCATCACCGTCGGGCAGATTGCTGGCAACTGTGACCCCCGCACCGGCCCCGCCGCGCTCGGAATTGCTCCGCTCCTCTGTGTCGGTGGACAGGACGACACGGCTTTCGGGGTCAATGACACGCTCGCTGATGACCTCGCGGTCGTTTCGGGTTTCGACGGCAAGTTCCACAACATATCGGCCTTCCCCCACACGGGCGGCCAGCAAATTCTCGACAGCGTTCCGCATTTCAGCCACGCGTGCGTCGCGGGTATCGCGTTCCGCGCTGACCGCATCGCCGCTTACCACGCGACCGCTGGCCGAATCGATCACGGTTACCGCTTCGGGGACAAGGTTGGGGACGGCCCCTGCGACGAGCGATTGCACGGATTGCGCAAGCGTTGCCCCGACCGCACCTGTGGTCATGCCGATCGTGACCGACGCGCTGGCCTCGCGTTCCCGCGAGAAGGGGGAGGCATCGGCGGTGGCAATATGGACGCGGGCCGATTTCACACCGTTTCCGGCCAGGATCGTGCGCGTCAACTCTCCCTCGCGGGCACGCCAATACGCGGCATCGAACATTTGCGACGTGGTCCCGAAGCCGCTGAGCCCGTCCAGCAGTTCATACCCCGTGCCGTCGGTGCGCGGCAGGCCTTCGCCTGCGAGCTGCAGGCGCAGGTTGTCGCGCGCGGCACCGTCCACATAGATCGCGTCGCCGCGCACCTCGTGCGCCACGCCGCGCGTTTCCAGCGCGGCCACGACTTCCCCCGCCGCCGCGGGATCCAGCCGCGCATAAAGCAGTTCCATCCGTGGGGCCATGGCCAGGCGCGTCAGGAACAGCACCGCCAGAAAGGCCACGATCGTTGCCAGCGCCAGGATCGTCAGCCGACGTTTATCCTGTGCCTGCCAATAGGCTGCGAAACTGTCCAAATCTCATCCTCCGGGAAGGTCGACCCATTCTGGGCTTGGGGACAAGATTCCCGATTCCTATTAAGAATCGGTTAGCCACCGGTCGGTTATCACCATCCTCGCAACAAGAGGGTGCCGATATGGCCGATGAAACCACCGAACCCCCTGAAAAGAAAAAGGGCCTGGGCCTGATCGGCTGGCTGATCGTCGTGATTCTCGCGCTCGGGCTGGGCGGGGCGGGATTTTTCGCCACCTATTCGGGCATGGCTGACGACCTGCTGGCCAAGGAAGAGGTGCCGCATCCGGTCGCCGACGCCAAAGGGCCGGAGTTTCTGGAACTCGACCCGATGCTGGTGACCGTCGGCGGGCCCGGATCGCTCAAGCAGTTGCGGTTTCGCGCGTTCCTGCAAACCGCGCATGAGGGGGCCGATCATGTGCCGGACCTGCAGCCCCGCATCCTGGATATCTTTGCAACCTACCTTCGCGCGCTTTCCGTCGACATGCTGGAGGATCCCTCCTCCCTGCTGCGAATTCGCGCCCAATTGCTGCGCCGTGTGCAACTTCTTGCCGGGCCCGAGGCTGTTTCGGACCTTCTCATCATCGATTTTGTGATCACCTGACATGATATTGCTTGGACTTCTCTCCGATCTTCTTCTGCTGTCCGCGACCATCGGAATGGCAATCTACTGCCGCGTTCTGTCGAAACGGTTGCGCGCGTTCAACGACCTGGAAACAGGAATCGGCGGCACGGTCGCGGCCTTGTCGTTGCAGGTCGATCAACTGCAATCCTCGCTTCAGGCCGCGCGGTCCGACGTCGACGACAGAACGGACCGCATGACCGAAGGCGTCGCTGCCGCCGACGACCGGATCGGCCGCCTGGAGATGTTGATGGCCGGGTTGGAGGATCTTGAGGCAGAGCTGCAAGAGCCATTGCACGCGACCACGCAAGAAGATGCTGACGCGGCACCGGCCTTCCGCGCCTTCCGACATCAGGCTTGAAGGAGGATCATGCCATGAAAGCCCTGTTCAAACCGATCAAACGCTTCGGGCTTGCCACGTTGCTGGGGCTGTTGGCCCTGTCGGCTCTGGCGCGAATCGTCTCCGCCGGGTTGGAAACGCTGCCTGGCGAACCGGAGCAGGAGATCCCGACCCAGGCCTCGCTGCTCTGCCCCCCCTCGGAAGAGGTCGCGAACCTGCTGCGTGAAATCGCCAGGCGCGACGCCGAGCTGGAGGCACGCGAGGGGGCCGTGGCACTGCGTGAGCAGGACATGCAGGTCGCGCGCCAGGAAATCAATGCATCGCTCGACGCCTTGGTCGAGGCGGAGGCGCGGCTGCAATCGCGGATGTATCAATCTGACCAAGCCTCCGAGACCGACCTGGCGCGGCTGACCGAAGTCTACGAAGGCATGAAGCCCAAGGATGCAGCCCTGTTGTTCGAAACGATGGAGGCCAATTTCGCGTCAGGTTTTCTGGCCCGGATGCGGCCCGACGCCGCCTCCGCGATTTTCTCGAATCTCTCGGCAGAGAAGGCCTACGCGCTCAGCGTGGTGATGGCCGGCCGCAACGCAACCGCCGCGACGGAGTGATCGCATGATCGGAATTGTCGGAATTGTCTGTACCTTCATCATGGTCTTTGGCGGCTATCTGCTCGCCGGGGGCAAGATGTCCATCATCCTGAAATCCCTCCCTTATGAAATGACGATGATCGGCGGTGCCGCTGTCGGGGCCTTTCTTGTCGGCAACAGTTTCCCGCAGGTGAAACATACGCTCAAGGACGTGGGAAAGATCTTCAAGGGGCCGAAATGGGTCCCGGATGATTATCGTGACCTGCTTTGCCTGCTCTATGAACTTGTGCGGCTCGGGCGGCAGAATCCCGTTGCCTTGGAGGAGCATATCGAAAACCCGGCGGAGTCGACCATCTTCGCGAACTACCCCAAGATCCTTGCCGACAAGGAGGCGGTCGCGATGATCTGCGACACCCTTCGAGCCATGTCGATGAACTATGACGATCCGCATCAGGTGGAGGATGTGCTGAGCAAACGGCTCGAGGAAAACCTCCACCACTCCATGCATTCCAGCCACGCCTTGCAAAGCATGGCCGACAGCCTGCCTGCCCTGGGCATCGTCGCTGCCGTTCTTGGGGTCATCAAGACAATGGGCTCCATCGATCAGCCGCCTGAGGTTCTGGGAAAGCTGATCGGGGGGGCGCTTGTCGGAACGTTCCTCGGGGTGTTTCTGGCCTATGGCCTGGTCGGTCCCTTTGCCGTCCGCCTCAAGGACGTGGCGGAACAGGATGGCCATTTCTACAGCCTCATCCAGGAGGTGCTGGTTGCCAATCTCCACAACCACGCCACCAACATCTGCATCGAAGTCGGCCGCCAGAATACGCCAACCCACATGCGCCCCAGCTACGCCGACCTGGAAGAGGCGTTGAAGGCGCGCAAGGCCGCCTGATGGCGCGTCTCACTCTCCTCCTTCTGTGGCTGGTGTTCGGGGCAACCGCCAGCTGGGCGCAGGGCGTGCCGGTGCGATCGGGGGATCACGATCGCTTTGCGCGGCTGGTCTTTCCAGCCCGTGCCGGCCTGAGCTGGGACGTCACACGCGACACTCCGCGTGCGGCCATAATCCGGTTCGACGATCCCACGCTGCGCCTGGATCTGGGCGATGTCTTTGCCCGGATCCCTCGCAATCGAATCCAGGCGCTGACCTCTGGGTCAGACGGGCTGGCGCTGACGCTGGCTTGCGATTGCGAAATCAGCGTGCGTCAGATTCCCAGCAATCACATCGTGATCGACATCCTGGACCCGGTCCCCGGAGCCGGTTCGCCCGTTCCGGAACCGACACGCGAGGTTGCGCAACTGCCGCTGCGCCTCGCCCCGGTCGACACGCTGTCGACCGGCCTGCGGCTCACGCCGCGTCTGCCGATCCGGGAGGGTCAGCCCCCCCTCGGAACGAATGCCCCGCCTCCGGCGACGGAAACCGCACCGCAGGTTGTCATTCGCGAACATGCCCGCAGCGGCTTCGTTCGCAGCCCGGCCGGGGCAGAGGGGTCATCTGTCACGCGCGCGCCCGCCTGCACCCTGGAAACCCTGGCCGCGCGCCTCCTGCTGGAGGACCCGGTTGCGGCAGTGGCCTCTCTGCCCGACAGGCGCGCGGCCATAATCGACGGCAGCGATCGATTGTCGGACCAGAACCTGCGCGCCCTGGCGGAAACGTACCTCGCCGCGGGCTGGGGGGCCGAGGCGATAGCCGTGTTGACGCGCGCCTCGACGGACGCCGAGGAACTGCGCCTTATCGGACGGGCGCTCGACAGCGATCCGAACCTCGCGTCCGAGGGGATCGCCGCAGAGGCCGGATGCGGTCCGGCGACGGCTACGCTTCTGCTTATCAGCGGCGTGTTCGACGCCTCCTGGGACAGTGTCGACGAAGACGCCCTGATCCGCCTGGTCGATCGCATGACCGATGATCGGCGCGCGGACGTTCAGCCCCGGCTCCGCGACAGCCTGGCCCGGTTGGGTCACGAAGACATCCTGCTGCGCCTGGCACAATTGCCGCAAACGGAGCCAGCCTATCGTACCCCCTCGACCGAGGTGCAGGCCGCAGGCACAGGAACGGGCGCGGTGCGCGCGGCGATGGATCTGCTTCGCGACAATAGCGCCGCGCCAGAATCGGTTGGCCTGGCGCTTCAGAATGCGCTCGCCCTGCGACAATCGATCCCGGCCGGTCCTTTGCGCGGCGAATATGATACCCTTTTGACGGACCGGTTGGTGCGTGCGGGATATCTGCCCGAGGCGGCCCGTCTGGTGGGCGAACACCCCCCCCTTGCGGCGCAGGTCATGGAGGTTGCCTTGACCCATCTCCCGCCCGAGCAGGTCATCGAGCTTGGCCTGAGGCTGCGCCCGCATCTGCCCAGCGACGCCGTCGAAGTGACCCGTGTCGCCAACCTGATGGAAGGCTACGGGCTTACCGCGCTGGCTCGGGACTTCAGCGCCGTGCGAACCGGCGAGGGACCAGTGGACCAAAGGGCGCTTTGGCGGCAACCCGCCCTGGTTGCCGAACCGGGACCGCCGGGCATCACCGACGGGGATCGCGCCTGGCTTCAAAGGGATTTCGCGGCCGTGCTGTCGGACGACACTCGCAAGGCAGAGGACCCAAGACGTCGGTTGGCCGCAACGGTCCAGGCCCGCAATCTGGCACCCGCACCGACCGATGACTTCGACCGCGCGCGTGCTGCGGCTGATCGCGCGCGCAATCTGTCTGCCACAGTCCAGGATCTTCTTGCCGCAGAAGATGACGCGTCCTGATAGGCACGTAACCCTGCGTTAACCCCGATCTCCTAGACCTGCACCTGGGCAGAAGCCCCCGACGAGGTGCCAACGATGAAATCGTTCTTTCAGCCGACCGTCCTATTGGCCCTGGCGCTGATGGCGGTGATCCTGATGATGATCCTGCCGATGCCGTCCTGGGTGCTGGACCTGGGCCTTTCGGCGTCGTTCGCAATTGCGATCCTGATCTTCACGACAACTCTGTTCATCGAACGCCCGCTGGATTTCTCGGCCTTTCCGACGATCCTGTTGGCCTCGCTCATGCTCCGGCTGTCGCTGAACGTTTCCTCCACCAAGCTGATCATCGGCGAGGGGCACACCGGTACTGACGCCGCGGGCTATGTGATCGAGGGATTCGCGAACTTCGTCATGGGCGGGTCGATTGCGTTGGGCTTGGTGGTCTTCGGCGTGTTGCTGATCGTCAACTTCGTGGTCATCACCAAAGGGGCCACGCGCATGGCCGAGGTGGGTGCGCGCTTTGCGTTGGATGGCATGCCCGGCAAACAGCTGGCCATTGACAGCGATGTGTCAGCCGGGGCCATCGACCACGAAGAGGCCAAGCGCCGGCGCGAACTGGAACTGTCTGAAACGACGTTCTTCGGATCTCTGGACGGGGCCTCGAAATTCGTAAAGGGCGATGCCATCGCGGGGCTGCTGATCACGCTGCTGAACCTGGTGGTGGGGTTGACGGCGGGCATGTTGGTGCACGGCATGCCGATTTCCACCGCAATCGAAACCTATGCCATCCTGACCGTCGGCGACGGGCTGGTGTCGCAGATCCCGGCGGTTATCATTTCGGTCGCATCTGGCCTGCTTTTGGCCAAGGGCGGCGGCACGGGCGCCATCGACGCGGCCATCGTGGCACAGGTCGGCAAGCACCCGGCGGCCTTGGCGACCGTGGCGCTGATCATGGCGATCTTTGCGTTCGTGCCGGGCCTGCCGTTCCTGCCGTTCGTGCTGGGCGCGATCCTGTTGGGCGGCTTCGCAGCCATACGGGCCCGCACCCTGCGACCGGTCGCAACCCCAGACACGGAGGAGGCCGCCGCCCCACCAGAGAGGGAGATCGGCGACGTCCTGGACTTGGACGACATCCGGGTGGAATTCGCGCTGGACCTCGTGGACCTGGCCCTCGATCCGGCCAACGGGTTGGAGCGTCGGATCGGCGGATTGCGCAACCACATCGCCGAATCCTTCGGGATCATCCTGCCGGAGATCCGTATGACCGACGACGCGGGCCTGCCCGCCAAGACATATGTGATCCGCATTCAGGGCGTCGAACTGGCCCGCGCCGAGTTGGAGCATGACCATCTGCTCGTACTGACCGGCGCAGGTGCCCCCGAGACGTTGCCCGGTCGGGACGTGAAGGAGCCGGTCTATGGCGCGCCCGCGCGGTGGGTGCCTGCCGCGCAGGCCGATGCAATGATCGGCCATACGACCGTCACCCCGACCGAGGTCCTAGCAACGCATCTGCTGGAAGTGATCAAACAGAATTTCCCGCGGCTGCTGGGGCTCAAGGGGCTGCAACGGTTGCTGGATGCCTTCGCCAAGGTGTCCTCCCCCGAGAAGTCAGTTGCCAATCGCCGCCTTCTGGACGACCTCGTGCCATCCAAGGTCACGCCCGAAGTGTTGCTCTCCGTCCTCCGCCACCTCCTGTCGGAGAGGATCTCCGTGCGCAATCTGCCTGTCATCCTGGAGGCTGTTTCCGAGCGGCGCGAACAGGGGTTGTCGACGCAAGACCTGGCCGAACACGTGCGTCAGCGGCTGGCCGACCAGATCACCGCGACCCTCAAACGTCCCGACGGGACCGTGCCGCTGCTGCAACTCGCCCCCGACTGGGAGGAGACCTTTGCGCGCTATCAGCTTGACGGACAGAACGGCGGCACCGATGTCGCATTGCCGCCCGACGTGTTCCAACGACTTGCCAACGGCCTGGCCGAGGGCATCGGACAAGCCGCACAGCAGGGCACGCATCCCGCGATCGTCACCTCGGCCCGTAGGCGGCGCTTCGTGCACACCGTCCTGTCGGCACGCGGCCTGCCCAACGCGGTGATTTCCTACGAGGAAATCGGGTCCGCCGCGGTGCCCTCCATCGTCGGGTCGATCGCCGCGTGACCGAAGGATTGCTGGCCCTGCACGCGGCGTCGGGCCCGATCCTGTCGGGGTTCTTTGCCGTGTTTCTGCGGGTCGGGGCCATGGTCCTGTTGGTGCCGGGCTTTGGTGACAGGTTGATTCCGGCACGGGTTCGGCTTGTGGGGGCCTTTTCGCTGGCTGTCGCGGTGACCCCCGCCGTCCCCCTCCCGTCCGAGGTGACACTGCCCCTGATCGTGACGGAAACGCTGATTGGAACGGCCTTTGGCGCGGCGCTGCGGTTCCTGGCCCAGGCCTTGTTGATGGCAGGCATGATGGCCGCACAGTTGACGTCGCTGTCGCAACTTTTCGGGTCGACAGAACCGTCGTCTGCCATCGGCAACTTGCTGAACCTTGCCGGACTGGCCCTGTTGATGGCCGCCGGGCTGCCGCTCTATCTGGTTGAAATGCTGATCCAAAGCTATGATGTGCTGCCAATCGGGGCGGTGATGCCGGGGGCGGATGTCGTCACCTGGGGCGTTGCACGGATCGCCCAGGCCTTTGCGTTGGCCTTTGCGCTTGCGGCCCCGTTTGCCTTGGCGGCGCTGCTATACAACGCCGCGATGGGCGTCATCAACCGCGCCATGCCGCAGCTGATGGTGGCGCTGGTCGGGGCCCCTGCCATCACCGGCGCGGCGGGCATCGTGCTTATGCTGGCTGCGCCGATCATTCTGGTCGTCTGGAAAGGCGCGATGATCGCCTTGCTGGGCGATCCCCTGACCGGGGGCCTGCCATGAGCCAGGAAGACGGCGCAGAACGCAGTCATGAAGCGACAGAGCAGAAGCTGCAGGAAGCACGGCGCAAGGGCGAGATCGTCAAATCACAGGACGTGATGGTCGCGGCGGCGTATCTCGGCGCGCTGCTCTGCCTTGCCTTGGTGGCACCGCGCATCGGGGCCGGGCTGATCGACATGGGCGGTTCAATGCTCCAGGACGCAGAGCGGCTTTCGCGCCCCTTGGTAGAGGGTGGGCCCGGCCGCGCGGCCGATGTCTTGCAGCGCATGCTCTGGATTACCCTGCTGGCCGTGGCTCCCGCCGCCGGGTTGGTGCTGGCGGCCATTGTGGCACAGCAGGCTTTTGTCGTGGCCCCGTCGAAACTGGTGCCAAAGCTGTCGCGGATCTCCATACTCGCAAACGCCCGCAACAAGTTCGGCCCGACCGGCCTGTTCGAATTCGCCAAATCCGCCACCAAGATGGCCGCCTATATGGGGCTTCTGGTCTATGTCCTTTGGGCCAACCTCGACCGCGTCATCGCCTCCGCGGCGTTGGACCCACGCAAGGTCGCGGCCATGCTGCCGCAGGAATTGTCGAGCTTTCTGATCGCGGTCGTCCTGGTCGCAAGCAGCATCGCGGCGGTGGACTATTTCTGGCAACGGCACAGTCATCTGGCCAAGAATCGCATGACACGCCAAGAGGTTCTGGACGAAACCAAACAATCCGAGGGTGATCCGCACCTGAAGGCCAAGCGGCGCCAACGCGCCCAGGAAATCGCAACGAATACGATGCTCAAGGACGTGCCTGATGCCGCGGTCATCCTGGTGAATCCGACGCATTACGCCGTTGCGCTGAAATGGTCGCCCCTGGACCCGACGCCGCCGCTATGCGTGGCCAAGGGCGTCGATCAGGTTGCCGCCCGTATCCGCGCGATTGCCGAGGAACACGACATCCCGATTTTCAGCGACCCTCCCACGGCGCGCGCGCTCCATGCCAGCCTGGACATCGGCGAGGCCATCGATCGGGAGCATTTTGCCGCCGTCGCGGCAGCCATTCGCTTTGCGCAGGAAATGCGCAAGAAGGCAGGCGGTGCATGAAGCGGGCCCGCCTGGCAGAGTTGCGCAAGCTGGCGGAGCTGCGCGCGTTGCGCTCCGCGCAGGCGTTGGCCACCCGGCAAGCCATCGTCACAGAATTGCAGCGCCGAGACGCAGCCCTGCGCGAGCCGGGCCCCGAGGCCACGACCGACGTTGCGGATCTGATCGCCCGGGACCGGCACGAAATCTGGAAGAAAGAGCAGCTGACCCGGCTCGGCATCGTGCTGGCCCGCGCCCAGGCCGAGGCACAGCCCTACCGCGAACGCCACGCACGGGATCGGGCGCGCGAACAGGTCATCGACACGCTTCGGAAAAAGACGCGCTGATCGATCAGCCGTTCTGGCGCGCCATCGAAATGATGAGAACCCGGGCCGCGGGATCGTCCAGCCGTTTGGTGACCACACCATCCAGACGGGCGCGCAGACGGTTCATCGACGCAGCCGCAGTGAAGTCACCATCGAAGCCGCCCAGCGACGCATGCAGAAACAGCGTCTCGTTCAAACCATCGCGCAGCAGCGGCTCTCGGGCGAGAACCTCGTCGCGAGAGACAGTGTGACTTTCGACGCCGAGCGTCAGGACGACATGCGACCAGACCCGCCCATCGCGCAAGACAGGCACCACGAACAGGTCGCGCATCGATACGATTTCCGGGGCCGAAAGATCGGGCGGCGCGGCCACTTCTGCGGCGGCCGCTGCGGCCAGCTCCTCCTCCGAGGGTGGCGGTTGCAGCAGAAAACCCGCGCCGGCCCCACCCAATGCCGCCACCAGGACGACGAGAAATGCGATAATCTTACCCATCAGAACGGCAACAGGATGTCGGCGATCTGCTGGCCATATCGCGGTTGCTGCACATCCGTGATCTGGCCACGCCCGCCGTAGGAGATGCGCGCCGACGCGATCTTGTCGTAAGTAATCTCATTCTGGCGCGACACATCCTCTGGGCGTACGTAACCAGTCACCAGCATTTCACGCAGTTCGAAATTGACACGCACTTCCTGTCGGCCCTGGATTTCCAGGACCCCGGTCGGCAGCACATTCGTCACCGTGGCGGCAATCCTGAGCGTCAGTTTCTCCTGCCGCCGCACGCCGCCTTGCCCCGAAGACGCGCTGGAGCTGTCGGTGGAGACCGCGTTGTCAAACGACGTCCCGGCAGGGACCTCGTCCGACAGGCTTTGCGGCAGGCCAAAGAAATCGGGGATCGACAGGCTTTCGGACCCGGAGCGACTGCGATTAGTGCTGTTTCGGATCTCGGCGTTCTCGTCGATTTCGATCACGACGGTCAGGATGTCACCGCGGTCGCGGGCCCTGCGGTCGCCAAGCAGGGATTGCCGCCCCGCCGTCCACAGCGAAGCCTCCATGACCGGATCCCGATCGACCAACAGGGGGACCGGCGCGGGAAAGGCCATCGCCACATGTTCGGTGCCCTGCGCGATGGGTGTCAGTTCGGGGGCCTTCCCGACCTCGGTGATGCGCGAACAACCGGTCGCGGCCAGGCCACAGAAGGTCACGAGAATGGCGGTGCGTAGGGGCATGCTCTCTCCGATTCGATCAGTTGACCACGACCGCGCCAGAGGCGGTCGCGATGCCGGTCACCGTGGACCGGGAGCTAAGGTTCATGACGCGCACCGGCTCTCCGTCGCCGGCACGCCCCAGAGCGCGCCCTTCCAACGTGATGGTCAGGCCGCCTCGCTGGAAAATCAGCGGCACGACGGTGTTGCGACGGATCACTGTCGGCAAACCCACATCGCGCAAACGGACCGGACGTCCGGGGTAAAGGTTCACCCGCGCCTCCATTCCCAGCATGTCTCGTGGGTCGTCGAAGCCGTCGGCAATGGTCGTATCTGCAAAGGCCAGCACGTCGGCGGTCAACATCTGACCCGCGCGGACGGGTTGCAGGACCATGACCGATTGGGCCGAAACCGGCGTCGCCAATAGCATGAGGAAGAGTGCGCGGATCATCTCAGCGGATCTGCGTTGTGGCCGACATCATCTGGTCGGCGGCGGTGATGACCTTGGCGTTCATCTCATAGCCCCGCTGCGCCTCGATCAGGTCGGTGATTTCGCGCACGGCATCGACGGAGCTGTCCTCCAGATAGCCTTGGCGGAACATGCCCAGCCCGTCCTCGCCAGCGAACCCGACGATCGGCGCGCCGGACCCGTTGGTTTCGGCGTAGAGGTTCGATCCAAGCGCTTCCAACCCCTTCTCATTGGAGAACCCGACGAGGGTCAGCTGGCCCAGCTGCTCCGGCTCGGTCCGGTCAATGAAATAGGCGTAGACCTCCCCATCGGGGTTGATGCTGATGGAGCGGGCATCGTCGGGGATGGTGATATCGGGCACGATGGGGTGCCCGTCCGACGTAACCAGAAGGCCGTCGCCCGTCCGTTTCATCGCGCCGTCGCGGGTATAGGCGGAATTGCCCGAGGGCAGCGTCACCTCCAGATAGCCGCGCCCTTCGATGGCGATGTCCAGGTCACCATTGGTCTGGGCCAGCGTCCCTTGGGCGACGTCCATAGACACGGCGGCGGCACGCACGCCCAGGCCCAGTTGAACCCCGGTGGGGATCACGGCCCCGGTCGAGGCGGCGATGGACCCGGCGCGGGTGGCCTGTTGATAGTGCAGATCCGCGAATTCGGCGCGGCGGGCGTTGTAGGCGGTCGTGTTCATGTTGGCGAGGTTGTTGGAGATGACCTCCACCCGCATCTGCTGGGCCGACATTCCGGTGGCGGCGATACTCAGGGCGCGCATGGCGGACCTCCTATTGTTCCATCAATCTGAAGACGGAGCGGAGGCGTTCATCCTCCTTCTCCATAAAGCTCTGGCCGAGTTCGTAGGCGTTCTGGACCGACACCATGCGCGCGATTTCTTCGACCGGGTTGACGTTCGACCCCTCGAGGAAGCCTTGCAGGACGCGCGGTTGATCCACCGCGAACCAATCGTCACCCGCATCGAAAAAGGTGCCGGCGGCCCGCTCCATCCGGTCGGGCGCTTCGGGCATGACGATGCCGATCTGCGACACCGGCTGTCCGTCCGCCGAGACGGTGCCATCGAGGCCGACATGGATCGACCCGGTGCCCGGAGGCACGAAGACGGGCGCACCGCCCGCGTCCAGAACCGCGTCGCCCTCGGCCGTGACAACCCCGCCATTGGGACCGGTCAGAAAGGATCCGGCGCGGGTCAGAAACGGGGCCCCGCCCCGGTCGATCAGGAAATACCCGTCGCCTTCGATGGCCAGATCCAGCGTGCCACCGGTCTGTTCCATGGCACCTTGGGCGAAACGCGTTGTCTCGACGTTGGCATGGGCAATGGACACCGACGGGTTCCCATTGCCGGTATCGACCACATGCTCGCTAAAGATCATCCCGCCAGCGCGGTATCCCGTGGTCGAGGCATTGGCGATGTTCTGGGCGATATGGTTCATTTCCCGGATCAGGCCGGACTGGCGGCCCAGCGTGGGATAGATGCCGTCGGTCATGTCAGAACCCTTCGATGATCGGGACAAGCGTGTCCGTGAAATAGCGGGCGAGCGTCAGCGTCATGAAGCTCATGGATGCCCAGAAAGCGACGAGGATCGCAGCCATCTTCGGCACGAAGGTCAGCGTCATTTCCTGAATGGAGGTCAGCGCCTGGAACAGCCCGATCGCGAGGCCCACCACCAACGCCACAAGCAGGATCGGTGCGGAGATCATCACCGCAATCCAAAGCCCCTGTCGCAACGTGTCGAAGAACAGCGCGTCGGACATGCGTCTAGACCGGCATCCGCAGGATTTCCTGATAGGCCTCGACCACGCGGTCGCGCACCGTCACGACGGTATCGACCGCCAATTTGCTTTCGGCCAGGGCCGAGACGAGATCATGAGGATCGGCCCCCGTGGTCAGGGCGGCCTGGGCCTGGGTCTCGGCCTCGGTCAGGGCCTTGGCGAACCCACTGACCGCCTCCATCGCGGCGGACCCCGTGGGCGTGGCAGAGGCGGGGCTGGCACCGGCACCGGCACCGCGTACCAGCGCCGAGAGTTGGGACATGTCCATTCTGGTCTCCTATCGTCTGAGAATATCGAGGATCGCCGACGACATGCGGCGGACCTGTTCGAACATCTTGAGGTTGGCTTCGTAGGTGCGCTGCGCCTCGCGGGCGTCCGTCAGTTCGGTCATCAAGTTGACGTTGGACCCCTGATAGTAGCCTTCGTTGTCGGCCATTGGGTGCGCAGGGTCATGGATCTGGTCCAACTCGGCCCGGTCCAAACGCACGGGCCCGACCTGAACCGCCCCGGTGCGCTGGCCTTCGGCCACTTCGGCGCGGAAATCGACGACCTTGCGGCGATAGCCGGGCGTGTCGGCGTTGGCGATGTTCTCGGCCACATGGGTCAGGCGCTGGCTCTGACTGCGCATGCCAGAGCTGAGGATCGCCATCGTATTGGAAAAGCCCGCCATCTTACCGCTGCCCGATGCTGGCGCGCAGAATGTCGAGCGACGCCTTGTAGACGGTCAGCGCCCGATTGTGGGCGCGCGACGTCTCGATCCCGCGCAGAACCTGATCCTCCAACGACACTGTGTTGCCGTTGGGGTCGGCGGCGGTCCCGATTTCATCAAAGATCTGGGCGGTTCGGGGGGTTCCAGCGAAATGCCCCGCCTGGCTACGGCGCAGGGCGAACCCATCCTCACCCGCGCTGAAAGGGGCGACATCGCGGGCGCGAAACCCGGGGGTGTCGGCATTGGCGACATTGGTGGCGATCACTGACTGTCGGGTGGCTGCGTGGCGCGCAGCGTTCGACGCCAGGCTGAGCAAGGCAATTTCGGTCACAGGCGGATTCTCCGTCATTCCTGAAACGAAGCCTTAAGACTGATTCCTTTAGAAATCGTTTCAACCAGAGGAGATGACACCATGGACATTCAGACGTTCGACCCGTTTGCCGCGATCCGCGACAGCCTTGTCGGTATCGCGCGGACGCAGCCCGTGGGCCGCATCACTCACCTGGATCCAACCGGGTTCGCGGTCGAGGGTCTGTCCGATCACGCGGGTCTGGGCGACGAGGTTGTGTACCGGGATGCCGACGGCACGCCGCATCGCGCCGAGGTCGTGCGCCTGGACCGCGACAGCCTGCGCGCGACACCCTTTGGGCCTGCAACGGGGTTGCGGATCGGGTTGACGGTGCAGCCCAAGGGGCAACCGTCACTGTGCCCGGATGCCAGTTGGATCGGCCGCGTGGTCGATCCCTTTGGGCGGCCCCTGGACGGTTGGCCCATCGGCGGGGGCCTGGCCCGGCCGTTGCATGCCGGCCCCCCGGGTGCCGGCCAACGGCGCGCCATGGGCACGCGGCAATGCACCGGGGTCGCGGTGCTCGACACGATGTTGCCGATCGTCGCCGGACAGCGGATCGGCCTGTTCGCCGGATCGGGGGTGGGGAAATCAACGTTGCTGGGACTGCTGGCGCAGCGGATGCAGGCCGATGTCTGTGTGCTGGCCCTCGTGGGGGAGCGCGGGCGCGAGGTCACCGGGTTCGTAAATGACGTGCTGGGCCCAGACGGAATGGCCCGCACAGTGGTCATGGCCGCCACATCAGACCAGCCCGCGCCCCTTCGACGACGCTGTGCCTTTGCGGCGATGGGGGTGGCCGAATATTTTCGCGACCGGGGCCTGCGCGTGCTGTTCCTGCTCGACAGTGTTTCGCGCCTCGCCGAGGCGCACCGCGAAATCGCGACCGCAGCGGGCGAAGGGGCGGATCTGCGCGGGCACCCGGCCAGCCTGACGCCTCTGCTGGCCGCCTTGGCCGAGCGGGCGGGCCCCGGGGAGTCCGGACAGGGCGATATCACGGCGATCTTTTCGGTCCTGGTGGCAGGCTCCGACATGGAAGAGCCGGTGGCCGACATCGTGCGCGGCCAGTTGGATGGTCACGTCGTCCTGTCGAGGGAAATCGCGGAGGCAGGACGCTTTCCTGCGGTGGACGTCCTGCGATCCGTGTCCCGCAGCCTGCCCGAAGCAGCTACGCCAGAGGAAAACGCCTTGATCAAGGAAGCCCGCAAATTGCTCGCCGTCGCTGACCGCAGCGAACTCATGGTCAGTTCCGGCCTCTATGACCGGGGGTCGGACGCCGGCATCGACCGCGCGCAATCGGTCCTGCCGCTGCTGCACGAACTCTTTGCTCAGGTCGGGGTGGACAGCTGCGAAGCGTCCTTTGCAAGGCTCGCCGAAATTCTGGGCCGGGGGTATTCGGGACGCCTATGACCGGTCTGCACAGGTCGCGGGGATCGCCTGCCAGCCAACGGCAAGACCAGGCTAGCGACCCGACCTCCCTGCCGGGTCTGTGAGGATAGCATGACGGCTAGAAGCCGCGCAGCAAGAACAGGGCGGGCGATGTAACCGTGCTGGCGCTTTGGCCCCGCAGGCCTGCCATCGCGGTATAGCGGTCGAGGATCTTCTCCATCGTTTTCGGCTCTGCCAGGTCAACGACCTGATCGGACCCAAAGGCAGACAGGCTCCGCTCCTGCAGGACTTTCAACTGACGGTCGAGGTCCAGGGTCGCAAAGCTGGTCGGCAGGTTCAGCGCCCCCTCAAAGACCGACCGTAGCGGCGGCGTGCCCATGATTGTGAACCATTTCGTCTTGTTGGACCCCTCTCCCTCGGAGATGGTGGCCAACTCTCTGCGGGCGTTAAGCGCAAGCCGCATGGTGTTGTCGGTCTGACCCAGCGCCTGCTCAAAGCTTTGATCACGGTAGCGCGCAGCAATCTTTTCGGGAAAGTCGCTAAGCGCGGTATTCGCGACCGGAAAGTCGCCGAAACCAAAGGCGCGCGATAGATCTCGGTACCGTTTGTCGGACAGCTTGTTGGCGAGAGATTCGGGATCAATCGTCCCCTCTTCCAGAACACGTCGGATCAGGAACTTGCTGCCGACGTCCTCGGACAGACCGAAAGCCCCCAGTGCCACAGATAGAAGACGGAAGTCAGAGACGAGCTGTTCTGCCGTTTCCACCTTGCCGATATTGGCGGCGAAATAATCCAGATCCCGCTGCACGATCGGAGACGCCCCATGCGCCGCCTTCTGCGCATCCAGGGTGTTCTGCAGAAAACGCCAGCCCGCCAGCCCGCCGCTTGGAATGAACGGCTGGAAGGTCATGGCAGACCGCGGGAAAGTATGGCCGCCTCCCGCTTGCGGAGGCGGCCCAGGGCCCGCAGCGCTTGGTAAAACTGCATCGCTTCGAGATGGCCGGTCACCTCGTCGATGCAAAGGCGGTCCTCGTCGTCGACAAAGGCCAGGCGCAAGGGCGCAAAGGCCGCCAACGTGTCCGGCAGGACCTTTGCCACATCGCATTCACCAACCAGCATCAGCTGCACCGAATGCGCCAACCGCCCGACCGGCGTGCCCGCCTCTTCGGGGTTGATGGCATCGCGCAGCCGCAGCAGTTGCGTATCGGGCGTCAAGACCCGCAGCCGCGCGCCCCGACCCACGTTTTCGATGACGGCCCCGTTGAGAACGATGCGGTCACCGGCCGGAAACTTGAGCATGAGCCCGGCCATGTCAGCGGGCCCCGTGCGACAGGCCGCCGACCACCCGGCGGTTGATTTCCGACAGGACATCGGCCTTCGCCTCCCCCTTGAGGACGGCGCGGGTATGACGTTCAACGAAACCGGAAAGACCCAGGAGTGAGGCCCGCAGCTGCGGGGTCAGTTCGTTGCCGTCGTCGGCGACAGCTGCGGCAGCGGCCAGCCAGAGGCGACGATTATCGTGGAGCACGCCGACCCGGGCGGCATGGCTGCTGGCGGGATCGGCGAAAATCGCCTCCAACCGGCGGGTGACTTTGGCAAAGACCATCGCTTCGGCGCGGGTCGGATCGACGATCTGCGCATCCAGCGCGCCATAGGCGGCGGCGGCGGCAGCATGAACGTTCAGCATGAGGGCTTACTTTCTGCAAGGCGTGCCGCGTTTCAGCGGCGGTCGACCAGAGGCCGGTGTGACGGCAAGGCCGCCCCGGACCTTTCAGCTCCGGGGCGGCCGCTGATCTTAGCGGAACAGCGACAGGATCGACTGCGGCGCCTGGTTGGCGATCGACAGCGACTGCGTTGCCAGCTGCTGCTGCACCTGAAGCGCCTGCAGACGGGCCGAGGCTTCTTCCATATTGGCATCCACGAGGGAGCCGATACCCGATGTCAGGGAGTCCGAAAGCTTGGACACAAAATCCGACTGAGTTTCGATGCGGCCCTGAACGGAGCCGAACGACGCAGCCGAGTCGATGGAGGACTGGATCAAACCTTCGATGGCCTGAAGCGCCGCGGCCGAACCTTCGTCCGTGGTCACATCGAAATCTTCGAGCAGTTCCAGCCCGCCGCCGATGGTGCCGTCGGCTTCGGTTTCCAGGGTGGCCTGGTCGGCAATATCAGACTGCTCGACCACGCTGTTGGAGTCGGAGATCGCTTCGTCGTAGTTGTTGGTGAAATCGATCCGGCCCGCGGTTGCCGTGTTGGCGGCAAAGGTGATGTCCAGGCCGTCCTTCTCGGCCTGGTAGTTCAGCCGCTCGACCATGTTGTTCACGACGTCGGTCAACGTATCCCCATCACGGGCGACATAGGTCACATCCTCGGAGAAGTCGTAAGTATCGCCCGAGTCGTCGCCTTCGAAGTTCGCTGACCCGGTGACGAGAAAGCTGGCACCAGCGACCAGGTTGTCGTCCGCACCAACACCGTCGAAGGTCACGAATTCGGCCGAGGCCCCGACGGCAACGGCCGCGCTGTTGACGGATTGATCCAGACCCACGGTGCCGGCTGCCGCGGCGCCCGTTCCCAGATCCTGCTTGCCAACGCTGATGTTCGACGCAGCCACACCGCTGCCCGAGCGATCCAGCGACGACAGCACGTCAACGTTGCGCGAATCGACATCGGTTTCGGTATTGTTGAGCAGGTTCAGACCGTTGAACTGCGCGGCACCGACAACCGATCCGATCTGATCGCGCAGGGCGGCCACGTCGGCCTGGATCTTGGCGCGGTCGACGTTCTCTTCCTGCGAGGCGACGATCTTGCCTTTGATTTCCGTCAGCAGGTCGGTGACCGTCTCGGACGCATTGCGTGCGACGGCGACGGTGGATTCACCCAGCGACAGGCTTTCCTGAATGGCCTTGAAGCCTTTCACGTCGGATTCCATCTGCTTGGAGATGGCCCAGACGGCAGAGTTGTCCTTGGCGTTCGCCACCGACTTGCCGGTGGAGATTTCGGACTGGGTCATACCCAGGTTCTTGTTGATGGATTGCAGAGTCTGAAGCGCGACCATCGCGCCGTTGTTGGTCAGAATGCTGGACATTTCAGTTCCTTTGAATGCGCCCGCTTCGCAGGCAATTGGTCCCGACGGGACGACATGACATTCTGTCTTTGGGCTGGGCCCACGGGTGCCATTCTTGGCCACTTCCAGCTACTGGTCCTATCCTAACAACCTACGAATTTCTGCCCCCAAAGCACGGAGCATTTGACGCTTCTTTTCGAAAATTCAGCCCATTAGACGGGCAGGCCCGCGCCGCTGCGCACCTCTTCCATGACTGCGTAGGTATGGGTTTCGCGCACCCCCGGCAGGGTCAGAAGGGTCTCGGACAGAAAGGCGCGATAGGCCGCCATATCGCGGTGGCGCGTCTTGAGCAGGTAATCGAAACCGCCCGCGACCATGTGGCATTCCTCCACGTCTTCGGCCTGACGAATCGCCTCGGCGAAAGCCTCGAAGACATCCGCACTGGTGCGATCCAGTTTCACCTCGACGAAGGCAAGCAGGTCGCGGCCCAGCGCCTTGGCGGACAGGCGCGCGTGGAACCCCTCGATCACACCGTCCCGCTGCAGGCGGCGTATCCTCTCTGCCGTGGCGTTGGCGGACAGACCGATCTGATCCGCCAACGCCGTCACGCTGATCCGACCATCCTGCTGCAAAAGGCGTAGAATGCTGCGATCTTGCCGGTCCAAAGACATCGTCACTGCCAAATCCCCCGAGATTACCCGTTTTCACGGATTTTACCCCCAAAACACACCGCAAACCACCCGCGATTCAGTGAGATCCGCGCCCGGGACCGCGTTATGATCCGCGCAAGCCAACCCGAGGATGCCATGCCCGCCTTTTCCGCCCCCTATGCACCCGCCGACGAAACCCTGATCGCGCCGCTGATGAAACACGCGCAGATCCAGCCAAAGGTGCAGGCCGCCGCGACCCAGTTGATCCAGGCCATTCGCAAGGCCCACACCCGTATCGGCGGGCTCGAAGACTTCCTGCGGGACTATGACCTGAGCACGCGCGAGGGGCTGGCGCTGATGGCAATGGCCGAGGCGCTGCTGCGGGTGCCGGACAAGGCGACGCAGGATGCGTTGATCGCCGACAAGATCGGGGCGGGCGACTGGTCGGGGCAGGAGCCGTCCGAAGCCTGGCTCGTGTCGGCCGCGACCTGGGGGCTGGGCCTGTCCTCTCGCCTGCTGCGGCCCGGCGACACGGTCGAGGGCGTGGTCGGCGGTTTGACCCGCCGGATCGGGGCCCCTGCCGTGCGCGCCGGTGTGCAACAGGCAATGCGCTTCATGGGGCACCAGTTCGTCCTGGGCGAAAGCATCGAGGCCGCCCTGAAACGCGCCCGCGAAAGCGAGGCGAAGGGTGCGCTGCATTCCTACGACATGCTGGGCGAAGGCGCGCGGACCTGGGGCGATGCCCGCCGGTATGCCGACAGCTATGCGCGCGCCATCGCAGCCATCGGTCGCGCCGCCGGGACGCGGGCCCTGCCCCACCGCCCCGGTATCTCGGTCAAGCTGTCCGCCCTGCACCCCCGATACGAGGCCCGCAACCGCGCCGCCGTCCTGGCAGAGCTGGTGCCCGTCCTGATCGAGCTGGCCACACAGGCCAAGGCCCACAACCTGAACTTCACCGTCGACGCGGAGGAGCAGGAGCGGCTGGAGCTGTCAATAGATGTGATCGAGGCCGCCTTTGCCGACGACCGGCTGCGCGGGTGGAACGGGTTCGGCCTGGCGATCCAGGCCTATGGCAAACGCGCCCTGCCACTGATCGACCGGATCGGCGCATTGGCACGGCAGCATGGCCAGACCCTGATGGTGCGGCTCGTCAAAGGGGCCTACTGGGACACGGAGGTCAAACACGCCCAGGTCGAGGGTCAGACCGATTTCCCCGTCTTTACCCGCAAGGCCGTCACGGACCTCAACTATCTGGCCTGCGCCGAACGGATGCTGGCGCTGCGCCCCGTGCTCTACCCGCAGTTCGCGACCCACAACGCCCTGAGCATCGCGGCGATCCTCGACATGGCCGCGACCTCGGGGCGGGAGGATGGGTACGAGTTCCAGCGCCTGCACGGCATGGGCGAAGCGCTTTATGCCGGACTGCGCCGCATCAGCGATGTGCCCTGCCGGATCTATGCGCCCGTGGGCGGGCACCGCGACCTGCTGGCCTATCTGGTGCGCCGCCTGCTGGAAAACGGGGCCTCCACCTCCTTTGTGGCCAAGGCGGGGGACGACGATGTGCCGGTTGCCGACCTGCTGTCGATCCCGGATGATCTGCGCACTGCGCCACGACATCCGCGCATCGCCTTGCCCGGTGCGTTGTTCGGCGCGCGGGTCAATTCGCGCGGCATGACCTTTGGCGACCGGGTGGACCTGGACATGCTGGGCCAGGCCATGGCCCGCGCGTCGACGGCACCCGCCGCCCCGCAGGTCGACCCAACAGACGCCATGACCCGCGCCGCCCGTGCCTTTCCCGCCTGGTCCGCCACCCCGGTGCAAACCCGCGCCCAGGCCCTGCGCCGCGCCGCCGACCTGTTGGAGGAGCATCGCGCCCCATTGATGGCGACCTTGGCCCACGAGGCCGGCAAGACCATCGACGACGGCATCGCCGAAGTGCGCGAGGCGGTGGATTTCCTGCGCTACTATGCCGACGAAGCCGAACCGCTGTGCACCCCGCGGGCCTTGCCCGGCCCCACCGGCGAATCGAACCGCTGGCAGGTTCAGGGGCGGGGCGTGTTCCTGACCATCGCGCCCTGGAACTTTCCCCTGGCGATCTTCTTGGGGCAATGTGCCGCCGCCCTGGCCGTGGGCAATACCGTCGTCGCCAAGCCCGCGCCCCAGACCCCGCGCATCGCCGCGCAGGCCGTGGCGCTGTTGCACCAGGCGGGCGTGCCCGCAGACGCGTTGGTCCTGGTGCCCGGCGGGCCGGAGGTGGGACAGAAACTGACCTCGGACCCCCGTCTGGCCGGAGTGGCCTTTACAGGGTCCACAGGAACGGCGCGCGCCATCAACCGGGCGCTGGCGGCCAGCGACGGGCCCATCGTCCCGCTGATCGCGGAAACCGGTGGCATCAACGCCATGATTGCCGATGCGACCGCCCTGCCCGAACAGGTGGCCGATGCCGTGGTCATGTCGGCCTTCCGCTCGGCCGGGCAACGGTGTTCGGCCTGCCGGATTCTTTATGTGCAGGAAGACGTCGCCGACCGGATGATCGAGATGATCGCCGGCAATGCCGCGACCCTGCGCCTGGGCGACCCGATGGACACCGCCACCGACGTGGGACCGATCATCGACCAGCCCGCGTTGGACCGGCTGACCGCTCACGTTGCCCGCCACAAGATCGCGTTTCAGGGTGCGGCCCCCGAAGGTCTGTTCCTGGCGCCCACGATCATCGAACTGGCCCCCGACCAAACCCTGACGGAAGAGGTGTTCGGCCCCATTCTGCACGTCAAACGATACAAGGCAGGCACGTTGGACAAGGTTCTGGCAGAGGTGAATGGCACCGGCTACGGCCTGACCTTTGGGCTGCACAGCCGGATTGACGCAACCATCGCCAAGGTGACGGCGGCGGTGGGCGCGGGCAATGTCTATGTGAACCGCAATCAGATCGGGGCGATTGTCGGGTCACAGCCATTCGGCGGACATGGCCTGTCGGGGACGGGACCAAAGGCGGGCGGGCCGCTTTACCTGCCGCGTTTCGCGACCGAACGCGTCGTATCCACGGACACCACCGCGGCAGGGGGCAACGCCAGTCTGATCGCCATGGCGGAGGTCAGCACCGGCTGACCCCGCCAAGGGAGCCACACCGAAGCGCTTTCAAATTCCGGTGACCTGTCCTATATCGGCTGTCATCCGGCGACGGGCCACCCGGCCCTCCTCCGGGCATCGGTTCGGGAGGCCGGATGCCCGTTGATGCGACCGGGGCAGAAAGGGTGCCTTCCATGGACGGTCAGAACGAGACCATTCCGACGAACCTCCGGCTCGTGCTGGTCCTGGAAGAGATGTCGCGCAGCGGTGCTCCGGTGACGCCGACGTCCGTCAACGCGCGCTTGGGCCTTCCCAAGCCCACGATCCACAGGCTGTTTGCGACCTTGGAGGCCGAAGGCTTCCTGCAACGCGATATTGGCGAGCGCGCCTATCTGCCCGGCCCGCGCCTGCGCCGGATGGCCGGCGGGGTGCTGTCGACGTCGCATCTGCAAAGCGCGCGGCGCAGCATTCTGACCCGGCTTAGTCGCACCTTCGGCGAGACTTGCAACATCTCTCTGCCGGACGGCGAGAACATGGTCTATATCGAACGGGTCGAGACGGAGTGGCCGCTGCGCATCCAGTTGCCCATCGGCACGCGCGTCCCGCTTTATGCCACGGCTGCGGGCAAGATGTTCCTGTCGACGATGCCCGACCGGTCCCTGCGCGGCTATCTGAACACGGCCACGCTGAAACCACTGGCCGCACATACCTTCACCGATCCCGAAGACCTGAAGCTGGAGATCGAGTGCATCCGCCGTGACGGCCATGCCACCGACCGGGGCGAGTTCATGGAGGATATGGTCGCCGTGGCCGTACCCATCCTCGATGCCAACGACCGGCTTTTGGCGACGCTGTCGGTTCATGCGCCGGTGCAGCGCATGTCCGTGACCGAGGCGATTGCCCGCCTGCCCGAGTTGAAGGCCGCCGCCGCCGAATTGTCGCTGCTGTCGACGGATTGATCGACTGGACCCTCGGGGCGCTGCGCGTCATGGTCGGGCAACCGACCCACGCATCCCGGAGTTTCCATGCCCGACCGCTATCCCCGCGACATGCTGGGCCACGGCCCCACCCCGCCCGACGCCCATTGGCCGGGCGGTGCCCGTATCGCCCTGTCCCTTGTGCTGAACTACGAAGAGGGGGGCGAGAACAACATCCTGCACGGCGACCCTGCTTCCGAAGCGTTCCTGTCGGAAATCACCGGGGCCCAACCCTGGCCCGGTCAACGGCACTGGAACATGGAATCGATCTATGAATACGGGTCGCGCGCCGGGTTCTGGCGTCTGCACCGGATGCTGCGCGACCTGCCCGTCACGGTCTACGGCGTGGCGACCGCCCTCGCCCGCTCGCCGCTCCAACTGGAGGCGATGCAGGGGGCGGGATGGGAAATCGCGTCCCACGGCCTGAAATGGGTCGAGCACAAGGACATGCCCGAGGCTGAGGAACGCGCGGCAATTCGGGCCGCACTGGACCTGCACACCGATCTGACCGGCACACCTCCGCGTGGCTGGTACACCGGGCGTTGTTCCCAGAACACCGTGCGGCTGGCCGCAGAAGAAGGAGAGCTGGCCTATATCTCCGACAGCTATGCCGACGATCTGCCGTATTACGTGCGCATCGGCGACCGGCCCCAGATGATCCTGCCCTACACGCTGGACGCCAATGACATGCGGTTCGCGATCCAGGCAGGCCATGCCGATGGCGCCTCGTGGGAGCAGTATCTGCGCGACAGTTTCGACTGTCTCTATGCCGAAGGGGGGCGGATGATGTCGGTGGGTCTGCATTGCCGCCTGGCTGGTCGTCCCGGACGGGCACAGGCGCTGAAACGGTTTCTCGATCACGTGCGCAGCCACGAAGGCGTCTGGGTCGCCACCCGCGAACAGATTGCCGCGCATTGGGCCAAGGTCCACCCGCCGGTCGTGCAATCGGCCCGAGGTGCCCGCGATCTGGTGCGCGATGCGGTGCCCGCCCTGTCGGACCGCGACGTCTCCTCCGGTGACATGGTGCACGAGATGGACCGCGACGCCTTCGTTGCCCGCTTCGGCGGCATCTTCGAACATTCCCCCTGGGTGGCCGAACACACCTGGGAGGCAGAACTGGGCCCCGCCCACCACCATCCCGCCGGCCTGTCCGCCGCCATGTCCCGCGCTTTCCGCGCCGGGTCGGAGGACGCGCGCCTGGCCGTCCTGACCGCGCATCCGGACCTGGCTGGCAAACTGGCCGCCGCCGGACGGCTCACCAACGAAAGCACGGCCGAACAGGCCAGCGCTGGTCTCGACCATTTGACCGACAACGAGCGGGAGACGTTCCAGAGGCTCAACGCCGATTACGTGGCCCGCTTCGGGTTTCCCTTCATCATCGCGGTCAAGGATCACGACAAGGCCGGCATCCTGGATGCCTTTCACCGGCGTATCGCGAACGACCGCGAGGTGGAATTCGCCGAGGCCTGTCGTCAGGTCGAACGCATCGCCCGCCTGCGGTTGGAGGCGCTGCAATGGTAGACCGGGTAATCCGGGCCGAACCGCTGACCGCCGCCGCCTTTGCCCCCTACGGCACCGTCATCGCCTGCGGCACGGGCGAGGCGCGGCGCATCAACGCGGACATGTGCACCCGCTGGCACGACCGCTGCCGCCCGGATGTGGACGGCCCGGCGTCCATCAGCCTGTTTGACGCCATCCCCCGCACCCTGCCGTACCGTCTCGACCTGATCGAACGGCACCCCAAGGGATCGCAGGCATTCCTGCCGATGACCGAGCACCCGTTTCTGGTGATCGTGGCCGACGCCCCCGACAGCGCGCCGCGCGCCTTCCTGACCGCCCCGCACCAAGGCATCCAGTTCCACCGGGGCACCTGGCACGGGGTGCTGACGCCGCTGCAGGCCCCCGGCCTGTTCGCGGTCATTGACCGCGAGGCGACGGCGGACAATCTGGACGAACATCACTACGACATCCCTTGGACAGTGGAGCGCTGAGACATGCCAAAGACGCAATTCGCCATCGAAATGGGGATGGGCACCGACCTGACCGGCGAGGATCAGACCAAGGCCGCCTGTCGTGCCGTCTTTGATGCGCTGCACCGCAATTCCCTGACCATCGGCCCGGCCTTCGGGTTCCCACGTGACGCCATGCTGGTGGATATCCGCGTGGGCGTGCCCGATCCGGGGGCCGTCGATACCGCCCGCGTGGCCGCCGAAGCGCCCTATGGCACCGTGACCGTCGCGGCCGTAAAGGGCGGCGCGCGCCTGCCGTCGCGGGACAAGCATGTCGTGGTGGCCAATGCCATCATCTCGGTCAGCTTCGACGTGGAGATCGCACGATGAGCGAACAGCAATTGATCCTGGAAATCGGCATGGGTGCGGACGTCCATGGCCGCGACATGACCAAGGCCGCGTTGCGTGCCGTGTCTGACGCGATCCGCCATTCGTCGCTGTCGGTGTTCGCGACCTGGAAGGTGCCGCACAAGATGCGGATCGAGGTGACCATCGCCTGCCCGGACCCCGAAGCCGTGGATCGCGCAGCGGTCGCAGCGGCGCTGCCTTATGGCACGGTCGAGGTGATCTGCGAGGCAGGGGGCCTGACCGACGAGGGCATGGGCGGCAGCGCCGACACAACCTTGGTCATCGCAGGCGTTCGGGCCTTCCTGGAAACCGGCAACAGCCCCTTCACCTTGCAAGGCGACTGACCCGGTCCGCAGCCAGATCCTTCGAAGGATCTGGTCATTTTCTTCGAAGAAAATGATCGCCCGCCCGCCACCGGGCGGCCAGTTCAGGCGGCGCTCTCCAACTTGATCTCGCCCGCGTGGTGACAGGCGACACGACCGGCACCGAAGGCCTCCAACGGCGGACGTTCCTGCTTGCAGATATCGGTGGCCAGTGGGCAACGTGGGTGGAAGGCGCAGCCCTTGGGCGGGTCGATTGGGTCGGGGATCTCACCCTCGGGGGGGATCACCTCGCGCCCGAAGGCGTCCAGCTTCGGGGCCGCATCGATCAGCATCGCCGTGTAGGGATGCGCGGGTTGGGTAAACAGCGCCTCGGGCGGTGCCTCCTCGACCAGGCGGCCCAGATACAGCACGCCGATGGTATCGGCCATGTGCCGCACGACCGTCAGATCATGGCTGATGAACAGGTAGGTCAGCCCGTGCTCATCCTTCAGATCGCTCATCAGGTTCAGAACCTGTGCCTGAACCGAGACGTCCAGCGCGCTGGTCGGTTCATCGCAGACAATCAGCTTCGGCTCTGACGCAAGGGCCCGCGCCACGCACAGCCGCTGCCGCTGTCCGCCGGAGAACTGGTGCGGGTATTTGCTCGCGTCTTCGGCGGCCAGGCCCACCTGTTCCAGCAACCGTTCGGCCAGGCCGTCGACCTTGCCCCCCCGTGCCACCACCGGTTCCGTGATGATGTCCCGTACACGCCAGCGCGGGTTCAGGGACGCAAAGGGATCCTGAAAGATCATCTGGATGTCGGTGCGGATGCGGTCGATGACCTCCGGGTCGCGTTCGGTCACCAGATCGACGCCGTCGATATCCACATGCCCCTCGGACGGGGTCAGCAGGCCCACCACCATCTTGCCGATAGTGGACTTGCCCGACCCGCTTTCACCCACCAGCGCATAGGTCGTGCGTTCGGGGATGTCGAAACTGACATCGGACACGGCGGTCAGCATCCGTTTGGGCAGGCGTTCGATCAGCCGGTTCAACCAGGGTTTCGAGACGTCGAAAACACGGGTGAGCCGCTGCACCGAGACGAGGGTTCGGGACGGGCTCATGCGGCGCTCTCCTCTGCATCGATGGGGAACCAGCAGGCGGCGCGGGCGTCGGCCTCGCCGACCTTGGGACCGGGGTTCTGTCGGCAACGATCCTGCGCGCGCGGACAACGGGGATGAAAGGCGCAGCCGTCCGGCAACCGCCCCAGACGGGGCATCGCACCCGGGATCTGACGCAATCGGTGTTGGCCGGCAGATGCCGCAGGCGTCGAAGCCATCAGGCCGTCGGTATAGGGATGGCGCGGCTGGCCCACGATCTGGCTGACGGGCCCGATCTCGGCCAGGCGCCCGGCATACATGACGGCCACGCGATCGGCGGTTTCCGCGATCACCCCCATGTCATGGGTCACCAGCATCGCAGCCATTCCCCGTTCGCGACACAACCGTTTGAGCAACGCGATGATCTGCGCCTGAACCGATACGTCCAGCGCGGTCGTCGGTTCATCCGCGATCAACAGGGTCGGCTCGGCACATAGCGCCAGCGCGATCACCACCCGTTGCCGCATCCCGCCCGAGAATTCATGCGGATAGGCGCCCAACCGATCCTTGGCCGCCGGAATGCCGACCTCATCCAGACCTTGAATGGCCCGCGCCTTCGCCTCTTCGTCCGACACGTCGAGATGGCGCAGGATCGTTTCGGTCAGCTGTTCGCCCACCGTGAGCAACGGGTTCAAAGACGTCAGGGGATCCTGGAACACCATCCCGATCCGCTTGCCCCGGATCTTGCGCATCTGCGGCAGGGTGTAGTGGTCGATCCGCTCGCCTTCCAGCAGGACCTCTCCGCCGGAGATATGGGCGGGCGGGTCCAGCAGGCCGATGACCGCGTTGCCCGTCATCGACTTGCCCGCGCCGGATTCACCGACCACGCCCAGGATCTCGCCGGCGGCGATGTCCCAACTGACCTTGTCGACCGGGCGCAGGGTGCCGTGGCGCGTGGGGATGTCGACCGTCAGGTCGCGGAGCGAGAGAACAGGGGTCAAGGCAGTCTCCGACAGGTCAGATATTCGGCAGAAGCGCCGTCAAAGTGCGCGCTTGCTGCGCTGCGGCGTGATGTCATGCCGCGACGCGGCACAAACCGTTGATCGGGGCGGCGCTGCGCGTAGCCTGGGGCGCATCGGCGCGGGAGGGCCACACAAGGACAAGGAACCAAGACATGTGCCTTACTGCTTCTGCCCTCGCAATGTTTCTGACCCTGATCGGGCCGGAGGTCATCTCCGCTGAACCGGGTCGCTATACCATCCGGTCGGACACGCGGGACGTTCACTGGATCGCGTCGGGCGAAACCTGGTGCACCGATGGTCCGCAGCAGGATCGCCGCCTGCGCTTTGCCAGTGTCGCCGCGAAATAGGGGCATCACGCCCCCCCCAGCTGCATCCGCAGCGCATCGTCAGACGCAAAAAGCGTTGTTTCCGGCAGAAACGGCGCAATTTCCGGACGGCCACGCCAGGTCATCTGCACCAAGGCCAGCGGATTGCGGACGCAGCCGGTGCGCACGATGACATCGTCCCCGTCCTGCGCCCGCGCCTCCACCTCGAGTGTATCGCGGCGAGGATAGAGCACGTGCCCCGGCGGAAGCTCGGCCAGCAGATGCTGGCGCAGGGCGGCCCGCTCCTCCGGTTTGGGCTGCCAGAACCCGGTGCCGCGATAGGGGTCGCCGCCCATGATCAGCGCAGCCTCGGGTTCAGCGCATCCCGCAGCCAGTCACCCAGCAGGTTCACCGACAGCGCCAGCGCCAGCAAGGTCAGCGCCGGGAAAAACAGGATCCACCATTCGCCCGAGAACAGGAAATCCTGTCCGATCCGGATGAGCGTCCCCAGCGAAGGCTGCGTCGGCGGTGCCCCCACGCCCAGGAACGACAGCGTCGCCTCGGCGATGATCGCCAGCGCCAGGGAAATGGTCGCGATGACCAGCACCGGCGACAGAACATTGGGCAGGATGTGCCGCAACATGATCGCAGCCGGCTTGCGCCCGATCAGGCGTGCGGCCTGCACGTATTCCTTGTTCTTCTCGACCAGGGTGGCCCCGCGCACGACGCGGGCGAATTGCACCCAGTCCGACAGGCCGATCGCGATGATCAGCACCCAGATCGCCATCTGATCGCGGTATTCGATCGGGATCACGCCCCGCGCCACCCCAAAGATCAACAGCGCCACAAGGATCGACGGAAACGTCAGCTGCACATCCGCCACGCGCATGATGATCGTCTCGGTCCAGCCGCCCAGATAGCCCGCCAGCAAGCCCAGCAGAACGCCCAAAACCATCGAGAACATCACCGCCATGACCCCCACGAACAGCGATATCCGCAAGCCGTAGAGGATCGTCGAATAGACGTCGCGGCCCTGATCGTCGGTGCCCAGCCAGAAGCTTTCGCCGGTAAAGGCATTGGGCACGCCGGGCTGCGAAAACCCGTTCATCAGATTCAGGGATGCAGGGTCAAAGGGGTTGGTCGTCGCCACCAGGGGCGCAAAGATCGCCGCCAGTACCATCAACAGCGTCACGAACGTCGCGATCATGGCCACCGGCGACCGGCGGAAAGAATAGGCGATGTCGCTGTCCCAGGCCATGCGCAGGCGGGACGGGGCGGCCTCGGGTGTGGTGTCGGGCGTGTCGGTCATCAATGCCTCCCGTCGATGCGCAAGCGGGGGTCAACCCAGACATAAAGGATATCGACCAGCAAGTTGATCATCACGAACATCACCGAGATCAGCATCAGATAGGCCGCCATGACGGGGATATCGACGAATTGCACGGCGTTGATGAACAACAGACCGACGCCGGGCCATTGGAACACCGTCTCGGTGATGATCGCAAAGGCGATGATGGCACCCAGCTGCAGGCCGGTGACCGTGATCACGGGCACCATGGTGTTCTTTAGCGCGTGGCGGAAATTCACCGCCCGTGCCGACAGCCCCCGCGCACGGGCAAAGCGGATATAGTCCTGGCGCAGCACCTCGAGCATTTCGGACCGAACCAGGCGCATGATCAGCGTCATCTGGAACAGGCCCAGCGTGATCGACGGCAAGATCAAGGACTTCAGCCCCGAGGTCGTCAGGAAACCAGTCGTCCACCAGCCAAGGTCAACGACCTCTCCCCTGCCGAAGGTCGGCAGCCATCTCAGCTGGACGCCAAAGACGTAGATCAACAATATCCCGATCAGGAAGGTCGGCAGACTGACCCCGATCAGAGACGCCGACATGATCAGGTTCGCCCCCCAACCGTCCCGCCGGATCGCGGTAAAGACGCCCAGGCCGATCCCGACCGTCAGGGCCAGAACCCCGGACACCAGCGCCAGTTCCAGCGTGGCGGGCGCGCGTTCGGCGATGATTTCGGCCACGGGGCGCGACTGCCGGTAGGAAATGCCGAAATCACCGGTCGCCGCACGGGCCAGAAACTTGGCGTATTGCACCGGGAAGGGGTCGTTCAGGCCCAGCGCCTCGCGCAGACGTTCCACGTCCTGGACGGTGCGCTCCTGGCCCAGCAACTGCTCGATCGGATCACCGACGAACCGGAACATGGAAAAAGCCACGAGGCCGACGGCCAGCAGGACGACGACGGACTGGAAGATGCGGCGAATGATGTAGGCGAGCATCCGGCGATAGTGCGTTTCCTGACCGAATGGTCAAGGCCCGATCCGCGCCTCGGACGCGATATGGCCGAGCAACTGCAACAGGCAGGGTTGATCGAAATTTTCAATCATTCCACACCGACCTCGGGTGGTCGGCCGAGGAGGGCGCGCCGCCCAGGGGCTTGACCGATCTCCTCGTCGGGGGTAGCCCCGCGCCACGGGCACCAGGCGCCCGCCGTCCGCAGGCCATCGGGCCCCGGTGAAGTCCTGAGTTTTCGGCAATCTAGCCCACGATCTTTTCGTCCGTCGCACGGACGGCAATGCGGACCCCGACCAGAACGCGCGACACGACCAAAGGAGCCGGGGCCATGTCCGCCGACCACAATCCATTTCTGCACGGGCCTCTGCCCGTCATCTATGCGCGCACCGCTTTGCCGATCATTCTCGTGATGGGGATGAACGGCGTTCTGGCCGTCACCGATGCGCTGTTCCTGGGCCGCTATGTGGGGCCCGAGGCGCTGGCCGCCGTGACCCTGATGTTCCCCGCCTACATGCTGATCGTTTCGCTGGCGACGCTCGTGTCCAGCGGCATGTCCTCTGTGCTGGCGCGCCGGGTGGGGGCGGGAGACATGGCCGGTGCGCGCAGCGTCTTTCACGGGGCGCACGGGCTGGCCCTGATCAGCGGGGTGGTGGTGATCCTGGCCTTTCTCGCCGCCGGTCCGACCGTCGCCCTGATCGCCGCCGGAGGAGAACCGCTGTTGGCGGATCTGGGGCTGATCTATCTGCGGATCACGGTTCTGACCGCGCCGATGATGTTCGTTCTGTCGGTCAATTCGGATGCCCTGAGGTCCGAAGGGCGCGTCGGCTTCATGGCCGCCATGAGCCTGTTCGTCTCGCTCGCCAATATCGGGTTCAACTGGGTTCTGATCGCGGGCCTTGGCTGGGGCGTGGCCGGGTCGGCCTGGGGCACCGCGGCGGCGCAGGCGGTGGCGCTTGCGATGATCGTCGCCTTCCGCCTGCGGGGCGGGGCGTTGCCCCCCGGCATCGGCACCGGCCACTGGGGTCGCATCCTCGCCCTAGGCGCACCGCAGAGCCTGACATTTGTCGGCCTGGCCCTTGGTTCGGGCGCCATCGTGGTGGCGCTGCAATGGGTGGGCGCGCCGGGCTATGCGGATACGATCGGGGCCTATGGCATCGTCACGCGGGTCATGACCTTCGTCTATCTGCCGCTTCTGGGGCTGAGCTTTGCGATGCAGACCATCACCGGCAACAACTATGGCGCGCAGGCCTGGACCCGTTCGGACGCCAGCCTGCGGGTCGCCTTGATGCTGGCCTTGGGCTATTGCGCCGCGATGCAGCTGGGACTGACGGTCTACGCAAGGGACCTGGGGGCGATCTTTGTCGATGATCCTGCCGTCATCGACCAGGTGGCGCGGATCCTGCCGGTCATCGTTGCGCTGTTCGTTCTGGCCGGGCCGATCATGATGATTTCGGCCTATTTCCAGGCGATTGGCGACGCGACACGGGCGGCGATACTGTCTCTGACGCGACCCTACCTGTTCGCAATTCCGTTGACGTTCCTGCTGGCCGACCTGTTCGGAGAGGCGGGCATCTGGTTGGCTGGCCCCGCAGCCGAGGCGCTGCTGGCGCTGGTCGCATTGGCGGTGCTGATGCAGTCGGCGCGGCGCGGGCTTGGCTGGGGTCTGTTCACGGGGGCACGGGCATGAACCGCCGCGACGCCAAGGGCCGCGCCCGCACCCTGCGCACCGACCTCGCCGCGCAGGGCGAGGAGATCAGTCACGCCGCCGCTTTGGAACGCGTGGCCCGCGCCGAGGGGTTTCGCGACTGGAACACGATGTCGGCCAGCCTGACGGACGGTTGGCAGGTCGGGGACCGGGTGCGCGGACAGTATCTGGGTCGGGATTTTGACGCCACCGTCCTGACGGCGCAGGTGCTGCCGACCGGCTGGACGCGCCTGACGCTGGACCTGGACGAAGCGGTCGACGTGGTCCGGTTCGACAGTTTCTCGGCGATGCGCAAACGCATCACGGCAACCATCGGCCCAAAGGGCACCACGGCGGAGCAGACCTCGGACGGCGTGCCACACCTGATCGTACGGTCCTGAATTGGCCGGGAGCGCCATCGCCCCCGGCCCGTTGTGATCACTCGGCCATTTCGATCCAGCGCAGGACAAGGAAGTTGTCGGGCCGCTGCACGACCTCGACGCCTTCCTTCACGCCCCAAACCAGGGGCTGCACATACAGCGGCACATAGGCCACGTCGTCCAGCTGGATATTCGCCACCTCGTCCAGCATCGCCTGACGCTTGGTGTCGTCGATTTCCGACTGGATCATCGGCAACAGCTCGTCGATGCGCGCGTTGGAATAGCCGCCGAAGTTCCAGGACCCCAAGCGCTTTTCTTCGTTGGGCGTGCTCAGCAGGAAGCGGATCGGATGCTCGGCGTCGAAGGTGCCGGGCGACCAACCCAGCATGTACATGTCGTGATCCTCGGACCGCAGAACCGGCCAGTAGTTCGCGACCGGCATCGTCTCCAGCAGAGGCTCCAGCCCCAGTTGCGCCAGCATCGCGTTGATCGCCGTGCAGACCGCTTCGTCGTTCAGATAGCGGTCGTTCGGGCACTTGAGCGAGAACCGGAAGCCATCGGCATAGCCCGCCTCGGCCAGCAGGGCCTTGGCCCCTTCCAGGTCGTAGGCCGGACGCTCCAGCCCTTCGGTGTAGCCGCGCATGCCGGCCCCCACCAATTGCGCCACCGGCTCGGCAGATCCGCGCATGACGGTCTGCAGAATGGCGGGCACGTTGATCGCCTGGGCGACGGCCTGACGGACGCGCGCATCGGTAAAGGGATTGCCCTCGCCACCCGCGATCAGGCCGTCGGCATCATGAGGGAAGCCCAGCATGATCACCCGCGCCTCGATCCCGCGCACGACATCGACGCCCTCGGCGGCGTCGACGCGATTGGCATCCTGCACCGGCACCGGCTCGATCAGGTCCAACTCTCCGGACAGCAGCGCCGCAACCGAGGTGGCGGAGTTCTGGACAGGCGTAAAGGTCGCCGTGGTCACGTTGCCCCGGTCGTCGCCCCACCAGCCGTCATAGGAGGTCAGCACGGTTTTCAGGCCCGGCTGACGTTCCGTGACCATGTACGGCCCGGTGCCGTTGGCGTTGAGCGTGGCATAGTTGCCCTGTTCGATGTTCGGACGTTCCGCGCCATTGGCGGCGGCCCAGCCCGCGTCCATCATCATCCAGTTGGCGATGCTGTCGGGGAAGATCGGGTTCGGGGCAGAGGTCATGATGTCGACGGTGAAGTCGTCGACCTTGATCACCTCTGACACGGGCGCAAACCAGCTGGAGGTGTCGGACTGCTCGGACGCGGCGCGCTCATAGCTGAAGATCACATCATCGGCGTCGAAGGTTTCGCCCCCGTGGAAGGTCACGCCCTGCCGCAGGGTGAAGCGCCAGCCCTCGCCCGCGCCAATCGGCTCCCACGATGTCGCCAGCGCGGGTTCGATCGACATGTCGCGCCCGCGCCGCACCAGACCTTCGTAGATGTTGCCCAACAGGCTGAACACCGGGGCAGAGTTGCCCGCGTTCGGGTCCAGCGTGTTCGGATCGGTCGTCGACGCGTAACGCAGCTCTGCCGCAGATGCGGGAAGGGCCGTCGCCAAAAGCAGCGCGGTCAAGGTTAGTTTCATGAGGGATCCCCGGAATTGATTGTGCACGTCTCACCATGGAGCAGTTTCCGCCGAGGTCAAATCACGAGTGTCGCAGGTCCGCCCCGCAGGCATCACCACATCCGATTGCGCGCATAGTCGGGGTAGGTTGCATCATAGCTGGCCCCATCGAACGCCGGGATTTGTTCACGCAGAAAATCCCCCGCACTGGGCACCTGCGGGCGCGGCGTGTCCGCCGACCACAAACCAGACCGAAGGAGCGCCTTGGCGCATTGAAAGTAAGCCTCATGCAGGGTGACGACGATCACGGTGCGGGGGTGTTTGCCCGCCTTGTCGAAACGCGCGCACATGTCCGCATCGTCCACCAGCACGGCCTGCCCGTTCACCCGCACGACATTGTCCGCGCCCGGCACCAGGAACATCAGGCTGATACGCCCATCCGCCACGATGTCGCGCAGGCAGTCCAGCCGATTGTTGCCGCGCCAGTCCGGTAACAACAGAGTACGGCCATCGGCGATCTCGACCACGGGTCCATCGTCTCCGCGCGGGCTGCCATGGGTGCCCCCTGGCCCGACGGTCGACAGAACGACGAATCGCGCCGCGCCGATCCATTGCCGATAAAGCGGCGTCAGATGATCTGACACCTTGGTCAGTGCGGCGGGTACGGGGGGTCCATAAAGCGCGTCCAGCGCGGCGAGGGTGGTGATCTGGGGCATCGGTGTTCCTTTTGGATCCGTCATACCTTGTCCCGATCCACAAATGGGGCCAGAAAATCGCGAAATGGGCCAAACCGACACCTCGCCGTTGCGCGCCACCTCATCGGACGCAGTGCAGGATCTGCCGCACGAGGTGGTGGCCTTTCGCAAAAGCTATGCCTGCGGGCATCTGTCGGACTGGCACGATCACCCCCGCCATCAACTGATCCATGCGGTCGCGGGCCTGATGCGGGTGCGCACAGCGGACGCCAATTGGGTCGTCCCGCCGGGCAGTGGGCTGTTGATGCCTGCCGGACGGGCACACCGGGTCCGGATGGTCGGCGATGTCCGGGTCGAGACGCTGTATGTCGCCCGCCAGGTCGACGGGTTCGACACCCCGCGCATGATCTCCGTCACGCCCCTGCTGTCGCTTTTGATTGCCGCGCTGTGCCGGGCCGAGGAGGACACCGTGCGCAACGCACATCTGCGCGCGCTGGCCTTGATCGAATTGCGCGCGGCCCCGACCGAGGCGCTGTCTCTCCCGACGCCGCGGGATGTGGCTCTGCGCCGGGTCTGCGCCGCCTTGACCGCCGATCCGGCCAATCCGCGTGGATTGGACGCGTGGGCCGTTCAGGCAGGGCGCAGTCGGCGGTCGTTTACCCGCACGTTCCAGGCTCAGACCGGACTGTCGTTCGGGCAGTGGCGCGGGCGGCTGCGGGCTCAGGTGGCCATGACCCGACTGGCGGCAGGCGAGGCCGAGACCCGCGTCGCCCGCGATCTGGGGTATGCCAGCCCCTACGCCTTGCGCGCGCTGCTGGCGCGGATGGCGCGCTAGCCGGGCAACTGGCCCGACATCACGTAGCGCAGGATCTGGACAATCTGTTCGGGTGTTTCCACCACGGCCAGCGCGGCGGCGTCGACCTCTTTGAGGGCATGCTGATGGTCGGCCCCGTGCATGACGATCAACGACTTGCCCAGCGCCGCCGCCTGTCCCGCATCAAAGGCCGCGTTCCACTGCTTGTATTTCTCGCCAAAACGCACAACCACAACGTCGGCCGCAGCCAGGGCATGCCGCGTGCGGATGGCGTTCAGCTTGGCGCCTTTGTGATCGTGCCAGAATTTCGACGGCTCTGCCCCCATGATGGCAACGCCGCAATCGTCCGACGCAGCATGATCGGTCACCGGCGCGGAAAAGGTGACATCCAACCCGGCAGCCCTGCAACCGGTGATGATCTCTTCTCGCCAGTCGGTGTGGATTTCGCCGGACAGATAGACGGACAGGGTCATGGCGGGTCTCCTTTGGGTCGGTTTGGGGTATCGCCGCCGGGGTCTGTGCAATCAAGCCGGTTTCGGGCTGTGCCGGGGGACTGGGACTTGTAGTCTGGTTTCATGACACGCAGCCCCTTCCTCGACAACGCCCGCGCCCGTGCACTGTTCCTTGACCGTCACGGGCTGGCCGAAACGCCGTCCGGCACGGGGCGCGGGGAGGATCTGCGCGGCGTGCTGCAAGATTTGGGTTTCGTGCAGCTGGATTCAATCAATACCGTCGCCCGCGCGCATCACATGATCCTGCACGCCAGGCGGCCCAGCTATCGGCCCGCGGCCCTGCACCGGTTGCACGACACCGACCGCGCCTTGTTCGAACATTGGACCCATGACGCCAGCATGATCGACATGGCCCATTTCCCGCACTGGCGCCTTAAGTTCGCGCGCCATCAGGCAACAGCGGAGCGGCGCTGGCAGCACAAGGGCCGGCCCGACTGGCTGACCAAAATGGACGAGGTGCTGCGCCGGATCGCCGACGACGGCCCTTGCGGATCGGGGGACGTGGGCGCGACGGAGGCGCGGTCTTCGGGTGGGTGGTGGGATTGGCACCCGTCCAAGGCCGCGATGGAACATCTGTGGCGGACGGGCGCGCTGTCGGTGACCCGGCGCGACGGGTTCCGCAAGATCTATGACGTGACGGAAAACGTGATTCCCCAGGCCACGCGCGCCGCCTCTGTGGACACAGAGACGACCGTGGACTGGGCCTGCGGCAGTGCGCTGGACCGACTGGGTTTCGCCACCTCGGGGGAGCTGGCGGCCTTTTGGGCCTTGATCACCCCGGACGAGGCAAAACGCTGGGTCGCGGATGGGCTGGCGGGGGGCACCCTGACCGAGGCGGAGATCGGCTTGGCCGACGGGGCCCGACGCCGCGTCGTTCTGCGGCCCGAAACCCTGGACCGGCCTACGCCTCGCGTCACGCCCCGCCTGCGCATCCTCAGCCCCTTTGACCCGGCGCTCCGCGACCGGGCGCGGGCGGAACGGCTGTTCGGCTTCCACTACCGGATCGAGGTTTTCGTGCCCGAGGCGCAGCGACGCTATGGCTACTACGTCTTTCCGATTCTCGAAGGCGACCGCCTGATCGGGCGCATCGACATGAAGGCGGAGCGGGGAGCGGATGTCTTGGCTGTCCGCGCGCTCTGGCCCGAGGCGGGGGTGCGATGGGGTGCCGGACGACAGGCACGGCTGGAGGCGGCGCTGGCCCGCAGCGCCCGTCTGGCGGCGGTAGGCACCGTAAACTTTGCCGCCGATTGGCTGCGAGCCACTCAGCCCCCCGGCACCTGACGCCCGGCATATCGCCGATACCCGGGCCCGCGCCCTTGCGTGATCGCCCACCGTCAGGTCATCTTGACGTGGCGGAAATCGCAACCATCGGCCCCGGAGGGACGACCCCATGGAAATGTCCTGCAGCTTCGAGAACCTGTCTTCGACCGAGTTTCACGGCAAGGTCGACCATGATGGATTCAATTCCGTCACCAGCTTCACCGAGATCCCGCCCGACACGCTCCTCTCGGGGGGCGGACAGGGGACGCTCGCCGTCTCGCAGGATTTCCTGAGCTTTGTTGGTCAGAACCGCCATTCGGCAAGTGTCATCTGGTCGGTTCCCGGCTCGCGCGTCGAACACAAGGCGGGATGGATGCATGTCGTGTCCCCGATCTCTTTCGGAATCCGCCTGAACTTCTATCCGCGGGTGGCGGGCATCGGACGTGCGCCGGATTGGTCGGTCAGCGCGATCAACGATACAACGCTGGAAGTCTGGGAAACCCGCAGCGGCAGCGACTGCGCGCAGACGCTGATCCTGGACAGTTTCAGGGATTTCGACGTTCAGATCGCACCGACCGCGTCACATTCGGAGCTCTCTCTTCGATGTCTGATAATCTCGAAGTAGCCATCGGCGCACGGTGCACAGCAAAACGGGGGCCAGAAGGCCCCCGTTCGCATCCGTCAGTAGATCGGATCAGTTCATCTCGAAGAATTTGATCTTCGGGTCATCCTCGGGCGAAACCTCGATGCCCACCTTGTCGGACATGCCCCAGTTCAGGACCTGGTGGTGCAGCGGGATATACAGCTGCTCGTCCTGCACGGTCTGCCAGATCCCGGCGATGGAGGCGTTGCGCGCATCCAGATCCGTCTCGGAGGCAAGGCTGACGATGGCCGCATCCGTATCCGCATCAGAGAACCCGGTCGGGTTCCAGGACCCACGTTCCCCGTCCTTGGAGTGGACCAGGAAGTTGAAGATGTACTCCGAATCGTAGGTCGGCACGCCCCAGCCCAGCATGTAGAAATCGGTCGTGCCGTTCTGGATCAGCGGGAAGTGCAGCGCCTTGGACTGCGCGTTCAGATTGGCGGTGATGCCGATCTGGCCCAACATGCCGACAGCCGCCTGACAGATCGCCTCGTCGTTGACGTAGCGGTCGTTCGGGCAATCCAGCTGGATCGAGAAGCCGTCACCATAGCCGGCTTCGGTCAAGAGACCCTTGGCGGCCTCGACATCCGTGGCGGGCACGGCGTCCAGCGCCTCGGTCCAGCCGTTGACGAAGGGCGGCATGATGACGCCGGTGGGCTGCGACTGGCCGCGCATGACGACCTGTTTGATGGCATCCCGGTTGATGGCCATGTTCATCGCCTGACGCACACGCACGTCGGACAGCGGGTTGGCGCCGTCGACATTGTCCGACGACAGATCATCGGCACCGATGTTCATCCCGAAAAAGATGGTCCGGTTCTGCGGCGCGGTCTTGACCACCAGGCCGTCGGTCGCATCCACGCGGCCCAGATCCTGCACCGGCACATCCTGGATGAAGTCCACCTCACCCGACAGCAGCGCGGCAACCCGCGTCGCGGCGTTCTGGATCGGCGTGTATTCGATGCGCGTCACTTCCAGGGCGAAGTCGTCCTTGCCCCAATACTCGGGGTTCGCCTCCAGCACGGTGCGAACATCGGGTTCGCGGCTGATCAGCGTATAGGCGCCGGTGCCGTTGACGTTGGTCGCGGCAAAGGTCGTCTCGCCGTTGGCGATATCCTGCACCTTTTCGACGCCATTGGCCTCGGTCCAGCCCTTGTCCATGATGAACAGGTTGGTGAAGTTGTTCGGCAGGATCGGGTTCGGACCGTCGGTGACGAATTCGACGGTGTGGTCGTCCACGGCGCGCACCTCGACGATGGAGGTCAGCAGTTCTTTCATCGCCGAGGTTTCGGACTTGGCCCGCTCAAAGCTGAAGACGACGTCTTCGGCGGTCATGTCAGCCCCGTCATGGAATTTGACACCCTGGCGCAGGTTGAACACCCAGACGTTGGGATCATCGGCCTTGGGGGCCCAATCGGTCGCCAACGCGGCCTGAAATGCACCAGAGGTGTCGCGGATGATCAGCGGCTCATAGATCTGATGGGCCAGCGTGTGGGTCGGGCCCTCGTTCTGGGCGTGCGGGTCCAGCGTCAGGCTGTCGCCCGCCCGCGCCCAACGCAGGGTTTCGGCATTGGCGGCACCTGCGGCCAATGCGGCAATGGTCAGAATTGCGGTTGTTCTCAGCATTCGGAGTCTCCCGGTTGGAAAGATGCCAGGCGTCGTTCAGCGCGCCCGGCGGTGGCGGAACTGGACCATCCTTTTTGATCGGGTGCAAGCGCACCTCAGACGGTCACGGTTTCCTTCTTGAGACGATCGGGCACGTCAGGGTTCAGCCCCCGCGCCCGCGCCGCCTGTTCCAAGGCCACGTAGATCGGCACCAGATCCAGCAAGGGATCCAGCAGCGGATGCAGCCCCGTCGGCGCCGGCGGGTGCAGGGTCCGCGTGTCGGGCAATGCCGCGCCGCGCGTCAGGTCCAACACCGGATAGCCATCGCGCAGGATCTGCATCGGTCCGTGGCGCACCTCGGCCGAGGAATAGGCCAGCGCGGTCATCCCACACAGTTCCATCGCCTTCAGCGCCACCTCGCCCGCGATCCCCAGCGACGCACTGCGGCCCAGCACCATCAACCGGTCACCGCCTGTCAGCACGGCGTCCAGCCCGTCGATCCGACGCGGCTGCGACAATGCTTCGGGCATCCGCACAAGGGCCGCGCGCAGGGCATCGTCGTCCTGCCACTCTGCCAGCAACATCGCGCCAGCCAGCACCGAATTGACAAAGCTCTTCGTGGCCGCGACGGCATGCTCCGGCCCGGCATGGATATCGAGCGCGTCGCCCGCCGCTCTGGCCAGAGGGCTATCGAACCGGTTCGTCAGAACGATCAGGTGTCCGCCCCCGGCAACCACGGCTCGCCCGGCGGCCAACAGATCCTCGCTGCGACCTGATTGGCTGATGGCGACGGCGACCTGTCCGGACAAACGCGGCACCTGGTGGTGCAGCGACGCCAGCGACGGCGGATAGCTGAGCGGGACGACCCCCGACAACGCCCCGGCCCCATAGGCCAGCACCGTGGCCGCATGGTCCGAACTGCCCCGCGCGATGGTGGCCAGGATCGAAGGATCCTGCGCGCGCAGCCGTGCACCGGCCTCGGCCAGGGCGGGCGCGCCGCGGTCAAGCAGGCGGGCGGCGGCCTCGGGGATTTCTGCAATTTCCCGTGACAGGATGCTCATGAAAGGGGCCTCAACAGCGTTTCGAAATTTGCCCCCGTCAGGGGGATTGCAGCGCCCGTTTCCCAGTCGAACAGGGATCGGGGCACCGTGGTCAGCGGGCCAAGGTAGACATGCAGCCCCAGACTGGGCGCGCCGTCTTCCGCATGGACGGAATGGATGTCGTCGGGACCAAAGACATGAAAGCCGCCGGCCTCGAGGACGAGGGCACCGCCAGGGCGGGCAAGACCATCGACGCGATGCCACAGGCGATTGCGTTCGCGGCCCTGATAGACCCCCAGAACGGCGGGCATGGCATGATCATGGGGCGGCAATTCCACGTCCGGCTGAAATCGTTCATGCCAGACCGACACGGTGGCATCCTCAAACAGACAGGTCTCGTCCCGGTCCGGCGTGGGGGCCCCGGCGGCCACACGGGCCGGATCGGCCAGCGTATCGGCCATCAACCGCGTCACCGCAGCCAGCGGATCAGCAGCCGCAGCGGCGGCGCGCGCATCCGCGACGAAGGCCTCCAACGTGAAGCCCATCACTGTGCCGCCGCCAGTCCCAGCCGGTCCTGACGGATCGCCAGCGCGCCGGTCGTGCCGCCAGCCGCCGACACCGCCTGCGTGCCGCAGGCGATCCCCTCGGCCAGACACTCTGCCAGGGGCAACCCCTCCAGCCAGCCATGCAGAAAGCCACCGTTGAAGGCGTCTCCGGCCCCGGTGGTATCGACCACTTTGGCCGGGTGGGCGCAGGCCTCGGTCATGGTGTCGCCTACCAAGGCACGCGCGCCTTCGGCCCCGCGTTTCACGGCGGTCACCATCTGCCCGCGCGGGGTCAGGCCCATGGCCTCCAGCCGGTCCAATTCGTCGGCGTTGGGCAGAAAGACGGCGACCCTCTCGATCAGGGCGGCGGCCTGTGTGGTCAGGCCGTCGTCCCACCCACAATCAAGCGAGACGGTCAGCCCCGCCGCCTCTGCCAGATCCAGAAGGTCGGGCCGTTCCGCCAGGGTCTTCAACTCTCCCACGTGCAAGTGCCCGATTCCCGCATCCCGCAGGGCGGCGGCATCGAAGGCAGGCGCCGCAGGTCCCGCATCCCGCGTCACGAACGCCCGGTCGCCCCCGGTTGCCATGGCCACCGTGACCTGTGGGTCCAGTCCGGCGGCGGCGAAACGTGCGAAACTGCAATCCACCGCAAGGCGCGACAGCTCCTGCGCGACCTGCGTGCCAAAGGGATCAGCGGGCAGAAAGGCACCAAGGAACGCGGGGCGACCCAGCGCCGCCAGATAGGCCGCCGTGATCGCGGCCCCCCCGCCGGGATGCAGGGACAGACCACCGGCGAAGGTCTCTGTCCCCAGGGTCGGCAGACGCGGCAAATCGGTGAAGACCAGGTCGCAATAGACCCGCCCCACGCATAGAACCCCTGGCCTGTCCGCCGCGGCTGTCATCCCAGCGCCACCCCGCTCGCCTTGTCGAACAGATGCACATCCTGCGGATTGGCCCCCAGCAGAACGGTCGCGCCGACATCAGGTGGCGTGCGCCCGTCGGCCTTAGCGATGATTTCACCGCCCTTGGTGTCCACATAGATCAGGGTTTCGGGGCCCAGCGGTTCGCGCACGGTCACGCGCCCCTCGATCAGGGCGTTCTCGGCCACCGGGTGCAAATCGTCGGGCCGCACGCCCAGCAGGATATCGCCGCCCGCATTCGACCCGGTGCCGATCACCCCGCCAGAGGCCAGCGTCACGGTTCCGTTCTGTGCAACCCCCTCCAACATGTTCATGGACGGCGCCCCGATAAAGCGGGCGACAAAGGTGTTGGCCGGGTTGCGATAGACCTCGGCGGGGGTACCGACCTGCTGAATATGGCCGTCCTTCATGATCACGATGCGGTCGGCCATTGTCATCGCCTCCACCTGGTCGTGGGTGACGAAAACGATGGTGTTGCCGACGCGTTGGTGCAGCTTCTTGATCTCCAGCCGCATTTGCGTGCGCAATTGCGCGTCCAGATTGCTGAGCGGCTCGTCGAACAGGAACACTGCGGGGTCACGGACCATCGCGCGACCGATGGCGACCCGCTGCCGCTGTCCACCGGACAGTTGGTTCGGCTTGCGCGACAACAGCGGTGTCATGTCCAGGATCTCGGCCACTTCGTCGATGCGGCGTTCCTTGTCCGCCTTCGGCAGCTTGGACGACCGAAGGCCGAATCCGATGTTCTTGCGCACCGTCATGTGCGGGTAGATGGCGTAGTTCTGGAACACCATGGCGATGTCCCGGTCCTTCGGCTCCAATCGGGCGACGTCGCGGCCAGCGATTTCGATGGCACCGTCGGTGACGTCCTCCAACCCCGCAATCAGGCGCAAGGTCGTCGACTTGCCGCAGCCCGATGGCCCGACAAAAACCACGAACTCCCCGTCTGCGACGTCCAGGTTGATACCGTGCAGCACCTCGGTGTCGCCATAGCGCTTCACCAGATTGCGGAGGCTCAGATTGGCCATGGGTCAGGCCCCTTTCAGATCGTTAAAAGCGCGGGTCAGGTCCTGGTCCGCGCGGGCATGGCGGCGGGCGCGCAGGTCGGTGCGGGTGCGCAGATCGACGAGCGTTTCGGCGTAGCCCTCGAAGGCGGCATCCAGCGCGGCAGGCGCGGGCCCACCGATCCGGTCGCGACGGGCGACGAAGGTTTCCATCGCCACCGTCTGTGCAAAGGTCGCGGCGTCCATCGCCGCCTCGCGCCCCGCCTGATCGGCAAAGGCCGCGCGGAACGCGTCGAAGCCCTCGCCCAGGGGCACGCCCCGCGCGATGACGGATTTCGCAGTGACGGCGGCCACATGATGGGCGGCGCGGAACGTCAGCCCCTCATCGCGCACCAAGGTATCAGCCAGTTCGGTGATCGTGACGCAGGCCGCATCGGCGGTCCGGCGCACGCGGGTCCCGTCGACCCGTGCCGCCGAGACCACGGCGGCCAACAGGTCCAGCATCCGGCCCCCGCTTTCGAAGGCGGCATAGCCGGCCTGCTGCACCTCGCCTTCGCTGTCGTTCATGTCGGTAAAGGGCGTGTTGCGCATGGTATCGACCATCACGTCGCAGCGCCCGGCGGTGACGGCAGCCAGATGGCGCATATGTTCGATCGGCACCGGATTCCGTTTCTGCGGCATGATGGAACTGATCTGCACCAGCCCGCCCGGCAAATGCAGCTGCCCGACCTCAAAGGCCGACCAAAAGGCGAAATCCTGCACCAGACGGCCCAGATGCACGAACGGAAGCTTCATCGCGGAATAGAGCCCGGTGACATAGTCGACCGACGCGATACAGCCGTAGGAATTGACCAGAACCCCCTCGAACCCCAGCAGGTCCGCCATGCGGGCGCGGTCGATGGGAAAGCCACTGGTCGTGATCGCGGCGGCCCCCATGGGGCTATGCTCCAGGCCGTCTGCCGCCTCCGACAGGCGTGCGGCGTCGCGCAGCAGAACCTCCAACGCGGCGGCCAGGTAATGCCCAAAGGTCGAGGGCTGCGCCGGTTGGCCGTGGGTATAGGCCACGATCAAGGTATCGCGTTCCGCCCGCGCCTTGGTCAGCAGGGCCTGCGCCAGATCCTGCACCTGCGCCTCCAGGCGTGCGACACGGCCCCGAAGCGCCAGCTTGAACAGCGTGTGATCCATGTCGTTGCGCGACCGCGCGGTGTGCAAGGCCCCGCCAAGATCGCCCAGCCGCTTGCGCAGCTCCGCCTCGACGAGGAAGAACCAGTCTTCGTATTCGCCCGTATAGTTCAGTTGCGAATGATCTAGGTCCGTTGCAATTCCATCCAGCGCCACAGCGATGGCGCCACCGTCATCCGGTGACAGGATCCCGGTCTCGACCAGCATCACCAGATGCGCCCGGTTGATCGTGTCCATTCCGGCGGCGTAATGCGCCTTGACCCCTTCGAACAGCGGGGCAAGCACGGTGTCGCGATAGACCGGGTGGGGGAAGGTTTCCAGATCGGTCATGATGCACCTCTCGTCACGGGCCTCAAGCTCCGTTCCGGGGCCGAGCCCTGGCTGATCGAACGCCACCCCACCGCGTGACCTGCGGAAAGGCGTCGTGTCAGCGTCATTCTGGCAAGAAGACCGGACGTTGCGAACGACCGCCGCTGCGCGCAGTCGCGGATTGAACGATCCACTGGACCTTTTCCGGCATGCCCGATCATCCCTTCAGCCCCGCCATGACGACGCCGCGGATGATGAAACGTTGGAAGATCAGGAACACCACGAGCGTCGGAATGGTCGAGATCGCGGCACCGGTCATGATCAGCTCCCAGGCGACATCCGCCTCGTCGCCAAAGCCCGCCAGCCCGACGGGCAGCGTATACATGTCCGGCGAATTGGTCACGATCAGCGGCCAGAGGAACGCGGTCCAGTTGCCGAGGAAGACGAAGATCGCCAGCGCGGCAAGCGCGGGTTTGACCAGCGGCATCGCCACTTCCCACCAGATCTGGAACTCGTTCAACCCGTCGATCCGCGCCGCCTCGATGAAATCGTCGGGCACGCTTTCGAAGAACTGCTTCATCAGGAAGGTCCCGAAGGCGGTCATCAGACCGGGGAACATGATGCCCCAATAGCTGTCCAGCCAACCGAATTGCTGACTCATCAGATACCAGGGGATCACCAGCATCTCGGTCGGGATCATCAGGGTCGACAGGATCGCGATGAAGACCAGCGTGCGGCCCGGAAACTTGAACTTGCACAGGGTGTAGCCCACGAGACTGTCGAAAAAGAGGTTCGAGATCGTGGTGATCGTCGCGATGATGATCGAATTGATGAACCAGTTGAAGAACCGCCCATCCTCCAGAACATAGGTATAGTTCTCGATCGTCGGCTCATCGGGGATCAGATTGACGTTGTAGACCTCATGCGGCCACTTCAACGAGGTGGAGATCATGTAGGCGATGGGCATCACCATCAGGATGCCGCCCAGGAACAGCAGGATCCAGCGGATGATCTGCACATTGTCGCGGGGGCCGCGCCCGGTGGGCTTGGCCAGCAATGCCTCGGACGAGGGTTTCACCCGGTCAGGCACATCAGTCAGGGTCGCATCGGTCATCGGTCGGACCTCAGAATCCAGAGTTGCAGCAGCGAGACGATCAGCAGGATGGTGAACAGAACCACCGTCTGCGCCGCCGCATAGCCCATGTCGAAGGCGTTGAACGCCGTGTCATAAATCATCAGCACCAAGGGTTTCGTGGAATTGAGCGGTCCGCCCGGATTGTTCGTCGTCATGTTGAAGACGTGATCGAAGATCCGCAGGAACCCGATGGACGAAAACACGACGATGAACACGATTGTCGGACGCAAGAGCGGGATGGTGATCTCGGTCAGGACCGTCCACCAGCCGACCCCGTCGATCCGCGCCGCCTCATAGTAGCTGACGGGAATGGCGCGCAGGCCGGCCATGAAGATGATGATCTGAAACCCCAGCCCGGCCCAGATTGCAGGGGCCAGAACGGCGGGCAGGGCATTGGTGGTCGAATTCAGGAACTCGATCTGGGCGATCCCGACCGAGGCCAGCAGGTTGTTGAACAACCCGATAGGCACCCCCTGATAGAACCACCGCCAGACCCAGGCCATTGCAACAGCCGACGTCATGAAAGGCAGGAAATAGAGCATTCGGATGAACGAATGCGCGAACCGCAGTTTATCGAGGTGGTAGGCAATCACAAAGGACAGCACCAACGAGACCGGCGTGCCGATGATCAGATATTCGAAGGTATTGACGAAGACCTTCCAGAATGTCGGATCGTTCCAGAGCTTTTCGTAGTTGTCGAGGCCGGTCCATGTCCGTGCCCCCAACAGGTTCCAGTCCTGGAACGAGATCAGGACCGCGTTGCCCGTCGGATAGAACCGGATAACCACATAGAACAGGACCGGAACCGCAAGAAAGATCCAGGCCCAGACGATCTGCTTCTGGCGGATGGTCAGGTTGCGGTAGGCGGTCATGACGGTCCCTTTCGGGTCCGGCATCAGGCCCGAACCACGTAGAGTTGGAAACGATGGGATGACAGGTCCGGCCCGTCATGGGGCCGGACCCGGTATCGGATTACTCGGAGTAGTACTCGTCGAGAATCTTCTGTTCGGCCTCGGCGGCGATGGCCAGGCTGTCGGCAGGGGTCATCCCCTCCAGCTGCACCCGCTCCACCATTTCGACCATCAGCTGGCGCTGCGCGCTTTCGTTGGCGAATTTGGTGGTGTTGGCATAGGCGAGCCCCCGGATGAACGGCCCGAAGGTGTCGTCGTTGGCGTTGGCGTCGGTCATACCCACCGACGGCTTGGCAGGCAGTTCGCCGACCACGTCCAGCCAGATCTGCATCGCCTCGTCAGAGGTGACGTATTCCATGAACTTGACGGCGGCGTCGTACTTCTCGCCCTCTGCCTTGGTGGTGATCGCGTTCACCCAGTAGGAGGAGTAGTTGGACCGCACCCCGTCCGCATTCGCGGGCAACTCGGTGACGCCCCAGTTCAGACCGCGCACCCCGTTCAGCGACCCGATACGGAACGACCCATCGATGTGCATGCCCGCGCGCCCGGCCTTGAAGGCGGCCTGCGGCTCGTCCATGAAACCGATACCGGTGACCGGGTCTTCACCCATGAACATGTTCGTATAGAACTCGGCGGCCATGCGGCCGGCGTCCGAATTGTAGTTCACGGTCTTGTAGTCGTCGACGTAAGGCTCTCCGCCCATCTGACGGACCAGACCTTCGCGCCACCAATGATGATCCTGCGCGGTCATGCCGGCGGTGATACCGACCTGAGTGATGTTCCCGGCCCCGTCCTTCTTGGTCAGGGCGGCGGCGACCTCCATCATCTCTTCCAGGGTTTCGGGCGGGCTTTCGATGCCAGCCTCTTCGAACAGACGCTCGTTGTAGAACAAAGCGAGCGAACGCACGGCTGTCGGCAGCGCCCAGTAGTTTTCGCCGTCCTTCATGGCCTGAACCATCGGGAAGAACTCTGCGTCGATCTTTGCCGCCGGGAAAACGTCCGACGGAAGCGGCTGGATCAGCTCTGCTTCGACGTAGTCGTTCAGCCATCCGTAGAACAGCTGCACAACGTCCGGGCCTTCGCCTGCGGGAATCGCGGCGGCGACCTTGGTGCGATAGTCGGCGTAGGGGAAATGCGTCATCGTGACGGTGATGTCGGGGTTCGCAGCCTGAAAATTCTCGATCAACTGCTCCATCGCGTCGACACGCGCGTCGAAGAAGTATTGCCAGTATTCGATTTCAACCGCTTGCGCGGCACCTCCGAGCCCAAGCGAAGCGAGGGCAGCGAAAGCAGTCTGTCTTAGGAACGTCATAAAGGTCATCTCCCGTTGGCGTGGCATGGCGCGCCGCCCGATCCATGGCCGGGCGAACATTCTGACCAAGGGTTAACTCAACATTGTTGAGTATACAACCGTCTTGAGTTATTCCCGACCCATGACCTCTCAGGCCCCCTCTCGCGGCGTCACGCCCGCCCGCTCTCGCGACCATAACCGACAGCTTGTTCTGGGCCACCTGCACGCGGGCGGGGCCTTGGGCCGGGCGGAACTGGCGCGGCGATCCGGTCTGTCGACTCAGGCCGTCAGCAACATCATCGCCGAGTTGGAACAAGACGGCCTTTTGCGCGACGAAGGCCTGCAACAAGGCAAGCGCGGACTGCCCGCGCGACAATATGCAGTGAACGCGACCGGGGCCTTTGCCCTGGGGATCGAGGTGCGGCCCGGTGCGATTCTGGCCGCCTTGATGGATCTGAGCGGCCAGCCTGTCTGGCATGACCGCCGCCCGCTGGACCGGGCCACCCCGCAGGCGGTGACCGCCATCCTGCCCGACCTGAAGGCCGCGGCCCTGGCCGCCGCACCCTCGGCCCGCAATCGACTGTTGGGCGCGGGGGTGGCGCTTCCTGGTCCATTCGGGCGCACCGGCCTGCGCGGCGACGGATCGGACCTGCCCGGATGGGAAGACGTGGACGCACGCGCGGTCTTTGCACAGGCGCTGGACCTGGCCGTGACCGTTGAAAACGACGCCAACGCCGCCGCGATCTCTGAACGTATCGCGCTGGCGCCCGAAGGCGTGACCACCTTTGCGACCCTCTATTTCGGGACCGGCCTGGGCCTTGCCATCGTGCAGGACGGCAGGATCGTCCCCGGTGCCTTTGGAAACGCCGGGGAAATCGGTCACATTCCCGTCGCCACCCCCCAGGGGATGCAACCCCTGGAGGAATGCCTCAGCCGCCTGTCCGTCGAACGTCACCTGGCCGCACATGGCCGCGTCGTGCGCGACATGCCGGCGTTGCAGGCGTTGTTCGATGCGGGGGACCCGGCGTTGATGGCCTGGCTCGATGCGGCGCGCGACCCGTTCGGACAGGCCATCGCGATCCTCGAAAACCTGCTGGATCCTCAGACGATCCTGCTGTGTGGGGCCATGCCCGAGGGCATCGTCCGTCACCTGACCGAAACGGTCGCCCTGCCCGCGCGGTCCGTCGCGCGGCGCGGCGACAATCCGCAGCCTGCGCTGCGCGTCGGTCGCTGTTCGCGGACGGCGGCGACGCTGGGTGCCGCGGCACTGGTGCTCAACCGAACCTTCACCCCGGCGCTTGCCGCCTGAAAGGCCCGTTCATGACCCCCGACCAGACCCGGCTGGAAGCCGACCGCGCCGCGCCACGTATCCTGGCACTTTGGCAGGCGTTGACCGCCCTGCGCTCGCCGCTCACCTTCTTGCAGTCCGGGGCCCATCCCGACGATGAGATATCGGCGATGCTGGCCGCGTTGCGGTTCCGGGACGGGCTGCACATCGCTTATGTCTGCTCTACCCGTGGCGAAGGCGGACAGAACGATATCGGCCAGGAAGCCGGGGCCGCATTGGGCACGCTCCGCACCGCCGAGATGGAGGCCGCCGCCGCCCGTCTCGACATGGATATGTATTGGCTCAGCCAACGGCCTGGCGACATCGCCGACTTCGGCTTTTCCAAACACGGCGAAGAAACCCTGGACCGCTGGGGCCGCGACCGGACACTGGCGCGGTTCGTTCAGGTGGTGCGGCGGGCCAGGCCAGATATCCTGTGCCCGACGTTTCTGGACGTCCCGGGTCAGCATGGCCACCACCGCGCCATGACGTTGCTGGCCCATGAGGTCATGCAAGCCGCCGCCGATCCCGCGTTCGGGTCCGATCTGGGTCCGGTCTGGCAGGTGGCCAAGCTGTACCTGCCGGCCTGGTCCGGGGCCGGCCAGGCCTATGACGACGACCTGCCGCCGCCCGAGGCGACGGTCAAGGTGCATGGAACCGACCGCGACCCGGTCAGCGGCTGGACCTGGGGGCGGATGGGGCAACACTCCCGCGCGATGCACCGCACACAGGGGATGGGCCGCTGGCCGTCCGAGGTGCCCCACGACTGGCCTCTGCATCTGGTCGGCGGCGGGGTTGAGACCGCGGTGACCAACGGCCTGCCAACGTCGTTGGCCGATCTGGACCTTGGCCCGGCGCAGGCCGCCTGCGACGCCGCCATCGCCGCCTTTCCGGACACCACCCGAATTCTGCCGGAGGCCGCGCGCGCCACGGCCCTGTTGCGCCACGCGACCGTGGCCCCCGAACACGCCCACCGCGTCGCCACCAAGATCGCGCAACTGCACCGCGTTCTCTGGCTCGCCTCGGGGACCGAGGTGCGGGCGACCGTGGATCGCGACTGGATCGCGCCCGGGGACCCCGCGCAGCTGATCCTTGAGGTCAGCGAAGGGGCCGCCGAAGCGGTCAGCGTGTCGCCGCTGCTGGACCCTGGCTGGTCGGCCGAGGGCGACAGGCTGTCGGTCGCGCCCGGGACCACCTCTGACCCCTATCCGGAGGCCTGGTTGCCTTTGTCGCCCCCCGCCCCCGCGCTGTCGGTCATGGCCGAGGTTGCGGGTGAGGCGATCTCGATGGTCCTTCCCTTCGACCGCACGCCCGCAGCCCTGCCGGGCGATGCGGTGACCCTGAGCCCTCAGGCAGAGGTCGTGAACCTTTCGACCAAAGCACCCGCCCCGGATGTGCGCCTGTCACCCGACGCGGCGACCCTGGACGGCTGGCGGATCGTCGACGGCAAACTGGCCATCCCAGACGATGCGCGCCCTGGTCTGCATGAGATTCCCGTCCTGCTGAACGACGCCCCTGCCCTGACGGTCCAACAGATCCAGGCCGCACACACGGCACCCCGCGTTCTGGCGCAGCCCGCCATCCTGCGACTGGCCATGTTGGAGGTCGCGCTGGCCCCTGCGCGGGTCGGCTATATCGGTGCCGGACGCGACCGGGTGGCCCATTGGCTGAGGCGGATCGGGATGGGCGTGACCGAGTTGTCGGATGCTCAGCTGGCCGACGATGCGGCCCTGGCACAGTTCGACAGTCTCGTGATCGGGATCTTCGCGCTCCGCTTCCGCCCCGGGTTGTTGGAACGGATGCCCGCAATCCACGCCTGGACGCGTGCGGGCGGAAACCTGACGACGCTTTACCACCGCCCCTGGGACAACTGGGATCCGGAGGCGGCACCTCCGGCGCGGCTGCAGGTCGGTCAACCTTCGCTGCGCTGGCGGGTCACAGACGAAGCTGCGGTCGTAACCCATCTGGTTCCGGATCATCCGGTACTGAATGGTCCGAACCCGATTGGTCCGCAGGATTGGCAGGGATGGCACAAGGAACGCGGGCTGTACTTCGCCTCGTCCTGGGATGCGGCCTACACCCCGCTCTTGTCGATGTCGGACCCGGATGAGCAGCCGCTGCACGGCGCGCTGGTATCGGCTGACATCGGCAAGGGGCGGCACACCCATTGCGCCCTGATTCTGCACCACCAGATGAATGCGCTGGTCCCCGGCGCGTTCCGATTGATGGCCAATCTCGTTGCGCCTGTCTGAGAGCCTGCGCGGCGGGCTCTGGCTGTTTGCGGATATGGCGCTCAACATCTGGGCGCTGAGCATCGTCAAGGCCTGGGGCGCGGACGTCCCGGCGGCGCAGCTTGTGTTTCTGCGCGCGGTGACGGGCCTGTTGGTCATCGCACCCTGGATCTGGTTCGCGCGCGCCCGCTTCGCCGAGACGCGCGCGCCGGGGTTGCACCTGCTGCGCGTGGGCCTGTCGACGACGGCGCTGACTTGTTCGTTCTATGCCATCGCGCGGATGCCCTTTGCCCTGTTCACGGCCATCAACTTCACGCGCCCCTTGATGATGATCGCGCTCGCCGCGCTGTTCCTTTCCGAACGGGCGGGCCCACGGCGGTGGATGGCGGCAGGGCTGGGCCTGATCGGCGTTGTCATCGCGGTAGAGCCGGGCGGCGGGACCTCGACCCTGGCATTGCTGGCGCTGACCACGACCGTGTTCGCGGGTACAGCCGCCATCGTGGTGACGCGCAAGCTGCGCGACCAACCGACAGTGGTTCTGATGACGGTCTACACGGCGGGGCTGGCCCTGGCGACGGCGCCCCTGGCCTGGGTCGGCTGGACGCCTGTGGGCCCCTCGGACTGGCCCGTCCTGCTGGCCATCGGCCTGTTCGCACAATCGGCGCAGGTCTGTTTTCTGCAGGCCCATCGCCTGGCCGAGGCCGGGCTGCTGGCGATCCTGGGGTACGGCAGCCTGATCCTGTCGACGACCGTGGGTTGGCTGATCTTTGCAGAGGTGCCGCGCGCCGGGTTCTGGATCGGCGCAGGCCTGATCGTGGTCAGCACCGTTATGGCGCGCAACAGCGCGGGGCATCGCAAACAAGGGGGATAGATTGGTCGGGCAGAGAGGATTCGAACCTCCGACCCCCTGCTCCCGAAGCAGGTGCGCTACCAGGCTGCGCCACTGCCCGACCGGACGACCCCGACATCCTCGGGATCGAATGCGCCGGACTTATCGACAGGCGCGCGGCAGGGCAAGGGCCTATCGCCGCATCTGCACCGTCTCTTTGAGACGATCGAGCGCGACCGTGGTTTCCCGTGACAATGTCTGGATCTGATCGCCGATGACGGCGAACCCACGCCCCATCTCGCCCACGCGCGCCGCCTCGATCGTGGCGTTGATCGAGATGAAGTGGATCTGACGCGAAATCGCATGCACCTCGCGCGCGGCATCGGCCGCCTGCTGACGCGCGTCTTCCTGCCGGGCAAGGACCGCGGCGAGAAAGGCCCCTCGCAAGCCGTCCATCAAGGTTTCGATCGCCTTCGGGAAGACATCGCAACACCAGGACGCATAGTCACGGGCCAACGGTCCCTCAGCCTCCAGCTCTGCGGCGCGTCCTTCGAAGGCGCGCGCAAGGGCGAGGCAGCCGCCCAGAACGTCGACCGGCAGGCGCACATCGGCGGCATCGAAATACCTGGCCTGCACGTCGCGCAGCGCGCCCGCCGTCTGCCGTAGATCACCGGCTAGCGCCGCATCCCCGGGTGGGTCACGCACAAGTTGCAACAACAGACGCGCCTGAAGCGGATAAAGCCGCTTTTCGATCCGCACCAGCGGATCAAGACGCCAATCCGTACGAGGGGATTCGGGCATGGGCGCTCCTTCCTCCGAAGGATAGCCCACTGCCCCTAACAATACGTTAAGAGCGGTCCTGCGGCACTGTCCGGTCCTCGTCCGACAGCATCGGAGAGATGCGCGGCGCGGTACCGGTTTCGGCCCGCGACCGTGTCCGCAACACCGGCGAATTGTTCGACCGGCCCCGCCCCTCGCGCAGAACGATATACAGGCCCGATGCAATGATGACCGCCGCGCCCAGACCGGTCACCAGATCGATCGTCTCGTCAAAGAACCACCAGCCATAAAGCGCAGCCCACAGGATCTGGGAATACTGCATCGGCGCGACCAGGACCGCTTCGGCGCGACGATAGGCATGGATCAACGCGACAGAGGCGGCAAAGGCCAGAACCGCCATCATCACCCACAGGCCCAGATCCGGCAGGGGCATCGGCCGATAGACGAAGGGCATCAGCGCCCCCATGATCACGAAATTCGCCATCATCGGATAGAGCATCATCACCGCTGTCCGCTCATCCCGCCCGATCTTGCGCATGATGACGGCGGCCAATGCACCAAAGAAGGCAGCGGTCAGGGCCGCCATATGACCCAGCCCAAGGTCCAGATCGGCAGGGCGCAAGACGATGATCACGCCGGCCAGACCAACGATGACCGCCCCACCGCGATGCAGGCCGACCCGCTCTCCGAGGATCGGGATCGACAGCAAGGTGATGATCAGAGGCGAGGCAAAGATGATCGCATAGACCTGCGCCAACGGCAGGACCGAGAACGCATAAAACGCGGAAAAGCCCGTGATCACCGCCGACACGGTTCGCAGCGCCGTCCACCATGGGTGCACCGGGATCAGGGTTCCCTGCTGATTGTCCCGCAGCAGCATCATCACCACCAACGGAAAGGTCAGCAGAACGCTGAAGAACAGGATCTGGAAAACGGCATAGCCGCCGCCCAGCATCTTTACCGCGATATCGTGGGTCGAAAAGGCAGCGAACGCCAGAAGCGCCAGCAGAATACCGGATAGCGGAGAGGTACGGTCGGGCATGGGCGCTCCGGGCGGGGTCTGCACCGCGACGCCCCTCCCCGGACGTGCGGCTGTGAATCGGTGTTTCTTCGGCCTTAGCGCGGTCCGGGGGCATGTCTCAAGGGGGGCGTGCGGATCACGTGGTTTTCCGGCGGATTTCGCGGAACGGCCCACGATCCGGCATCGGGTTCTCCAAGACGACTGCCAAGTTCTGCCGCGACGGAGGCCGGTGCACCGGCCCCCATCAAAGTATCCGGGCGCGCGCCTCAGGCAGCCGCGTCGAGGGCCGCCAGGATCGCATCGCCCATGCCGGTCGTGCTGACCGCCGTACCGCCATCGGGTCCCATCAGATCCGCCGTGCGCACGCCGTCGGCCAGCACCTTTTCGACCGCGCCCTCCAACAGGTCGGCATTCGCGCCCTCGTCGAAGGAATAGCGCAACGCCATGGCAAAGCTGAGAATACAGGCGATCGGGTTGGCCTTGCCCTGCCCGGTGATGTCGGGCGCGGACCCGTGGACCGGCTCATACAGCGCCTTCGGCTTGCCATTTTCCATGGGCAGACCCAACGAGGCAGACGGCAGCATCCCCAGCGACCCGGTCAGCATCGCCGCACAATCGGACAGGACGTCGCCGAACAGGTTGTCGGTCACGATGACGTCGAACTGCTTGGGCGCGCGCACCAGCTGCATGGCCCCGTTGTCGGCGTACATGTGGCTCAGCTCGACTTCGGGATACTCGGCGTCGTGGATTTCCTGCACCACGTCGCGCCACAGGATACCCGATTCCATCACGTTGGCCTTCTCCATGGAGCAGACCTTGTTGCCGCGCTTCTTGGCCAGTTCGAAAGCTGACCGCGCAACGCGCGCGATCTCGGATTCGGTGTAGCGCTGCGTGTTGATGCCGACGCGTTCGTTGCCCTCGGTATGGATGCCGCGCGGCTCGCCGAAATAGACGCCCGACGTCAGTTCGCGCACGATCATGATATCGAGGCCCGAGACGATGTCTTTCTTCAACGACGAAAAATCGGCCAGCGCGTCAAAGCACTGCGCCGGGCGCAGGTTCGAGAACAGGTCCATTTCCTTGCGCAAACGCAGCAGCCCCCGCTCCGGCTTGACCGAGAAATCGAGGTTGTCGTACTTCGGCCCGCCAACGGCACCCAGCAGAACGGCGTCCACCTCTTGAGCCTTGGCCATGGTGTCATCGTGCAGGGGCGTGCCGTGGGCGTCATAGGCGGCCCCGCCGACCAGATCCTCGGAAACCTCAAAGTCCAGACCGCGATTGGCGCCGAACCAGTCGATCACGCGACGCACCTCGGTCATGACCTCGGGGCCGATGCCGTCGCCGGGCAGGATCAGAAGGGTGTTTGCCATGTCACTGGGCCTTTCGATGAAGATGCGCGCAACGGACTAGGCCCTGCCCCGCGGCCCGTCAAGGAAGCGAGACATCGACCCAGACCAGCCGCCCCCGGCTGGCGGTCCGAACCACGTCGGCCAGGGGATCGTCCGGTGCAGGCCAGATCACGCCCGAATCGATGACCCGCAGATCACGGGACGGCAGGATGTAATCCACCCGCAGGGGGCCCGGCCCCTCCCAATCGACGGTGTCCAGCGCCGGGTCGCCCGCGTGGTCGCCCCCGCCCCCCTGCCCAGTCGGTTCCGGGTCGGACAAGGCCGGGTGTTCCAAAAGCCTGCGCAACGCGGCGCGGTCGCCTTCGCCGTCCATGGGATCAATGTTGGCACGCCCCAGAACCACGGGCCGCGGGACCGCACCCGCCAATCCCGCGACAAAGGCCAGTTCGTCGGCGTTGCGCAGGCCGTTGCGATCTTCGGGCCCGTCGAACACCGGCGTATTGGCATTCAACGTCAAAAGCGTCAGCACGCCATCGCCCAAGGGAACCGACACTTCCCACTGCGCGACCGAAGCCAAGGGCACCACCGCCGCCGCGCCCACAGGCAGAACGGCGGCGGGCGCCGCGCTGACCTCGGACCAGAGCACCGCAGAGTGATCCGTGATCTGCCCAAGCGGCAGCCGCGACAGCAGTGCCATGCCGCCATCGCCGGTGAACCGGCCATAACCCAAGGCGTCACGCCCCTCGCCCAGCCTCCCGTTGCCATCCAGGTCGAACCCGCTGGGCACCCCCGCATTCGGGGCCAGCGCGACCTGATGCGGATAGGCCAGCCCGCGGGCGCCCAGCCCGTCGACAAGCGCGGCGACCGCCGCCCCGCCAAAATCCCAATCCACATCCAGCAGCAGCAAGATATCCGCCTGCGCCGCCGCGATGACCGTCAGCACGGCATCGACCTGCGCGTCCTTGCCCGCGGTCAGGTCGCGCAGCAGGACGGCGGGGCCCTTGCGGCTCAGCTCTGCATGATAGGTGGCGATGCGGATCGTCTCGGCGGCGACCGGAGCCGCGCACAAGATCAGGCCGGCAAGAAGTCCGGGTCCTCGGCGGCAAGCTCTTCGCCATAACGACGGCGTTTTTTGGAGATCATCAGGGCCAGCCGCCGCATCGCGATGCCGCGCAGGAATAGCGATGCAGGAAGGAAGGCCCATAGCGTCATCGTCCAGACCAGCAGCAGCGGGGATTCGAACATCGAGATCTGATAGGATCGGGCGATGAACAACGCCAACGGTGGGGTCAGGTATGGCAGCAAAATGCCTAACAGAATGTTAACGGCACCGTCCCGGTTGAGCCGTTTGACCACATCCGACCCTGCCGTCGGGTCGAAGGTAGGCAGATTGATCCAGACGTTGAACGCCCCGGTCGGCGACGGCCAGTTGTTGAGCCGGATGATGATGGCGAAAATCGTGAGGCTGAGCAGCGACACCAGATAGGCGATCCCGGCCGTCACCCGAACCATATGCGCCTCGGTCAGGGTCGTCCCCTCGGGCAGCAGCCACAGCAACATCCGAATCGGGCTGAGCGGGAAGTCCATGGACTGCCCCAGCAACATGCCCACCGCATGCACCAGACGCGTCAGGGTCGACGGGTCCGCGATGCCGCGCGCCGCCAGCCCGATCAACAACAGCAAGGCAAAAAGCATCGCAAAACGGACGGTGTTGAACGGCGGAGCGTCTCGGAACTCGATCAGGCCGGGATAGACGGCCGCGTATTCGATAAAGACGAAGGCACCGGCGAACAACGCGATCAGAACCATCGCATCGGTGACTTGCGGCGAGGCGTCAGGCAACAGCAGCGATGGCATCAACACCATCGCCACGGTCAAAAGCGCACGAATGCACGCACCTGGAAGCTGCGAAATCACTGCCTAATCGATCCTCGTTGGACGGGGCTGATACGATGCCACCCCCTTGTTCCACCTGTCGTGCCGCCCTGTTTTCCGGGCGGTTGCCTCAATCTTGCCTTGAATGTGCCTTGTTTAACTTCGGCTCGCAAGTTCCTGTTTGCGAACAAAAAGGCATCTTGAGAAAATTGTGCCCAGAAAGCATCAGACCCTTCCTGATGATCAGGAAGGGTCTTTTAATACAGATACTTACAATGTGACGTTAACCTAAACCCAAGGACGGGCCTGTGCAGCGGCAGATTCAAAGGTGTCGATGGCGGCACCCTTCTCCATCGTCAGGCCGATGTCGTCCAAACCGTTGAGCAGGCAGTGCTTCTTGAAGGCGTCCACGGCAAACGCATAGGTTGTACCGTCCGCCCCGGTGACCGTCTGGCTGTCCAGGTCGATGGTGATGCGGGCGTTGGCGCCGTTCTTGGCATCTTCCATCAGGGCGTCCACCTGATCCTGCGGCAAGACGATCGGCAGGATGCCGTTCTTGAAGCAGTTGTTGTAGAAGATGTCGGCATAGCTGGGCGCGATCACCGCGCGGATGCCAAAGTCGAGCAACGCCCAGGGCGCATGTTCGCGCGACGAGCCGCAGCCGAAGTTGTCGCCCGCCACAATGATCTGTGCCTCGCGATAGGCGGGCTTGTTCAACACGAAGTCCGGGTTTTCGGACCCGTCGTCGAGATAGCGCATCTCGTCGAACAGGTTCACGCCCAGACCGGACCGTTTGATGGTCTTCAGGAACTGCTTGGGAATGATCATGTCGGTATCGACATTGATCAGGGGCAGAGGGGCGGCGATGCCGGTGAGGGTGTCGAACTTGTCCATGGGGGCCTCCGTAGGGTCGGCGTTGATTACTCCTGCGGCACCCCAAAGGTCAACGCAGCCCAGAGCGTCAGCCAGACGGGATCGTTCTCGGCCTCCGGCTCAAGCGGCAGAATGGTGACCGAGTCGAGCAGGTATTCGTGCCCCGGCCTGACCGGCAGGGTCGCGCGGCCTTCGGCATCGGCGCGGTGCAGGGTGACGGTGACGCTGTCGTCGGGGGCCTTTTCGAACATCTCGATCTGGGCGTTGGCCTTGGGCGCGCCGTCGAACAGGATCTGGACCGGCAATCCGCCGGACAGATCGTCGGTATAGGGATTGGCCCCAGCCACGAATTCGACCCGCATCCCGCGCGCGGAATCCTCTCCGGCCCCGTCACCCACGGCGATCAACGCCTTGGCGAACCGCAGGTAGGCTTCGCGGAACCCTTCGTCAGGCAGACCCCGCGCCCGGTGCGCCTCCAGCACTTCGGTGAAATCCTTGTGCTCGGCGAAATTGACCCATTTCACCCATTCCTTGTAGGTCAGCCTCTGCTCGGTCGTCTCCTGCAGAACCGTCAGCAGGCCCTCGGGCGCGGTGTCGATCGCGACCGCCGGATTGTCGCCCATCCGCGCGGGCACCGGTTGGACCGTGTCGCCCGTCACCATGTCGAACCGTGCCGACCGCGACGGAATATAGCTGAGGTTGGAGCCTTTGAATTCCTGCCCATTGCGAAACGTCGCCTTGACGGTCTCACCTGTCGCAACAGTGTAAGCTTCGGGCTCTATCCAGAATTCATGCGCTTGAAGCGGGGCCGCCAAGATGCACAGTGCAGCCAGGAACGTTTTAGAAAGGGTCTTCATGTCTGTCTCCCTCCGGATCCTCAGCAGAGTGATCCTTGCTGCGATACTGTCAATGGTCGGCGCGATCACAGTTTCCGCACATGAGGTACAGCCAGCCGTCGCCGATGTGACGGTGTCCGCCTCGGAAATCACCATCGACCTGCGCGCCGCGCTGGAGCCCCTGATCGCAGGCGTCGACCTGAGCGCCGTGACCGACACCGACGAGTCGCCTCTGTCGGCCCGCAACGACGCCCTGCGCGCCCTGCCCCCCGCCGAGCTGGAGGCCGCCTTTCGCGAGGCCTGGCCCGACATCGCGCGCCGCATCAACCTGACCAGCGCCGAACAGCGCCTGACACCACAGCTGGGCACCGTCACCGTGCCGGAGATCGGCGACGTGGAGCTGCGGCGCGACAGTCAACTCACGATCACCGCTCTCCTGCCCGAAGGCGACGCCCCCGTGGTGCTGGGATGGGACCGTGCCCTGGGCGGGTTGATCGTGCGGCAGGTGTCGGGCGATGAAGGCTACGACGTCTATCTGACCGACGGTGGCCTGACCGATCCGCTGCCGCGCAGCGGCGTCGCCGAACAGACGCTGGGCGAGGCGGTGATGCGTTACGTCGTGTCCGGCTTTGACCACATCATCCCCAAGGGGCTGGATCATATCCTGTTCGTGCTGGGCCTGTTCTTCTACGCCCTCGCCTGGCGTCCGATGCTTTGGCAGGTGACCGCCTTTACCGCCGCGCATACGGTGACGCTGGCGCTGGCGACGCTCGGCATCGTGAACATTCCCGACGACATGATGTGGCTGGTCGAGACGATCATCGCCGCCTCGATCGTCTATGTCGCGGTCGAGAACATCTGGGCAGGCAACCGCCGCGACATCGGGTGGGGCCGTATTGCCATCGTCTTTGGTTTCGGTCTGCTGCACGGGCTCGGCTTTGCCTCGGTGCTGGGAGAATTCGGTCTGGGGCAGCATTTCCTGGCCTCGCTGATCTCGTTCAACGTCGGCGTCGAGATCGGGCAGCTGACCGTCATCGCGGTGGCCTTCCTGCTGCTGGGCCTGCCGTTCGGGTCCAAGCCGCTCTATCGCCCTGCCATCGCCATTCCCGGATCGCTGATCATCGCCGCGATCGGGGTTTACTGGGTTCTCAACCGCATCGGCTGGGTCGGTGACCTGCCGATCCTGACCTAGATCGCGGGCTCTGCCCTCCGGCGCGGGGCCGGTGGGCAGAGCCCCCATTGCACCCCCCGCCAAGCCATGACAGGCTTGCTCATGACACCCGAAACGCTCCCTTCCTGGCCCGACGCGGCCGCCGATCTGATCGCCATTGCGGCGGGCCGTGCCCCGGCCGACACCGTTGTGACAGGCGGCAAGGTTGTCCTTGTCCACACCCGCGAGGTTCTCGATTGGCAGGTCGCCATCGCCCGCGGACGCTTTGCCTATGTCGGGCCCGACGCCAGCCACTGCATCGGCGCGGAAACGCAGGTCGTGGACGCCGCCGGGCGCTATGTCATCCCCGGCCTGTGCGATGCGCATATGCACGTGGAATCGGGGATGCTGACGCCAGCCGAATTTGCCGCCGCCGTGATCCCCCATGGCACCACCGCCATGTTCACCGACCCCCATGAGATCGCCAATGTCCTGGGCCTGCGCGGTGTCCGTCTGATGCATGACGAGGCACGGGGCCTGCCGTGCAGCATGTTCGTGCAGATGCCGTCCTGCGCGCCCTCGGCACCGGGTCTGGAAACCACCGGTCATGAAATCACGCCCGAAGACGTCGCCGAAGCGATGGCCTGGCCGGGCATCGTCGGCCTGGGCGAGATGATGAACTTTCCGGGCGTGGCGGCGGGCGACCCCAAGATGCTGGCCGAAATGGCCGCGACGGCACAGGCGGGCAAGACCATCGGCGGACACTATGCGTCGCCCGATCTGGGCCCCGCGTTCCACGCCTATGTGGCAGGCGGTCCGGCGGACGACCACGAAGGCACCTGCGAGACGGATGCCGTGGCCCGCGTGCGGCAAGGCATGCGGTCGATGATGCGACTGGGCAGCGCCTGGTACGACGTAGAGACCCAGATCACCGCGGTCACCGAAAAAGGTCTCGACCCGCGCAACTTCATCCTGTGCACCGACGATTGCATGGCCGGGACGCTGGTGAACGACGGGCATATGAACCGGGTGCTGCGCCACGCCATTGCCTGCGGCTGCGATCCTCTGGTGGCACTGCAGATGTGCACGATCAACACGGCGACCCATTTCGGCCTGGAGCGGGAGCTTGGGTCCATCGCCCCCGGTCGCCGCGCCGACCTGATCCTGACCTCGTCCCTGACCGACCTGCCGGTCGAGCGGGTGATGGCCCTGGGCCAATGGGTTGCCCAGGACGGTCGCTTGACCGCAGAATGCCCCCATATCGCCTGGCCCGCCGATGCCCGGTCCACCGTCAACATGGCCCGCGATCTGACCGCCACCGATTATGAGATCCCCGCCCCCAAGGGCGCCAACACCGCCACCGCCCGCGTCATCGGCGTGGTCGAAAACCAGGCCCCGACCAAGGCGCTGACCCGCGACCTGCCGGTCCGCAACGGGCTGGTTGAAGGCGATGCCCTGACCGGCGGCGACACCTGTCAGATCGCGCTGGTGGAACGGCATCGTGCGACCGGCGGCGTGACCAACGCCTTTGTCGCGGGCTTCGGCTACGACCGGCCCATGGCCCTGGCCTCGACCGTGGCGCATGACAGCCACCACATGATCGTTGTGGGCACCGACCGCGCGCAGATGGCGCTGGCGGCCAACCGATTGCGCGCCGTGGGCGGCGGCGTCTGTCTGTTTGAAGGCGGCGAGGAACGGGCGCTGATCGAATTGCCCATCGCAGGCCTGATGTCCGACAGCCCCGCCGCCGAGGTGGCCGCAAAGGCCGACGTCCTGATGGCGGCCATGCGCGACGCGGGCTGCCGCCTCAACAACGCCTACATGCAACATTCGCTGCTGGCCCTGGTGGTGATCCCCGAATTGCGGATCTCGGACCTGGGACTGGTGGACGTGACCACATTCGCATTGACCGACCTGATCGAGACTTCATGACCGACCTGACCCCCATTTGCACCCCCGGCTTCAGCGAGCCGCGTGTCTTCGACAACGCCGCCGAGGCGGTGGCCGAACTTCAACGTCTCTATGCCGAGGCCACAGGCTATCTGCGCCGCTGCTTCTCGGAGGCCTTGTCCGGCGGGATGCCCGACTGCCGTTACCGCGCCTATTACCCCGAGGTGCGGATTGTCACGACCAGCTTTGCGCGCACGGACAGCCGCCTCAGCTTTGGCCACGTGGCCGAACCGGGCCACTACGCGGCCACCATCACCCGCCCCGATCTGTTCGAGAAATACCTGACCCAGCAGATCGATCTGTTGATCACCTCGCACGAGGTCCCGGTGATCGTCGGGGCCTCGGACACGCCGATCCCGGTACATTTCGCCGTGCTCAACGATGCCGAATTGTCGGTGCCGCAGGACGGCGTGCTGCCGTTCCTGATGCGCGACGTCTTCGACGTGCCGGACCTGGAGACGACGAACGACGCCATCGTCAACGGCACCGGCTTCACCTACCAGGACGGGGCCCGCCCGCTCGCCCCGTTTACGGCGCAGCGGATCGACTATTCGCTGGCGCGGCTGGCGCATTACACCGCGACCGATCCCAGCGATTTCCAGAACCACGTTCTGTTCACCAACTACCAGTTCTACGTCGAGGAGTTCATCGCCTACGGACGCGAGATGCTGCGCGATCCGGCGTCTGGCTATGTCGCGCTGGTCGGGCCCAACGGTCAGCGTGTCACCGCCGCCGACCCCGATGCCCCCATGGTCGACCCGCCCAAGATGCCGCAGATGCCGTCCTACCACCTGACGCGCGAGGACGAGGCCGGGATCACCCTGGTCAACATCGGCGTCGGCCCATCCAACGCCAAGACGGCCACCGACCACATCGCCGTTCTGCGGCCCCACGTCTGGCTGATGGTCGGCCACTGCGCCGGTCTGCGCAATTCGCAAAGCCTGGGCGATTTCGTCCTGGCCCATGCCTACCTGCGCGAGGATCACGTCCTCGACGACGATCTGCCGATCTGGGTGCCGATCCCGGCCCTGGCCGAGGTTCAGGTCGCGCTGGAAGACGCCGTGGCCGAGGTCACGCAGCTGGAAGGCTACGAGTTGAAGCGCCTGATGCGCACCGGCACCGTCGCCACCATCGACAACCGCAACTGGGAGCTGCGCGAACAGGCGGGCCCGGTGCAACGCCTGTCGCAATCCCGCGCCGTGGCGCTGGACATGGAATCGGCCACAATCGCGGCCAACGGGTTTCGCTTCCGGGTGCCCTACGGCACGCTGCTCTGCGTCAGCGACAAGCCGCTCCACGGCGAGCTGAAGCTTCCGGGCATGGCCTCGGCTTTCTACAAGACCCAGGTCAGCCGGCACCTGCAAATCGGAATCAAGGCGATGGAGGCGCTTCGCGAAATGCCTCTGGCGCGACTGCATTCGCGGAAGTTGCGCAGTTTCGAGGAAACGGCCTTCCTCTGACCCCAAAAACCTATAGTACGTTGGGTCATCGCGTTCACAATTTGTTGTGACACAAGACTAGGGCGGGTTAACTGCCCGATGAGAAACACCAAACCTGCCTCAATGGGGAGAACCGAACAATGGCTCAGAAACCGATGACCAAGACCCAGCTGGTCGCCGCACTCGCCGAAAAGATGGATGCCGACAAAAAGGCCGCGACCACGGCGCTCGACGCGATCGTCGCCGTGATCACCGACGAAGTGTCCGCCGGTGGTGCCGTGACCCTGCCCGGCGTCGGCAAGATCATGTGCCGCGAACGCCCCGAGCGTATGGTCCGCAACCCCGCCACGGGCGAGCAGTTCAAGAAAGAGGCCGACAAGGTGGTCAAGATGACCATCGCCAAGGCGCTCAAGGATTCCGTGAACGAGTGATCGCGCCGCGATTGACAGTTTGACAAGGGCCGCCCCGGGGCGGCCCTTTTTCGTTGCGTGGCAGATTGCGCCCCCGCGCGCCGGGCGTCACAACCCCTGCATGGATATTCGCGCACTCTGCTACGGGCTGGCCTTTGCCCTGATGTGGTCTTCGGCCTTCACCTCGGCCCGGATCATCGTGGCCGAGGCCCCGCCGATCCTGTCGCTGTCCCTGCGGTTCGCCATCTCCGGGGTGCTGGGCATCGCCATCGCCTATGCGCTCGGCCAAAGGATGCGCCTGACGCGCGCACAATGGCGGGCGGTGGTGATCTTCGGCATTTGCCAGAACGCGCTTTATCTCGGGCTGAATTTCGTCGCGATGCAGTGGATCGAGGCCAGCCTCGCGGCCATCATCGCTTCCTGCCTGCCGCTTTTGGTGGCTTTGGCGAACTGGGTGATCTTTCGCGAAGGCACCCGCCTGCTGGGCGTCGCGGGCCTGTTGGCGGGATCTTTCGGGGTGCTTTTGATCATGGGCACCCGGTTGCAGGGCGGAGCCGACCTGACGGGCATCGCGCTTTGCATGCTGGGGGTCCTTGCCCTGACTGTGGCGACGCTGTCGGTCCGGGGGGCATCGGGCGGCGGCAATCTGTTGATGGTCGTCGGCCTGCAGATGCTGGTGGGGTCCGCAGCACTGCTGCCCGTGGGCCTGGCGCTGGAAACCTGGGCGGTGACCTGGACGCCACGCCTGGTCGCGGCCCTGACCTATACGACCCTGGTGCCCGGCCTTGCCGCCACCTGGATCTGGTTCCTGCTGGTCGCGCGCATCGGGGCCACTCCGGCCGCCACCTTCCACTTTCTCAACCCGTTCTTTGGCGTGGTCGTGGCCTGGGCGCTGTTGGGCGAACGCCTCGGGCCGCTGGATATCCTGGGCGTGGTTGTGGTGACGCTCGGGATCTTGGCGGTTCAACTCAGCCGATTGAAACGCCCCTGACGCCATGGCGGATGCCGGATCAGGCGATACGGTCGCGCGCAAGAGGCCGCGCCTCTTGCCGGGTCGGGCGGGGCTCGATGCCCCGCGCGGCCCGCGCCCTACCCGATGACACCACCCGCATCACCGACCTGGCCGCGATGCAAAAGCAGATGATCCAGCACGACGCAGGCCATCATCGCCTCGGCCACGGGCACCGCACGGATGCCGACGCAGGGGTCGTGGCGGCCCTTGGTGACGATCGTGGTATCCTCGCCGGACTTGGTGATCGTGCGCCGCTCCGACAGGATGGACGACGTCGGCTTGACCGAAAACCGCACCACGACATCCTGCCCGGTGGAAATACCGCCCAGCACGCCGCCTGCGTGGTTCGACGAATAGACCGGCCCGTCCGGCCCCATCGAAATCTCGTCGGCGTTGTCCCGCCCGGTCAGGCGGGCGGCGTGCATGCCCTCGCCGATCTCGACACCCTTCACCGCGTTGATCGACATCATCGCTGCGGCCAGGTCGGTGTCCAGCTTGCCATAGATCGGTGCGCCCAGCCCCGCGGGCACGCCGCGCGCCACGCATTCGATGATCGCGCCCACCGAATTGTGGTCATCCTTGCGCAGCCAATCCAGGTGATCCGCGAATTTTTGCGCCGCGACGGGGTCCGGGCACCAGAAATCGTTGCGCGCGATCTCGTCCCAGTCGAACCGGTCCCGATCGATATCCAGCGGCCCCATGGCCGTCATGTAGCCCGTCACCTGCACCTGCGGTGCCAGAACCGACAGCGCCGCCCGCGCCACACCACCGGCCGCCACCCGCGCCGCCGTCTCGCGCGCCGAAGACCGGCCCCCGCCGCGATAGTCCCGCACCCCGTACTTCTGCCAATAGGTGATATCGGCGTGGCCGGGCCGGAATTTCTCGGCGATCTCGCCGTAGTCCTTGGACCGCTGATCGGTGTTGCGGATCATCAGCTGGATCGGCGTGCCCGTGCTGACCCCATCGAAGACACCGGATAGGATTTCCACCTGATCGGGTTCCTTGCGCTGAGTCGTGTGCTTGGACTGGCCCGGCTTGCGCTTGTCCATCCAGACCTGGATGTCCTCGGCCCGGATCGGCACGCCCGGCGGGCAGCCGTCGACCGTCGCCCCCAGCGCGGGGCCGTGGCTTTCGCCCCAGGTAGTGACGCGGAACAGGTGACCGAAGGTGTTCAGGGACATGGGCGCTCTCCTCGGGGGGCGGGTCTAGACGGTCGGGCCCGGCCCGGCAAGCGGTGCTCAGGCGTCGGGGATTTCGCGGGGGGCCCCAGCCTCGTCCAAGGCGACGAAAACGAAATCCGCACTGGTGACCTTGGCCCCCTCCTGCGCGAACCGGGCGCGGGCCCAGACGTCTACATGCATCCGCATCGAGGTCCGCCCAACCGACTTGAGCGTCGCATAAAGCGTGACTTCGTCCCCCACCTTCACCGGGCGCAAAAATTGCATCGCCTCGACGGCCACGGTGGCGCCCCGCCCCTGACTGACCCGCGCGGCCAGATTGCCGGCGGCCAGGTCCATCTGGCTCATCAGCCAGCCGCCAAAGATATCACCCGAAGGGTTGGTGTCGGCAGGCATGGCGATGGTGCGGATGACCAGAATGCCGTCGTCCTGCTGGCGTCCGTGGGATCCGCGCGCCCGGGCCCGGGCCAGGCGGTCATCGACTGCTTCGGTCATCGTGGCGCGTCCTTCGGTCTGTGCTGACCCCGCCCTAGCACAGCCCGGCGCCCCCCGTCACCGCACCGATTGCCAAGCATCGCCCGCTCTGACAGCCTGCCCTCCGGAGGTGGCATCATGCAGGATCACGTAGCTCTTTTGGGCACCAAGGGCGGACCCGCGATCCGCCCGGGCTCGACCATGCCGACCTCCAGCCTCTTGGTGATCGGGGGGCAGCGGATCGTGGTGGATTGCGGGCTGGGGGTGACCCGGGGTCTTTGCGATCAGGGAATGGCACTGGCCGATCTGTCGATCATCTTCATCACGCACCTGCATTCCGATCACTATCTGGAACTAGGGCCTCTGCTGCACACGGCCTGGACCGCGGGGCTGAAGACGCCGGTGACGGTCTGGGGTCCTGCGGGCCTGGACCGGTATTGGGACGGGTTCCTCGCGTCCATGGCCGATGACATCGACCTGCGGATCGTCGACGAGGGGCGGCCCGACCTGCGCGGACTGGTGTCGATCCGGACAATCGACGCCGGGGCTGTCACCCGGTTGGACGGCATCTCGGTGACCGCGATGCGCGTCGATCATCCACCGCTGACGGAGTGTTTCGCGCTGTCGTTTGCCGGGGCCAGGCGCGTCGTCTTTTCGGCAGATACCGCATATTACCCGCCCTTGGCGGATTTCGCAGCCGGGGCCGACCTTCTAATCCACGAAGCTATGCTGCCCGAAGCAGTCCGCGCCCTGGTCGCCCGCGTGGGCAATGGCGACGACCGCCTGCTGCGCCACATCGAACGGTCCCATACCTCTGCCGCCGATGCCGCGCGGATCGCGGCACAGGCAGGCGTCAAGGCGCTGGCCCTGCACCACCTGCTGCCTTCTGACGACCCGGATTTTGGCCCGGACGATTGGCTGGCTGCGGTACGGCCCCATTGGGACGGCCCGCTGCATCTGGGTCGTGACGGGCTACGCATCCCGTTTTGACGACTGGACGTGATGCGGCGTCCCTCCTATGTATCACCCTACCTCGGGGGGCCTTACAGGCTGAGATGCGTCACAGCGGACCCGTTGAACCTGAACCGGTTAAGACCGGCGGAGGGAAGGTGTGACTGTCTCGCCTGAACCCCCGTCCGTCGCCATGGGAGTTGAGACATGAAACTGACCATCGCCACGGCCCTGACCCTGATCGCCCCTGCCGCATTGGCAGAGCCGTTGACGGTCTATGCGCCCGACTACTTTGCCTCCGAATGGGGGCCCGGCCCGGCCATCAAGGCCGCCTTCGAGGCCGGTTGCGCCTGCGAGATCGAATACGTCACCGGCGACCTGCTGCCGCGCCTGCGGCTGGAAGGTGCGCGCACCAGCGCTGATGTCGTCATCGGCCTGAACACAGACGACGCCGAACGCGCCCGCCAGACCGGTCTGTTCGCCCCCCACAACGTCACGATCGAGGGGCTGACGATGCCCGTCGCCTGGACCGATGAAACGTTCGTGCCGTTCAACTGGGGCCACACCGCCTTTGTCTACGACACCACCCGTCTGGACAGCGTGCCGACCACGTTCCAGGCCCTGCTGGACGCCCCCGACGATTTGCGGATCGTGGTCCAGGACCCCCGCACCTCGGTGTCGGGTCTGGCGCTTGCGCTGTGGATGAAGTCGATCTTCGGTGACGACACCGAAGCCGCCTGGGAGGCGTTGGCCCCCAAGATCGTGACCGTGACCAAGGGCTGGTCCGAGGCCTACGGCATGTTCACCGAAGGCGAGGCCGACATGGTCCTGTCCTACACCACCTCGCCCGCCTACCACATCATCGCCGAGGAAGACCTGACCAAGAAGGCCGCCATCTTCGACGAAGGCCACTATGTCATGGTCGAAACCGCCGGTCAGATCGCCACCACCGATCAGCCCGAGCTGGCGCAGGCCTTCCTCGACTTCATCCTGACCGAAGCGTTCCAGTCGATCATCCCCGAGGGCAACTGGTCCCTGCCGGCCAAGCTGGACCCGGCCAAGATGCCCGCAGGTTTTGCACAGCTGGACCTGCCGGACACCGCGCTGCTCTATTCCTCCGACGAGGCAGAGGCCCTGCGCGACACCGTCGTGGCGGAGTTCGAGGCAGGCCTGGGCCGCTAAGGCCAAAGGGCCGGAGCCCACGGTGACCCTCGGCATCCGCATCGGTCTTGCCGCCACGTTAATCGTGGCGGCGGCGCTGTTGCTGCCGCTGGGCGCCGTGGCCTGGCGGGCCGAGGGATTTGCCGGGTTGAAACCGGGGGACTGGAGCGCGCTGCGCTTCACCCTCTGGCAAGCCGCAGCCTCTGCGGCACTGTCGATCCTGCTGGCGATCCCGGTTGCGCGCGCCTTGTCGCGCCGCCGGTTCCGGGGACGCGGCGCGGTGATCCTGCTGCTGGGCGCCCCCTTCATCCTGCCGGTGATTGTCGCGGTCCTGGGCCTTGTCGCGCTGTTCGGGCGCAGCGGCCCGGTCAGTGTCGTGCTGGGCTGGGCTGGGTTCGAGCCGCTGTCGATCTACGGTGCACATGGGGTCATTCTGGCCCATGTCTTTTTCAACATGCCACTTGCCACGCGCCTGATCCTGCAGGGCTGGCAGGCAATTCCGGGCGAACGCCTGCGCCTTGCCGCCTCGCTGGGTTTCGCCCCGGCCCAGACGGCCCGATACCTTGAATGGCCGATGCTACGGGCCATCGTGCCGGGTGTGTTCCTGGTGATCTTTCTGATCTGCACGACCTCTTTCGCAGTGGCACTGGCCCTTGGCGGCGGCCCCCGGTCCACCACCGTAGAGCTGGCAATCTATCAGGCGTTCCGATTTGATTTCGACTTGGGCCGGGCAGCATTGCTGGGGGCGATGCAACTGGCCCTGGGCGTGGGCGCGGCGCTGTTGTCCATGCGGCTGACCCTGCCTTCGGGCTTTGGCGCGGGACAGGACCGGGTGGTCCCGCGATGGGACGCGCGCGGGCTGGGATTGCGGGTTCAGGACACTGGCGCGATCCTGCTGGCTTGTGCCTTCCTGTTGCTGCCCATGGGTCTGGTGCTGGGCGAAGGCATCCTTCATCTGCACCGTCTGCCGGAATCGGTCTGGTGGGCGGCGCTGCGGTCGTTGACCATCGCCCTGCTGGCCGCAATCCTGACGGTGGCCACAGCCCTGGCCATGGCGCGCGCCGCGATCCGCAGCGGTGCGGTCGAGGTCATCGGCACCCTGTCCATCGCCGCCTCGCCGCTGGTTCTGGGCACCGGGCTCTATGTGCTGCTCCTGCCTTTCGTGAACCCGATCGGGCTGGCCCTGCCGGTAACTTTGTTCGTGAACGTGGTGCTGGGCCTACCCTTTGCGCTGCGCGCCCTGATCCCTGCCATGCGTGACCTGGACCGGGACTATGGCAGGTTATCTGCGTCCCTCGGCCTCGGTGGCCTGTCCTGGCTGCGCCTTGTCGGCCTGCCGCGCCTGCGCCGTCCCGCGGGCTTTGCGGCCGGGCTAACGGCGGCGCTGGCGGCGGGGGATCTGGGTGTGATCACATTGTTTGCCACCCCGGATCAGGCAACGCTGCCGCTGATGCTGTATCAACTCATGGGCAGCTACCGGATGGAGGAGGCTAAGGCCGCCGCCTTGCTCCTCGTGCTGCTGTCGCTTGGCCTGTTCTGGATCTTCGAGAGGGGGAGCCGCGATGCTTGACCTGGATGCCATCCGCATCACGCTGGGCACCTTCACCCTGCGGGCCGATACCTCCTTGCCGACCGGTGGCATCACCGCATTGATGGGGGCCAGCGGGTCGGGAAAATCCACGATCCTGTCGGCCATCGCCGGTTTCCTGACGCCGGCGCAGGGACGGATTCGCATAGACGAGCAGGATGTGACCGACCTGGCACCCGGCGCGCGGCCCCTGTCGGTTCTGTTTCAGGACAACAACCTGTTCCCGCACCTGAGCGTCGCGGAGAACGTGGGCCTGGGCCTGCGCCCGGACCTGCGGCTGGATGCGACGCAGCGGCAGGCCCGCAGCGACGTTCTGGCCCGCGTCGGGCTGGATGGCATGGACACGCGCCTGCCCCGCGACCTGTCGGGCGGACAGCAAAGCCGCGCGGCCCTGGCGCGGGCCCTGTTGCGCAGGCGGCCCTGGCTCTTGCTGGATGAACCGTTCTCGGCGCTTGGCCCCGCGCTCAGGCGCGACATGCTGACCCTGTTGCGGGACACGGCGCGGGCCGAGGGTCTGTCGGTTCTGATGGTCACGCACGACCCCGACGATGCGCAGGCCGTGGCGGACCACACCTGCGTTCTGGCGGATGGCGTGCTGGCCGATCCGGTGCCGACCGGCCCGCTGTTCGCGAACCCGACGCCCGCGCTGCGCGCCTATCTAGGCTGACGGATTGCGCCGCAGGACCGAGGCGTTCAGGGCGGCAGCGATCGTCACCCAGACCAGATAGGGCGCGACCACCAGGAACGCGATCTTGTCCAGCGGCCAGAGGCTGACCAGCAACCCCGCAACGGCGAGCCACAGCAGCACGATCACCACCAGCCCCGCCTTCATCCGCTGCAACCCGAAGAACACGGGCGTCCAGAGGGTATTCAGCGCGATCTGCAGGGCCCAGAAGGCCATGGCATAGGCCGACCCCTCCAACGGGGCGACCCGCGCGCCCGCAAAGGCCAGCGCCAGATAGAGCGTCGTCCACACCACCGGAAACACCCAGTCGGGCGGCGTCCAGGATGGTTTAGACAAACCCCGGTACCAGGCACCGGGCGAAAACATCGCGCCGGTGGCCGCCGCCGCGCCGCAGGCCCCGAGGAACACAAGGAAGAGAATCCAATCCATACCGCTTAGCTAGACTGCGGCGGGCCGCGATCCAACAGGCGATCCTGCGCGGCAAGTTGGGCGAACACCTCCAGCACTTCGTCGCGCCAGCCATCGCGCGCCGGGCGCGGGTCGGCGGCGGCGGAAACCAGAAAGGCGACTTCGTCCAAGGGGCGGGCATGCAGGATCGGGGACCGGGGCAGAACCGACAGCACCGCCGCCTGTCCCAGGCTCTGCGTCAGCCAGCCCAGTTTCTGCGCCGTCGAGGTATGGGCGCGGGTCGTGATGCTGTCGAACCCGGCGCGGCGCACCTGTCCGCCGATGCCGTCATAGACATGCCGCGCCGCCAGAATGCCGGGACGCACCGATGGCGGCAGCGCGCGTACCCCGGATTCGGATCGGTGATACAGCCGCTGCGCCTCGGCCAGCAGGCGCCGGGTCATGGCGCGGATCTGCGGCGTCGGCTGCGGATCGTCCAGAAAGGCGGCGGGGTCCAGCCCGGCCTCGGCGAACCAATCGGTTGGCAGATACAGCCGCCCGGCACGCGCATCTTCGCCGACGTCCCGGGCGATATTGGTCAGTTGCATCGCCACGCCCAGGTCACAGGCCCGCGCCAGGGCATCGCCGTCACGCACCCGCATCAAGACGCACATCATCGCCCCCACGGCGGCGGCCACACGGGCGGAATAGCCGCGCAGATCCGACAGGCTGGCATAGGTGCGCCCCTGCGCGTCCCAGGCCAACCCCTCCAACAGGGCTTCGGGCAGGGCGCGGGGCATGTCGAAATCGGCCACCACCCGCGCAAAGGCACGGTCCGTGGGCGTGTCCCGCGGCGCGCCCGCATAGACCCGATCCAGCCGGTCGCGGAGCGCCAGAACAGCGGGTGCCTTGTCGCAGGCCAGGGCCACCTCGTCGACGGCATCATCGGCCAGGCGGCAAAAAGCATAGAGCACCAGCGCCGGATCCCGGACCGACCCAGGCAGCAGGCGGGACGCGGCGTGGAACGAATGCGACCCGGTACGGATCGCGGCACGGCAATGGTCCAGATCGGTGGCGGCGCTCATTCTGCGGCCTGCATCATCGAGGTGACGGTTCGGGCCGGTGGCACCAACTGCTCCAGCACTTCGGCCGAGGCGACGACCCCCGGCAGCCCCGCGCCCGGATGGGTACCCGCGCCGACCAGGAACAGGCCCGGCACCTCTTCGGAGATGTTGTGCGGGCGGAACCAGGCGCTTTGCAGGATGCGCGGCTCGATCGAGAACCCGGCACCGTGGGGCGACAAATACCGGTCGCGGAAATCTTCGGGTGTCAGGCACATGGACGGGCCAAGATGCTTGCCCAGTCCCGGCATCACCGTCTCTTCCAGGACGGCCTGCACCTTCAGGCGATAGGTTTCGGCCATCGTTGACCAGTCGACCGGATCGTCGTGGCCCAAGTGCGGCACCGGCGACAGGGCGTAGAACGTATCGTCACCGTCCGGGGCCGCGGTCGGATCGGTGACCGAGGGGCGGTGGATATAAAGGCTCATGTCATCCGAAAGCGTCCCGCGCCGAAAGATATCGCGCAGCAGCCCTTCATAGCGGGGACCGGACTGGATCGTATGATGCCCCAGATCGGGCCACATGTCCCGCGTGCCCTTGGTGCCGAAATACCAGACGAACAGACCCATGGACCAGCGCGACCGATCCAGCTTTTTCGGGGTCCAGCGCCGCTTGGGCCGGTTGCGCAGCAAATTGGAATAGGTGTGCCCGGCGTCCGCGTTCGACACGACGATATCCGCATCCAGAACCTGACCATCGGTCAACCGCACCCCACTGGCGCGGCCTTCGGCGTCCTGTTGCACATGGTCGACCGTGGTGCCGAACCGCAGCACCCCGCCCTGGTCGCGCACCACACGGGCCATGGCCGCCGCCATCGCGCCGACACCGCCCTGCGCATAATGGACGCCGAACGTCTTTTCCAGATGACTGACCAATGCATACATCGAGGTCACCCGCGCCGGGTCGCCGCCGATGAACAGCGGATGAAACGACAGCGCCATGCGCAGCCGTTCGTTGCGCACCCGAGACCGGGCCAAGGCCAGGATCGACCGATCCGCGCGCAGCATGGCAAATCGCGGCAGCACCTTGATGGTTTCCCACAGCCGGTGCATCGGCTTGGTCAGCATGCCTTCGTAACCGACCTTATAGCGCGCCTCGGCATCCTTCAGAAACCGCCGCCAGCCGTCCAGGTCGCCGGGCGACAGGCGCACGATCTCCGATTCCATGTCGGCGTCCTGGGCGCGCGCCTCCAGGTAGGTGCCGTCGGGCCAGCGAATCGTATAGAACGGGTCCAGCGCGGTCAGCGTCACCTCTGCGTCGAAATCCCGCCCGCAATCGGTGAACAGCTTGCGAAACACCTGGGGCGCGGTGACGATCGTGGGACCAAGGTCGAAACGGTGCCCGTCCCTGGTGACGGACGACGCCCGCCCGCCGGGCATGTCCAGCCGGTCCAGCACCGTCACGCGCCACCCCTTGGCCCCCAGACGCATGGCCGCAGCCAATCCGCCCAACCCCGCGCCGATCACGATGGCATGGGACCGGTCGGTCCTGTCGAAGGTCTGGTGTCGGGTCATCGGCGACTCTTTCCTTGACTGTCCACTTCGATTTACACTGAATATGTAACCAACGCCAAACGTTTGTTTGCCAAAAAGGCAATCAGCGCGGCAACCCCGGGAGGCGACCATCCAGACCGTGACCCTCACTCTCTATCGTTTCGGACCCTGGCGGGGCCGTCTCTGGGCCTTTGCGCAGATGGGATTGGCGCGCGCAGCCATGGCCCGCGTGCCCGGCCTGACGTTCTGGAAGCTGCTCGGCTCCGGCACGGGCGAGGGGTTCACCCCCGTGCCCAACACCGGCGTCTACGCGATCCTTTGCGCCTGGACCGACGCCGCAGCCGAGCGGATCGGGACACAGGCCGATGTGTTCCGACGCTATGCGGGCCACGCGATCGAACACTGCACGCTGCGCCTGTCGCCCACCTCTGCGCGCGGGCTCTGGTCCGGGCAGGCCCCGTTTGATGCGACCGCTGTCGACTGCACCGGCCCGCTCGCCGCCTTGACCCGCGCGACCGTCCGCCCGCGCAACCTGTTGCGGTTCTGGCGGCGGGTGCCCGACATTTCCGCCCGTATCGGCACCAATCCTGACGTTCAGCTCAAGATCGGTGTGGGCGAGGTGCCCTTCCTGCATCAGGTCACGTTTTCGATCTGGCCGGATGCAGAGACAATGGCCCGGTTCGCCCGCACATCCGGCCCCCACGCAGAGGCGATCCGCGCCGTGCGCGCAGGGGACTGGTTCGCCGAAGAACTCTATGCAAGATTTGCCGTAACCGGGGCCGAAGGCCGCTGGCAGGGCCGGCCCATGTCCGAGGTGCTCCGATGACAGCCTTTCCGTTCACCGCAATCGTCGGTCAGGACGAAATGAAGACCGCGATGATCCTGACCGCCGTGGACCCCGGCATCGGCGGTGTTCTGGTTTTCGGTGATCGGGGCACCGGCAAATCGACGGCGGTGCGCGCCTTGTCGGGTCTGCTGCCGCCATTGCAGATAGTGCAGGGCTGTCCGGTGAATTCCGCCTTGGTGGCAGATGTGCCGGACTGGGCCGCTGTCCCGGACCCTGTGATCACATCCGGCCCGACCCCCGTCGTGGATCTGCCACTGGGCGTGACCGAGGATCGGGTGACCGGGGCGCTCGACATCGAAAAGGCTCTGACAAAGGGGGAACGCGCGTTCGAACCGGGCCTGCTGGCGCGGGCCAATCGCGGCTATCTCTACATCGACGAGATCAACCTGCTGGAAGATCACATCGTCGATCTGTTGCTGGATGTCGCCCAGTCCGGCGAAAACGTGGTGGAGCGTGAGGGGCTGTCGATCCGGCACCCCGCGCGCTTCGTGCTTGTCGGATCCGGTAACCCCGAAGAAGGAGAGCTGCGCCCGCAGCTTCTGGATCGCTTTGGCCTGTCGGTGGAGGTCGCCTCGCCGAACACCGTGGCCGAACGCGTCGCGGTGATCCGCGCGCGCGACACCTTCGAAAGGGACAAGGAGGCCTTTGCGACCGCCTGTGAGGCGGATCAGCTGGCCCTGCGCGCCCGGATCGTCGCGGCCCGCGACCGTCTGGGCAAGGTCGAGGCACCTGATGCGGTGCTGGAGGATTGCGCCGCCTTATGCATCGCGCTCGGCTCTGACGGGGTGCGGGGCGAGCTGACGCTGCTGCGGACCGCGCGCGCGCTGGCCGCCTTTGAGGGGGCCGAGGTCGCGGGCCGTAATCACATCCGCCGCGTCGCCCCCATGAGCCTGCGCCACCGTCTGCGCCGCGACCCCTTGGACGAGGCCGGGTCGACCATCCGCGTCACCCGCGCATTGGAGGAGGTGCTGGCGTGACCGATCCGCGCTGGCCCCTGGTGGTGCGCGCGCTGGCCTGCCTGTCCCTCGATCCGCAGGCCCTGGGCGGGCTGCACCTGCGGGCGCGGGCCGGGCCGGTGCGCGATGCGGTGGTCAACCGGCTGATACGTGACCTGCCCGCACCCCTGCGCCTGCCCGCCGATCTGCCCGAGGATCTACTGGCCCCAGGTATAGACCTTACCGCGTCCCTGCAGCACGGGCGTTTGGTGCGCCGTGACGGTCTGTTGGCACGTTATCGGTCGCTGATCCTGCCCATGGCAGAGCGGGTCGCGCCTGGCCTGGCCGCGCGGTTGGGGCAGGCGCTGGACCGGGGGCGGCATTCCTTCGTCGCCCTCGACGAGGGCGACGAAGGGGAACGCCCGCCGGTGGCGCTGCTGGACCGGCTTGCGATGACACTCGACCTGGATGGCCTGCGACTTGCCGAAATGCCCATGTTAGAGACGTATTCAGACTGGGACGCGATCACCGAAGAGACGGCGATCGAAACCCTCTCTGCGTTGTCCCTCACGCTTGGGATCGGGTCGCTGCGGCGGCTTGGTCTTGCGCTGCGCCTTGCGCGGGTATCGGCGCAGGTGGATGGGCGCGACACGCTCGTGCAGGCCGATCTCAGTTTTGCCATTGCCACGGCCTTGCTGCCCCATGCGACCAGGATGCCCGCCCCGGAGGAGGAAGAAGCCCCGCCACCGCCCGAGCCGGAGACGGACGCAGCCCAATCCGACACGCAACCCGACACCGGCCTGCCTGACGGTGATGTCCTGCTGGAGGCGGCGCTGGCACTGCTGCCGCCCGACGTGTTGCAGCGGCTGGCAACAGGGACCGTGGCGCGGGCGCAGGGCACGGGTGCGGGCGCGCGGCGCAAGGGGAACCGGCGGGGTCGCCCCCTGCCCGCGCGGCCGGGGCGCATGGACGGACGCGCCCGGATCGACCTGATCGCGACCTTGCGGGCCGCCGCCCCCTGGCAGCGGTTGCGCGGCGGTGGGCCCGGTCAACGGCTTCGGCTGCGCAGTGCCGACATCCATCTCAAACGCTCCGAGACGCGGTCCGACCGGTTGGTGATCTTTGCGGTCGATGCCTCCGGCTCCGCTGCCTTTGCGCGATTGGCCGAGGTAAAGGGGGCGGTCGAGTTGCTGCTGGCCGAGGCCTATGCCCGACGTGATCACGTCGCCCTTGTCGCCTTTCGCGGCGAAGGGGCCGAGCTGTTGTTGCCCCCGACCCGCAGCCTGTTGCGCACGAAACGTCACCTGTCCGGCCTGCCCGGCGGCGGCGGTACGCCATTGGCGGCGGGCCTGCGGGCGGCGCTGGACCTGGGCTTGCAGGCGCGCGGGCGCGGCATGGATCCCGCAGTGGTGGTTCTGACCGATGGGCGGCCCAATATCGCGCTGTCGGGCACCGCCTCCCGGAGCGAGGCAGGGGCCGATGCACAGGCGATGGCCCGTGCCCTGCGGACGCAGGGGATGACCGCTCTGATAATCGACACGGGCAACCGCCCAACCCCTGCCCTGGCCACCTTGGCGCAGACCATGGACGCGCCCTATCTGCCGCTGCCCCGCGCCGACGCCAAGGCCGTCAGCAAAACCGTCGCGGCAGCCCTGTGACGCCCCCGGTCCCCGACGACTGGCCCTTTGCCGCGCACAGCCGCATCGTGCCCGCACGTCCCCATCAGTGGCATGTGCAACAGATCGGCAGCGGTCCGGATGTCCTGTTGCTGCATGGGGCCGGTGCGGCGACACAGTCCTGGCGCGGGTTGGCCCCCCTGCTGGCACGGCGGATGCGGGTGACGATGGTGGACCTGCCGGGGCACGGCTTTACCCGCGCCGGACCGGGTCGGCGCGGGCTGGACGCGATGGCGCAGGACGTCACCACCCTGCTGGCAGAGCTGAACCTGACCCCGCGCGCGATCATCGGCCATTCCGCAGGGGCAGCGTTGGCCCTTCGGTTGTCGCTGGACGCTGCGGTGCCCGTGCCGGTCGTATCCATCAACGGCGCGTTTCAGATGTTCGGAGGCGTGGCCGCCGTGTTGTTCCCGCTGATGGCCAAGGCGCTGGCGCTGAACCCGTTGACGGTGCCGCTGTTCACCGCCGGGGCCAGCCCGGCGCGGACCCGGCGAATGCTGGCGGGCACCGGCAGCAGGCTGGATGAGGACGGGTTGCGGCTGTACCACAGGCTGATCTCGGACAAGGGGCATGTCGCGGGGGCCCTGGCGATGATGGCGAACTGGTCGTTGGACAGGTTGGTGCGCGATGCCGCGGGCCTGTCGGCACCGGTCCTTTTGCTGGCGGGGGACAAGGATGGCACGGTGCCCCCGTCAGTCAGCCGGGATATGGCCGCGCAGATGCCGGACGGACGGTTGTGCATCGAGGCGGGGCTGGGCCACCTGTTGCACGAAGAAGCCCCCGACCTTGCGGCGGGGGCTGTCATCGCATTTCTCGAAGAGGTGGGCGTCTTGCCCCCCGCGCCTTAGCTGGCGTCGTCGGCGAACTGCGCCAGGAACGCATAGAGGTTCACGGCGTCCTCTTCCTTGCGGACCTTGAACGACATCTTGGACCGGCCACCTTCGCCGGACACTTCGCGCAGGTGCGCGGTCGGGTCCTGGACGTAGGCGACAAAGTTCGCCTCGTCGAAGACCAGCCCGGCCTCACCGGCGGCGACGGCCAGATCGGAATAGGCAAAATCCTCGACCATGCCACCGGCACGCCCGGCGATCCCGTAAAGGTTGGGGCCGGTCTTGGCGGCGCGACCGGCCAGAACCTCACCGTCGCCGTTTTGCACGACGTGGCAGGACTGACACTGGCGGAACGCCTTTTCCCCGGCTTCGGCATCGCCGCTGGCGGCGTGACCGTCGGCCAACACGGGACCGGCCGCAACGGCGGCGGCGAGGATAGTCATAGTACGAAGCATTCAGGTTCTCCCATTGAATCGCGTTTGTGGCTCAAGCTAGGGCAACCCGCCTTGTGATCCAATAACAAGTCACCTTTGCGTCAGGCGGTTGCGCGTGCCACGGCGCATTGCTTCCACAAGACCGACAGCGCGGCAACGAGATGATCGATATCCGCGTCCGAATGGCGCGGCCCGGGGGTAAAGCGCAGGCGTTCCGTGCCTTTGGGCACCGTGGGATAGTTGATCGGTTGCACGTAGATGCCGAATTCATCCATCAGATAGTCCGACAGCATCCGCGTCTTGACCGGGTCTTTCACCATCACCGGGATAATGTGGGACGGGTTGTTTTCATGCGGAATCCCCGCCGCATCCAGGCGGGCGCGCAGACGGGCGACCTGGCGACGTTGCTGGGCGCGCTCCACTTCACTGACCTTCAGGTGCCGGATCGAGGTGGTGGCCGCCGCGGCCACGGCGGGCGGCAGGGCTGTCGTAAAGATGAAGCCGGACGCAAAGCTGCGGATGAAATCGCACAGCGCGGCGGACCCGGTGATGTAGCCGCCCATCACGCCGAACGCCTTGCCGAGCGTACCCTCGATCAGGGTGATGCGGTCCATCAGCCCTTCCTGCTCGGCGACGCCACCGCCGCGCGGGCCATACATGCCGACGGCGTGGACCTCATCGAGATAGGTCATGGCCCCATGTTTCTCGGCGACCTCGACGATCTCGCGGATCGGGGCGATGTCGCCATCCATGGAATAGACGCTTTCGAAAGCGACGATCTTGGTGGCGTTCGCGGGCAAAGCCGCCAGCTTGCGGTCCAGATCTTCGGGGTCGTTATGCTTCCAGATGACCTTTTGGGCGCGGGAATGGCGGATGCCTTCGATCATCGAGGCATGGTTCAGGCTGTCGGACAGGATCACCGCATTCGGCAGACGTGATCCCAACGTCGAGAGCGCGGCCCAGTTCGACACATAGCCGGAGGTAAAGACCAGCGCCGCCTCTTTGCCGTGCAGGTCGGCCAGTTCGGCCTCCAGCTCCAGATGCTGATGCTGCGTGCCGGAGATGTTGCGCGTGCCGCCCGCCCCGGTGCCGCAGGCGCGGGCGGTTTCGGCCATCGCGTCGACCACGTCAGGGTGATGGCCCATGCCCAGGTAGTCGTTGGAACACCAGACGGTGACGTCGCGCGTCGTGCCGTCGTGATGGTTCTTGGCGCGCGGGTGCTGGCCGCATTCGCGGGTCAGATCCGCAAAGTATCGGTAATTGCCTTCGGCCTTCAAAGCCTCCAACTGGCTCTGGAACATCTTATCGAACGGCATCCGGCCCCTCCTTCAACAAAGTCTCGTGTTTTGGCAGCATCCAGCGCCACAGTTTCTCGTCCGGCAGGCGGACGATCATGAACCAATGTTCAAGCAGCGCCAGCGCGGTCAGCGCGGCCAGCAGGGCAAAGCCCGCCTGAACAGATCCCGCCCCCGCCGACACCGCGCGTTCCATCCAGCAGGCGGTCGCGAAGGTCAGGGCGGTGACAGAGGTGGGGAACAGCCAATTGATCCGCGCTTCGCGGAAATGGCTGGGCAAATGGGTCAGGGCCCGGGGAATGAACTCCGTGTTCACCTTGCGCACCCCCAGATAGAGGTTGAGCTTGGCGCTGATCCGGGCCGCGTAAAGCACGGCAAAGGTCCAGAAGCCAAAGCGGTTGAGGGCCCCATGGCTGCCGATGGCCAGCGCGATCAACGCGGCGGTCAGCGTCATCTCGTGATAGGCGACAGTGCCCCAGGCGCGAATGAACCGCTCCCACTCCGGGACACCGGGTTTGGCGGGGGTGCGGTTAGGGCCGGTGACGAGGCCGGTCAGGAACGCCAGCTCCAACCAGCCCCAGATCAACAGCGCCGAGGCAAAGGCGATATAGGTCGCGCCAAGGGTCGTTTGCCCCATGCTGGACACGAACCCGACCCCGCCCAGACCCGCCAGCGGCAGCATGGACAGAACCGCCGTCAGATGCCGCCCGGACCGGTCGGCATAGCGCACGACCAACAGGATCGCCCCGGTGGAAAACCACCAGGCGAAAAGGGCCACAAGGGCCGCGATCCAGGGGGAGGCGAACATCAGGTCTGGGCCTCCGTCCTGAAGTCGAACGCCGGGGGCTGCCCGGTCTGCGACCGGGCGGGACGGTATGTGACCGCTTGGATCAATACGACGGCTCCAACCGGGTCTGCACCGGCACCTGATGGCGCTTGACCGGGATCGTGTAGAGCGACGCAAAGGCCAGCGCGGCACGGGCGGACCCGGATGCCTTGCCGATCAGACGCGCGAGGCCGGTCTTCTTTTCGGCCTGTGCCAGATCGACGTTCGCCTTCTGCAACCGCTCCAACGTGGGCTGCCAGCGCGGGTGATCGATATCGAGCGTGATGGGGAACACCTGCTTGGTGATCTCGGAGGTCTTTTCGAACACCGAATGGGCATACCAATCAGGATCGACGCCCAGCGCCTTGTGGAACTCGGGCCGCTGGTGGTCGCGGACATACATGGTGCCGTAGACCGCCGTCAGGAAGAACTTGATCCACCAGACGTTGCGCCCGGACGTCAGCTTCGGATCCGTCTTCATCAGCAGGGCAAAGGCCTCGCCATGGCTGAACTCATCGTTGCACCATTCCCGGAACCATTTGAAAATCGGGTGGAACCGATGCTCCGGGTGCTGTTCGAGGTGGCGGAAGATCGTGATGTAGCGCGCATAGCCGATCTTCTCGCTCAGGTAGGTCGCGTAGTAGATGAATTTCGGCCGGAAGTAGGTGTATTTCTTCTTTTGCGTAAGAAATCCAAGGTTCACGGCAATGCCTGCCTCGCGCAGGGCATCGTTGATGAACCCCGCATGCCGCGCCTCGTCCCGGGCCATCAACTGGAACAGGGTGGTGATGTCTTCGTTCGTGCCCCGGCGTTTCATTTCCTTGTAAAGCACGCAGCCAGAGAATTCGGCAGTACAGGACGATACGAGGAAGTCGATGAATTCGGCACGCAGCTTCGGCTCCATCCCGTCCCAATCGACATGATCCCAGTCTTCGTTCTTCTTGAAATGCCCCCGGTTCGGGTCGGCCTTCATCTGCGCGATCAATTGGTCCCAGTCTTCGCGCACGGGGGTGACGTCGATGGCGTCCATCTCGTCGAAATCGGTGGTGTAGAACCGCGGCGTCAGCAGCGTGTTGGACATCGCCAGCCTGGTCGCGCTTTCGCTGTCGACGACCTGCTGGTTGTCGGCGGCCAACGCCTCTTCGACGGTATGGGCGTCGGCGGAATGCTTGATCTGGACGTTCATGACAGCACCTCCTCGGAGAAGCTGAATTCGCAAAGCTCCATGAACTCGAAATCGCCGGTCATCCGGGTCCAGAGCCGTTCCAACCCGCTGGCCCGTGTGATCACAGCCACGCGTTCCTCGCGCACGACCTCGCCGAAGGGGGCCATGATCTCTTCGCCCAGTACCTGAACCTCGTCGCCGGGCCAGACGACGGATCCATCGTCAAAGCGCACATGCGCCGACAGCTCTTCGAAGCGGTGCGAAATCTCGACGGTGCAGGGCACCCGTTCGCGTGTTCTCGTCAGAAATCCCATGGGTCGTTCCTCCCGGTTAGTTCAAAAGCTTGGCGAAGGTGTCTGCGTTCTTCGCCCCGAATCCGATCAGCTCTGCACGCCAGCCGGTGGCCGAGTCGCGCAGGCTCAATTGCCCGTTTTCAAACAGGATCAGGCGGATCGGCGCCTGCATGGTCAGGCCACGTTTGCTGCGTTCGAACATCAGCACACGATGCACGCCCGCGACAAAGCCGCCTTGTTCTGTATCAAGATCGGCGATGACCGATCCGTTGGCATCCAGCACCCGTGCGGCCCCGGTAGTCCCGTCGGAATGCAGGAAAATGGCCCGTTCCCGGACGATCGGCACCTCGCCTTCCAGCGCGGGCATCGCCTCCAGCGGGCGCTGGCTAAGCGCGGAATAGGCCGTGATCGCCAAGGCGCAGAGCATCAGAAACCCGATGGCCTTGAGCAGGAAAGCCGGGATCATTTCGCGGTCGCGTGTGGCAAGGCGGGCTTCGGGTGTCATCGCGCCTACTCCGCCGGGACCGGCATCGCGCCGGTAGGTTGCCTGTCACGTACCGGCTGCGGGGCGCGCGGGGCGACCCCGCTTTCGGCCACGGCTTCGCCCAGCAGGCGGGCAATGGCAGCCGCGTCGGGGATACAGCGCAGGGCGGGCTGCGTGCACGCCATCCGCCAGGGCCGCAGATGCGGCCAGAGCAAGAGATAGCTGAACCGCGTCTCGCCCAATGTCCGCAGGGCAATGGTGCCGCTGCCGTCTGGCCGGGTCACCAGATCCGCCGCCCCGATCCACGAAAACGGGAATTGCAGCGTCATGGTCAGCGCCGCGCCGATCCGCAGGATCACACGCTGGTCGGTGATCGTATAGACCGCGGATCGTGCCTGCGCCCATCCGACCGCCATCAGCATCCCGCAGGTGATCGCGCCCAACACCAGATAGAAGGAGGAGGCCGCCATCGCCTGCGTCGCGGGCATATCGGCCCCGGCGACGGTCGCGCGCCACCCGAACAGCGCCACGAAATAGGCCGCGACCCATTTCACCTTCAAGGCGTCGCGGCTGAGCGCCCACCAATCCGGTGCCCCCTGCCAAAGGATACGCTCTCCCTCCGGCAGCATCTCGGGCAGGCCCCGGATCGGTTCCTGATCGAAGTCGTCATGGCTCATGGCGCGTCCTCCCCTTCTTCATGTCACAGCAACGGATCCTGGCGATCCTGCGATGCATACAGTTTGCCGCCCCCCACGAAGCCGCAGATCTTGTCCTCTTCCAGCAGGGTGACCTGCGTGGGCGACTTATGCGCGGGGATCTGGGCAAAGTGGCGCGCGTGCAGCGATTTCACCTCGACGTGGTCGGCGTGGACCCGGACCAGCTGGATCGGGATCAGGCGTTTGCCGGTGTCCGGCACGTCGACCTCGATATAGCGGACATGCTGCTCTGGTGCGTCCAGCCACATGTCGCTGACTTCGCCGGCGATCTGGCCGTCGTCGCCCATCACCGGCAGACCACGCGGATCACGCCCGGCGCTGACGCGAAAGCCGTCAAGACCCGCCATCGGCGCGATCTTGGGGTGACCGTGGCCGTCCAGTTCCGGCACGTCGCGGCGCGGTGCCCAGGAGGCGGGGCCGACGCCATCCAGCATCGGGTCGCCCGTCGGCTCGAACGGAAAGCCGTTGGAGACGTCGGATTTCACCAAGGCAACCTCCCGGCCCTCGGGTGCCATGTCGGGCACGGTGACCTCTCCGCGGCCATGGGGCAGCTTGAAGGTCTTGGTCGACGGCAAGGGGAATGGGCCCTGATTGGGGGCCAGCGTCCCGTCGTCGTTTTCCAGCGGGTAACCCTCCCGCATGTTCTCCGTCTGGAGGTAATAGATCAGCAGGGCGAAAAAGCCCCAGAACAGCCAAAGCGACAGGCTGGCGAGGTCGAAGTTTCCGAAAAAGGCGTCCACCATGGGGTGTCCTCCGGTGTCAGGTTGGGAAGTCGGCCAGTCCGATCCTGGCCTCCTTCGGGTCGGGTCTGTCTGTCGTGCGGGTCCTGCGCACCAGCGGGCCAAGCGCCGCCAGCGTCAGGAAGAGAAGTCCGATTTCGAGGTGATAGACGACGGAATAGCCGGTCGTCGGCGCAGTGAGCGCCGGGCCCAGCAGCCCGTTCATCGCCAGCGCGTCGACCGCGTCGCGCAGCCCGCCACCGATGGCGGTCGACAGGCCCTGTGCGGTGGCCTGCGCCGCGCCCCAGGCGCCCAGCGCCAAGCCGCGCCCGGCCAGGCCTGTGGGCAGGGTCATCGCGGTCATCAAGGTCGCGACCGCGAACAGCCCACCGCCGAACCCGATTCCCGCGCTGCCTGCGAAGAACAGCGGAGCAGACCCCAGCGGGGCCGAAAAGATCACCGCGCAAAAGGCCCCGACGCCGACCAGAACGCCGCGCGCCGCAATGCGGGTCGGGTTCAGGCCCTGCGCCAGCCAGCGCGCCGCCAGCGTGAATGCGCCCAGCGCCCCGATGGCCCAGGTCGCGGTCAAAAGGGTCGTGTTCGACACCGACAGGCCCAGGATTTCACCGCCGTAGGGTTCCAGCAGAACATCCTGCATGTTGAACGCCATGGTTCCCAGGAACACCGCCAGCAATAGCCGCCCCGCCGTCCCACCGCTGGCCAGATCGGCCCAGGCGTCGCGGAATTCCGGCTGTGGCGCGGCGCGCTCGGCGCGGGTCGTGGGGCGCAGCGCCTCCTGCTTCCACAGGGCGATGACGTTCAGGATCAGCGTTGCAACGGCGGTGCCCTGCACCACCTGGATCAATAGAACGCCGTCGAAGTCTCGCAAAAGCCAGCCGATCAACAGCGCGCTGACCAGCATGCCGGCCAGGAACGCCACATAAAGCAGCGCCACGACACGCGGCCGCGTGTCATCATCGGCGCGGTCTGCCGCCAGGGCCAGACCGGCTGTCTGTGTCATGTGCATGCCGAGGCCGGTCATCAGAAAGGCCAGCGCGGCGGCGGCTTCGCCGGCGAAGGGTGGGATGCGGATCTGATCGTAGCCACCCAGGATCAGCAGGGCGAAGGGCATGATCGCCAGACCCCCGAACTGCCATAGCGTCCCGAACCAGAGGTAAGGGATCCGCTTCCAGCCGATGGCGCTGCGGTAGGTGTCGGACCTGAAGCCCAGCAACGCGCGGAACGGTGCGATCAGGACCGGCAACGCGATCATCGCGGCGACGAGGAAGGCCGACAGGCCCAGCTCCACGATCATCACCCGGTTCAGCGTGCCCAGCAGCATCACGGCGGCCATGCCAACCGACACCTGGAACAGCGACAGCCGCAGCAGTTGCGCCAACGGCAGCCCCTCGGACCCCGCGTCCGAGAACGGCAGCGCCCGCAAGGCGATATGTTTCATCAGGCTCACGCCCGCAGCTCCAGACATTCGGAAATGTAGAAGCCGCTGGTCACCCGTTCGATCCGCGTCAGCGGGGCCGACAGGCGCGGGGCCAGATCGGCGGCGGAATGCGGCACCATGGCGGGTGACCGGTCGGCCCTCGGAAAGGTTTTGCCCGCCCAGAACATCGCCATCAACAGCGGGGTGCGGGGGGCCACCGACAGGACGATCTGCGGGCACCGCGCCGACAGGGCATCAAGGTTTCGGGCCAGATCGTCAGCGCCGTAATAGATCATCGAATCCTGCGCCACCACGGCGTCAAAAGACCCTAAATCAGGGGAAAACATGTCTATCGCGGCAAAGCCGACCTGCGGGCGTAGCCCGTCAGGCAGGCGTTTGGCCGCAATATCGAGCAGCTTGGGCGACACATCGACCGCCACCACATCGGCCCCACGCGCCGCCAGCACCGCCGTCTTGGCCCCGGTGCCGCAGCCGGCGTCCAGCACGCGCATCCCGGTCAGATCGTCGGGCAAGCGCGACAGGATCACATCGCGCATCCGGTCCCGGCCCGCGCGCACCGTCGCACGCACCTTGGACACCGGGGCATCCGATGTCAGATCGGCCCAGACCTTGGTGGCGGTGCCGTCGAAATAGCTTTCGACGCGCGAACGGGTGGCGGCGTAGGTCATATCAGTCGAACCCCAGCAACTCAAAGATCTCCCGATCCGGCAGGGATGCGGGGGCCTTGCCCTCGGTCCCGTCCCACAGAAGCTTGGCCAGGCGGACGTATTCGGCACGACATTGCACGATGTCCTCATCGTCGGGCATCTCGAACAGGGTCTTCTTTTTCAGGCGAGACCGGCGGATCGCGTCCAGGTCCGGCATATGCGCGATCCGGTCGAAGCCAACCGTGCGGCAGTAGCGATCCACCTCGTCGGTGTCCCTGGACCGGTTCGCCACGCACCCCGCCAGCCGCACCTTGTAGTTCTTGGACTTGGCCTGCACCGCTGCGATGATCCGGTTCATCGCATAGATGCTGTCGAAGTCGTTGGCGGTCACGATCAAGGCCCGGTCCGCATGTTGCAGGGGTGCCGCGAACCCGCCGCAGACGACGTCACCCAACACGTCGAAGATCACGACGTCCGTGTCCTCCAGCATGTGATGCTGTTTCAGCAGCTTGACCGTCTGCCCCACAACATAGCCACCGCAGCCGGTGCCCGCCGGGGGGCCGCCCGCCTCGACGCATTGCACGCCGCCATAGCCCACCGCGACGAAGTCTTCGGGGCGCAGCTCCTCGGCGTGGAAATCCACGTCCTTGAGCACGTCGATGACCGTCGACTGCAACCGCCCCGTCAGGGTGAACGTGCTGTCGTGCTTGGGATCGCAGCCAATCTGAAGCACCCGCTTGCCCAGCTTGGTAAAGGCCGCCGACAGGTTCGACGAGGTCGTCGATTTGCCGATCCCGCCCTTGCCGTAGACCGAAAAGACCTTGGCCCCTTCGATCTTGGCGCCTTCGTCCTGATGCACCTGGACGGAGCCTTCGCCGTCCTGGCCCAGATCGGGGATGATATCCTTGGGCATGTCGTCTCTCTCCTATTCCGCGGCCACGGTGATGCCTTCGAGCCGGTCTTCCAGCTCGTCCGCGGCATCCTGAAGCGCAGCCAATGTCTCTGCGTCGGGCTGCCAGAAGTCGCGGTCCCCCGCCTCCAGCAGGCGGTTGGCCATGCGGGCGCTGGCCTTTGGGTTCAGCTCCGCCAGACGGCGGCGCATCTCTTCGTCCAGAACGAATGTCTCGGAAATTTTCTGATAGACCCAAGGATCCACCGCGCCCGTCGTCGCCGACCAGCCCAGCGTGTTCGTCACCTGCGCCTCGATCATCCGGACGCCTTCGGACCCATGCTTCAGCAGGCCCTCGAACCAGCGCGGATTCAGGCTGCGCGACCGGGTTTCCAGCGCGACCTGATCGCGCAGCGTCCGCACCTTGGCGGTACCCGTGGTCTGATCGCCGATATAGACCGGGGCCTCGACCCCCTTGGCGCGTTTCACCGCGCGGGAAATGCCACCCAGCGTGTCGAAATAATGATCGACGGTCGTCACGCCCAGCTCGACCGATTCCAGGTTCTGATAGGCCAGATCCACATCGCCCAGCGCGGCCTGCATCAGCGCGCCCTGGCGGGCCGCCTTACCGTCGCGCCCATAGGCAAAGCTCTTGCGCGCCTCATAGGCATCGGCCAGCTCGCCCTCATCCTCCCAGCACCCCTGATCCACCAGGTGATTGACGTTCGACCCATAGGCCCCTTCGGCGTTAGAAAAAACCCGGAGCGCCGCCGTTTCAAAGTCGCACCCCATGCGCGCCGCATAGTCCCGCGCATGGGCCCGGACGAAATTCGCGTCCTCCGGCTCCTCCGCGCTGGCGGCCAGCCAGGCGGCCTCGGCCAGAAGGCGTGTCTGAAGCGGCAGAAGATCGCGAAAGATCCCCGAAAGCGTCATCACCACGTCGATGCGTGGACGGCCCAATTCGGCCAAGGGGATCAGCTCTGCCCCCGCCAGCCTGCCGTAATGGTCGAACCGGGGCCGCGCGCCCAGCAGCGCCAGCGCCTGACCGATCGGTACACCATCGGACTTGATGTTGTCGCTGCCCCACAGGACCAGCGCGACCGACCGGGGCATCTGCGCATGGGTCGCCAGCAGCAGGTCCGCCTGCGCCGCCCCATCGCGCAACGCATAGGCGGTGGGCATGCGGAACGGGTCGAAGGCATGGATGTTGCGGCCCGCGGGCAAGACCTCGGGCGCGCGGATCAGGTCGCCGCCGGGCACCGGGGCCACGAACCGCCCAGACAAGGCCCGCATCAAGCCATCCAGTTCCGCGTTCGACCGCAGGGCGGCTTCGGCTCCGGCGCGCGCCTCGCCCGGCAGGTGTCCCAGATAGGCCGCCATCTGCGCATCGGTCAGATCGGCCCCGACCACGTGCAACCCTTCGGGGATCAGCGCGGCCTCCGTCTCCAGCAGCGTCAGCCAGAGCGCATCCGGATCGCCCCCGTCCAGATCGACCGCAGCCGCCTGATCGGCGATCAAGGCGGCCAGCTCTGCGCCCCTGTCACCGCCGCGCCAGCGATCAACGCTGTCCTTCAAGGCCAGCAACCCCTTGTAGAGCCCGGACGCCAACAGCGGCGGCGTTACATGGGTCACCGTCACGGCCCCCGAACGGCGCTTGGCCAGGGTCGCCTCGGACGGGTTGTTGGACGCATAAAGGTAGACGTTCGGCAGATCCCCGATCAGGCGGTCGGGCCAGTCAGCGGCCCCCATCCCGGCCTGACGGCCCGGCATGAACTCCAACGCGCCATGCATGCCGAAATGCAAAAGGACATCGGCCCCGAAATCCGTCTTGAGCCAGCGGTAGAACGCCCCGAAGGCATGGGTCGGCGCAAACCCCTTTTCGAACAACAGGCGCATCGGGTCGCCTTCATAGCCAAAGGCCGGTTGCAGCCCGACGAAGACGTTGCCGAACTGCGCGCCCAGAACGAAGACACCCGCACCATCGGTCTGTGCCCGACCCGGTGCGGGGCCCCAGGCGGCCTCGGTCTCGGCCAGATAGGGGTCCTCGGCCACCAGGCGGTCGGCCGGAATATGGGCCGCGACATTGGCGTCCTGGCCATAGGTGGCGGCGTTCCCGTCCAGCAGCCGCGCACGCAAGGCAGCCACGTCGGCGGGCACGTCCACGTCGTGCCCTTCGGCCGCCAACCGCCGCAGCGTGTGCCAAAGCGATTCGAACACCGAAAGATAAGCCGCCGTCCCCGCCGCCCCGGCATTGGGAGGGAAGTTGAACAGAACGATGCCGATCCGACGCGCAGGCGCGCGCCCCCGGCGCAACCGCGCCAACCGCGTCGCCCGTTCGACCAGCCGGGCAATCCGTTCGGGACAGGGGGCCATGGCACGATCTGATCCGCCCTGGCAGGCCTGCACGCAGCCGGTGCAGCCGCCGGCGTCATGGCGGCCCGCAAAGACGGTCGGGTTGGTCGCCCCGTCGATTTCCGGCAGCGCGATCAGCATGGTCGTCTCGACCGGGCCCAGCCCCTGCGCCGAAGCCCCCCATTGGCCTAGCGTCTGAAATTCCAACGGGTGCGCCGACAGATAGGGCACGTCCAGATCCGCCAGAACCTCGACCGCCGCCGCGCTGTCGTTATAGGCAGGGCCGCCAACCAGGCTGAAACCAGACAAGCTGACCAGAGCGTCGATCCGCCCGCCCGCAAAATACCGCGCCACGGCAGGCCGCATATCGAGGCCCCCGGCAAAGGCCGCCAAAACCCGCACGCCCCGCGCCTCGAAGGCACGGATGACCGCGTCGTAATGCGCCGTGTCGCGCGCCAGGACATAGGACCGCATCAACAGCAAACCGACGGTGACCTCGCCCGCCGCAGGCAGGGCGGCGGCATCTTCCACGATGCCAAGATCCGGGTGGTAAAGCCCGACGTCCGGGTAATCGACCGGGGCCGCCGCCTCCGTCTGAAAACCGGGCGCATAGCGGCCCAACAGGTGCCGCAGAAGCCCCTCGAAATTCTCGTCCGACCCGCCCAGCCAATATTGCATGCACAGGAACCAGGCGCGCAGGTCCTGCGCCTTGCCGGGAATGAATTTCAAAAGCTTCGGAAGACGGCGCAGCATCTTCATCTGCTTTTCGCCGCTCGACGCCGAAGGGGCCTTTGACCCGCGCAGTTTTTTCAACAGTTGCACGGCCGCCGACGACGGCTTGGCCATGTCCAGATCGCCCATGCGCGTCAGCCGGACGATGTCGGGGTCCGACACCATGCCGACAAGCGCATCGCAGCCGTCGCGCCGTGCCTCCAACGCCGGGCGGATGGCGCGCAGATGTTCGTCGATGAAAAGCAAGCCGCAGACAATGATATCCGCCTGCGCGACGGCGGCCTGCGCGACTGCCAATGCCTCGGGCGTTTCGGCCCATTCGGCGGCGGCATGGACGCTGACCTCCAGCCCCGGAAATTCAGCCGCCAGACGCAGCCCGACGCGCGCCACCGGTCCGGCGGCATGGGCGTCCAGCGTGACGATCACCACGCGGTAGGGAATGGGACCATCACCGCGCATAATGGGCCTTTGCCTCATAGAGGGTTTCGACCGTAATCTCCGCAACCCCCTGATTAGCTGCGAAAATCTCTGTGTTCTTGCGGGCCTTTCCACGTACGAAGAACGGGATCTTGCGCAGCTCCTTCTCGGCGGCGGCGCCCCAGACGATCTCTTCCAGGGTTTTCTTCTCGGCAGAAATACTCCGGGGGGGGTCCGCAGGACGGGGGGCTGGCCCCCCTTCGGCGCGGGCCGCAGGCGCGCCACCATGATGGCTTGGACCGGCCGCGTCGGAGAACTCGAAATCCTCGCGGAACATTGTCAACAGATGCTCTTCCAGCCCCATGACAAGGGGGTGAACCCAGGTGTCGAACAACACGTTCGCGCCCTCGATTCCCATTTGCGGGGAATAGCGTGAGGGGAAATCCTGTACATGGACGGGCGAGGAAATGACCGCGCAGGGGATGCCCAGACGCTTGCCGATGTGGCGTTCCATCTGGGTGCCCAGGATCATCTCGGGCGCGGCATCGGCAATCGCGCGCTCCACCTCCAGATAATCGTCGGTGATCGTGGCGGGGACGCCCATTTCCCGGGCAAGCGCGCGGACAGGGCGGGCGAATTCACGGTTGTAGCATCCCAGCCCGCAGACCTCGAAACCCATCTCGTCGCGGGCGACGCGGGCGGCGGCCATGGCGTGAGTGGCGTCGCCAAAGACGAAGACCCGCTTGCCCGTCAGATAGGTGCTGTCGACCGAGGCGGCGTACCAGGGTTGGCGCAACGCGGTTTGGTCCATTTTGGGGGAAACCTGAGCCAGTTTTGCCACGTTTTGTACAAACCCGGCGGTCGCCCGTGCGCCGATCGGGATGACGTCGGTGAAGGGCTGGCCATGCTCCCGCTCCAACCAGCGGGCGGCGGTCTCGGCGTGTTCGGGGTAAAGCACGACGTTGAAATGCGCGGCGCCCAGACGGGCGATGTCAGACGGCCGCGCGCCCATCGGTGCAACCACGTTCACCGCGATACCCATTGCATCCAGCAGCTTCGTCACCTCTTCGACATCGTCGCGGTGGCGGAAGCCGAGGCCCACGGGGCCCAGGATGTTGCAGCTGACCTCGGGCGTGCGGTCCATCGGTTTCGCCAGGTGGCGGCAGAGCTGATAGAACGTCTCGTCAGTGCCAAACAGCTCCTTGCGGGAATAGCTCGGCAGCTCCAGCGCGATGACCGGAATCGGCAGGCCCAGGGCCTCGGCCAGACCGCCGGGGTCGTCCTGGATCAGCTCGGCGGTGCAGGAGGCGCCGACGATCAACGCCTCGGGCTTGAACCGGTCATAGGCGGCCAGGCAGGCGTCCTTGAAGAGCGTCGCGGTGTCGGACCCCAGGTCGCGGGCCTGGAAGGTGGTATAGGTCACCGGCGGGCGCTTGCCGCGCCGTTCGATCATGGTGAACAGAAGGTCGGCATAGGTGTCGCCCTGCGGCGCATGCAGCACGTAGTGCAGCCCCTCCATCCCGGTCGCGACGCGCATCGCGCCGACGTGGGGCGGGCCCTCGTATGTCCAGACGGTCAACTTCATGGCAGCGTCGGAGCGGGGGCCAGCCCCCGCACCCCCGCGGTATTTTCGGCCAGAGGAAGAGGCGCGGATTTGGCCAACAGTTCCTTGCGCCGCAGCGGGCGCGCGAACAGCGAGGCCAGATCGCCAGCCTGTTCGTAGAAATGAACCGGCGTGAAGACCAGTTCGATGGCCCACTTGGTCGTCAGGCCCTCCGTCTCCAGCGGGTTGGCAAGGCCCAGACCGCAGACGGTCAGATCGGGGCGGTCGGCGCGCAGGCGGTCGAGCTGTTTCTCCACGTCCTGCCCTTCGGCCAGGCGGGGACCGGCGGGCAGGAGCGCCAGCTCTTCGGCCATGATGCCAGCGTGGATGAAGGGGGCGCCGACCTCCACCCCCTCCATGCCGCATTCGCGGGTCAGAAAACGTGCCAGCGGGATTTCCAGCTGGCTGTCAGGCAGGAAGGTGACGCGCTTGCCCGAAAGGGTTTCCGCGGCAGCGGCCACCGCCTTGCGGGCGCGGGCGCGCGGCGCGGCGGTCACTGCCTCGAAAATTTCGGCATCGACGTCAAAGGCTTGCGCCACGGCGCGTAGCCAGAGCGTCGTCCCCTCTTCTCCGAACGGGAAAGGCGCGGCGATCCGTAGCGCACCCCGACCGTCAAGCGCCCCGGCCGTATCGCCCAGAAAAGGTTGTAGCAGCGCATAGCGGGTGTTCGGCCCGACGGCCGGGTCCTGATCGGCGCGGCGGCCCGGCAGAACCTGCACATGGTCGATGCCCAGGCGGGCCAGCAGGTCGCGGGCCTGATCCTCCACCACGTCGGGCAGGGCCCCGACCAGCAGCAGGTTCGCCGCGTCGGTCGCGGGCAGACCCGGAACCATGGCGGCCAGACAGGCGTCTTCGCCCTGGGTGAAGGTCGTCTCGATACCGGAGCCGGAGAAATTCAGAACCCGCACGTGGGGGGCGTGATGTTCGCTGAGGCGTTCCGCGGCGCGGGCGAGATCCAGCTTGATGACCTCAGACGGGCAGGACCCGACCAGGAACAGCTGCCGGATGTCGGGGCGCCGGTCCAGCAGGCGCGCGACCTCGCGGTCCAATTCCTCGTTGGCGTCCTTCAGCCCGGCCAAGTCGCCTTCCTCCAGGATGGCGGTGCCAAAGCGGGGCTCGGCAAAGATCATCACGCCCGCAGCCGATTGCAGCAGGTGCGCGCAGGTGCGCGAGCCGACCACAAGGAAGAACGCATCCTGCATCTTGCGGTGCAGCCAGATGATCCCGGTCAGCCCGCAGAACACCTCATGCTGGCCGCGTTCGCGCAGGACGGGGGTGGCGGTGCAGCCGAGGGGCGTCGCGTCGTTCATGCCGGGATCCCTTGCAGGCGGGCCATGCGCAGTTTCCAAAGGAACTGTCCGGCGTTGACGAGATAGGCGGCATAGGCGGCCAAGGCGCAGGCCATTTCCGCGGCGGGCGTGAACCCACCGGACCAGAGCATCCAGACATAAGTCAGATGCAGCGCGATCACCCCGAAGGAGACGACGTCTTCCCAAAAGAACGCAGGCGCAAAGAGCCAGCGACCGAAGACGACCTTTTCCCAGATCGACCCCGTGACCATGATGGTCAGCAACACGCCGGTCTTGATCACCACCGACACCGTGGCCGCGCCATACCCCGCGCCGGTCGCAAGGTAGCGCAGGACCAGGGCCAGCGAGATCAGGAAGACGAGAAACTGAACCGGGGCGAGGACTCCCTGCACGAGGGTCCAGACGCTGGCATCGCGCCGCGCCCTCTCTTGCGGTGTATACAGCCGCGTCCCTCGGTCGGTTTGGTTCGACACGTTCATCGCGGCGACTCCCCCTCTATTTGGACAGTATCACCGCATTGACGCCCATGTTGTCAACTTTCTCTTACACATTGACAGTACTGATTGTCAGATAGTGTGGACGATATAGCAGGAAAATAGTGTCAGGTTTGTTTGACAAACTGCGCGGTTCGGCGTCTAGTCAGACGATCCGCCCTTATCGCCTTGGGAGATGTGCGACGTGGCAGGCAAGATCGACATGGCAGGATTCGACCGCGCAGGGCCGCTGCCCGCACGGGTAGAAAGCGTGATCGTCCGCGTGGCGACGCACGCGGGGTTGCAACCGCAAGCCTCCAACAGCTGCGACGCGCTCAGCCATCTGGCCGAGGGAATCTTCCTGCACCCCGAAGACGGACCGCGCCGCCAGCTTCTGCATCATGCAAAGGGCGACATCGGACTGGCTCACGACCTGATCGGCACCGTCTTCCCCCGCGTCGCAAGACGGCTGGAGGAAGGATGGAATCATGACAGGTTGTCCTTTGCAGAGGTTACGATCGCCGCCACCCGCCTGCAGGATGCGGTGCGCAACCTCGGCGCGCGGCATGCACCGTCCAGGGGGCCCGCCAGCCTGGTGATGATTGTCCCCGCGTGGGAACAGCATACCCTGCCCGCGTTTCTTGCGTCTGAACACATGCGCCGCCTTGGCGTTCCGGTCCGGCTTTTGTCGGGCGTGCGGACCGACGAACTTTTGGCGCTGACCGCGCGGGCGGCACCGGATGCGATCCTGGTTTCCGCCGGCAGCTACCGATCGGTTGCGCGCATGCCCGACCTGTTCACTGCCCTGCGGCGCGCGATTCCCCGTGCGGTTCCGATCGTGCTGGGCGGCCCGGCGATGGAGGCGAATTTCGCAGAATGCCACCGTGCGGGCGCCGACCTTGCAACCAGCAATCTGGGCGAGGCCTTGCGCTATTGTGACCTCGATGTGCCGGTGCGCATTCACAAAGGCACCCTTTGCGATGTATGATCTTGCCGGACATACGAAGCGGCTAACCGCAAGGGGTAGTGGATGAACACGCGTGAAAGCGATTTCTGGAACGAAAGGTCTGGCCCGCGCATCGCGCCGGAGCATTTCGGCGACATCGTTGCGACCGCCGCCGACCTGGCGATCATCCTGTCCGAAAGCGGCACGGTCGTCTCTGTCACCACCAACCCGCTGAATTCTGCCTTGGGTCAGATCGGCCATTGGGAAGGGCGGCGCATCACCGAATTTCTCGCCCCGGACAGCACCCGCAAGGTCATGGCCCAGCTGGAAGCCGTTCTGAAAGACGACCGCGCCCGGCCCGACAGCATCGAAGTCAATCACCTGGATGGGGCCGCCTGGGACTTCCCGGTCCGCTATACCCTGCACAAGACCGGTCGGGATGGCCGTGTTCTGATGCTGGGCCGCGACCTGCGTCCCGTGGCCGAGTTGCAGCAGCGCCTGGTCCGCGCGCAGCTGGCCCTGGAAAAGGATTACGAGGCCCAGCGCGTCTATGAAACCCGCTACCGCGTCCTGTTGGAGGCGGCGCGCGATGCGCTGGTTCTGGTGGATGTCGTGTCTGGCCGGATGCTGGACCTCAATTCCGGGGCGGCCACCCTGTTGGGCGGCCAGACCGCGTCGATGAACGGCGGGGCCTTTACCCAGGAATTCGAAGGACGTCGCCGCGCGGAGTTCATCGACGAGCTGTGCAAGATCGCCCAGGCCGATGGCCGTACCGGTCTCACCGTCGAACTGCGCCGGCAAGCAGGGCAGCAGGTCACGATCCACCCGACCCTGTTCCGCAACGCGGGCGAGCGGGTGTTGTTGTGCCGAATCGAAACCCCGGCAGCCAATACGAGCCTGCCGATTGCCGACCCGATGACCCGTCTGCTGAGCCTTTTGTATCGTGGTGCCGCCGAGGGAATCGTCTTTGTCGACGCGCAGAACCGTGTGACCCAGGCCAACGACGCCTTTCTGTCGATGATGGATGTGGACGCGGTGGCAGAACTGCGTGGGACCGCGTTCGAGGATCTGTTGTCGCGGGGCGGGATCGACCTGAAGGTCATCACGGATCCGGCGCAGGTCGGTGCCTATGCCACGCGACTGATCACGCGCTACGGATCTCAGCTTGCGGTCGAGGTGTCCGGGGTACCGCTTGGCGAGACCGGGGGCCATGGAATCATTCTGCGCGAAGTCGGACGAACCGCCGCCCTGCGAGAAGATGGTGCAGCCGAAGGCCCGAACGAGCCGGCTGGCGGGTCCAATGCCCGCGCGCTGGTCGGATCCGCGCCGTTGCGCGATATCGTCGCTTCGATGACGGATGTCATTGAAAAACAATGCATCGAGGCCGCTGTCGAGTTGACGGAAAACAATCGCGTCGCCGCGGCGGAAATGCTGGGGCTGAGCCGTCAGAGCCTTTATGTCAAACTGCGTAAGTACGGTCTGCTGGAACGGGGCGACCCGGAGGTGTAAACCTCTTGTGACATCGTATGTGTATCGTCTACGCTACACACATGACTGTCACGTCCGATTTACACTCAGCCTTGCCACGCCGCTATCCCGAACCCTCGGCGATGCTGCGATTGATCAAGCCAATCACCTGGTTCCCGCCGATGTGGGCCTACCTGTGCGGCGTCGTGTCGTCCGGGGTATCGCCCTGGTCGCAACCGATGTTGGTCCTGGCCGGTGTCTTTCTGGCGGGCCCCATCGTCTGCGGCATGAGCCAGGCCGCCAACGATTGGTGCGACCGACACGTCGACGCCGTGAACGAGCCGGACCGCCCGATCCCGTCGGGCCGGGTGCCGGGCCGTTGGGGGCTTTGGATTGCCTTGGCGATGACGGTTCTGTCGTTGGCCCTGGGGGCCACGCTTGGGCCTTGGGGGTTCGGCGCAACCGTGCTGGCCGTGATCGCCGCCTGGGCCTATTCTGCGGAACCGGTGCGGGCCAAGCGATCCGGCTGGTGGGGGCCGGGTCTGGTCGGCCTGAGCTATGAAACCTTGCCCTGGATCACCGGAGCCGCCGTTTTGGCGGCGGGCGCACCGGATGCGCGGGTGATCCTGATCGCGGGTCTGTATGGGATCGGGGCCCACGGCATCATGACCCTGAACGATTTCAAGGCATTGGAGGGGGACCGACAGCACGGCGTCAATTCCCTGCCGGTGACGCTGGGCCCGGACCGGGCGGCGCGGGTCGCCTGTTGGATCATGGCCCTGCCGCAGGTGGCCGTTGTCGCCGCGTTGCTGGCATGGGATCGCCCGGTGCACGCGGCGATCATCGCGGGGCTGATCGCGCTTCAACTGTTGGCCATGCGCCGGATGTTGCGCGACCCCAAGGCATTGGCGCCCTGGTACAATGGCACCGGGGTTCTGCTTTCGGTCGCGGGCATGATGGTCGCCGCCGTCGCGCTGAGGGCGCTGTGATGTGCTGGGCTGGCATCGCGCGCCTGTGCCTGGTCAATGCCGCCATCGGCGGCATGGCGGCCCTGCCGGTCAACCTGTTCAACCGGTTGATGACGGTCGAGTTGGCCTTGCCCGCCCTGCTGCCCGGTCTGCTGGTGGCCTTGCATTATGCGGTGCAGATCACGCGCCCCGCCTGGGGCCACCGATCGGATCGCGCAGGCGCTCGGGTGCCGGTGATCCTGGGTGGCATGGCGGTGCTGGGCGCGGGCGTTCTGGCGGCGGCATCGGCGGTGGGTCTGCCGACCGGCTGGGCGCTGACGGTCTGGGTTCTGGCCTATGCCGCCATTGGGGTTGGTATCGGCGCGGCGGGCACCTCGTTCCTGGCGCTGCTGGCCACGGTGGCCCCGTCCGACAAACGCGGGGCCGCCGCGACGCTGGCATGGCTGATGCTGATCGCCGGGGCCATCGCCGCCTCGGTCGGGACAGGCGCCGCGTTGGAGCCCTATTCCCCCGAGCGCCTGACCACCGTGGTGGGCGTGGCCGTTGGGGTGGCCATGGTGCTGACGGTCATCGCGACTTGGGGCATGGACCGTGACACCCCCGCCCCGGCCAGCGCGCCGCCCCTGCGACAAGCCCTGGCACAGACCTGGGCCGATCCGGGCGCGCGGCGTTTTACCGGGTTCGTCTTTCTGTCCATTCTGGCGTTCTACCTGTCGGAGCTGATCTTTGAGCCATTCGCGGGCCATGTGCACGGGCTGTCCCCGTCGGAGTCGACGAAACTGTCGGGCGGCAAGGACGGCGCGGCCCTGCTGGGCATGATCGGCGCAGGCGTCTTGACGCAGCTTCGGATCGGGTCCCTGCGGATCTGGGCGATGGTGGGTTGCGTCGTCTCGGCCGTCGGGTTGATCGCAATGGGCAGCGGCGCGCCGCTGATGCCTGCGACGGTCACGCTGGGCCTTGGCAACGGTCTGTTCGTGGTGGGGGCCATCGGGTCGATGATGCGGCTGGCGTCTGACCGCCAGGGGGCCGAGGGCACGACAATGGGCGTCTTCGGTGCGGCGCAGGCCATTGCCGCGGGCCTGGCCGGCATCGCGGCGACCGCCACGCTGGACATCCTGCGTCTGATCCTGCCCGCGCCCGCAGCCTACGGCACGCTTTTCACCATCGAGGCCCTGCTGTTTCTGGCAGCCGCCCTGATGGCTGCCCGCATCCTGGGCCCCACGCCCGCCATCCTACCGGGGGAATAGACCATGACAGAGACATTCGACGTCATCGTGATCGGGGGCGGTCCATCGGGCGCCACCGCGGCCCATGACCTGGCACAGGCGGGGCGGTCTGTCGCGCTGTTGGATCGGGCGGGCCGGATCAAGCCCTGCGGTGGGGCCGTGCCTCCGCGCCTGATCCGCGACTTCGACATCCCCGACACGCAGCTGGTCGCCAAGATCAACACCGCCCGCATGATTTCGCCCACGGGGCGCCAGGTCGATATCCCCATCGAAGACGGCTATGTCGGCATGGTTGACCGCGAACATTTCGATGAATTCCTGCGGGTCCGCGCGGCCGAGGCGGGGGCGTCTCGCAAGACCGGCACGTTCTTGCGGATCGAACGAGCGGGCAACGTCGCCACCGTGATCTACCGCGACAAGGCCAGCGGGGCGGAAATCCGGTTGGACGCGCGGCTGGTCATTGGTGCCGACGGGGCCCGATCGAATGTCGCCCGCGCCGAGGTCAAGGGCGGCAAGGCCATCCCCTACGTGATCGCCTACCACGAAATCATCGAGGCCCCCGAGGCGCGCGGCTCTTACCACCCGGAACGTTGCGATGTGATCTATGACGGAACCATCAGCCCGGACTTCTACGGCTGGGTCTTTCCCCACGGCGGGCAGGCCAGCGTCGGCATGGGCACGGGCCGCGACGGCGTCGACCTGAAACAGGCGACCGCGGCGCTGCGCGCGGCCTCTGGCCTGGCCGATTGCCGCACCATCCGGAAAGAGGGCGCGCCGATCCCGCTGCGCCCGCTCGACCGTTGGGACAATGGGCGTGACCTGGTTCTGGCAGGGGATGCGGCCGGCGTGGTCGCGCCCTCGTCGGGTGAAGGTATTTTCTACGCCATGGTTGGCGGCCGTGTGGCCGCCGTCGCCTGCGAAAAGGTGCTGGCCACAGGCCAGGCCAAACACCTGGCTGCGGCGCGCAAATTGTTCATGAAGGACCACAAGGCCGTGTTCCGCATCCTTGGCGCCATGCAGGACGCCTATTACAAGTCCGACGACCGGCGCGAACGGTTCGTGACGCTGTGCCATGATGTCGATGTGCAGCGGCTGACGTTCGAGGCCTATATGAACAAGGAACTGGTGAGGGCCCGCCCCATGGCACACCTGAAGATCGGCGTGAAGAACCTGGCGCATCTGATGGGGATCATCCCCGCCACCGGTCGCGCATGACCGCGATGATTCCCGCCTGGGTCGACGGCACGCTGACCCCCGTGGAAAAACTGTCGGTCCACGAACGCGGGCTGCGGCACAAGGCGGTGTCGGTGTTTGTGATGGATGGGCCGCGCCTGTTGATCCAGCAGCGGGCGGCGTCGAAATACCACACACCCGGCCTTTGGGCGAACACCTGCTGCACCCACCCCCACTGGGGCGAGGACGACGCGACCTGCGCCGCCCGCCGGCTGGAGGAAGAGCTGGGCATCACCGGCCTGACCCTGCGCGCGCGCGGCACGCTGGAATATCGCGCCGATGTCGGCGGTGGCCTGATCGAGCACGAGGTGGTCGAGGTTTTCGTGGCCGATGCTGCGGCTGACCTGCCGCTGACGCTCAACCCCGAAGAGGTTCAGGCGACCCGCTGGATCCCGCTTGACCGTCTGGCGGCGGAGGTGGCGGAAACCCCGGCCCAATTCACGCCCTGGCTACGCATCTACATGCGCGATCACCACGCCGCGATCTTTGGCGAAGCCACAGGCACCGCCTGACGCGCGGCCCTGGGGCGGCGCTGCGCCCCCCGGCTGCCTTGTTTCAAAAATATTCACACACGACGCTGACCCCCTTGCCGGGCAACGTCCCTGTTCGAACGAAAACGCCCGCCAGATTTGGCGGGCGTCGTCATTCTGTCGCGTGGGTTTACTGGTAGACCGGCGGCTCCGAGCTGGCCAACTCGGGCCAATCGGCGACCGCGTTCAATCCCTGCATCGGCTTGTTGTAGCCCTTGTGGCAGGTCGCGCAGGCGACCTTGGGCGCGTCCGCGTGGACCGGGCCCAGCCGTTCCGGCGGCAGCGTTTCCAGAAGCGGCGTCAGGAAGGTCATGTTCAGATCCCGCACCATCTCGATGGCGAGCGAGGCCGTGGCCCATTGCGGGGTGACCTGCCCACCGTCGTAGAACGCCCGGCTGTTGTGACAGAACACGCAGTTCACGCCCAACGAGTTGGCGAAGTAGTTCATCAACGAATAGGTCCGCTCCGTGTCCTGAATGGACGCGTAGTCGCCTTCGCCCGGCGTGCCCTCGACCCGGCTTTCCAGATCGTGGACCGTGATCCGCGCGTAATCCCCGCTGAGGTAGACCTGCAAGGCGTCCGACGGCAGCGAGGTGGACCCCGACTGGATCGTCGCCCGGTTCTGGACAGACGCCCAGCCCCGCGTGGCCTCGGTCACGGGATCGACCCGGAACCAGACGTTCGACGGCACCGCTTCGCCCCGGTGGCAGGAATAGCAGTTGACGCCGACTTCACCGTTGGCCTGGACGTGACCCGCCCATTCCTCGTTGATGTATTGCGTCATCTGGATCATCCGCCGGGCCACGACCTTGGTATAAAGGCCGTCGTCGGCATAGTTCCCTTCGTCCGCACCCGCGTGGCAATAGGCACAGCCCTCATCCGGGGCGACCCAGATCGTCATCGCGTTCATCAGCCGGTTGAAGTTCCCCTCCGAGACGCCGGCCAGGACCTGCACGTTCTCGTAGATCTCTCCGGCCAGGGGTTCGCCCTCCTCGCGGGGATAGGGCTCCTCCGTGTAGTAGTCGGCCAGGGTCGGGTCCGGGGCCTCGCCCACGAAACCGACGGTCGACATGCCGATCCCGCGCGGGCCGGTCTGCGTGCTTTCGGTCTCGAAGGGTTGCCCCCAGGTGACCAGCATCGCGGCCACGAACAGGGCCCCGCCCACGGTCCCCACCAGAATGGCGGGACCGAAGATATTGGTGGGATTTTCAGCGTTCCAGTCGTCGAACCATTTCGGAAACATCTCACTCCCCTCCCGTCACATAGGACTCGTAGCCATAGGGCTCGAGGTAGGTCGGGGCGAAGTGATGCTCCTGCGCCCAGATGAACCAGTTGTCGACCACGGTGCCGGTCAGCAGGATGCCGATGCCGCCGGTGATCGGGGTCAGAACCGCGAACCACCAGGCCCAGCGGTGGATCCCCTCCATCGAGGCGTTGAACCCCATGGTCCAGCGCCAGAACAGGGCCGCGCGTTCGGTTGCCGTGCCACGGTCATAGATCTGCTCCAGCTCCCGGTCGCCACCGTAGCGGGTGACCGCCAGGATGGTCGCGCCGTGCATCGCAAACAACAGGACCGAGCCATACAGGAACACGATGCTCAGGCAGTGGAACGGGTTGTAGTAGAGATTGCCGTAGCGGATCGAAAATGCCGTCGTCCAATCCAGGTGGGCGAAGATGCCGTAGGGCACCATTTCCGACCAGGACCCCATGAAGATCGGGCGGAACAGACCCAGCACCAGGAACAGCCAGATCGCGGAGGCAAAGGCCCAGGCGACGTGTTTGCCCATCTTGTGCTGCTGCGCCAGATGATAGGTCCGGCACCACCAGCTGATGACGGACACCAGCAGCAGGAAGGACGCGATCATGTACCAGCCGCCATCCTTGAGCGGCGGCATGGTCAGCCCGTGTTCCGGCGAGGGCGGCTCCAACGACAGCCAGAACAGCTGCCGGATGAATTCCGGGATGGACCAGCCCACCTGCGCCAACATGTTGAAGCCGATGATGTTCAGCCACAGCGTACCCGTCGCAAGCGAGATCAGCCCGAAGAAACCCAGGTAGATCGGACCCAGCTGCGCATTGCCCAGCAGACCGACCAGGGTGCTGAAGGACGCGCCCTTGGTGCGCTCGACCTCCATGCCCGGCTCTCCGCCGACGCCCATCTCGGGCGGGCCCTGAACCTGGACCTGTGTGAAGACGTTTTGATATTCAGGCCACCAGCTCATCTCACAACCCTCCTGCTGCGGGCCAGATCGGAAGATCGAGCCACCAGTTCCACCATTCCGGCCAGCCCTTCGTCCAGACGGGCCCGGAGATGATGATGCAGACCGCCGAGAAGAAGACGGCGTTGATCGCCAACAGGAATCCCAGGCGGTGAATGCCCAGCGTTCCGATCGAATACCCGATGAAGTCGCGGAAGAAGGTGTCCTCGTTGTCGGGCAACTTGGCCTCTTCGCCCTTTTCGGGATTGGCCGCCGACAGGATCAGCGCGCCATGCAGTGCCAGCGCGAAGGTGGTCGTGAAGAACAGCGTCACGGCCAGCATATGCGCGGGATTGTAGTGGAAATGCAGGTAGGCGTAGCCGGTGTTCGACACCCAATCCAGATGGCTGAAGATGCCATAGGGAAAGCCGTGTCCCCAGGCCCCCATCAGCGCGGGGCGGAACACATTGAGCGTGACATAGGCCAGGATCGCGAAGCTGAAGGCGAAAGGCACGTGATAGCCCATCCCCAGCTTGCGGCAGATTTCCACCTCCCGCAGGGCCCAGGACACGAAGGCACCGATCGCGCAGATCGTGATGATCTGCCACAGCCCGCCTTCCATCAGGGGGGCAAGGCCCAGACCATAGGCCAGGTCGGGTGGCCGGATGTCGATCAGCCAGGGGTTGAACGTGCCCTGCCAGGCCGCGCCGATAAAGATCAGCAGCGTGCCGAGGGCGGCGAAGAAGATCGTCGTGACACCGAAGAAGCCGACGTAGAACGGCCCCACCCAGAAGTCGAAAAGATCGCCCCCGATCAGCGTCCCGCCTCGGACGCGGTATTTTCTTTCGAAGCTGAGCAATGCCATGGGGCAGCCTCCGCGCATTCGGGACGGACGTCAGGCGAAAGAACCCGGTGCCGTCGTGTGTTTGTGATGGTCGGTGCGGGCGACGTCAGCCATCGCCCGCACCGGTGTCGTGTGGATCGCGATCAGTCCACGAGGCGGGCGTTCGAGCTGAGCTCGAACCAGTTGTAGCCATCGTAGGAAAGCAGCACGAGGTGGATCATCACGGCCAGCAGGAAGAGGAAAACTCCCTGTGCCACGAAGACACGGCGCGGATCGAATACCAGCCAGATCTTGTAGAACTTGCTCATGTCCATCTCCTCACCAGCTGAACCAGGGGAACACGATATACGTGAGCAAGTGGGCGACTACGGCGACTGCCGAAAACAGCCAGAGCCCGCTCAAATACACCGCATGCAGTTCCTGGGCCTGCTCGTCGGTCAGACCTGTAAAGGACAGGTCGGTTCTGTCAGCCATTGGAAAACTCCTTGGAACTGACGCCGCACACCCTGCGGCCGGGCCCCGGTGCCGCCTTATTGCGACACCGGCCGATCACCCCCCTGGCGGGGGGTGAAAGCGGTGCTCCGATCCGCCCGGCCACGGGAAGGGGAGCCTTGTTTCGACCCAGGGCGTGTCTGACGTGCCGCGGGTATCTCGGGATCGTCCCGGTCGTCAGACCGAGAAGATCGTCGTCGTCACATCGCGCGCACGTGCCCAGGCATCGGTCACGATGCCGGGTCGCGGCCCGGTGTCGGATGTCACCGCCGCAACCCCCGCGCGCATCACCGCCAGCGGCAGCGACAGCGCGAAGATCGGCGCAAAGTACATCCAGTATTCCCAGCCCGGTTCCCGGCGATTGCGCACGAGGGGCGTGTTCGAGGTCATGTCAGACATGGCTCTCCTCCTTATGGGTGGGCGAAAGGGCGGCCACGGTGCGCGCATCGACGCGCGCCGCCCCCGCCTTGAGCGCCGCCGCCTCCGCTTCGTCGCGAAGCATCTTGGCGGCGGAAATTCGTGTCAGAACCGGGAAGCCCGCGACGATCCGGTCCAGCAGGGCCTGCGCCTCCGGCTCCCAGGGGAAATCGCGGCGCAGAGGGGTGGGCGTCGCCTCGGCGGCGTCCATTTCGCTGCCCAGCGGCAGGATGTGAAACAGCGCGTCAAACAGGCCGTTGCACACCTCCTGCAACAGATAGGTCGCACCGGCGTAGCCCATGAACGGCGTTCCCGTGGCCCGACGGATCGCGGCCCCCGGAAAGCTGGCGGGGATGAAAGCCGGCTTCGGCCCGTGCCCGCCCGCCATTTCGGTCAGATACATCTTTTCGTTGATCGACCCCAGCAGGACCAGCGGACGACGCCCGTGGATGTCGGCGCGAACCTGATCGTTGTCGGATTTCTTGCCGGCGATGCGGGCCGTGGCGAAGGCGCAGGGAAATCCCAGGTCGTCCTCCAGAAACTTGCGGATGCCGCGGGTGTAGGTCTCGTTCGCGACAATCCCGAAGGACGCGGTGGCAAAGAAATCCTGCGTGACCGACCGCCACAGATCCCAGACCGGCTTCAGGGTCGAATGCTTCTCGACCTCGATGAACGGCTCCGGGTCCAGCCCCGTCAGCTCGCCCAGCTTGCGCAGGAACGCGGTGGTGCTTTCGACGCCGATGGGGGCCTGCAGATAGGGTTTGCCCAGCACCTCGCACAGCCCGCGCCCGAATTCCCGGTAGAGACAGATATTGACGTCGGCGTTCACCAGGTCGCGCATTTCGGCCAGGTGGGCGCCCAGCGGCATGACCATGTTGATCTCGGCCCCGATGCCTTCGACCAGACGCCTGATTTCGGCCAGATCCGAAGGCATGTTGAAGGTGCCGTACATCGGACCCAGGATGTTGACGCGGGGCCTGGCCCCGTCTTCGCGCGCTTTCTCGCGGGGCATCCGCCCCTTGGTCATCCCGAACTCGGTAAAGATCCAGGTCATCGCGCGGTCGGCGGCCTGCCACTGATCTTCGTCGATGGTGCGCGGCAGAAACCGTTGGATGTTGGTGCCCTGGGGCGTGACACCGCCGCCGATCATCTCGGCGATGGATCCCGTGACCACGACCGCAGGCAGCGCCGGGTCCATTGTGGCCCAGGCCCGCTTCATCGCGCCTTCGGTTCCGTCGCGGCCCAGCTCTTCCTCGCCCAGACCGGTCGTCACAATCGGCAGTTCATGCGGCGGCAGGGCGTCGGTGTAGTGCAGAACAGAGGTGACCGGCAGATTTTCACAGCCCACCGGACCGTCGATCACGACCTGCAGACCCTTGACCGCACAGAACGCATAGACCGCGCCCCAATAGCCACCGGCCCGATCATGGTCCTGCACCAGCATCAGATCATGGTCGCGGCTTTGGCAGCGCGCGCCTTCTTGTCGAGTTTCTTCTGATGGGCAGCCCGGAAATCGGGGCGCAGGTTCGGGGCACCCTGCCAGACACCGGCGGCATCGCCCGTGCCAACGCCCTCGAAAAAGCCCTTCATCTTTGTCATGCGGTCGCGATTGCCCATGGCCGCGTTGACCACCTGTTGCAGCGACCCGGCTCCGGCGGGGCCCATCAGGGGTCGGGCCGAAATCAGGTTCGTGAAGTAGAGCGCGGGAATCCCCAGCTCCTTCGCTTTCTGGACGACCGGAGTCGTGCCGATGGCCAGGTCGGGGCGCACCCCTTCCATCACCGACAGATCATCCTCCAGCGAGGCGCGGAACTTGACCGTGACGCCGCGCGCCTCCAGCCAGTCCAGATCCGGGGCGGACCAGGGCGTCCTGGCGCAGGCCGTGCCGACATAGGGCACATCCGCACCGCTTTCGATCAGCAGGCGCGCGACCAGCAGCTCAGAGCCCTCGTAGCCCGACACGGTCACCGTCCCGTCGATCCGGGAGGCGGCCAGCGCGCCCTTGATCGCGGGGAGAAATTGGTTCTGCGCGAGGGCGACCTTGGCCGCCTCGATCCCAAAGACATCGCCGACCTGAGCGAGCCACGCCGCCGTTCCATCGACCCCCACGGGGGCCGATCCGAGCACAGGGCGTCCGGCCGCCTGAAACTCCCGCACGGCTGCGGTGTAGAAGGGATGGATCGCGGCGACAGCGCCACAATCCAACGCAGAATATAACTCGCGCCACTCACGGCAGGGAACGACCGGACCTGCCGCCAGACCGAGTGGCGCGAGCATTCCAGCAATCCCCAAGGGGTCCGCTGGAAACATTTCGCCCAACAGCGTGACTGTTGGACGATCGGATTTGCCCGCTTTCGGCGCAGGTACAGGACCTGCGGCGATTTCCTTGCGGGCGTAGGAAAGCATGGCCCCGGCCAGGACATCCTTGGCCTCGGCGTGGGTGGGAATGCCGAACCCCGGCACGTCGATCCCGATGACGCGAACGCCGTCGATCTGGTCGGGCAACAGCCGTAGCGGCACGCCGCTGGCGGTCGGCACGCAAAGGTTCGTGACCACGATGGCGTCCAGCTTGGCCGGGTCGGCGCTGGCGTGAACGGCGTCGCGAATGTCCTCGAACAGCTTGCCGGTGACCAGCGATTCACTGTCGAAGGGCACGTAGCCCACCGACCGGCGCGCGCCGTAGAAATGCGACACGAAGGTCAGACCGTAGACGCAGCAGGCCGACCCGGACAGGATCGTGGCGACCCGTTTCATCCGCAGGCCCACGCGCAGCGACCCAAAGGCGGGGCACATCGATTGCGGCTTGTCGTGCGGGCCCACGGGATAGTCGGCCTTGTACCGGTCGAGGATATCACCGGACCCTGCCGCGCGCGCGGCGGCGTCCATCGTTTCCGTCGACGCGCACCCCCCCTGCGGGGCCTCGATATGTCCGAAATCGTCAGGCATCGTCGTAGACGACCTCCAACGATGGGGTCGGCGCATAGAATTTGCCGCGCATGTCGGCGTCGGTCGCAGGTTCCAGTGTGACACCGGCCCCGGTTTCGGACCCGTCGAACAGGGCCAGCAGACCGTCCTGGTCCACGGGCGTCGGACGCACCGGCGGGGCCACCGAAACCGCGTCGCCCAGGGCGGCAAACAACACGCCCCATTCCGATTCATCGGTTCCCACGATCTGATAGTTCGCGGATTTCTTGCGCAAGTCGTCGTCCTGCGGAATGGACGCCAGCACGGGAATGCCCGCGACCTTGGCAAAGGCCTGCGCCTCACCCGATCCGTCATCCTTGTTGATGACCAGACCCGCGACGCCGACGTTGCCGCCCAGTTTGCGGAAGTATTCCACCGCCGAACAGACGTTGTTCGCCACATAAAGCGACTGCAGGTCATTGGACGCGACCAGGATCACCTTTTGCGCCATGTCCCGCGCAATCGGCAGGCCAAAGCCGCCGCAGACCACGTCGCCCAGGAAATCCAGCAGGACGTAGTCGAAATCCCAATCGTGGAAGCCCAGCTTTTCCAGCAACTCGAACCCGTGGATGATGCCACGTCCGCCACAGCCGCGGCCGACTTCCGGCCCGCCCAGTTCCATCGCAAAGACACCGCCGCGCTTGAAACAGACATCGCCTATCGCGACCTCTTCGCCCGCCAGCTTCTTGCGGGTCGAGGTCTCGATGATCGTCGGACAGGCCTTGCCGCCGAACAGCAGGCTGGTGGTGTCGGATTTCGGATCACACCCGATCAGCAGCACGCGCTTACCCTGTTCGGCCATCATGTGGCTGAGGTTGGCCAGCGTGAACGACTTGCCGATGCCGCCCTTGCCGTAGATCGCGATGATCTGCGTCTTCTTGGTGGCCTCGGTCGGGATGACATCGGCCAGATCCTCATGCGCTTCGTCGCGCAGACGGTCGGAGAAGTCCTTCAGGTTGGGGACATCGAGGCTCATGCGTGGTGCTCCCAATCGAGAATCATTTTCAGGCAATCCGGTGCGGAAAACGCCTGTTCGTAGGCCGCGGTCGCGTCGGACGCGGGGCGGCTGTGGGTGATCAGATCGTCCAGCGACAAGATCCCCGCCTCGACCAGGTCGCGGGTGGCGATCAGGTCGTCGCGGGTCCATTCCGCGCTGATGCGAAAGCGGGCCTCGCGCATGAAGGCGGGCGGATAGGCGAAATTCACCGGGCGCGGATAGAACCCGGCCAGCACGATCTCTCCTCCCTTGGCGAGCCGCCCGATCAGATCGTCCAGCAACGTCTCATTGCCCGACGCGTCATAGATGGTGGCATAGTCGCGGCGCGTGTCGGTCGCGGGGTCGATGACGTCGTACCCGATGGCCCCGCCGCGACGGTCAGCCTGCGTTTCCCAGACCGTCGGGGTGCCGCCGGCGGCAACCGTCAGACGCGCCAGCAGGCGGCCAAAGGCCCCGTGGCCCACAATCAGGTCCGGCAGATCCGTACGCAGCCCTGCAATCGCGTGACGCGCCGTGGCGGCCAACGCCAACAGGGCGCCCCTTGCGCCAAAGTCCCGGTCGATTCGCACAAGCCGATCGGACGGTGTGACGATCCGGCGGGCCGCGGCCCCAAACAGACCCCGCGCGTCGGTGTAGCAATCGGCACCGGGCACAAACACCCGATCCCCCACCTTGTAGGTCGCACCAGGCGTGGTTTCCATCACCTCGCCCACGGCCTCATAACCGGGGACAAGGGGGTACCCCATGCCGGGAAAGGTCGGCATCTCACCGGACCACAACAGTTTTTCGGTGCCGGTAGAGATCGCGGACTGATGGATGTCGACGACGACAGACCCCTCGGCGGGTGCCTTCAGGCCGAGCACGCCAAGGCCGATGGCCCCCGGTCCCGTCATGATGATTCCCTCAGTCTGCAAGATGCCCTCCCCAGCGGTGTCGGGAGAGTCGCTCCCTGACTGTCACTTTAAGCAGACATTGCGATATGTCAATTCATCTAGACACATGCTGTGTCATTCTGATGGTTTCCGTGCGGACAGGACATGGGTCACAAAGGGGCGCGTGGTGCCGTGATCCTGCATCCGGGCGAATCCGGCACGCATCATCAGGGCGCGAATCTGATCCGGGTCGCGGGCGCGACCGGTTTGCATCGCCATGCAGTAGACCGCAAAATAGGCATCCCCCGACCGACTGGGCCGCGCGGCCCCGGTCATCGGCTCGCTGACGACCAGCCGACCGCCGGGGGGCAAGGCGGCATGGACCTTGCGCATGAGATCGAGAACCGTGTCGTCCCCGTGGTCGTAAAGCACGCGGATCAGCGTCACGACATCGGCCCCGGCAGGCAGGGCGTCATCGCGGAAGCTGCCCGGCGTCACGCGCAGACGGGCGGACAGGCCCGCGGCCCCGAACCGCGCCTCGGCGGCGGGAACGACGGCAGGCAGGTCGAACAGATGCAGGCGTGGCTTGGCGTGACGCTGTCCCAGCGCCGTCAGGAACGCGCCGCTGCCTCCGCCAATATCCAGCACCTCTTGGGCACCGGACAGGTCGATCCGGCGCAGGGTTTCCTCGGCGACCAGCGCCTGACTGTCGGCCATCAGTTGCGAATAGCGCGCGGCAACCTGCGGATCCTCTGCGGCACCGGCCCCAAAGACGTAGGGCCAGAACCGCGACAGCTCCGTCTCGCCGCCCCGCAGCAGGGCCAGGGGATCGGACAGATCACGGTAGAGCACCGCGTGATGAGATATCATCGCCTCCAGCCCCGGCACGCCCAAAAGGGCCGCGCCCTTGCGGGCCAGACGGTAGGTGTCAGCTTTGCGTGACATCAGGCCCAGCGCGCAGGCCGCATTGCACAGCACGACCATACGGTCTGGCGCAATGCCGGCCCCCCGCGCCAGTCCGGCAACCCCCTGCGGCCCGTCAGCCAGATGGTGCAGCAGCCGCAGTTCGACCACCGACCAAAGCACCTGCGAATGCACGAACCCCGCGACCAGATCGAACAGAGCCTCTCCGTCGCGGCGGGCAAAACGGCGCAGAACGGGGGTCGCGGCACAAAAGGATTGGAACCGGCGCGAGGCGATCAACCGCATGAGGGGATTGCCGCGCCGGGTCGGGGCCAAAGGCTCCGACAGGGTCATTCGGCAGGGGTGGCGTGGTGCGCGGGCGTCAGACGCTTGGCGGTGCGGCGCACCATCTCGGCCAGCATCGCCTCGCCGGGACATGCGGGAATCGAGGCGATGGCGCCGGACAGGATGTCTTCCAGCCGCCGGATGGCCCCATCGACGCCATAGCGCGACACCGCACTGGGCCGGTTGTGCAAGGCGTCCTGCCCGGCGGGCTTGCCCGTCACGTCGGACGGCTGCAGCGCGTCCAGCAGGTCGTCGGCCACCTGGAACGCTTCGCCGATGCGGGCCCCCAGTTCGGTCCACTGCTCCGGGTCCTGCCCGGCGCTGGCAGCCCCCATGCGGGTCGCGGCGGTGAACAGCGCGCCGGTCTTGGCACGGTGATAGGTGGCCAGGTCGATCTCTGCCTCGCTCTCCCAGCCCTGCCCGGCACAGATGCCATGGGGCATGCCGGTATAGCGGGCCAGTTCGGACATCAGGCGGGCGGCGCGGGCGGGTTCGGCCTGCGCCGCCTCCGCCAGGATGTCGAAGCCCAGCACGATCAGGCTGTCACCGGTCAGAAGGGCGATAGGCTCGTCAAAGGCGCGATGGACAGAGGGCTTGCCGCGCCGCGTGTCCGCATCGTCGAAACAGGGCATGTCGTCATGCACCAGCGACGCGCAATGGATCAGCTCGATCGCCGCCGCCCCGGCATTGGCCAACGCCGGGCGGTCATCGCCACAGGCCATGGCAACCGACAGGGCGATGGTCGGACGGATACGTGCGCCACCTGGTTTTACCGCGTGGTGCAGGGCCGCCGCCAATCGCGCGGGTGGGCGGGCACGGGTGGCCCGCGCCAGGGCGCGGTCGATCTCGGCCTCTATACGGGCGCTGAGGGGCATGGCGGTCCTCCGACGGAGTGTCATTGCAAAATGACAGTTGGTGTAACATGATGTGGACATAATACGTCGTCTGTCAACTCATGCGGGGGATCATGTCCGAAAGGGTCGTCATCATCGGGGCCGGGATCGGCGGCTTGGCCGCGGCCCTGCGGCTGGCGCAGGACGGCTGTGACGTGACCGTTCTGGACCGCGCCGCCGGACCGGGCGGCAAGATGCGCACCCTGCCCAGCATCGCCGGGCCGGTGGATGCCGGTCCAACGGTGCTGACCCTGCGCCCCGTGTTCGAGGAACTGTTCGACTATTGCGGCGAAACGCTGACAGATCACGTGACGCTGACGCCTCTGACCGTGCTGGCCCGCCACCATTGGGAAGACAGCGGGCCCCTCGATCTCCATGCCGATCCGAACGAATCGGAGGCAGCGATCCGTGCCTTTGCCGGACCCGATTCCGCGCGGGAGTTTTCGGTCTTTCACCGCGATACGGCAAGATTGTTCGAGACCTTCGAGGGACCGATGATGCAATCCGCAGCACCCCGGCTGTCGGGCATGACAAAGCTGGTTTTGCGCAATCCGGGCCTGATATCCGCCCTGCGTCCCGGGCTGACGATGGCGCGTGAACTTGCCCGACGGTTTCGAGATCCGCGCCTGCGACAGCTGTTTGGCCGCTATGCGACCTATGTCGGCGGCGACCCCCTGACCGCGCCCGCGCTGCTATCGCTGATCTGGCAGGCCGAGGCGCGGGGCGTCTGGACCGTGGCCGGTGGCATGCACAGGCTGGCGCGGGCCCTGCAACATCTGGCCGAAGATCGCGGCGCGCGGTTCAGGTTCGACGCCGACGTCACCGCGATAGAGGTGCGCGATGGGCGCGCCTGCGCCGTGGCGACCGCCGATGACCGCCTTGCCTGCGATGCGGTGCTGTTCAACGGGGACCCGCGCGCGCTGGACCGATGCCTGTCCGGCCCCGCGCCAATGCCCGCAAGGTCGGTCACCCCCCGCAGCCTTTCGGCCTGCGTCTGGTCCTTTGCCGCGCGCCCGACAGGACCCGCCCTGGCCCATCACAACGTCTATTTCGCGCGCCATCCCAACAGCGAATTCCCGGATATTGCCGCGAGCCGCCTGCCGGGGGATCCGACGCTATACGTCTGCGCGCAAGATGCCGCCGAGACAGGGGCGGGCCCGGGCCGGTTCGAGATCATCATGAACGCCCCGCCCCGCGCGGGCACCCGTCCCCAGCCGGAGGAGCAGGAGATATGCCGAAAGATCACCTTTACCCGGCTGGCCCGGATGGGCCTGACCTTCGATCAGGTCCCGGGGCCGGAGGCATTGACCATGCCGGAGCAGTTCAACGCGCTGTTTCCGGGGTCGGACGGATCCCTTTACGGGCGATCGCCCAAGGGACTGATGGCTGCCTTCGACCGGCCCAGGGCGCGGACCTCTCTGCCGGGGCTGTATCTGGCGGGCGGGGGCGTGCACCCGGGGGCGGGGGTGCCGATGGCGGCCACGTCCGGGCGGCTCGCGGCCGAGGCGATCTGCGCGGACCTTGCTTCGACCTCTCGGTTCCGCCGGACGGCTACGCCTGGTGGTACATCGACGGCATCAGCGCCTGCGGCACGCGCGCCGTCTCTGTCATCGCCTTCATCGGCTCCGTCTTCTCGCCCTGGTATCGCTGGAGCGGGCGGCAAGAGCCGTCGGATCACGTCTGCATCAACGTCGTAACCTACGGACGCGGCGGACGCTGGACCATGACCGACAGGGGGCGCGACGCCCTGCGCCTGACCGAGACGTCGATGAAGGTCGGGCCCTCGTCCCTGCGGTGGGACGGCGACCGGTTGGTGATCGACATCGACGAGATTTCGACCCCCCACGCCCAGCGCCTGAAAGGGTCGATCACGGTCACGCCCACCGCCATCACCGACATCGAGGTGCCCTTGACCGAGGATGGCGCCCACGTCTGGCGGCCCCTTGCACCCACGGCGGCGATAGAGGTCGATCTGAACCGTCCTGGCTGGTGCTGGCAGGGGCATGGCTATCTGGATGCCAATTTCGGCACCCGCGCGCTCGAGGCGGATTTCGACACTTGGTCCTGGGGTCGGTTCCCGGTCTCTGGCGGTTCGGTCGCCTTCTACGACGCGGTGCGGCGGGATGGCTCAACGCTCAATGTGGCGCTGCGGTTCGAGGCCAATGGCAGCTGCACCGAGATCGAAGCCCCGCCGCTGCAGTCTTTCCGCCGGTCCAACTGGTTGGTGGCGCGGCAAACGCGCTGCGACGCGGGGCACAGACCGCGGCAGGTCAAGGCAATGCTGGATGCACCGTTCTACAACCGCTGCGCCGTGGAAACGGTTATTCAGGGACAGAAAACCACCGGCGTCTATGAGGCGCTGGACCTGCGCCGGTTTCGCGGTCCCTGGCTGATGCCGATGCTGGCCGTTCGGGTGCCGCGTCGCAAAGGGTGGCGATTTTCCTGAACGCGCCCCATATCGGGGACCAAGCGACAGGAGACAGGTCATGAGCGATTTCCCCGGCTGGCACGGCACAACCATCATCGGCGTCCGCAAGGGCGGGCACGTCGTCATCGCAGGTGACGGACAGGTCAGCGTCGGTCAGACCGTGATGAAGGGCACCGCCCGCAAGGTCCGCCGCCTGACACCCGGCGGATCTGACGTGGTCTGTGGCTTTGCCGGGTCCACCGCCGATGCCTTCACCCTGTTGGAGCGGTTGGAAAAGAAGCTGGAGGCGACGCCCGGCCAACTGGCCCGCGCGAGCGTGGAGCTGGCCAAGGATTGGCGCACAGACAAGTACCTGCAAAAGCTGGAGGCGATGTTGATCGTCTCGGATGGCACCGACCTGTTTGTGATCACAGGGGCCGGGGACGTGCTGGAACCCGAACATGACGTGACCGCCATCGGATCGGGCGGCAACTTTGCCCTGGCCGCTGCCCGCGCCCTGATGGACAGCGATCTGGACGCCGAGGCGATTGCCCGCAAGGCCATGGGGATCGCCGCAGACATCTGTGTCTATACCAACGGAAACCTGACGGTAGAGACGATCGGCCAATGATCGCCGACGATGATCTGCGCGCCGCCGTCGGCGCGGGTATCGTGACCGAGGCACAGGCCGCGCGGCTGGTCACCCTGGCGGATGCCCGGTCGACAGGACGCGGCGCGGCCAGACCGGGCGAAGAACCGTTCGAGCTGTTCCGGGGTTTCAACGAGATCTTCATCGTCGTCGGCCTCGGCATTCTGGCGGCCGGCTGGTTCGGGGTCTGGACCGCCGTGGCGGCAACGTCGGGGGGGTGGTCGACGATCTGGACGGTCGGCCTGATCCTGACGTTGGTGTTGATCGCGCTCTTGTCGGAATATTTCATCCGCCGCCGCCGCATGGTCGCGCCTGCCATCGCGCTGTCACTGGCCTGGGGCGGGACGGCGCTGGCGCTGTGGCTTTTGGTCAACCGCAGCGTGACCCTGCTGGGCGGTGTCGACCTGGAATCGGCCGTGATGCCCCTGGCGCTGACGACGGCGACGGCGGCGTTGTTCTGGCTACGCTACCGGGTGCCCTTTGCCATGGCGGTCATCGCGGCGGCAGCCTTTGGTTGTTTGATCCTGGCCCTGGCCGCCGGCACCGGAGAAGAGATCACGGGCCGCAGCCTGTTCCTTCTGTCCGCATCGGGGCCGTTGGCCTTGGGCACGCTGGTCTTTGGACTGGTTCTCTTTGCGGCGGCGATGCGGTTCGACATGGCCGATCCGCATCGGGTGACCTTGCGGTCGGCCAACGGCTTCTGGCTGCATGTGATCGCGGCGCCGGCCATCGTGAACACGGTCGCCTTGTCCCTGATCGAAGGGGGCGGGGCGGGGCACCTGTCCGTGCTGGCCGTGTTTCTTGCGGCCATGGCCGGTGTTGCCGTCATCATCGACCGGCGATCCTTTCTGATCTCGGCCATAGGCTACATCGTCGTGCTGGTGTCATTGGCGACCGAGGGCGAAGGCTTCGCCCCCGTCGTGCTGTTGCTTGGGGTGGGTCTGGTTGGCCTGGGCGCGGGTTGGACGCGGGTGCGCGCGGGGCTGATGCAAGCAGTGCCTGCCGCCCTGCGCGACCGCCTGCCCCCTAGCTCAGTTTCGCCACGCCCAGAGGGACGTTGAACCGTTCGCACCAGATCCAGACCTCGTTGTAGTCGTCCGGGTTGATGCCGTCAGGAATCGCATAGCTGGAGGCCCCATTGGTGTTCTTGAGCAAACCCATCAGGGTCTTGGGGTCATAGCCATCACGGCCCAGCGCAACCTTGGGATCCGGCGCGCTGCCGAAGCGGAAATCGTCGAGCAGGTTGACCTGATTGCCCGCCACTTCGGCAGTGCCGCCGATGCCGTAGCGGGCAGCGCCCGTAAATGTGCCAAGGCGGCCATGGCCCCCGGCAAAGACGCGGCTGGTGGACAGCATCGCGCCGCCAGCGGCGGCGAGGGCAAGAAAGGAACGACGGTGCATGGAGAACTCCTCAGATTGTTGTCCGCACCCTGCATCGCACGCGCCGTGTTGCCTAGCCTCACGCACGACCACGTGAAGTCATGTCAACTTGCGTGTTTCGAACCAAAAGCAGGCCCCGTTGATCCGCGCGGGAACCCGTTGGGCGATCTTTTCGGGTAGATGTCCGATCAACTCCGGGCCGAAAGCTGCCAGCAGGTCGTCGTTCATGAACTTGTGCAAGTAGTGACAGGCAGCAACGAGCGGGAACTGGGGTCCGAAGGGCGCCATGTAGGCCCCAAGCATGTATTGCTCGCTGTAATACTTCGCGATCCAATCTTCCGGATAGTCTCGCGGTAGGAAGTTGTCGTGGATGCCAACCGTGATTCCGGGTGCAAGGCGAGGCAGCACGTCGAGAAGGAAAACCGTGACGTCGGAGTTCTGGAACGTCCGATGCGATCCATCGAGGAAGACCATATCACCCGGCTGCAACGCGCCAAAAATCGACAGATCGACCGTTTCGAGGGGCGTGCGTTAAATGTGATCACAGAGCGCGTTGATCTCGGCCCGTGGGTGCGGGTCGATGGAATGCAGGATCATGTTGTGGGCATGATTGCGCTTGGCATGAGCGAAGAACTTCGTCGAATTGCCGGAGCCGATCTCGATCATCTGCCGCGGCTTGCGATCCGCCACGAGGGCGTAGCTGCTCATCCCATCGAGCGGCATGAACCAGCTCTGCTGCCAACGGTGCAAAGTCTCATCCTGGGTCAGTCGCGGGATGTCGAGGAAATCCTGTTCGTACCGGCCAAGCAAGTCAATGAAATCCCGGTGCGCGTCCTTCTGGGCCTCGAACATCTCCATCGTGCCATGGGGATAGCCGCTCCCCGGTCCCCAGCGGACTTCGGACTTTGGGGGGTAGTCGATCCGGATAGACTTCATGCAGGCGTCTTTCGTGTAGTCACATCACGGTTTGGAACCGGCTCAATCCCGGATCAACGCAAATGCGAGCAACGTTGCGTTTCCGTGAACTGCGCTTAGGTAGGCGTGGACGAAGGAGATGACCGCATGACCGACCTGACCCCGCGCGAAATCGTGTCCGAACTGGACCGGTTCATCATCGGCCAGAAAGACGCCAAGCGTGCCGTTGCCGTGGCGCTCCGCAACCGGTGGCGGCGCAAGCAGCTGGGCGACGATCTGCGCGATGAGGTCTATCCCAAGAACATCCTGATGATCGGCCCCACCGGTGTCGGCAAGACCGAGATCAGCCGCCGCCTGGCCAAACTGGCCCGTGCGCCGTTTCTCAAGGTCGAAGCGACCAAGTTCACAGAGGTCGGCTATGTCGGCCGTGACGTGGAACAGATCATCCGCGATCTGGTGGACGCCGCCCAGCTCATGATCCGTGAACAGATGCGCGAAGAGGTGAAGGCCAAGGCCCATACCGCCGCCGAGGATCGTGTGATCACAGCATTGGCCGGGGTCGATGCCCGCGAGGGCACGCGCGAAGCCTTCCGCAAGAAGCTGCGTACCGGAGAGCTGGACGACAAGGTGATCGAGCTGGAGGTGGCCGACACCTCCAACCCGATGGGCATGGCCATTCCGGGTCAACCGGGAATGGATCAGATGGCCGGCCTGGGCGAGATGTTCGGCAAGATGATGCAGCGCACCGTCAAGAAACGGCTGACGGTTGCGGCGTCCTACGACCTGTTGATCGACGAAGAGGCGGACAAGCTGCTGGATGCGGAGACCGTCACCCGCGAGGCGATCCGCGCCGTAGAGCAGAACGGCATCGTCTTCATCGACGAGATCGACAAGGTCTGCGCCCGGCAGGACGCGCGCGGCGGTGACGTCAGCCGCGAAGGCGTGCAGCGCGACCTGCTGCCCCTGATCGAGGGCACGACCGTTTCGACCAAGCACGGCGCGGTCAAGACCGACCACATCCTGTTCATCGCCTCGGGTGCCTTTCACGTGGCGAAACCCTCGGACCTCTTGCCGGAGTTGCAGGGGCGCCTGCCGATCCGGGTCGAATTGCGCGCCCTGACCGAGGACGATTTCGTCCGCATCCTGACCGAGACCGACAACGCCCTGACCCTGCAATACAAGGCCCTGATGGCCACCGAGGCGGTCACCGTCACCTTTACCCCCGAAGGCATCGCCGCCCTGGCCCGTATCGCCGCGCAGGTCAACGAAAGCGTCGAGAATATCGGGGCCCGCAGGCTCTATACCGTGCTGGAACGGGTCTTTGAGGAGCTGTCCTTCGAGGCACCCGACAAGGGTGGCACCGAAGTGACCGTCGATGCCGATTTCGTCGAAGGCCAACTGGGTGAGCTGGCCCGGTCCACCGATCTGTCGCGATACGTGTTGTGAGCGATCCGGCCCCTGCCGCACCGGGGGCCACCCTGCCCTTTCTGCGCGACAACGCGCCGTTCCTGTCGGCTGGCGTTTTGATTTCCTTTACGTCGAGCTATGGGCAGACGTTCTTTATCGCGCTGTTTGCCGCGCAGATCATGGCCACCTTTTCCCTGACCGATGGTCAATGGGGATTGCTTTATGCCGTGGCCACCACCGCCTCGGCGGCGGCGATGGTCTTTGTCGGGCCGGTGACCGACCGGCTGCGGGTGCGGCAGTTGGCAGTGGCGACCTGTGTCCTGCTGACGCTGGCCTGCCTGACCATGGCGGGCGCGGGACATGCGGCGTTGCTGGTGCTTGCCGTGTTCCTGTTGCGCTTTGCCGGACAGGGCATGATGAGCCATCTGGCCGCCGTTGCCATGGCGCGCTGGTTCGTGGCGACGCGGGGGCGCGCGCTGTCGATTTCGGCCATGGGGTTTGCCCTGGGACAGGCCATCTTACCGATCCTGTTCGTGGCGGGACTTGGCGTCATGGACTGGCGCTGGCTCTGGGGGATTGCGGCGCTGGCGACCGTGGCGACGATCCCTGTCCTGCTGCGCTTGCTGCGCGCCGAACGCACCCCGCAGAGCATCGCCCGGGAACAGCCTATAGCCGGCATGTCCGGGCGTCATTGGACGCGGGGCGCCATGCTGCGTCACCCGTTGTTCTGGGGTTTGGTCCCCCTGCTGCTGGGGCCACCTGCATTCGGGACCGCGCTCTGGTTTCACCAGGTGCACCTGACCGTGGTCAAGGGCTGGTCGCTGACCGGGTATGTGGCGTTGATGCCATTGTTCACGGTGGTTTCGGTCGCGACGACGCTGCTGTCCGGGGTGGTTCTGGACCGGATCGGATCGGCACGGATGATCAAGGTCTATATGCTGCCCTTTGCCCTGGCCTTTTTCCTGATGGGCTGGGCCGAGACATTGGCGGGCGCGGCGCTGGCGCTGTGCGTGTTTGCCCTGGGAACCGGGTCGCAGGCGACGGTTCCCACCGCGTTCTGGGCGGAATTCTACGGCACACGCCATCTGGGCGCGATCAAGGCACTGGCGACGGCCATCATGGTTCTGGGCTCTGCCATCGGTCCGGGGTTGACCGGCTGGGTGATCGACCTGGGCGTGGATTTTCCGGGACAAATGACCGCGATCGGGGTCTATTTCCTGTTCGCAGGCGGATTGGCCGCGGTCACCGTCACGCGGGTCCGCGCCAGCCTAGCCGCGGCGGAGATAGACGTAATACGCCCCTGACCCGCCATGTGCGCGGTTCGCCTCGCGCACTTGCAGGACCAAGGGGGACAGGGGTGCCATGGACAGCCATTGCGGCACCTGATGTTTCAACACGCCCAGACGGTTCGGCATGACGGTGTCGGAGGGTTTCGATTTGCCCTTGCCGGTCACGACCAGGATCAGGCGCTTTCCGTCCGCATGGGCGGCCATGACAAAGCGGGTCAGCGCAGGCTGCGCCACGGCCAGCGTCATGCCGTGCAGGTCCAGCTTGCCTTCGGGCCGCAGCTTGCCCGCGTTCATGCGTTTATGCGCCTTGGCATCCATCCGCAGGGGGGCTGCGCGCACATCCTCGGACACGGTGGGGGCCAGCGCGTGGGTGCTGCTGCGGGCGCGGGCCTTTTCGCCCAGTTGAAAGGGTTTGACCTGACGCGGGGCACGCGGGGCGGGGGTGGGTTCAGGGGCCGGGGTGGGCGCGCGGTCCCGCTCCTCCCGGCCGAGGGGGTCGGCGGTGCGGGTGTACCGCGCCCAGATGTCGCGATCCTCCGGAGACAGGTTGCGCCGTCTCATCGGCGCACCAGGGCGCGAAAACTGCCGACATGGTTGAGCCGCCCTGCCGCCTGCCCCGCCGCATCGCCCGTTCCAAAGAACAGATCCCCCCGACCCGGACCCTTGATCGCGGACCCGGTGTCCTGCGCAATGCAAAGCCGGGCCATGCCATCGACCTCGATCCAGATCGGGGTGCCAAGGGGGGTACGATCCGGGTCGACGGCCAGGCTCCGCCCTGCGGTCACCGGGCAAAGCGTGCCGCGCGGACCCTGATCCGACGGGGCATCAAGGGGCGCAAAGAAGACGTAGCTCGGGTTTTCTTCCATCAGGGCACGACCGCGTTCCGGGTCCGCCCGCAGCCAGGCCTTCAGGGCGTCAGCCGTGATGTCGGTGTTGAAGTCACCTCGTTCGATCAGCAGCTTGCCTATGGATCGGTAGGGATGCCCGTTCCTGCCCGCATAGCCCAGCCGCAATGTGGTCCCGTCCGGCAGGCGCACCCGTCCCGATCCCTGCACCTGAAGAAAGAACCGGTCCACCGCATCGCGCAGCCAGACGATTTCCTGCCCCGTAAGGTGGGCGTCGATCCCGGCGCGGGGATGGGTGCAGCCGGCGTCGGGCAAACCGTGGACCGGCACCGGGAAGGCCGCGCTTTGGGTCAGGCTGCCGTCCAGCTCTGGCTCGTAATAGCCGGTGAAATGGCCGACGGATGCGGGACCGGGCGCGAAATACGTCTCAAAGAAGGTCCGGCCATCCGGCGCGTTGCGGGCTGCGTCGGTCAGGGGATCGTCCGGGGCCTGGCGGAAAGCGGCCAAGGCCCCGTCCAGGTCATCCGCCCCCCAGCCCCGCAGGTCGGAAAACGAAAACCGCCCCGTTTCGGGGGCGGTTCGGGGCGTGCGGTCGGCGGACACCTCAGCCGCCCGTGGCGACCAGTTTCCAGTTGGGGTCATCGGACCCCATCACGCGGGCAAAGGTCCAGATGTCGCGCTGTTTCTTGATCTCGTTGGGGTTGCCCTCGACGATGGTGCCTTCGGCGTCGCGCACAACGCTGGTCAACTCGCCCACGAAGCGCAGGGTGATCTGGCCTTCGCTGGTGGCGTCGTCGAATTCGGCCTCTTCCAGAGATGTTTCGCGCACGCCGATGAAGCTCGCGTCGATCTTCAGGCCCTTGTCTTCGCGGTCGGCCACGACCGACAGGAAGGCCTCGTAGACATCTTCGGACAGGAACGGCTCGACAGAGGCAAGATCGCCATTCTCGAACGCCATGAGGATCATCTCATAGGCCTGACGGGCGCCGCCGACGAATTCGGTCACGACAAACCCGGGTTCCGCCGCCTTCATCGAAGCCAGTGCCTTGGCGCTGACGCTGCCCTCGGCGACGTGATCGGTGATGTCACGATCCGGGCCGCCTTCGATCACCTCGAAATCCCGGCGAACCGGCGCATCGTCACGCGGGGCGGGGATCGTCGGTTTTTCAAAACCGGTGCGCTTGCCCAGCACATTCTTGAGGCGAAAAACCAGGAACAGCGCGATTGCCGCCAGCACGAGGAGTTGTATCACGGCGTCATTCATCCTTTTCTCCGGGACCCGCCATCGGGAATGCGGTCTTGGTATCGCACAGGTGGCACATATGTAAGTCGGGCTTGGGGTCAAGGGAAGTCACCCAACCCCTGACGGAGGATTATCGCGATGTGGCTGCTTGCCCTCTTCATTCTGGTCCCCTTGCTGGAGATCGGGTTGTTTATCCAGGTTGGCGGCTGGCTGGGCCTTTGGCCGACGCTGGCCATCGTTCTGGCGACGGCCGTTCTGGGCACCCATCTTGTGCGCAAACAGGGCCTGGAACAGATCCAGAAAGTTCAATCCTCGTTCAACGAGTTGAACGATCCGACCCGGCCCCTGGCCCATGGGGCGATGATCCTGGCCTCGGGCCTGCTGCTGCTGACCCCTGGGTTTTTCACCGATGCCGTGGGCTTTGCCCTGTTGGTGCCCGCCGTGCGCGACGCCGTGATGGAAGCGGTGCGCAAACGTATCAAGGTCCAGAGTTTCACCATGGGCGGCCAGGCGCAGCAGCCCCATGACCCCTATGGGCGGGGTCAGCCCGACGACACCGTGATCGACGCCGACTATGTGGAAATGCCCCCGCGCAAGGGCCCGTCGGGCTGGACCGAGCCGCGCGACTGAGCGGCGTTGTTGTGACGCCTCTCCGGCTCTGCTAGGCAACGGCCCAACGCTTTCACGAGACCGGAGATTATCAGAATGGCCGACACGGACGATACCGTTCCCGCCCCCGACGCAACCGCCGCCGCCGCTGAGGGGACACCAGCACCCGAACAGCCCAAGATGCCGCAGATGCAGGTTCTGGGTCAGTTCATCCGCGACATGTCCTTTGAGAACGTCGCCGCCCAGAAGGGCAAGACGATGGACGGCCAGCCCGACATCAACGTGCAGGTCGGCCTGGACGCGCGCAAGCGGCAGCAGGACGGCCAGTTCGAGGTTTCCGTCAAGCTGAATATCACGGCCAAGGCAAAGGGCGGCGAAGAGCCGATCTTTGCGATGGAACTGGATTATGCCGGTATCTTTGCGATCCAGAACGTGCCGGATGCGCAGATGCATCCCTATCTTCTGATCGAATGCCCGCGCATGCTGTTCCCGTTCCTGCGCCGGATCGTGTCCGACGTGTCCCGCGACGGTGGCTTCCCGCCGCTGAACCTGGAAAATATCGATTTCGTCTCGCTTTATCGCAACGAGATCACGCGCCGGGCCCAGGCCCAGGCTGCGGCTGCCCCGACCAACTGATCCGTCAGGTCAGCGACTTCCAAAGCGCGCCGTCCCCGAGCCCTTGGACAAAGGTCTCGTGGGCGGCGCGTTCTGCGTCCGTCAGACGGTTGGGCAAGGGCGTCGGGCGTGGCCGCGCTTTCCAATCGCCCGCCGACTCCGCAGCGTCGCTCCGCTCCTGACCGGCCAGAACCAGCGTCGGTTGGCGACCGCCGATCAGCTCCAGATAGACCTCTGCCAGGATTTCACTGTCGAGCAGCGCGCCGTGTTTTTCGCGCGAGGAATTGTCGACCCCGAACCGCCGGCACAGCGCATCCAGCGACGCCGGAGAGCCGGGAAACTTGGACCGCGCGATGGCCAGCGTATCGAGCGCCCGATCCATCGGCAGACGCGGCAGGCCCATCCATCCGAGTTCAGCGTTCAGGAATTTCATGTCGAAGGCAGCATTGTGGATCACCAGCCGGGCGTCGCCGATGAAATCGACGAAGGCCTGACCAACCTGCGCGAAAACCGGGAAATCCTTCAGGAAATCGTCTCCCAGCCCGTGCACCTGAAACGCCCCGTCCGGCATGGACCGTTCGGGGTTGATGTATTGGTGATAGGTCTTGCCGGTAGGCACATAGTTGATCAGCTCGACGGCGCCGATCTCGACGATGCGGTCGCCCGACTCCGGCTCGAACCCGGTGGTTTCGGTGTCGAGGACGATTTCTCTCATGGCGTTCCCCTCAACTCGGCAAGGATGGCATCGACCTGTGCGGCGGCAGCTTCTGGCGATGTGGTTTCAATGATGTAGTCGGCGCGGGCGCGTTTGTCTGCGTCGGGCATCTGACGGGACAGGATATCCTCGAACACGGCCTCTGGCATGGTGCCCCGCGCCAGGACCCGTTGCCTTTGGGTGTCTGCATCGATGGTGACGACGATGGATTTGTCCACCGCCAGGCCGGTTTCAAACAACAGCGGCACATCCAGCAGAACGATGGGGGCGTCGGTATCCCGCAAAAAAGCCGCGCGGTCCTGGGCCACGAGGGGGTGGACGATGGCCTCCACCGCTTTCAGGATATCCGGATCAACGATGATGAACTCCCGCAGGGCTCCTCGGTCGACGATGTCGCCGGGCACCGCTTCGGGTATGGCCGCGCGGATCGGCTCTACCGCCGCGCCGCCCGGACCATAAAGACGATGGACAGCGGCATCGGCATCCCAGGTCGGAACCCCCCGATCGCGGAACAGTTTGGCCGTTTCGGTTTTGCCCATGCCAATGGATCCGGTCAGGCCAAGGACGATCATGCCAGCACCGCCTGACGCAGGGTGGCGTCCACCTCGGGCGTGCGCCCGAACCAGCGTTCGAACCCCGGCACCGCCTGATGCAACAACATGCCGAGACCATCGACGGTCGGGTGCCCCCGCGCCTTGGCCGCCCGAAGAAGAGGCGTTTCCAGCGGAGTATAGACGATATCGGTAACAACAGCCTGAGCCGGCAGGGCGGACAGGTCCAGGGTCAGATCGCCGTGGCCTTGCATGCCAAGACTGGTGGTGTTGACCAACAGACCATGACCGGCCAGCGCCGCATCGGCCGCGTCCCAATCGACGACGGTAATGATCGGGCCGAATTCGGCGGCCAGCGCCTCGGCCCGGGCGCGGGTGCGGTTGGTCAGGGTAATGCGGGTCGCACCGCCATCGCGCAAGGCGGCGATCACACCGCGAGCGGCCCCGCCGGCGCCAAGCACGAAGGCAGGGGATGCGGGATCACGGTCTGGCGCCCCCTGATCCAGGTTGGCCAGAAACCCATAACCGTCGGTATTGTCCGCTAGAATGCGCCCGTCGGCAAAGGTCAGCGTGTTGGCGGCCCCCACGGCGCGGGCCCGGTCGGTGACCTCGTCTGCGGCGGCAAAGACGGCTTCCTTATGGGGAATGGTGACGTTGATCCCGGCAAACCCCAGGCGTGGCAGCAGGTCGAGCGTCGCACGCAGGTCTTCGGGGCGGACATGCAGCGGCACGTAGTGGCCCCTGATGCCGTAACGGGTCAGCCAGTGCCCCCACAGGATTGGAGAGCGGCTATGAGCGATCGGATCGCCAATGACGCCGGCAAGGATGGTCATGCGGGCAGGTCCCCCCGTGTTACGAGATAGTTGATCAACGGCAACAGCGGCAGGCCCAGCACCGAAAAGAAATCCCCTTGAACCTGCTGAAACAGGCGCGCGCCCTCGCCTTCCAAGGTATAGGACCCGGCGCTGTGACGGATAGTGTCCCAATTTCTTTCAACGTAATCAGATATATAAACATCTGACACGGGGCGCATGATCATGGTGACGTCACCGATATGACGCCAGATCGGCGTGCCGTCTTCGACGATGACAGCGGCCGAATGCAGCTTGTGCCGGCCACCGGACAGGCGTGTCAGCTGGGCGCGCGCCGCCTCGGGCGTGGCGGGTTTGGTCAGTATGTCGTCGCCCAGGGCACAGATCTGATCACAGCCCAGGATCAGACCGGGACGGCGCAGACGCAGGGCCTTCATCTCGGCCAGGGCATCGGCCACGTTGCGGGGGCCATGCCCCTCGGCCAGCAAGGCGTCGCGCAGGCTGTCTTCGTCGATCCGGGCGGGCACGGCTTCGAACGGGATGGCGGCATTGCGCAACAAGGTCTGTCGGGTTTCGGAAGAAGAGGCGAGCGTCAGCATGGGGATCGTTCTGTTGATGACCGGGCGGAGAACCCTGTCGGAAACCTTGTGATACTTGCCACAAGGCAGAGCGTCGAGGATAGCTCTCGGGTTTTCCGGACACTTTGGACAGTTTGTCCCTGCGGAAAAGGCAGCTGCGCAGGGTGTGAACGGCGTGGGTGCCTACGGGTTTGTCGAGAGGTGAACCACAGTTCTGTCCACAGGTGAAACACCATGCCTGCAGCGATCGGGCCCGATTCCTCCCCGGAATTCACCGCGGGGGCGGGGTGAAACAACCCGCATGTGCAAAACCCTGGGAGCGGGATTCAATCCCCGTTATTCACCGCCCCTATCAACAACATCTTCCTTTCTTTTCTTCTTATATTTAGATCGGGGCAAAGCGCGGAGCATGACGACATGGGTGATCTGTATCTCTGGGCAAAGGCCCTGCATGTGATCTCTGTCATCGCGTGGATGGCCGGGATTTTCTATTTGCCTCGGCTGTTCGTCTACCACGTGGAACAGCGTAAGACCGTGCCGGAGATGATGCCGGTGCTGGAAATCATGGAACGGCGGTTGTTGAAGGCGATCATGACGCCTGCGATGATTTCCACCTGGTTGTTCGGTCTGATCATGGTGGGAATGGGCGGTGTCGACTGGGGGACGGGCTGGGCCTGGATCAAGGCGGCCTGCGTGATCGGGATGACGGTGTTTCACATGTGGTGCGCGGGCGAGCGCAAGGCGCTGGCTGCGGGGGCGTCAGACAGGACGGGACGCGGGTTCAGGATGATGAACGAGGTGCCGACGGTCCTGATGATCCTGATCGTCGTCTCCGTGATCGTGAAACCGTTCTGAGCCGCTCCGTCGATTGACTTCGCCCGGCGAACCGCCTAGCTGCTGGTCCAACGGTGGGCCGTTCTGGTCCGATCCCCGTTTCCCATGAATTGCCCATCCGGCGCGGCCCCGAAGGTCGGCGCCCGTTTGACGGAGCTGCGCCATGCGCGACGATATTCCCGGCACCGAAACCGATGCCCCCGAAGTCACCGAACGTCTGAACCTGCGCGATCTGAAGGCGACCTCGCCCAAGGATCTGGTTTCCATGGCCGAAGAGCTGGAAATCGACAATGCGTCCACCATGCGGAAAGGGGAACTTATGTTCTCCATCCTGCGGGAACGGGCCGATGAGGGCTGGGAGATCAGTGGCGAAGGCGTGCTGGAAGTGTTGCAGGACGGCTTCGGCTTTCTGCGCGCACCGGAGGCCAACTATCTGCCCGGTCCCGACGACATCTATCTGTCGCCCGAAGTGATCCGTTCGCATTCGATGCGGACCGGCGACACGGTCGATGGGATCATCCAGGCACCCGATGACAACGAACGTTATTTCGTGATGACAAAGGTGACCTCGATCAACTTCGAGGAGCCGGAGAAGACCCGTCACAAGGTCAGCTTTGATAACCTGACCCCGCTTTACCCGGACGAACGCCTGAAGCTGGAGATCGAAGATCCGACGATCAAGGATCGGACGGCGCGGATCATCGATCTGGTGGCACCGATCGGCAAAGGTCAGCGATCCCTGATCGTAGCCCCGCCGCGGACCGGTAAGACGGTGATCATGCAGAACATCGCCAAGTCGATCGAAGAGAACCATCCTGAATGTTATCTGATGGTTCTGCTGATCGACGAGCGGCCCGAGGAAGTCACGGACATGCAGCGGTCAGTGAAGGGCGAGGTGATTTCCTCGACCTTCGATGAACCGGCGACGCGGCACGTGGCGGTATCGGAAATGGTGATCGAAAAGGCCAAACGCCTGGTAGAGCACAAGCGCGATGTCGTCATCTTGCTGGATTCGATCACGCGCCTGGGACGGGCGTTCAACACGGTTGTGCCGTCTTCGGGCAAGGTTCTGACAGGTGGTGTCGATGCAAACGCGCTGCAGCGGCCCAAGCGGTTCTTTGGTGCCGCTCGCAACATCGAGGAAGGTGGGTCGCTGACGATCATCGCGACCGCGCTGATCGATACCGGGTCGCGCATGGACGAAGTCATCTTTGAAGAGTTCAAGGGCACCGGCAACAGCGAGATTGTTCTGGACCGGAAGATCTCGGACAAGCGGGTGTTCCCGGCCATGGACATTCTGAAGTCCGGCACCCGAAAAGAAGAGCTGCTGGTCGATCCGAAGGACCTGCAGAAGACGTTCGTACTGCGGCGGATCCTGAACCCGATGGGGACGACGGATGCGATCGAGTTCCTGCTGTCCAAGCTGAAACAGACAAAGACGAACTCCGATTTCTTCGACTCGATGAATTCGTGATCTTGTCCGATGTCCGATACCATCTTCGCGCAGGCCACCGCCCCGGGTAAGGCCGGGGTGTCTGTGATCCGGGTATCCGGGCCACAGGTCGGGCAGGTCATGGCGTGGTTCGGTGTGACCGAGACCCCTGCGCGTGTCGCCAGCCTTCGCAAGTTGCGTGATGCGGATGGTGGTGTGATCGACGAAGCTCTGGTTTTGCGTTTCGATGCTGACGCGAGTTTTACAGGCGAAGATGTTGTTGAATTTCAATTGCATGGCAGCATTGCCGTCATGCGGGCGATGTTGGCACGTCTTGGGGCCCTGGACGGCGTTCGTATGGCGGACCCTGGGGAATTTACGCGTCGTGCCCTGTTGAATGAACGTCTGGACCTGACCGAGGTCCAGGGGCTTGCGGATATCATCGAGGCCGAGACCGAAGTCCAACGACGAGAAGCGATGCGGGTCATGAGCGGCGAGATGTCGACACGTCTGTCCGGCTGGCGTGCCATGACGATCCGGGCGATGGCCTTGTTGGAGGCGACCATCGATTTCGCGGATGAGGAGGTGCCGGAGGATGTCACGCCAGAAGTGCGGGATCTGTTGATGCGGCTTTCGTCGGAGTTGACGCATGAACTGGCGGGCGTGACGCACGCGAGAAGTCTGAGAAGTGGGTTCGAAGTGGCGCTTGTCGGGCCGCCTAATTCTGGAAAATCATCTTTAATCAATAAGTTAACATCATCAGATGTTTCGATTATCTCGGATATCCCTGGTACGACGCGGGACATCATCGAGCGTGCGGTAGATGTCGATGGCATCCGTGTCGTGTTTCTCGATACGGCGGGGCTTCGGGAAACGGATGATCCGGTGGAACAGATCGGTGTAGATCGCGCCAAGAAACGGGCTGTTACGGCGGATCTTAGAATCTTCCTGCAAGAGGATGAGGGTGACCTTCGAAGCTTGGTAGCCGTTCAGGAGGAAGACATCATTCTCCGTTCCAAATCTGACCTTCGCCCCGGCGACATATCGGCTGTCACTGGTCAGGGGGTGAGTGAGCTCTTGGTGAGAGTTTCGGAGATTCTGGCCAGACGCGTCGAATCGGCGGGCTTCGTTTCCAGGCAGCGGGATGAGTTGGCATTGAGAAATTCGGTCGAAGAGCTGTCAGTAATCCTGAGAGATCTGGGTCAGGCCCCGGTTGAGTTCTCGGTCGAGGGGTTGCGGGCGGTGGCGCAAAGCTTGCATGGAATGATTGGCGGCGTAGATATGGAAGCGGTGCTGGACGAGATCTTCTCGTCGTTCTGTCTGGGAAAATGACGAGGTTTCACGTGAAACATCTGGACTACGATGTGATCATCATCGGCGGCGGGCATGCAGGTTGCGAAGCGGCCTTGGCCGCAGCGCGCATCGGTGTGCGTGTCGCGCTTGTGACAATGCGTGCAGATGATCTTGGCGTCATGTCGTGTAATCCCGCGATTGGGGGGCTCGGTAAGGGTCACTTGGTTCGCGAGATTGACGCGCTTGGTGGTGCCATGGGGATCGTGGCGGATGCAGCTGGAATTCAGTTTCGGCTGCTGAACCGACGCAAGGGCCCCGCGGTTCAAGGACCTCGCGCACAAGCGGACCGGGATGTTTACAAATCGACGATGAGTGCCGTCATTGAGGCGGCCGAAAACGTTGATGTTGTCCTTGGTGAAGTCGTCGATCTTGAGTTGGATCATTCTGGAAAGGTCGTAGGCGTGGCTCTGGCCACCGGCGATATCCTTCGATCCAATCAGGTTGTTCTGACGACCGGCACGTTTCTTGGTGGCGTCATTCTTATCGGTGATCGTGCCCTTTCCGGCGGCCGCCAAGGTGGGAAGCCGTCGAACGCGCTGGCCAAACGGTTGCGGTCTATGGGACTTCCGTTTGGTAGATTGAAGACCGGCACGCCACCTCGTTTGCGGCGATCATCAATAGACTGGGACGTGTTGGAGATGCAGGACGGCGATGAACCGCCGGTGATGTTCTCTTTCTTGAACAATGGACGTCCTGCATTGAAGCAAGTTCAGTGCGGCATCACTCATACCAATCAGCAGACGCATGACATTATCCGTAGCAATCTAGAACGATCTGCAATGTATGGGGGCCATGTCTCCGGGATCGGTCCGCGCTACTGTCCATCCATCGAGGATAAAGTCGTCCGCTTTGCGGAAAAGACGAGCCATCAGATCTTTCTGGAGCCCGAGGGTTTGGATTCGGACCTTGTATACCCTAACGGAATCTCCACCTCGCTGCCGGAGGATGTTCAGGACGCTTACGTCCGATCAATTGTTGGTCTGGAGCAGGCAGAGATTGTCCAGCCCGGATATGCAATTGAATACGACTATCTGGATCCCAGGGCTCTGTCGCGGTCGCTTGAGCTGCGTGCCATTCCCGGACTCTTCCTAGCTGGTCAGATAAATGGCACCACAGGCTACGAAGAGGCAGCCGCCCAGGGACTGGTGGCTGGCACGAATGCTGCTCGTCAGCATCTTCAGCTAGAAGCAGCCATCTTTGAACGCTCACGTTCCTACATCGGTGTTATGGTCGACGATCTCGTTACGCGCGGTGTGACGGAGCCCTATCGTATGTTCACCTCCAGGGCGGAGTATCGTCTTACCTTGAGAGCAGACAATGCGGACGCCCGTCTTACCGATTTTGGACGTGCGTTGGGATTAATTTCGCCAGATCGTTCTTCAGTGTTCAGTTGGAAGACGGAACAGGTACTTGACTGCACGTCCTCCGCGAAAGACAGTAAACTTTCGGCGGATCAAGCGCGGCACGCAGGCTTTCCTGCTGGGAACAGCACGGCCAGCCGTAGCGTTTGGGACGTTATGGCCCAGCAGTCGGTTCAGATTGAAGACCTTCTTTCGGTGTGGCCTGCTGGAGGCAGCTGGTCGTTGGAGGTTCTGACACAAGTTCAGCGAAACGCGCTTTACGCGATTTACGAAGAACGACAGGCCAGAGACATCCAGGCCCTCAGCCGAGATGAGGCAATGATCATTCCCGCAGATTTCGATTTTTCCAATGTTCATGGGATCAGCCATGAGATTGCCGAGAAGTTTGCCCGCATTGGTCCTGAAACCGTTGCCCAAGCAAGTCGGATTGAGGGTGCCACACCGGCTGCGATCATTGCGTTGTTGAGCGCGCTCAAGCGGTCTCAGCGGCAGACAGCATGATCGATGACGCTTTCCTCCCCGACGTTTCACGTGAAACACTATCGGATCTGAACGCCTATGCTGAGGTCCTGCTGAAATGGAACCGTCGCATTAACCTGATCGGAGCCTCTACCGTCGATGATCTCTGGAACAGGCATATCCTGGACAGTATCGACGCAGTTCAGTGCATCGAGAACGAACCTGATACCTGGCTTGATCTTGGAACCGGCGCAGGCCTCCCCGGAGTTGTCGCTGCAATTCTGAACCGGGACACGAAGATAATTCTGCTGGAAAGCGACAAGCGCAAGTGTGAGTTTCTTCGTGCGGTGCGGCGTGAACTCGGCCTGAATCTGGAAATTCTAGCCAATCGGATCGAAGCCGCGCCCCCCAAAAAGGCAACAGTCATCAGCGCGCGGGCCCTTGCGCCTCTCACGGATCTGCTAAAATTTGTAGAACGTCATGGAACGGTTGGGACAACTTGTGTATTCCCAAAGGGCCGATCCTGGGCTGATGAACATGCAGTCGCATCGGATACTTGGGAATACGATTTGGACGCACGACAGGTTCGCGCAGAGTCCGACGGTCGTATTCTTGTTATAAGAAACCTGAGGCGGAAAGAGCATTAGAATGCGCATCATAAGCGTCGCCAATCAGAAAGGTGGTGTCGGCAAGACGACAACCGCCATCAATCTCGGAGCGGCTCTCGCAATGCGCGGAGAGCGGGTGCTTGTCATTGATCTCGATCCTCAAGGGAACGCATCGACGGGGCTTGGTATTTCAAGGGATACACGCGCGAAAACGGTCTATGACCTGCTCCTTTCGGACGCCTCCGCGAACGATCTGGCGCGCAAGACCGACGTAGAAAATCTCGAAATCATTCCTGCCACGATGGATCTCAGCTCTGCGGATGCCGAGCTCATGTCGACCGCACGGCGCGTTGTTCATCTGCGGAATGCGCTTCGCCTACGACCTGCGGATTATGACTATGTTCTGATTGACTGCCCTCCGTCTCTTAGCTTGCTGACCATCAATTCCCTAGTTGCCTCGGATTCAGTTCTCGTACCGCTGCAAGCGGAGTTCTTCGCGCTCGAAGGTCTGTCTCAGCTTCTCCTGACCGTTCGAGAGGTACGGGAGACTGCAAACCCGGATCTACGGGTTGAGGGGATTGTCCTCACGATGTTCGATCGTCGTAACAACCTGTGCGTCCAGGTCGAGGAAGACGCCCGCAGCAATCTGGGGGAATTGGTGTTTGAGACCAAGATTCCCCGCAACGTCCGGCTCAGCGAAGCGCCCAGCTATGCCATGCCCGTGCTCAACTATGATCCAACGTCCCGCGGTGCCATCGCCTACCGCGCCCTGGCCACGGAACTGCGCGAAAGGCACGCACAAGATAAGGTGACAGAACATGTCTGATTTCACGCAAAAGAAGCCGATGCGCCGCGGTCTTTCAGCGCTCATGGCGGACGTGGGTGTCGACGCAAGCGACGCGACTGGTCGCCGCGCCAATCCCGACCGCGAGATTGCGATAGAAATGATCCGTCCGAATCCGGATCAGCCCCGCCGTAGTTTCGACGAGGATCGTCTGTCTGACTTGGCGGCGTCGATCTCCGAAAAAGGTGTGCTTCAGCCGCTGATCGTGCGGCCCGTGTCTGACGCAGCGGAATCCTACGAGATCGTCGCGGGTGAACGTCGTTGGCGCGCGGCGCAGCGCTGCGGCCTTCATTCTGTTCCGGTGATCATCCGAAATTTCAACGATACCGAAGTTCTCGAAGTTGCCATCGTCGAGAATATTCAGCGTGATGATCTGAATGCGATCGAGGAAGCACTTGGTTTTCGCCAGTTGATCGACCGGTTCGGACATACGCAAGAAAAGCTGTCTTCGGTCCTTGGCAAGTCTCGCAGCCACATCGCAAACCTGATGCGCCTGCTAAAGCTTCCCGATGCGGTTCAGGATATGCTGCGGGATGGCCGCCTGTCGGCTGGTCATGCCCGCGCCCTGATCAGTTCGGACAATCCAGAGGCGCTGGCCAACGAAGTGATCCGACGCGGTCTTTCGGTTCGCGAGACCGAGCGTTTGGCGAAAGGGGAACCCGCAAAATCGGCCCCTCGAAGCAGCAAGGCAACGCCTGACAAAGACGCCGATACCTTGGCGCTTGAGGGGGATCTCTCGGCGGCGCTCGGCCTTCGGGTTCAGATCGATCATCAGACAGGGGACGAAGGCGGCGAACTGCGCCTGCGCTACCGTTCGCTTGATCAACTCGACCAGCTTTGCGGCCTACTTTCCCAGGGGTTCGAGAGGTAGCAAAGCGCCCACGGCCCGGTTCAGGACCATCGTCCCGGTTTCGCTCAGGACCAGGTGACGGTTCTCGACGGTCGCTAGATCGTCTGACAGCAAGCCCTGAACCCTGGTCGGCGTGATCTGAAATCCCAGATCCGCAAGGACCGCCAGGTCGGCCCCTTCAGTCATGCGGAGGGACATAAATATATATTCTTCTGCAATTTCAATGGTTTGATGGTTTTCAAGGGTTGCAAGCCCGTGTCCCTTACCCTCTACGGACGTCAACCAGTCGCCAGGGGCGCGCCTATTCACCGTGGCGGCCCGACCTTGGGAAAGCCCAACCCGACCATGGGCACCCGGTCCGACACCCAGCCAATCCCCGCCGCGCCAATAGACAAGATTGTGCCGACAGGCTGCACCAGGGGCCGCGTGATTGCTGACCTCGTATCGGCTCAGCCCGGCTGCTTCGCAGATATCCTGCGTCATCTCGTACATATCGGCTCCACGGTCCTCGTCCGGCAACCCGGCCAGGCGTCCCGCCGCGGCACGCGCGCCGAACGCCGTTCCGTCCTCTATCGTCAGTTGATAGAGGGACAGATGCTCCGAGCCAAAGGACACTGCCTCGGTCAGTTCCCGCCGCCAGGTGGCCTCGTCCTGATGTTGCCGCGCATAGATCAGGTCAAAGGACACCCGGTCGCAAACAGACCGGGCAATCTCGAACGCCCGCCGACCTTCTGCCACGGTATGCAGTCGGCCAAGCGCCTTCAGATCCGCATCGTTCAACGCCTGCAGTCCGACCGAAAACCGCGTCACGCCTGCACCTACGAACTCGGCAAACTTCGCGGCTTCGACAGAGGTCGGATTGGCTTCCAACGTGACTTCCAGATCGTTGGCAGGCGTCCAGTGGCGGCGTATCGCGTCCAGAATACCGGCCACTACGTTCGGCAACATCAACGATGGCGTTCCGCCTCCGAAGAATACTGACGACACGACGCGCCCGGGTGTCTGGTCCGCCCAGTACGACAGTTCGGCCTCAAAAGCGCGCAGCCAACGGGCCTGATCCACGTGGGACACGACATGACTGTTAAAGTCGCAATAGGGACATTTCGCAGCACAAAATGGCCAATGGACATAAATTCCAAAGCCGCCCCGCTGCCAATTCTCCATCACGTCCCCCTGAAGGCCGTGACCTCCAACTCATACAGCATTTCGGGCTTCATCAGGTCCGCGATCACCATGGTGGCGGCGGGACGGACCGACCCCAGACAAGACCCTAACACAGGCGTAAGTGTATCGACCAAAGCCCGATCCGTGACATAATGGGTGACGCGGACGACGTCGTTCAACGTGAAACCCCCTTGCTCCAGAACGCCATCGAGCGTCGTGAAACAATTGCGTGCCTGCGCCGCGATGCCGTCTGGCATTTTCATCGTTGCATAGTCGTAGCCCGTGATCCCGGAGACAAAGCACCAGTCCCCCTGCACCACGGCGCGGGAATATCCGATGGATGCCTCGAACGGTGAGCCGGTGGAAATCAGGCGCCGGCTCATGTCTCCGTCTCCAACGCATGGATCAACTTACGCAGTGCGTCCGCACGATGAGACATGGCGTTCTTGGCCTCTGCGGTCATTTCGGCAAAGGTCAGACGTTGCCCGTCTGGCACGAACATCGGGTCATATCCATGGCCGGTTGCGCCCCGGATCGGCCAGGTCAACGTGCCCTCTGCGCGCCCCTCGAACACGGCTTCGTGCCCATCGGGCCAAAGCATCACCAGGGTCGCGCGAAACCGTGCCGTCCAGGGACGTGGTGCCCCTGCTTCGATCAGCTCGCGATGCGCCCGGCTCATCGCCAGGCCAAAATCGCGGCCACCGGGGGTTTCGGCCCAATCGGCGGTATGAACGCCGGGGCGCCCGTTCAGGCCGTCAATCTCGATCCCGGAATCGTCCGCCAGGGCAGGCAACCCTGTCGCGGCGACGGCGGCACGCGCCTTGATGCGCGCGTTGCCGAGGAACGTGTTCTCGGTCTCCTCCGGTTCCGGCAGGTTGAAATCTGCGTTCGATTTGCAGGTGATGCCACGCGGCGCGAACAGCTGGGCGAACTCCTCCAGCTTGCCCGCGTTGTGCGTGGCGATCAGCAAGGTGTCGCCCAGCGGTTTCATGCGACGGCTGCCTTCTGTGCTGCCACAAGTTCCGCGACGCCCTTGTCGGCCAGGGCCATCAATTCGCCGAACTGATCACGGGAAAAGGTCGCGCCCTCGGCGCTGGCCTGCAACTCGATCATCTGACCCGATCCGGTCATGACGAAATTGCCGTCGGTCCCGGCCTCGCTGTCTTCGGGGTAGTCGAGATCCAGAACCGATTGCCCAGCGTAGATACCACAGGACACGGCGGCGACGTGATCGATGATCGGGTCGGTCACGATCTCGCCGGCGGCCATCAACTTGTTCACGGCCAGCCGCAGCGCAACCCACCCCCCGGTGATCGAGGCGCAGCGGGTGCCGCCGTCGGCCTGGATCACGTCGCAATCGACGGTGATCTGCCGTTCGCCCAGGGCCTGACGGTCGATCCCCGCGCGCAGGGACCGCCCGATCAGCCGTTGGATTTCCTGGGTCCTGCCCGATTGTTTGCCAGCCGCAGATTCCCGACGCATGCGCGATGTCGTGGCCCGCGGCAGCATGCCGTACTCTGCCGTGACCCAGCCCTGCCCGGTGTTGCGCAAAAACGGCGGCACGCGCGGTTCCAGCGATGCGGTGCACAGCACGTGAGTATTGCCGCAGCGGATCATGCAGGACCCTTCGGCATGCATCGTGACGCCCACCTCGATGGAAATGTCGCGCATCTGGTCCAGGGCTCTGCCGGAAGGTCTCATGGAATGTCCTTAGTTGTTGTGCCGGGGTTCTGGCCCTTGCCCGCTCTACGTGCAAGCCTTGCGTGAATGCGGGTGATTGACCCTGTGCACAGGGATGAATAAATCCCATCCGCCCCGTCCGAGGATGCCATGTCAGACAATGCCCAAATCCTGTCCGAGATGAACGACCGCTCGCGCGAGGTGTTCCGCCGCGTCGTCGAGGGTTATCTCGGCAATGGCGAACCGGTCGGCAGCCGCACGTTGACCCGGACCCTGTCGGAACAGGTGTCCGCCGCGACCGTGCGCAATGTCATGCAGGATCTGGAGTTTCTGGGCCTGATCCAGGCACCGCACATCTCGGCGGGTCGTATCCCGACCCAGGCGGGTCTGCGCATGTTCGTCGATGGCCTGCTGGAGGCACAGCTGGGCGACGAGGATCGCGACAAGATCGAAGCCTCGGTCGGATCCTCCGAGGCGGATGTCAGCGGGTTGATGGACCGGGTCGGCAACGCCTTGTCCGGTATCACCAAGGGGGCCTCTCTTGTACTTGCGCCCAAACACGAGGCCCCGATCAAGCATATCGAGTTCGTCAGCCTTGCCCCCGACCGCGCCTTGGTCGTGTTGGTCTTTGGCGATGGCCACGTGGAAAATCGCGTCTTCGTCCCACCCCCGGGCCAGACCCCGTCGTCCATGCGCGAGGCCGCGAATTTCCTGAATGCGATGATCGAAGGCCGGACTATTTCCGACCTGCACCATCTGATGACCGCCGAGGTCGACGCCCGGCGTCAGGAAATCGATGTGCTGGCCCATGATCTGATCGAACAGGGTCTGGCCGCCTGGGAAAGCGAGGGCGAGCGGGGCGAACGGCTGATCGTGCGGGGCCGTGCCAATCTGCTGGACGAAGGTGCCGATCCCGCCGACCTGGACCGGATACGCAGCCTGTTCGACGATCTGGAACGCAAGCGGGACATCACGGAATTCCTGTCGCTGGCCGAACAGGGCGAAGGTGTGCGGATCTTCATCGGGTCCGAGAACAAACTCTTCTCACTTTCCGGTTCCTCTCTGGTGGTTTCCCCCTATATGAACGCGGATCGAAAAATCGTGGGCGCGGTCGGCGTGATCGGCCCCACCCGCCTGAACTATGGTCGGATCGTTCCGATCGTCGATTACACAGCCCAGCTGGTCGGACGGATGCTGTCCGGCCCCCAAAGATAGAGACGAAGGATAAGCATGGCAGATCCGAAGGAAAATCCGTTCCTCGACGATCCCGAAGACCTGGAAGAGGACTTCGACCTGGACGCCGCGATGGAAGAGGGCGACGGCCCGAAGGACCACGCCCGCGCCAATGTGGATGCCATCGTGGAAGAACGCGATGAGCTGCGGGACCGTCTCATGCGGTCCTTGGCCGAGGCCGAGAACGTGCGCAAACGCGCCGCCCGCGACCGCAAGGAGGCGGAGCAATATGGCGGCTCCAAACTGGCGCGGGACCTGTTGCCGGTTTACGATAACCTGCGGCGTGCCCTGGATGCGGCAGGCGACGGCAAGGACGGCGTGATCGAAGGCATTCAGCTGACGCTGAAGGAGTTGGTCGGCGTGTTCGGCAAGCACGGCATCACGCTGATCTCGCCCGAACTGGGCGAGAAATTCGACCCACAGGTCCATCAGGCCATGTTCGAGGCCCCCCTGCCCGGCACCAAGGCCGGAGAGATCATTCAGGTCGCCGCCGAAGGGTTCCTGCTGCACGATCGCCTGCTGCGTCCGGCGCAGGTCGGCGTGTCGTCGACACCTGCCAGCTAGGCGATTGTCGACGCAGGCGGCGTGAACCCCGCCCTACGCCTTACGGGGCGTGGTAGGGCGGGGTTCACGCCGCCGCCCTCCGCTTTAATGACCGGTCAGGCCCTTCAGCTCATAGAGCAGGTCCAACGCCTCGCGCGGGCTCAGCGAATCCGGCATCACGTCCCGAAGCCGGTCTTCGACGGGGCTCGCCTTTGACGGGGCCGGTGCCGCAGGGACGGTCCGGAACAGCGGCAGGTCGTCGATCATCGCCTTGATCTTGCCGCCGCCCGCGCGTTCCGACTCCTCCAGCATCGTCAGCACCTCGCGCGCGCGTGCAACGACCGCCTCTGGCAGGCCGGCCAGTTTCGCGACTTGCACGCCATATGATCGGTCCGCGGCCCCATCGCGCACCTCGTGCAAGAAGATCACGTCACCTTCCCATTCCCGCACCGCCACGGTGGCGTTTTCCACGCCCGTCAGCCTTGCGGCCAGGGTGGTCAATTCGTGGTAATGGGTGGCGAACAGGGCGCGGCAGCCGTTCACGTCGTGCAGATGCTCCAACGTGGCCCAGGCGATGGACAGGCCGTCATAGGTCGCGGTTCCTCGTCCGATCTCGTCCAGGATCACCAGCGCGTGTTTGTCAGCCTGATTGAGGATCGCCGCCGTTTCGACCATTTCCACCATAAAGGTGGACCGGCCCCGCGCCAGGTCATCCGACGCCCCGACCCGGCTGAATAGCTGGCTTACCAACCCGACATGCGCGGTGTCGGCCGGCACGAAACTACCCATCTGCGCCAGAACCGCGATCAACGCGTTCTGCCGCAGCCAGGTCGATTTACCCGCCATGTTCGGACCGGTCAGCAGGCGAATGGCGGCACCGGTTTTGGCGGTCAACGCGGTGTCGTTGGCCACAAAGGGCGCGCCGTCGCGTTTCAACGCCCGCTCCACCACCGGGTGCCGGCCTGCGGTCACCTCGAAGGCGCGGCTGTTGTCCACGCGGGGCTTGCACCAGTTCTCGCCCCGCGCCAGGTCCGCCAGCGCGGTTGTCAGGTCCAGCTCTGCAAGGATGCGTGCGGCGGCAAAGATCGCGTCCGATGCCACCAGAATCGCCCCGCGTAGCGCGGTGAAAATCGCCTCCTCCCGCGATTGGGCGCGCGCGCGCGCGTTCAGGATCCTGGTTTCCAACTCGGACAGGTCGACGGTCGTGAACCGGACCTGATTGGCCGTCGTCTGCCGATGGATGAAATGGTCGTCGGCGCGCATCTTGTCGGCATGGACAGCGGTGGTTTCGACAAAATAGCCAAGCACGTTGTTGTGCTTGATCTTCAGAGACGAGATGCCCGTGCGGGACACGAAGTCCGCCTGCATGGCAGCGATCACGCCGCGACCCTCGTCGCGCAGGTTCCGCGCTTCGTCCAGGTCGGTATCATAGCCAGGGGCGACCAAACCGCCGTCGCGCAGCATCAAGGGCGGCTCTGCGACCAAGGCCGCGTCCAGCAGGTCCAGCAATTCTTTCTGCCCCACCAGATCGGATACCTTGAGCGGCAAATCCGTCTCTGAAAGCCTTTGATAGAGACGAATCCCCGCCTCCAACCCGCCACGGATCGCAGCCAGGTCACGCGGCCCGCCCCGATCAAGCGAAAGCCGTGACAGCGCTCGATCCATATCCGGGGCCCGTCGCAGTGCGTCCCGCATCTGCCCCGACAAGGCATCGTTGCGCACGGCCCAATCGACTGCATCCAGACGCGACGTGATCACATCGACGCGGGCGGACGGGGCGGCCAGTCGCTGCTCCAACAGGCGCCCGCCGCCCGCCGTCACCGTGCGGTCAATTGCCCAAAGCAACGAGCCGTCGCGCCCGCCCCCGCTGCCGCGCGTCAGCTCCAGGTTGCGACGGGTCGCAGCGTCGATGGTCATCAACTCGCCCGACATCTCTTGCCGGGGCGCGCGCATCAGGGGCAGCTTGCCGCGCTGCGTGATCTCCACGTATTCGATCAGGGCCCCCATGGCCCCCAGTTCGGCCCGATCGAATGTGCCGAAAGCATCCAGCGACCCGACGTCGAACAGCTCCTTCAACCGCCCCTCTGCCGAGGCACTGTCAAAGGCGCTGGCCCCTAGCGGCGTCGCGGCGGCACCCAGATCCTCGACCACCGGGACAACGTCCGATCCTTCAATCAGGACCACCTCGCGCACGCCCAACCGCGCCAGATCGGGCCCCAGACGAACACGCGGGCAGCGACACACGTGAAACGCCCCCGTAGAGATGTCGGCCCAGGCCAGCGCCCCCTGCCCCCGCACCTCGGCGTAGGCGGCCAGGTAGTTGTGCGCGCGCGCGTCCAGCAGCGTGTCTTCGGTCAGGGTACCGGGCGTCACCAGGCGCACGATGCCGCGCTTCACCACGGATTTGGAGCCGCGCTTCTTGGCCTCTTCCGGTGGCTCCAACTGCTCCGCGACGGCCACGCGAAACCCTTTGCGGATCAGGGTCATCAGATAATTTTCGGCGGCATGCACCGGCACGCCGCACATGGAGATATCTTCGCCCAGGTGCTTGCCGCGTTTGGTCAACGTAATGTCCAGCGCCGCCGAGGCCGCCACCGCGTCATCAAAGAACAGCTCGTAGAAATCGCCCATCCGGTAGAACAGCAGGGCGTCCGGCGCCTCTGCCTTGATCTCCAGAAATTGCGCCATCATCGGCGTGACTGACATTTGCGCCCCCCGTTGAGCCACGAGCAACCTACCCGCAGCGGTTTCCGTCCGCTACACCATCCGAACAACGGGAGGAACGACATGGCCGGACGCACCAAGATCACCAACGCAGAGGCGCTTGCCTATCACCTGGAGCCTCGGCCCGGAAAGATCGAGATCAACGCCTCGACCGCGATGGCCACGCAGCGCGACCTGTCGCTGGCCTATTCGCCGGGCGTGGCCGTGCCTTGCGAACGGATCGCCGAAGATCCCAGCCTTGCCTATGACTACACGACCAAGGGCAATCTGGTGGCCGTCATCTCGAACGGAACTGCCGTTCTGGGGTTGGGAAACCTGGGCGCGCTGGCCTCCAAACCGGTGATGGAGGGCAAGGCGGTTCTGTTCAAACGCTTTGCCGACGTCAATTCCATCGACATCGAGCTGGACACCGAAGAGGTCGACGCCTTTGTCGCCGCGGTGAAGCTGATGGGGCCGTCGTTCGGTGGCATCAACCTGGAGGACATCAAGGCCCCTGAATGCTTCATGATCGAAAGCCGTCTTAAGGAAGAGATGGACATCCCCGTCTTTCATGACGACCAGCATGGCACGGCGGTGATCTGTGCAGCGGGCCTGATCAACGCGCTGCACCTGTCGGGCAAGCGGATCGAGGACGTCAAGATCGTGCTGAACGGCGCGGGTGCGGCGGGGATCGCCTGTCTGGAGCTGCTGAAATCCATGGGCGCGCGGCACGAGAACTGCATCATGTGCGACACCAAGGGCGTCATCTATCAGGGCCGCACCGAGGGGATGAACCAGTGGAAGTCGGCCCATGCCGTCGCCACCAAGCTGCGCACGCTGGACGAGGCGATGGACGGCTGCGATGTCTTTCTTGGCGTTTCGGCCAAGGGGGCCGTCACGCCCGAGATGGTGTCGAAAATGGCGGAAAACCCCGTCATCTTTGCCATGGCCAACCCCGACCCGGAGATCACCCCGGAGGAGGCGCATGAGGTCCGGGCCGATGCCATCGTCGCCACAGGGCGGTCAGACTATCCGAACCAGGTGAACAACGTCCTGGGCTTTCCCTATCTGTTCCGGGGCGCGCTCGACATTCATGCCCGCGCCATCAACGACGAGATGAAGATCGCCTGTGCCGAGGCCTTGGCCGAACTCGCCCGGGAGGATGTGCCAGATGAGGTCGCCATGGCCTATGGCCGCAAGCTGACCTTTGGGCGCGACTACATCATCCCCACGCCTTTTGATCCGCGCCTGATTCACGTAATCCCGCCCGCCGTGGCCCGCGCGGGCATGGACACCGGTGTCGCGCGCCGCCCGATCGTCGATATGGAGGGTTATGCCAACGCGCTGGCCGCGCGGATGGACCCGACCGCATCGATCCTTCAGGGGCTGAGCAGCCGGTCCCGACAGGCGCAGGCCCGCATGATCTTTGCCGAGGGCGACGACCCCCGCGTGTTGCGCGCCGCCGTGGCCTATCAACGCAACGGATACGGCAAGGCGCTGGTCGTGGGGCGCCCCGACGATGTGCGCGAAAAGCTGGAGGCCGCAGGCCTTGGCGATGCCGTGCGCGAGCTGGAGGTCGTGAACGCCGCCAACACCCGGCATTTGGACGCCTACAAGGAGTTTCTCTATGCGCGCCTGCAGCGGCAGGGCTACGACGCGCAGGATGTGCATCGGTTGGCCACGCGCGACCGGCATGTGTTTGCGGCGCTGATGCTGGCCCATGACCACGGTGACGGCCTGGTCACCGGTGCCACGCGCAAATCGGCCCATGCGATCCGCCTGCTGAGCCATGTCTTCGACATTCAGAACAACGCCGAGGCGGTCGGCATCACGGCCCTGCTGCACCGGGGTCGGATCGTCCTGATGGGCGATACCCTGGTCCACGAATGGCCCGAGGAAGAGGATCTGGCCACCATCGCCGAGGCGGGTGCCCGCGTGGCGCGCGGTCTGGGGATGGAGCCGCGCGTGGCCTTCGTCAGCTTTTCCACCTTTGGCTATCCGGTCAGTGAACGCGCGACCAAGATGCATCTGGCCCCCAGAGTCCTGGAGGAACGGGGAGCCGATTTCGAATACGAAGGCGAGATGACCGTCGATGTGGCCCTGAACCCGGACGTGGCGGCGCATTATCCGTTCTCGCGCCTGACCGGCCCGGCCAATGTTCTGGTGGTTCCGGCAAGACACTCGGCCAGTATCTCGGTCAAGTTGATGCAGGAAATGGCGGGGGCCACGGTAATTGGTCCGATCCTGACGGGGGTGGATCGGCCGGTTCAGATCGCCTCGACCGGGTCGACGGCCAGCGACATCCTGAACATGGCGCTGCTGGCGGCCTGCAGGGTCGGAGGCTGAGGTAAACAAATGTCATTATGCTGCAGTTGCACTTGTTTTTTCTGCACTGCAGCATAACCTGTTGGAGCGGACCTGCTGTTGGGGACCGGGAAATGGGGGTCCCTATGGCGGACATGACGGATATTCTGAACCTGGTGCGATCAGGCAAGCTGGTCGAGGCGACGGAATCGATCCAGGCCCGATTGTCGGGCACGCCAGCCAGTCAGCCCGATCGCCCCATGAAGGACGTGACACCCCAGGCCCGCGCCCTGCCCGGACCCGCGTCGCCAAAGCGGGCCAAGACAATGCGACCCAAACGGCCCGTCACGCCCGGCAAGGATCGACAGAGCGGCAGTTGGTCCCGGCAGTCAGGTGCCCTGCCCTATGGTCTGTTCACCCCGGACAGGCCGCAGGATGACGCCCCGCTGATCGTGATGCTGCACGGTTGTACCCAGACGCCTGAGGACTTTTCCACCGGCACGCGCATGAACGCCGCCGCCGCGCAGATCGGGGCCCATGTCATCTGGCCCGAGCAATCGCGCGCGGCGAATGCCAACCTGTGTTGGAACTGGTTCGAGCCGGGCCATCAGGGGCGCGGCGGGGAACCAGCTGCAATCGCCAGCGTGATAAAGGCGACCCTGACCCAGGTCGGGGATCGGCCCGTCCATGTTGCGGGCCTGTCCGCCGGGGGGGCCATGGCGGCTGTGCTGGGCACGCATTATTCGGATCTGGTGAGCTCGGTCGGGGTTCATTCCGGCCTGCCGGCTGGCTGTGCGCGGGATGTCGGGTCCGCGTTTTCCGCGATGGGGTCGGGGGGCCAAGGACGCGCGCCCTTGGCGGTGCCCGCGATCGTGTTCCACGGTGACCGCGACCGCACGGTTGCCCCGGCCAATGGCACGGCGATCCTGTCGGGGGGCGGCACCATGCGAACCGTTACCACAGGCGGGCGCACCACCCGCGTGACCGTGATGCCGACCACGGGCCATTCGCAACCGTCCGAGCTGTGGCAAGTCGATGGATTGGCCCACGCCTGGTCTGGCGGCGACCGCAGCGGCAGTCACGCCGACCCTGCGGGACCCGATGCCACAGCCGAAATGCTGCGGTTCTTTCAGGCGCACCGCTAACGCAAAGGGGCACCCGACCGGGTGCCCCTTTCGTTCAGATCAGACGCTGATCATTGCGTCATGCCGTCCCAGAACCCTTTGACCTTGCGAAAGAAACTATCCCCCTGGGGATTGTTGTCCTCGCCGATCTTCTCGAACTCCCGCAGGAGCTCTTTCTGCTTGGTGGTCAGGTTCACCGGGGTTTCGATTGCCAGTTCGATATACATCTCACCTGTGGCACCGCCGCGCAGGGCAGGCATGCCCTTGCCGCGCAGACGCATCTGACGCCCGGTCTGTGACCCGGCTGGCACCTTCACGCGGGAGCGGCCACCGTCGATGGTGGGCACCTCGACCTCACCGCCGAGCGCAGCAGAGGTCATCGACACCGGTACCTGGCAGTACAGGTTGACCCCGTCGCGCTGAAAGATCGGGTGATCCTCCACCTCGATGAAGATATAAAGATCGCCCGTCGGCCCGCCGCGCAGCCCGGCCTCGCCCTCGCCGGACAGGCGGATACGGGTGCCGGTTTCGACGCCTGCGGGGATGTTGACCGACAGCTGCCGCTCTTTCTCGACCCGACCGACGCCGCCGCATTTGTCGCAGGGATTCTTGATGATCTGACCGGCCCCGGAACAGGTCGGGCATGTGCGTTCGACGGTGAAAAAGCCCTGTTGCGCCCGTACCTTGCCCATACCCGCACAGGTTGGACAGGTCGCGGGTTCAGACGCGCCTTCGGTGCCCTTGCCCTCGCACTTGCCGCATTGCACGGCGGTGGGGACGGTGATCGTCTTTTGCTCGCCGTTGAATGCCTCTTCGAGGGTGATGCGCATGTTGTAGCGCAGGTCGGACCCTCGGGTGGCACGAGGACGGCCACCGCGACCGGCGCCGCCGGGCTGTCCACCCATGAAGTCGCCGAACAGATCCTCGAACACGTCCGAGAAAGCAGAGGCGAAATCGCCCTGCCCCTGCGCGCCGGGATGCGGACGCCGGGGACCGCCGCCGCCCATGCCACCTTCGAAGGCGGCGTGGCCGAAGCGGTCGTAGGCGGCCTTCTTTTCGGCGTCCTTCAGGACGTCGTAGGCTTCGTTGGCTTCCTTGAACTGTGCCTCGGCGTTCGGGTTGTCCGAATTCCGGTCGGGGTGCAGCTCTTTCGCTTTGGTGCGGAAGGCTTTCTTGATCTCGTCTGGGCCTGCGCCGCGGGCGACGCCAAGCGTCTCGTAGTAGTCACGTTTGGCCATGGGTCATCCTTTCACGAACAAGGCCGGCCCGGGTCGGGGCCGGCCTGTCGCGGTGATCGTAGTGCAGGATCAGGCCCGCTTCTGGTCGTCGTCGAGGTCCTCGAAATCGGCATCGAGGATCTCTTCGTCGGCGCCCGCGGTGGCTTCGTCGACCGGGGGCTCCCCGCCGTCGTTGTCACCGGCAGAGGCCTTGTAGATCGCCTCACCCAGACGCATGGCCGCTTCGGTCACGTTCTGAATGCCGGATTTGATCTTGTCGGCGTCGTCGCCTTCCATGACCTCTTCCAGGGCGGACACGGCCAGTTCGATCGCCTCGACGGTGGACGGGTCCACCTTGTCGCCATGCTCTTCGACCGACTTCTTGGTCGAATGCACAAGGCTCTCGGCCTGGTTCTTGGCCTCGACCAGTTCGCGACGGGACTTGTCGGCGTCGGCGTTGGCCTCGGCGTCCTTGACCATCTGTTCGATATCCGCATCCGACAGACCGCCAGAGGCCTGGATCGTGATCTTCTGCTCCTTGTTGGTGCCCTTGTCCTTGGCACCGACAGACACGATGCCGTTGGCGTCGATGTCGAAAGTCACTTCGATCTGCGGCAGGCCACGGGGGGCCGGCGGGATGTCTTCCAGGTTGAACTGGCCGAGCATCTTGTTGTCGGCGGCCATCTCACGTTCGCCCTGGAACACGCGGATCGTCACGGCGTTCTGGTTGTCCTCGGCGGTCGAGAAGACCTGGGACTTCTTGGTCGGGATCGTCGTGTTGCGGTCGATCAGACGGGTGAACACGCCACCCAGCGTCTCGATGCCCAGCGACAGCGGGGTCACGTCCAGCAGGACCACGTCCTTGACGTCGCCTTGCAGAACGCCGGCCTGAATGGCGGCACCCATGGCGACGACCTCGTCGGGGTTCACGCCCTTGTGGGGCTCCTTGCCGAAGAACTTCGTCACTTCTTCGATCACGCGGGGCATACGGGTCATGCCGCCGACCAGAACGACCTCGTCGATGTCCGACGTGGTCAGACCGGCATCCTTCAGCGCCTCTTTGCAGGGCTTGATGGAGGCCTTGATCAGATCACCCACAAGGCTTTCCAGCTTGGCACGGGTCAGCTTCATGACCATGTGCAGCGGCTGGCCGTTGCTGCCCATCGAGATGAAGGGCTGGTTGATCTCGGTCTGGTTCGCGCTCGACAGCTCGATCTTGGCCTTTTCCGCCGCTTCCTTCAGGCGCTGAAGCGCCATCTTGTCCTGCGTCAGGTCGGTGCCATGCTCTTTCTTGAACTCGTCCGCCAGGTAGGTGACGATCCGCATGTCGAAGTCTTCGCCACCCAGGAAGGTGTCGCCGTTCGTAGATTTGACCTCGAACAGGCCGTCGTCGATTTCCAGGATCGTCACGTCGAAGGTGCCGCCGCCAAGGTCATAGACCGCGATGGTGCGCGTCTCTTTCTTGTCGAGACCATAGGCCAGCGCGGCGGCCGTCGGCTCGTTGATGATGCGCAGCACTTCGAGACCGGCGATTTTACCGGCGTCCTTGGTGGCCTGACGCTGTGCGTCGTTGAAATAGGCGGGCACGGTGATGACGGCCTGCGTCACGTCCTCGCCCAGATAGCTTTCGGCGGTTTCCTTCATCTTCTGAAGGATCAGCGCGGAAACCTGTGCGGGGGAATACTTCTCACCGCGAATTTCGACCCAGGCGTCGCCGTTGCCGGACACGACGTTAAAGGGCAGGTTCTTCTTGTCGCGGGCCAGATGCTCATCGTCGAAACGACGGCCGATCAGACGCTTGACGCCGAAGACGGTGTTTTCAGGGTTGGTGACGGCCTGCCGCTTGGCGGGCTGACCGACCAGACGCTCGGATTCGGTATAACCAACGATGGACGGCGTGGTGCGCGCGCCCTCTGCATTCTCGATCACGCGGGGCTGCGACCCGTCCATGATGGCAACGCAGGAGTTCGTGGTCCCGAGGTCGATGCCGATGACTTTTGCCATTTCAGATAGTCCTCTCTTGGCGATTTGCTCGTCCCGGAGCCCGTACAGGCACTCCGGTCCTCATCCCAGGTGAATGCGGATCGGTTCCTGACGGTCCCGGCCCGCGGTTCGTGGGGTATATAGTGAGGGGGTTTTAGGCTCGCAAGGATGTGAAGGGGCACAAATTGACGGATTTGCAAGGCCGCAACGTCCGCGGGTTCCGGATCTTCGACGGCTTTCTGGATGCAGAAGCGCAGGCGTCGATGGTCGTGGATGTCCGTGCAATCGCCCGGGCGGCACCTTTGGTCGCGCCGGTGACCCGCCGGGGCAAGCCGCTTTCGGTGCGCATGACATCTGCCGGGGCGCTTGGTTGGATCACCGATCAGCGCGGCTATCGCTACGGACCGGAGCATCCGAAGGGGGTGCCCTGGCCGCCGATCCCGGCGTCGATCCTGGCGGTCTGGCAGGCCGTCGTGCCGGACGCGCGCCCACCCGAAAGCTGTTTGGTCAACTGGTATGGGCCGGGCGCGCGGATGGGCCTGCATCAGGATCGGGACGAAGCGGACTTTGCGCAACCCGTGGTGTCGATTTCGCTGGGCGACGATGCGCTGTTTCGGATCGGCAACCGGGACAAGGGCGGCAGCACCCAGAGCCTGTGGCTCCGCTCTGGTGATGTGGTGGTCATGGCGGGGGAGGCGCGGTTGCGGCACCACGGGGTCGACCGGATCGTGCCGGGCACGTCGACCTTGCTTGACGCGCCGGGGCGCATCAACCTGACCCTGCGGGTCGTGACCTAGCGGCCCAGGGTGCAGCAGCCAGACAGCACGGCGTCGCCCCGGATCATGTCATAGGACAGCCCGTATTCGCGGTCCGACATGAAGTCGGAACAGGCCTCCCAACGGATAACCCCGTCCAGCGCCTCGCCTCCCTTGGAGCCGTCGTTCAGCGACAGGCGCAGCCCGTGCCGGTCCCGCCGGTTGAGCGAGCCGAGGCGGGCGAGGACCGTTCCCTGTTCCTCGCTTTCGGGGGTGGAAAAGGTCGCGGTGTCCCCAATCAGAGCCAGCGTCCAGAACGGCTCCGTCCCAAGACAGCGACCCAGGATCGGAAACGCGCCCTGATACTGCGCCGGTTGCCGTTGCAAGAACCGCAGCGACACCCAGCCCATTCCTTCGGCGGTGTTCACCACGCCCCAGGTCAGCGGATCGTTTGGGCGCACCACCTCCACGTTTCGGGCGTCGGGGGCCAAGGTGCCGACAATCGGCGCGTTGGCGTCTGGTGTCGCGCGGATGTTCAGCACATCGTCGCCCGCAACACCGGTCACATCATGCAGCGCGGGCCAGGCGTCCTGCGTGGCCAGCGCGGGCCACGCCAGCCAGATCAGGATGGTCGTCAACAGAGCCTTCATCACGTCCCCCTTTCGCCCGGTGCCTCAGCGCCCGGCGAACCAGGACACGGAAGCGTGGCGCTTGGTATAGAACTCTCCCATCAAGCCGATCAGGATCAGCACAAGCGACAGGATCAGCGGGTATTCCCAACTGGTATAGTGCGGGTTGTAGTTGACGAAGGTATAGCCCCGCGACTGGTCGATGGTGTGAAACAGCGGATTCCAGCTGAAATAGCCGAGCCAGGAACTGGGCAGGGAATTGGCCACGAACATCTTGCCGGAAAACACCATGTTCATCCGCGAATAGATCGAATTGGCAATCTGTACGAAGTTGGGAAACCACGGCTTCAGCGCCAGCAGGCACAGCCCGATCCCGATCCCCGACAGCCACGACAGCAGGAACATCATGACGGTTCCCGACGGGCTCGCAATCTCGACCGGGTGCCAGGCGACGTGGACGGCGAACAGCACCAGCGCCCCGGACAACGTCTGAAGGTAAAGCGCCGACAGCGCCGCCGCCGCAATCGAGACGGCGGTGTTCATTGGCGCGTGTTTCATCATCGGAGAGGCCGGCCCCTCGGCCCCCGCGATGCTGCCCACGGTTTTCACATGGGTCAGGAACAGGAAAATGCCCGACATCAGATACAGCAGGAAATCACCGCGAATGGCGCTGCCGCGCATGCCCAGCAGGGTGAACAGCGCAAAGAAAGCGGCCAGGAACACGGCCGTTTGCAAAACGTTCATGCCAAGCGCGACCAACCCGTTGCCGTGACCCTTGCGGGTCTGGCGCACGGTGGCGTGAAAGATCAGCTCCAGCAGGGTAAAGGCGCTGGACAGGGCGGTTTGGCGTCTCTGGACCCGAAACACTGTTACGTCTTTCCGTACTTGCTCCGACTTGGGGTCCTTAGCATAAGGACGAGGGTCGGCGAAGGGCACCTCATTTAAGCCTGATCTCATAGGCCAGAAGCATTAAGGAAGGTTCTAGAGATGGATTTTGACGGAATGATGGTGACGCTGCGGCGTCTGGCGCTGGAAGCGGGCGACAAGATCATGGAGATCTATCAGGCCGACGATTTCGACGTCCGGGCCAAGTCGGACGACAGCCCCGTCACCGCCGCCGACGAGGCCGCCGATGCCATCATCTCTGCCGGTCTGGCTGCGGCCTTCCCGGATGCCGCCGTTGTCACCGAAGAGCAGTCGGAAACCCACAACCTGGATGTATCGACCTTTTTCATCGTCGACCCGCTGGATGGCACCAAGGAGTTCGTGCAGCGCCGGGGCGATTTCACGGTCAATATCGCCTGGGTCGAAGACGGCACGCCGGTGCGCGGTGTGGTCTATGCCCCTGCCAAGAACCGCCTGTTCTGGACCCGTGCCGATGGCCAGACCGTCGAAGAAACCGGTCCCTTCGACAAGCAAACGGTTGGTGCCTGCACGCCGATTTCCGTGTCCGGGCCCGATAACGCGGCCCTGCTTGTCGTCGCGTCCAAGTCGCACCGCGATCAGGCGACGGACGATTACATCAACAAGTATCAGGTGAGCGACATGCGCTCTGCCGGGTCGTCCCTCAAGTTCTGCCTGGTCGCCACGGGCGAGGCGGATCTTTATCCGCGTCTGGGTCGGACCATGGAATGGGACACCGCAGCCGGCCACGCGGTTCTGTCCGGTGCCGGTGGTCACGTGGTGCGGTTCGACGATCACACCCCGCTGGCATATGGCAAGGAAGGGTTCGCCAACCCTTTCTTCATCGCGTATGCGCCCGGTGTTGATTTGCAAAAGGCGTAATTGCGCAGTGTTTGGTGAATGGCACTGTTTCGGGCCATTCGCAGTCTAACAAGAGTATGCTATTTCAGGGGTAAGATACCCCTTGCCCCGACCCGGTCCAAAGTTCGGAGAGGGTGGGACGTCAAAGAAGAGGATTTCCGATGCCGAAGCCGGTGACCAAAGCGATTTTCCCCGTGGCAGGGATGGGCACCCGTTTCCTGCCCGCGACCAAGTCGGTCCCGAAAGAGATCATGACCCTCGTGGACAGGCCGCTTGTGCAATACGCCATCGACGAGGCCCGTGCCGCCGGCATCGAGGAATTCATCTTTGTCACCGCGCGCGGCAAGTCCGCGCTGGAGGATTACTTCGACCATTCGCCGGAGTTGGAGCAGAAGCTGATCGATTCCGGCAAGGACGATCTGCTGGCGGAACTGCGCCACACCTATATGGACAGCGGCCAGATCGCCTATATCCGGCAACACAAGGCCATGGGCCTGGGGCACGCCGTCTGGTGCGCCCGTCGCCTGATCGGCGATGAACCCTTTGCCGTGATGCTGCCCGACGACGTGATCGCTGCCGAAAAGCCCTGTCTGCAACAGATGGTCGAAGCCTATGCCGAAACCGGTGGCAGCGTCGTCGCCGCAATGGAAGTGGCCCCGGAGAAGACCAAATCCTACGGCATTCTCGACGTCTCGGAGGACAATGGAACGACGGTCAAGGTCAAGGGCATGGTCGAGAAACCCGCCGAGGGCACGGCGCCGTCCAACCTGGCGGTCATCGGTCGCTATATCCTGAGCCCGAACATCATGTCCCACCTCGACAATGCCAAAGAAGGGGCAGGGGGCGAGATCCAGCTGACCGACGCCATCGCCAAGGAAATCTCCTCCGGAGAGGGTGTGCACGGGTTCCGGTTCGCCGGCGAACGCTACGACTGCGGCTCGAAGTCGGGTTTCCTTCAGGCCACGGTCGCCTTCGGTATGGCGCGGCCCGATCTGCGCGACGATCTGCTCGACTTCCTGTCGGACATCACGGCGATCCAGGCCGCCGCGCAATAACCGGATGGCGACGGGCCAGGACCTCTGGACGGCCTACAAGCTGCGCTGGAGGCGTCGTCGCCTGTTGCTCCGGTCGCTGCGCAAGCGTGCGCAACTGCGCCCCGTCAGGGACCGGACCGGGACGATCCGGCCCGGCGACGTTCTGGGCTTTGCCACCGTCCGAAACGAGGGGCTGCGTCTGTCGCAGTTCCTTGACCACCACCGCGCGCTGGGCGTCGCGCATTTCCTGATCGTCGACAACGACAGCACCGATGGCAGCGCCGCCTGGCTGGCCGACCAGCCGGACGTCTCGCTTTGGTCGACGCCCCACGGCTACAAGGCGTCGCGCTTTGGCGTGGATTGGCTGACTGTTCTGCTGCGGCGGTACGGTCACGGCCATTGGTGTCTGACGCTCGATGCGGATGAGCTGTTGATCTATGCCCATCATGACACCCGCGACCTGCGCGCGTTGACCGATTGGCTGGACCTGCGGGGACGGCGGATGATGGGGGCGCTGATGCTGGATCTCTATCCGCGCGGCGCCCTTGGGCAGACGGCCTATCGCGCCGGAGAGGATCCGACCCGCGCCCTGCCGTATTTCGATGCCGGGAACTATGTCGCGACCCGGCAACCGAAATTGCAGAACCTCTGGGTGCAGGGTGGCCCCCGTGCGCGCGCGTTCTTTTCCGCCGACCCGCGCCGTGCGCCGACCCTGTCCAAGGTGCCCTTGGTGAACTGGCATCGCAGCTACGCCTACGTGTCTTCGACCCATACCCTTCTGCCGCGGCATCTGAACCACGTCTACGACGACACCGGGACCGAGGCCCCTAGTGGCGTTCTGCTGCACACCAAATTCCTGCCCAACATCCTGACCAAATCCGCCGAGGAAAAAGGGCGCAAAGAGCATTTCGAAAACTCCGACCTCTACGAGGGGTATTATGACGCGTTGATCGGGGATCCGACCCTGTGGTGCGATCAATCCACGCGCTATGCCGGGTGGCAGCAGTTGGAGTCGCTGGGCCTGATGTCGCGCGGGGGCTGGGTGTAACGTCACAGCAAGGTTTCTGTGCAAAGAGGCCCCAACACCGCCGCATTTCCCCCGTATCGGAAACAATACCAGATCCGGGTGCGGCCGTGGCTGCGCCCCGCAGGAAAGGAAGATGGGCAACGATGGGGATGCTGTCCTCTTATCGGATGCGTCTGAGGCGCAAGTATTGGCGCGCGCGGGCCATGGCCAAGCGCGGTCAATTGTCCCCCGTGGCCGATCGCACCGCCGCGATCGGGCGCGCCGATCTGCTGTCGTTCACGACCGTGCGCAACGAACGCATCCGCCTGCCCTATTTCCTGGACTACTATCGCCGCCAGGGCATCGACCACTTTCTGTTCGTCGACAACGGCAGCAAGGATGGCACCCGCGAATACCTGGCCGAACAGGCCGACGTGTCGGTCTGGACCACGGACGACAGCTACAACCGCTCTGCCTTTGGGGTGGATTGGCTGAACTGGCTGCAACGCAGACACGGGGCGCGGCATTGGTGCCTGACGGTCGATGTGGATGAATTCTTTGTCTATCCGTTCTGTGACACCCGGCCCCTGCGCGCCTTGACCGACTGGCTGGATGCGTCGCAGGTCCGGTCCTTTGGTGCGATGCTGCTGGATATGTATCCCAAGGGCCCGGTCACGCAGCACCCCTATCGCGAAGGCCAGAACCCCTTCGAGATCGCCAGCTGGTTCGACGCGGGCAACTATCTGTATGAACGCAATCCGACCTATTGGAACCTTTGGATCCAGGGGGGCGTGCGGGCGCGGATGTTCTTTGCCGACCGTCCGAAACAGGCCCCCGCGCTCAACAAGGTGCCGCTGGTGAAATGGGCCCCGGAATACGCCTATGTCAGCTCGACCCACGCGCTTTTGCCGCGCGGGTTGAACCAGACCTATGACACCGGTGGCGGTGAAAAGGCGACCGGTGTCCTGCTGCATGCCAAGTTCCTCAGCCTGTTCGTCGATCGCGCCGCCGAGGAAGCCGCGCGGGGCGAGCATTATCGCGCCGGCACCGAATACCGCGCCTATGCCAGCGAACTGGACGAGGATCCCGACCTCTGGTGCAAATGGTCGGAACGCTACATCAACTGGCGCCAGTTGGAGATTCTGGGCCTGATGTCGAAAGGGAACTGGGCATGACCCTGGGCTTTGTCCTTTTGGTGCACACCGCGTTCGAGCGCGCCGAACAGGTCGCCCGCCATTACGCGGCGGCGGAGTGTCCCGTGGTGATCCACGTGGACGCCAAGGTCGGGCAGGGCGTCTATGACGGCTTTCGCAAACGGTTGGCCGATGTGCCCTTGGTACAGTTCAGCGCGCGCACACGGGTCGAATGGGGCACCTGGTCGTTGGTTGCCGCGACACAGACGGCGGTGGCGCAGCTGTTGTCCGTGTTCCCGCAGGTGCGCCACGCCTGTCTGGCCAGCGGATCCTGCCTGCCCCTGCGCCCCGTCGGAGAGTTGCGGGAGTATCTGGATGCCCACCCGGACACCGATTTCATCGAAAGCGTGACCATCGACGACGTCGCCTGGGCCATCGACGGCCTGGAGGCGGAGCGGTTCACCCTGCGGTTTCCGTTTTCCTGGCGCAAACACCGGCGCCTGTTCGACGTCTATACCGATCTGCAACGCCGTCTTGGCCTGAAACGCCGTATCCCCGAAGGCGTGACACCGCATCTGGGCAGCCAATGGTGGTGCCTGACCCGGCAGACCCTGGAGGCTGTGCTGACCGCGCCGGACCGCGCCGCGATGGACCGCTATTTTGCCCGTGTCTGGATCCCGGACGAAAGCTATTTCCAGACCCTTGCGCGTCGCTATGCGCGCCGGATCGAAAGCCGGTCGCTGACGCTGTCGAAATTCGACGTGCAGGGCAAGCCGCACATCTTCTACGACGATCACCTGCAACTGCTGGAACGTTCCGATTGCTTTCTGGCGCGCAAGATCTGGCCGCGGGCCGATCGGCTTTATGATACCTTCCTCGACCCCGCACGCCCGGCGGAACGGGTCGCGGAGCCGAACCCGGGCAAGATCGACCGCGTGTTTTCGCGGGCCAATGAACGCCGTGATCTGGGCCGGGCTGGACTGTATAATCAGGGACGGTTTCCCCGTGCCGGCCGGGAAAACGGGCTGACCTGCGCGCGCTATGCCGTGTTTTCCGGGTTCCAGGACCTGTTCGACGGCTTTGACGCCTATCTGGCGCGACGGATCGGCGGGCGGGTGCATGGGCGGCTTTATCATCCCGACCGCGCGCAGTTCGCAGGTGCAGAGACGGTCCTGAACGGGTGCCTGCCCGACAGCGCCGCGCTGCGCGATTACCGGCCTACGCAGTTCCTGACCAACTTGCTGTGGTCGACGCGCGGCGAACGGCAGAGCTTTCACTATGGGCCGGGCGACACGCCCGGGATCACCGATTTCATGCTGCGGGACGCCAATGCCACGTTGTGCATCGTGTCGGGGGCCTGGGCCGTTCCGCTGTATCAATCCGATCGGCCCTTCGACGAGGTCCGCGCCGAGATTGCGCGCCTGCAGCAGGCCGAAATGCTGTTTCTCGCCAAACTGCGCAAACCGGGGGTTGCCGCGCGGGTCCACCAATGGACGCTGGCCGATTTTTCCGTCGCCCCGACCGACAAGTTGGAGGAGGTGCTGGACGAGATCGGCGGCCCGTCCGCGCGCCGGGGTCTCTCGGCTCCGCCGATGCGGGACCTGTCGGGCCTGCCCGAGTTCCTGCAACAGCTGCGCAATGCCGGGTTGAAGCCCACGGTGATGGGCGATTTTGCCGCCACCCGTGCCCTGCCGCGTGCCGGGGGTGGTCGTGCCCGCTAGGTTTGATGCTTTCGTCGTGTTCGCTGAAATGCGCACCGGGTCGAACCACCTGGAGGCGTCGCTGTCCGCGTTGTCGGACGTCACCGCCTACGGAGAGATCTTCAATCCGGTCTTTCTGGGCGCGCACAATCGGGACGCGTTGTTCGGCATGGACATGGCAGCGCGCGAGGTCGATCCCCTGCCGTTGCTGGACCTGATCCGCGCCAATACCGACGGCTTGCCCGGCTTTCGGTACTTTCACGACCACGATCCGCGGGTTCTGGACACGATCCTCGACGACCCGCGCACCGCCAAGATCGTGCTGACCCGCAATCCGCTGGATGCCTATGTCTCGCTGGCGATTGCCCGGCAGACGGGACAATGGCGGTTGACCAATCCCAAGATGGCCAAGGCTGCGCAGGCCCGGTTTGACGGCGCGGAATTCGACGCGTTGCTGGCGGCGCAACAAGGCTTCCGCGACCTGATCCAGACCCATTTGCAGCGCACGGGCCAGACCGCGTTCTGGATCAGCTATGAACAGATTGGGGACCTGGATATCCTCAACGGCCTTGCCGCCTTTCTGGGCAGCGCGGATCGGCTGGCCGAGGTGCCTGGCAAGCTGAAGAAACAGAACCCCGGCCAGACCGCCGACAAGGTTGAGAACGCCGATGAGATGCGCGCCCATCTGGTCCGTCTGGATCCGTTCCAGCTGTCCCGTTCAACGCATCTGGAACCGCCTCGCCCGGCCGATGTCGCACCCCTCATGGCCGCCGCCGAAAGCCCGCTGTTATGCCTGCCCCTGCCGGGGGGGCCGACCGCGGCGCTGCGCGACTGGATGACCCGGCTGGACGGTGCCCCCCCGCACGAAGGCCTGAAGGAGCGGGAGCTGCGGCCCTGGATGCGCAAGGCCAAGGGTTTCACCAGTTTTACCGTTCTGCGCCACCCTCTGGCACGGGCCCATGATGCCTTTGTCGAGGTGCTGACCGGCAAGGGGCCAGAGGCGAACACGATCCGGCGGATCCTGACCAATCAACATGGCGTCGCCCTGCCCGCAGGACCAGAGCCGGAGGCCCATGCCGCCGGATTTCTGGGGTTCCTGACGTTCCTCAAGGCCAACCTGAACGGCCAATCGGCCCTGCCCGTGAAACCCATATGGGCGTCGCAGGCGGAAACGCTGGCGGGTCTGGCGCAGGTCGTCTTGCCGCAGCGGCTGATCCGGGAAACGGATGCACAGGCCGATCTGGACGGGCTGGCCCAGCGGGTCGGACGGGCGCCACAACCGCTGATCCTGGAACGGCCCGGATCGGGGCCGACCCTGCTCCAGATCTATAGACCCGAACAGGACGACGCGGTCATCGACGCCTATCGGCGCGACTTCTTTCAGTTCGGCTTCCGCCGTTGGAAGAACAGCTAGGGGATCAGGCCGCTTCGGAGGCCTGCGATTCCGTCAGAAGCGTATAGAGGATTGCCGGATCCACATTGGCCCGCAACTTGGCGCAGAGCCCGGTATCGCGCAATGTCCGCGATACCAGTGCCAGCGCCTTCAGGTGGGCCACCCCCGCGCCTTCGGGCGCGAACAGGGCAAAGACCAGATCGACCGGCTTGCGATCCATCGAATCGAAATCCAGCGGCTGATCCAGGCGCAGGAAAACCCCGTGCACCCGGTCCAACCCGCTGAGCCGCGCATGGGGCAGGGCGACACCGCCGCCCACGCCCGTGGGGCCCAATGCTTCGCGATCCTGAAGCGCGGTGAACGCGTCTGGTTGTTCCAGCCCGTGCACCTGCTGGGCGATGTCGGCCAGGTCGCAGAACAGCCGCTTCTTGCTGCTGACCTTCGGCAAATGCCGTACCGATCCTTGGGTAAGGATGTCGTTCAACTGCATGATCGTTCCCTGTCCTGCCTGCCCCGGTCGGCTATGCCCCGCTTGCTGTTGCAGGGTCGATCCAACCGACGTTTCCATCTTCGCGTCGATACACGACATTTACACCGCCACCCTTCTCGTTTTTGAAAACGAGCACTGGGGCACCGGCCAATTCCATCTGCATGACCGCCTCTCCGACAGACAGGGAGGCGATCTTCGTCTCCATCTCTGCCACGATCATAGGTTGAAGCGTATCGGGCTCCGCGTCCTCCGCCTCGGCGGCGAGGATATAAGAAGAGCCACCGGAAACTTCAACCGGCTGCGCGCGGTCCTGGTGATGGTTCTTGAGCCGGCGCTTGTAGCGGCGAAGCTGTTTTTCCATCTTCTCGGCGGAACTGTCGAAGGCGGCGTAGATTTCCGTTGCCTTGGCCTTGGCCGTGGCGGTCAGGCCGGTCGACAGATGCACGGTCGCTTCGCAGACGAATTCATGTGCCGACTTGGAAAACGTCACCTGGGCATCGGTCGGGCGACCGGCGTATTTTTCCATGACTGCGCTGAGCTGCGTTTGCACGTGAGTTTGCAGGGCTTCGCCGATGTCGATCTGCTTTCCGGTGATCTGGTAGCGCATGAGTCCTCCTGAGACGGGGTAGGGGTTCAGCCTAGGATTTAGGTTGAAGATCTGGGCACCGAGCCGCGTGGTGCGCGGCGGTTGTCGCATGCGTCCCGGCGGGCGAGACAAGGGCATGAGAGCGGGGCTCCATCCTGTGATTGGGCTACGGATAGGGTGGGGAAGTCAACGAAAATCGCGGGGCCTGCGTTAACGCGCGAAGCTTTCGCCAAGGTAGACGCGCCGCACGTTATCGTTTGACACGACCTCATCGGGGGTGCCCGACATCAACACGCCGCCATCGTGCAGGATGTAGGCGCGGTCCACGATTTCAAGGGTTTCGCGCACGTTATGATCGGTGATCAAGACGCCGATGCCACGCGACTTCAGCTCGACCACTAGGGCGCGGATATCGCCCACCGCGATCGGGTCGACCCCCGCAAAGGGTTCGTCCAGCAGCAGGTAGCGGGGTTTGGCCGCCAGGCAGCGCGCGATTTCCACCCGGCGACGTTCGCCCCCCGACAGCGCCAGCGCCGAGGCCCGGCGCAGGTGCTGAATGTGGAATTCGCCCAGCAGCTCCTCCAGCCGTTCGCGGCGGCGGTGACGCTTGGGCTCGGCCACCTCCAGGATGGCCATGATGTTCTGCTCGACCGTCAGCCCACGAAAGATCGACATCTCTTGTGGCAGATAGCCGATTCCCGCCTTGGCGCGGCGATACATCGGCAGCCAGGTGACGTCTCGCCCATCCAGGCTGACCTTGCCCCCATCAGGCGTGACCAGTCCGGCGATGCAATAAAACGTCGTTGTCTTGCCCGATCCGTTCGGCCCCAGCAGGGCGACGACCTCGCCGCGCGCCAGATCCATCGAGACGTCGCGAATGACGGGCCGCTTCTTGTAGGACTTGCGCAGGTTGCGAATCCGCAGCCCTCCGTCGCCCTCCGTCACGCGGAGCGTTTCAGGTCCGGTGTCTGTCACGGTTGCAACGTGGTCCGCACGCGGCCCGACACCGTGCCCGCCCCCGAGGTCAGGTTCACCGTCAGACGATCGCCCGCCAGGGTGCTGCCCGCCTGGGTCACCACAACGTCGCCGGTCATCAGGATGTCGGACGTGCCCAGGACATAGGTCGCCGATTGTCCCTGGGCCGCATCGTCGCCAGCGACGATCAGCACATCGCCCTCGGCGTTCAACCGCTCGATCCGGCGGTCGCCGTCGCCTTCGGCATAGTTCACGATCACCCGTTGGGCCGACAGACGCAGGTCGCCCTGGGCGATCACCACGTTGCCGGTCAGCACCGCGCGGCCCGTGGCCTGATCCACCTCCAGCTCATCCGCTGCCACCTCGACGGGGGCGGACCGGTCGAAGTCGCCGCGCCCGAAACCGACATCAGTCTGCTGGGCGATCACCGGGGTGGTCAGCAGCAGGACAATGGCGAGGGCACGAAACAACATGAGCAAGATCCTAGTCGGTTGGCGGTGTATAGACCAACTCTACCCCGCCGGTGAAGAGCAGGCGCTGCGATCCTTCTTCATCCTGGTTCACGCGCATCTCATCGGCGCGCAGGCCCCCCAGTGGGCCGTCGCCGACCACACCCCCGGTGGCGCGGATGTTCAGGGTGCCTAGCGTCCCCTCCAACCGGGCGGTGGTCAGGCGGAAACCGGTCGTGGTGGTCACCTGCACGTTGCCATCCAGGGTGATATGCCGCGCGGCGGTGTCGACCCGGCCCATGTCGGCCTGCACCATGACTTCGCCCCCGCTCATGTCGATCAGGTCCAGAACGACCTGGTCCGCCTCCATGATGCGGGGGTCGGCGGCGTCGGGGCGGGCGGTGTTTGCGGACAGCGCGAATTCCGTCCCTTCGCGCGAGACGCCGGCAAAGCGGGGGGCGGTCAATTGCTGGTCGCGGGCCCGTTCGGACACGTCGACATCGGCAAAGGGAATCGCATCGTCGGGATTCACCGTCCGGGCCAGCAGGAACAACGTCGACAAGAGCGCAAGCGCCGTCACCGGCAGGATGACGCGCCCGGCCCGGACCAGAGGGGTATGATAGCTGTCTGCGACCATGCCCGTGGCCTATCACGAATGGGCAAAGATGTCCGTCTCGGGATAGCCGATCAGGTCCAGCTTCGCGCGTGTCGGCAGAAAATCGAAACAGGCCTGGGCGATGTCGGCCCGATCTTCGCGGATCAGGCGGGCGTCCAGCTTTTCCTTGAGACGGTGCAGATACAGCACGTCCGACGCGGCATAGGCCATCTGCGCGTCGGTCAGTGTCTCGGCCCCCCAGTCGGAGGTCTGCTGCATCTTGGAGATGTCTTCCTGCAGCAGCTCCTGCAGCAGGGCCTTCAGGCCGTGGCGGTCCGTATAGGTGCGCACCAGACGGCTGGCGATCTTGGAACACCAGACCGGCTGGGCCAGCGCGCCGAAGGTGTGAAACATCGCGGCGATGTCAAAACGACCATAGTGGAACAGTTTCAGAACCGAGGCATCGTTCAGCACCGCCTCCAGGTTCGGAGCAGAGGTCTGGCCCTTGCCCACCTGCACCAGATGCGCGTTGCCGTCGCCGCCCGACAATTGCACCAGGCACAGCCGGTCCCGGTGCGGGTTCAGGCCCATGGTTTCGCAATCGATGGCGACGCCATTCGGAAACGACAGTCCGTCGGGCAGGTCGCACTTGTGCAGGGTGATGGTCATCGGGGGCACCTCCTGAAACGCGAATGCCCAGCACGGAGGCTGGGCAATTCGTGTGGTAGACCGTGGTGCCCAGGAGAAGACTCGAACTTCCACTCCCTTGCGAGAACTGGCACCTGAAGCCAGCGCGTCTACCAATTCCGCCACCTGGGCATCCACGGTGGGCGGTGGGTAGCCCCGGCTGCGGATGGTGTCAATCGGACTTTTGCGGATTTTTTCGTGTCGGCGGTCGGGGGTCAAAATCTTGGAAGATTTTGATCAAATCCTTCGAAGGATTTGACTTCGACACGGCTGCGGGGGCAGCCGCACTTGAATCGCGGTGCCGGGTGCCGCAGAAGCAGGGGCATCACGGCCAGCCAGGGGTCCTATCATGTCTAAGCTCGTCACCATCTTCGGCGGTTCCGGATTCGTCGGGCGCTACATTGCGCGTCGCATGGCCAAGGATGGCTGGCGGGTGCGGGTTGCCGTGCGGCGCCCGAACGAGGCGCATTTCGTCCGCGTCTACGGGTCTGTCGGTCAGGTCGAGCCGGTCTTTGCCAACATCCGCGATGACGCCAGCGTCGAGGCGGCGCTGATGGGGGCGGATGCCGTCGTCAACTGCGTCGGCATCCTGGCCGAAAGCGGCAAGAACAAGTTCGACGCCGTCCAGGCCGAGGCACCGGGCCGCATCGCCCGGATCGCCTCCGCCATGGGCGTCGCGCGTATGGTTCAGATCTCGGCCATCGGCGCGGATGCCGAAAGCGAGAGCGATTATGCCCGCACCAAGGCCGAGGGGGAGGCCGCCGTTCTGGCCCATATGCCGGGCGCGATGATCCTGCGCCCCTCGATCGTGTTTGGGCCCGAGGATGACTTCTTCAACCGGTTCGCCGGCATGGCCCGGATGCCGAAGGTGATTCCGGTCGTGGGGGGCGCGACGAAGTTCCAACCCGTGTTTGTCGACGACGTCGCCGCCGCAGCCGTGCAGGGCGTCACCGGTCAGGCCCCCGGCGGCATCTACGAGCTGGGCGGCCCCGACGTGCACAGCTTCAGGGATCTGATGCGTCTGATGCTGGATGTGGTGCGCCGTCGCGCGCTGCTGCTGCCGGTGCCGTTCGTTGTCGCGCGGGTTCTGGCCTGGGGGCTGGATCTGGCGCAGACGGTGACCGCGGGTCTGCTGCACAACGGCACGCTGACCCAGGATCAGGTCCGCAACCTGGCGCAGGACAATGTCGTCACCGGCACCCTGCCGGGGTTCGAAGCCTTGGGCATCCGGCCCACCACATTGGACGCGGTGCTGCCGGACTATCTGTGGCGGTTCCGTCCCTCGGGCCAGTATTCCGAGATCAAGGAAAGCGCCCGCAACCTGAAGACCTGAGGAACCATGCCCGCCCTGACGGGTTCGGTGACGAGCGAAGGGGACGGGGCATGGCCAAAGGCGGACGCGATCTGACGGAAGGCCCGGTCTGGAAGGCCATTGCCGTGATGTCCCTGCCGATGATGCTGGGCATTCTGGCCGTAATCTCCACGGGTCTGGTGGACGCCTATTTCCTGGCCAAGATCTCGCCCGAGGCGCTGGCGGCGGTGGGCTTTGTCTATCCGGTGACGACGGCCATCGCCTCGCTGTCGGTTGGGCTGTCCGCGGGGTCGAGCGCGATCATCTCCCAGGCGATTGGCCGCCGCGACAGCGATGATGACGTCACGCGCCGAGGGCTTCATGCGCTGGGCCTGGGTCTGGTGCTTGCGTCGTTGGCTTCGCTGATCTTCTGGCTGCTCGACAAACCGCTTTTCGCGGCATTGGGGGCCGAGGGCGCGGTGTTGGACGCCGCCCTGCGCTACACGCCGATCTGGGCAATGGCCTTTCCGTTTCTCGTGTCGATGATGCTGATCAACGCGGTGTTTCGGGCGCATGGCAATGGCACGACCTCTGCCGTGGTGATGATGGCCTCGGCCTTGGTGAACGTCGGCACGACACCGGTGTTCATCCTGGGCCTGGGTCCGGCGCCGGAAATGGGCGTCGCGGGCGCGGCGCTGGGAACGCTGGTGGCGATGTTGACGGGATCTGTCGTCGCTTTCTGGCTGGCGTGGCGGGATGGTATTCTGAAACCCTGCGAAGCGCCGATGCGCGATCTGTGGCGGAACGCCCGCGCGGTGGCGTCAATCGGGGCCCCGGCGGCGACCTCCAATGCGATCAATCCGGCGGGGATGGCGTTGGTGACGGCGGCGGTGGCGACGGTGGGCACGGCGGCAGTCGGCGGTTTTGGCGCGGCGACGCGGGTGGAAAGCGTGCTGGCCGTGCCCCTGCTGGCGTTGTCCGCCGGGATCGGCCCCGTGGTCGGCCAGAACTGGGGCGCGCAAAAGAGCGAGCGTGCGCAGCTGGCGCTGCGCCTTTGTCTGTGGTTCGCGGTCGGCTATGGGCTGGCGGTTGCGGTGGTGCTGACGCTGTTTGCCGTGCCCATCGCTGCGGCCTTTGGCGCAGGCGAAGACAGCACGGAAGCGGCCGCGCTGTACCTGCGGGTCGTTGGTTGGTCGCTGTTCGGCTTTGGCATGTTGGTGACGGGGAATGCGTCGCTGAATGCGATTTCGCGGTCGGGCTATGCCATGGGCCTGTCGCTGGCACGGGTGCTGGCGATCTATGTCCCGTTGGCCTGGGGCGGCGTGATGGTGTTCGGCTATCCCGGCATTCTGGGGGCTGCGGTCGTGGCGAACCTGTTCGGGGCCTGGGCTGTCCTGGTGGCCGGGCGGGCGACCGGGTTGCTGTCCAGGGATCTGCCGGGGGTCATTGGCGCGGCGCGGCGGTTGCCGGCCTATGCGGCGGAATAGGCCCAGATCAGAAGGGCCGACCCCAGGATGATTCGGTAGATGACGTAAGGCGTAAAGCTGACCGAGCGCAGCAGCCGCATCATCAGGTGCAGCGCGGCCAGTGCGGCGACAAAGGCGAACCCAGCGGCAATGGCCCCGTCGCGTGCAAGCGCTGCGTCCGCATCCCCGATCACCTCCAGCGCCAGCAACGTGCCCGAGGCCAGGATCGTCGGGATCGACATCAGCATTGCGATCCGCGCGGCCTCGGACCGGTCATACCCCATGGCGCGGGCGCCGGTGATCGTGATGCCGGACCGGGACGTGCCGGGAATCAGGGCGACAGCCTGCCAGAGACCCATCTTGATGGCCTCGGACAGGGACCAGTCGGCGATGGTCTTGGACTGCGTCCCCCGCCGGTCGAACCACCACAAAAGCAGCCCGAACAGCAGCGTCGTCCAGCCGATCAACGTGACAGAGCGGAGGACATCGGTCCCGATCGTGAGTTTCAGGGCCAGTCCCGCAAGGACGACGGGCACAGTGGCGATGGCCAATCCCGCGGCGAGCCGTTCCTGCGGCCCCCAACGGCCGCGCAGCAGTCCCGCGGTGCCCTGCAAGGCGGCTGCGACATCGGACCGGAAATAGACGACAACGGCCCCAAGCGTGCCGACGTGGACGGCAACATCGAGGAAGGCCCCCTGATCCTCCAACCCGGTCAATGCGGGCAGCAGAATCAGGTGACCCGAAGACGAGATCGGCAGGAATTCGGTAACGCCCTGCAAGGCGGCGAGGAGGAGGAGATGCCAGAGGGACATGATGCTCGATTCGGTCTGTTTTCCGCAGTGTGAACAGCCCCGTTCAGAAGGGGAAGCCGCATGATAATTCCGAATCGGTCCTAAATTTCAGCGGATTGCCCAAAAATGTCACCCAACTATCACAAGAAACGTTCAAATAGGTCAGCATTGCTGACTTTTACTCCGGCGTTCCCTTTCGTATAGGAGGTTTCGCCTACCAGGAGGGACCGATGGCCTCGAACAAGATGCTCCGCTTTGTGACCGTGGACCGGCAGACCCCCGAAAAGCGGGATGCCGAGGTGCGCACCGATGACTTTGGCGAGATCTACCGCGAATTTGCCGCCGAACGCGCGGCAGAGCAAGCCGGACGTTGTTCCCAATGCGGCGTGCCCTACTGCCAGAGCCATTGCCCGCTGCACAACAACATCCCCGATTGGCTGCGCCTGACCGCCGAGGGCCGCCTGCGCGAAGCCTACGACATCAGCCAGGCCACCAATACCTTTCCGGAGATCTGTGGCCGGATCTGTCCGCAGGATCGCCTGTGTGAAGGCAACTGCGTGATCGAACAATCGGGCCACGGCACCGTCACCATCGGTGCGGTCGAGAAATACGTCACGGACACCGCCTTTGATGCGGGTTGGGTGCCTGCCATCGCGCCACACACCGAACGGGCCGAAAGCGTCGGCATCATCGGTGCCGGCCCCGGTGGTCTGGCCGCCGCGGATATGCTGCGCCGTGCCGGTGTTCAGGTGACGGTCTATGATCGCTACGACCGCTCCGGCGGGTTGATGATGTACGGCATCCCCGGCTTCAAGTTGGAGAAGGACATCGTCGAGCGGCGCAATCAGCAGCTCGAAGAGGGCGGCGTGACCTTCCGCCTGAACTGCGAGGTCGGCACCGACATCACCTTCGACGAAATCCGCGACGCCCATGATGCCGTCATCATCGCCACCGGTGTCTACAAGTCGCGCGAACTGGACGGCGACAACGCGGACGCCCAAGGCGTTGTGCGGGCGCTGGACTATTTGACCGCGTCCAACCGCAAGAGCTTTGGCGATGCGGTCGCGGACTTTGACAACGGTGACCTGGACGCCGAGGGCAAGCGCGTCGTGGTCATTGGCGGCGGCGACACCGCGATGGACTGCGTCCGCACCGCCATCCGCCAGGGCGCGACCAGCGTGAAGTGTCTGTACCGTCGCGACCGTGCCAACATGCCCGGTTCGCAGCGCGAAACGCAGAACGCCGAAGAAGAGGGCGTCGAGTTCATCTGGCTGACAGCCCCCGCCGGGTTCGAAGCCGCCCTGGCCGAGGCCAAGACCGGCGGTGCCGCCGTCAGCGGCGTCAAGGTGCAGCGTATGAAGCTGGGCGAAGCCGATGCCACCGGTCGTCAGACGCCCGAGATCATCGAGGGCGCCGACTACGTCGAAGATGCCGATCTGGTCATCAAGGCGCTGGGTTTCTCGCCCGAGGATCTGCCGACGCTGTGGTCCAAGCCAGAGCTGGAGGTGACCCGTTGGGGCACCGTGAAGGCCGATTTCCGCACCCACGAGACGCCGCTGGACGGGGTCTATGCGGTAGGCGACATCGTGCGCGGCGCGTCGCTGGTGGTTTGGGCCATCCGCGATGGGCGCGAAGCGGCCGAGGCGATCCTGGAAAAGCTGGATGCCAAGGGCGCGGTCATCGCCGCGGAATAAGCCTGAGAACCTCCGGGTGATCCGGGGGTGATCCACGTCGGATCCGGGTCCGACGTCTTTGATCCCGAAACGTCAGTTTTGCTGACCTGAACCCGAAAGACCGCGATCCGCATGATGACGCCGATCCAGACGATCTATCGCGACGAGGCGCTGGCGCTCCGCTGGTTGCCCGGGTCGTCGTCGCGTCTGGTCGTCGTCTTCACCGGGTTGAAGTTGTCGGTGGGCGGCGAATCGCTGGACGAATTCGCGGGCTCGGTGACCGAGGGCGGGACCAACAAGGTGCTGTTCGTGACCGACCGTCGGGCGACCTGGTACGCCGCCCCGGGCCTGTGGTCGCGGATTGTCGAGATGGTCGAGGATGTCTGCGACGCGGAACGGGTGGACGAGGTGCTGAGCCTTGGCAATTCCATGGGTGGGTATGGCGCATTGCTGCTGGCCCGCGACCTGGAGGTGCGGCGCGCGGTCGCCTTTGCGCCTCAGGTCACGATGGACAAACATCTGCTGGACGATGTGCGTTGGCCGGACGTCGCGACCGTCTGGGGACCGCTGCCCGTGCCCTGCATCGGTGACACGATTGCCGGGACGAAAACCGAATACCTGGCCCACGCCGGGTCCAACGCGCCGCAGGACGTGGCGCATCTGGACCGGCTGCCGGTTCACCCGCGCCTGTACCGGCGGGTCTGGCCGCGCGGGCGGCACAATCTGGCCCGCAGCCTGAAGGACGCGGGCCTTCTGAAAGACGTGATTTCCGCGTCGCTCCGGGGCGATCACCCCCGGATCGACGCGCTCTATGACACCTACGCCAATGCGGCGGCCTGACGGAGTATCGACATGACCCACTATTTTACCGAATGGGAACGCCAGCAGGTCGAGATGCGCACCAAGCTGGAGGGCACGAGCCTGTACCACCAGGAATCCGAGCATTCCTCCTGTGGGGTCGGGCTGGTCGTGGACATCAACGGGCGCAAGTCCCGCAAGGTTGTCGAGGCCGGGATCAACGCGCTCAAGGCGATCTGGCACCGGGGCGCGGTGGATGCCGACGGCAAGACCGGTGACGGCGCGGGCATCCACGTCGAGATTCCGGTCAAGTTCTTCTACGATCAGGTCCGCCGCACCGGGCACGAGCCGCACGCCGATCAATTGCTGGCCGTGGGCCAGGTGTTCCTGCCGCGCAATGATTTCGGCGGGCAGGAAACCTGCCGGACGATCGTGGAAACGGAAGTCCTGCGGATGGGCTATTACATCTATGGCTGGCGGCATGTGCCGGTGAACATCGACGTGCTGGGCGAAAAGGCCAACGCCACCCGGCCCGAGATCGAGCAGATCCTGATTTCCAACGTCAAGGGCGTCGACGACGAAGCCTTTGAGCGCGATCTTTACGTGATCCGGCGCCGGATCGAAAAGGCCGCGATCGCAGCCCAGATTCCGGGCCTATACCTGGCGTCGTTGTCGTGCCGGTCGATCATCTACAAGGGCATGATGCTGGCCGAGCAGGTCGCGGAATTCTATCCCGACCTCAAGGATGAGCGGTTCGAGAGCGCCTTTGCGATCTATCACCAGCGCTATTCCACCAACACCTTCCCGCAGTGGTGGTTGGCGCAGCCGTTCCGCATGCTGGCGCACAACGGCGAGATCAACACGCTCAAGGGCAACGTCAACTGGATGAAGAGCCACGAGATCCGCATGGCCTCGTCGGCCTTTGGGGACAACGCCGCGGACATCAAGCCGATCATTCCAAAGGGGTCGTCGGATTCGGCCGCGCTTGATTCCGTGTTCGAGGTGCTGGTGCGCGCCGGGCGCAATGCGCCCATGGCCAAGACGATGCTGGTCCCCGAATCGTGGTCGCAGGCCGCGGTTGAACTGCCGGATGCCTGGCGCGACATGTATGCCTATTGCAACGCCGTGATGGAGCCGTGGGACGGCCCCGCTGCCCTGGCCATGACCGACGGGCGCTGGGTCTGCGCCGGACTGGACCGCAACGGCCTGCGCCCGATGCGCTATACCGTGACCGGTGACGGCCTGCTGATTGCCGGATCCGAGGCGGGGATGGTCCCCGTCGACGAGGGCACCGTGGTCGAAAAGGGCGCGCTTGGCCCCGGCCAGATGATCGCGGTCGACATGAAGGAGGGCCGCCTGTTCCACGACACCGAGTTGAAGAACAAGCTGGCGGGCGCGCATCCGTTCGGCGACTGGGTGGAGCGGATCACCGACCTGGAGCAGGTGACCGGCGGCGTCTCCGAGACGGCGATCCACAACGGCGAGGAACTGCGCAAGCGGCAGATCGCCGCCGGCTATTCCATCGAGGAGCTGGAGCAGATCCTGGCCCCCATGGCCGAGGACGGCAAAGAGACGCTGGCGTCCATGGGTGATGACACGCCCTCGGCGGTCCTGTCCGAGAAGTATCGCCCGCTGTCGCACTTCTTCCGGCAGGCGTTCAGCCAGGTGACCAACCCGCCCATCGATAGTCTGCGCGAATTCCGGGTGATGAGCCTGAAGACGCGGTTCGGGAACCTCAAGAACGTGCTGGACGAGGATGGGTCCCAGACCGAGATCCTGGTGCTCGACAGCCCCTTTGTGGGCAACGCCCAGTTCCAGGCGATGTTCGAGCATTTTGCCGAATCCGTCGTGACCATCGACTGCACCTTCCCTGCCGGTGGCGAAGCCGGGCAACTGAAAGCCAACCTGGAACGGATCCGGGCCGAGGCCGAGGATGCCGTCCGGTCCGGCGCGGGGCATCTTGTTCTGACCGACCGCATGCAGTCCGAGGACCGCGTGCCGATGCCGATGATCCTGGCCACCAGCGCGGTGCATTCCTGGCTGACGCGCAAGGGGCTGCGGACGTTCTGTTCGCTGAACGTGCGGTCGGCGGAATGTATCGACCCGCATTACTTTGCGGTGCTCGTCGGTTGTGGTGCCACCACGGTGAACGCCTATCTGGCGCAGGACAGCCTGGCCGACCGGATCGAAAAGGGGCTGCTGGATTGCACCCTGACCGAGGCCGTCGCCAAGTATCGCGCCGCCATCGACGCGGGTTTGTTGAAGATCATGGCGAAGATGGGGATCTCGGTGATTTCCTCCTATCGCGGGGGTCTCAACTTCGAGGCGGTGGGCCTGTCGCGCGCCATGGTCGCGGATTACTTCCCCGGAATGCTGAGCCGGATTTCCGGCATCGGCACCAATGGCCTGCAAAGGAAGGTGGAGGAGGTCCACGCCCGCGGCTGGCTGTCGTCCACGTCCAACGTCCTGCCGATCGGCGGCTTCTACAAGGCGCGCCGTTCTGGCGAAAAGCACGCCTGGGAAGCGCAGACCATGCACATGCTGCAGGCCGCCTGCGACCGCGGATCCTATGAGATCTGGAAGCAGTTCAGCCACGCGATCCGCGCCAACCAGCCGATCCACCTGCGCGACCTGCTGGCGGTCAAGCCGCTGGGCAAGCCGGTGCCGTTGGAAGAGGTCGAGAGCATCACCGCGATCCGCAAGCGGTTCGTGACGCCTGGGATGTCGCTGGGCGCGCTGTCGCCTGAGGCGCACAAACTGCTCAACGTGGCGATGAACCGGATCGGGGCAAAGTCCGATTCCGGTGAGGGCGGCGAAGATCCCGCGCATTTCGTGCCCGAGCCGAACGGCGACAACCCGTCGGCCAAGATCAAGCAGGTGGCGTCGGGGCGCTTCGGTGTGACCGCCGAATACCTCAACCACTGCGAAGAGTTGGAAATCAAGGTCGCGCAGGGCGCCAAGCCCGGCGAAGGTGGACAGTTGCCCGGCATGAAGGTCACCGACCTGATCGCGCGGCTGCGGCATTCGACCAAGGGCGTGACGCTGATCTCGCCCCCGCCGCACCACGACATCTATTCGATCGAGGACCTGGCGCAGCTGATCTACGACCTCAAGCAGATCAACCCGCGCTGCAAGGTGACGGTGAAGTTGGTGGCAAGCTCGGGCGTGGGTACGATTGCCGCCGGCGTGGCCAAGGCCAAGGCCGACGTCATCCTGATCTCTGGGCACAACGGCGGCACCGGCGCATCGCCCGCGACGTCGATCAAATACGCGGGTCTGCCGTGGGAGATGGGCCTGACCGAGGCGCATCAGGTTCTGGCGATGAACAAGTTGCGCGAACGCGTGACCCTGCGCACCGATGGCGGCCTGCGGACCGGGCGCGACATCGTCATGGCCGCGATGATGGGGGCCGAGGAATACGGCATCGGCACCGCCGCGCTGATTTCGATGGGCTGCATCATGGTGCGGCAGTGTCAGTCGAACACCTGCCCCGTCGGCGTCTGCACCCAGGACGAGGCGCTGCGCGCCAAGTTCACGGGCACGGCGGACAAGGTCGTGAACCTCATCACATTCTACGCGCAGGAGGTTCGCGAAATCCTGGCCGAGATCGGCGCGCGGTCGCTGGATGAGGTGATCGGGCGCGCAGACCTGCTGACGCAGGTGTCGCGCGGATCGGCCCATCTGGACGATCTGGACCTGAACCCGTTGCTGATCACCGTCGATGGTGCGGACAAGATCACCTATGATCGCACCAAGCCGCGCAATGCCGTGCCCGACACGCTGGATGCGCAGATCGTCAAGGACGCAGCCCGTTTCCTCAATGACGGCGAAAAGATGCAGCTGTCCTATGCGGTGCAGAACACCCTGCGGACCGTGGGCACGCGGACCTCGTCGCATATCGTGTCGCAGTTCGGCATGCGCAATGGCCTGCAACCCGACCACCTGACGGTGAAGCTGCAGGGGTCCGCCGGGCAATCGCTGGGGGCCTTTGCGGCACCGGGCTTGAAGATCGAAGTGTCGGGCGATGCCAACGACTATGTGGGCAAGGGCCTGTCGGGCGGCACGGTCGTGGTGCGACCGACGATGGATTCGCCTCTGAAGGCGGATGAAAACACCATCATCGGCAACACGGTGCTTTACGGGGCCACCGACGGGTTTCTGTTCGCGGCTGGCCGCGCGGGAGAACGGTTCGCGGTGCGCAACTCGGGCGCGTCGGTGGTGATCGAGGGCTGCGGGTCGAACGGCTGTGAATACATGACCGGCGGCGTGGCCGTGATCCTGGGCAGCATCGGGGCCAACTTTGGCGCCGGCATGACCGGCGGGATGGCGTATCTCTATGATCCGGAAGGCAAGGCCCCGCCGGTGATGAACATGGAAACGCTGGTGACCTGTCCCGTGACCGTCGCCCATTGGGAAGCGCAGCTGCGCGCCCTGGTGGAGCGTCACGCCGCCGAAACCGGATCCCGAAAGGCCCGCCTGATCCTGTCGGATTGGGAGGCGGAGGTCGGCAACTTCCTGCAGGTTTGCCCGAAGGAAATGCTGATCCACATCCCGGTTCCCCTGTCCGAAGAAGCAGGGGCGATCCCGGCGGAATGAAGGGCCGCGTCGGGCTCGGACAGGCGCTGCCTGCCCTCGCCCGACGCGCGCTGTCGCGGGACCGGTTGCAGGTCTGTGCGGCTGGAGAAGATCCGGGGCACCTGTTCCAGCCGTGTGACGATTCCCGCGCGCCTGGGCGCGCAGGCAGCACCCGGTCTTGACCCGGAGGCCAATCGCCGTTTGGTGGATGCATGGCGAAGCGGGCGAGCAGAAAGAAAACAAAAGCGGCGGGCCTGCGGGCGCGCGTGACGGGTGGCCTGCGCCGGGCCGTGCGGCTGATGCTGCGTGCGGGGCTTGTTCTCGTGGCGCTGCTGGTGCTTTGGGTCGCGTCCTATCGTTGGATCGACCCGCCAACCACGCCCTACATCTGGTCGGAAAGCGCGCGTTTGGGCGGGGTGGAGCGGGTCTGGGTCGATATCGATACCATGGCCGAGGTTCTGCCGCGGGCCGCGGTGGCCGCCGAAGATGCGAATTTCTGTCTGCATTGGGGATTCGATGTCGATGCCATTCGCGAGGCGATCGAAGCGGGCGCGAACCGGGGCGCCTCTACCATCAGTCAGCAGGTCGTGAAGAACGCCTTTCTTTGGCAGGGGCGGTCGTGGCCGCGCAAGGCGTTGGAGGCGGGGCTGACGCCGTTGATGGAGCTATTCTGGCCCAAACGGCGCATTCTGGAAGTCTATCTGAACATCGCCGAATTCGACGAGGGCGTGTTCGGTGTCGAAATGGCGGCACGGAACTATTTCGGGCGCGGGGCCTCGGCGGTGACTGCGCGGCAGGCGGGTCTGCTGGCGACGGTGTTGCCGAACCCGAAAGAACGGGACGCGGCCGCGCCGACCTCGTTTCTGTCGCGGCGGGCCAATTCCGTCGCTGACGGAGCGGCAACGATCCGCGCCGACGGCCGCGCCGCTTGTTTCGAGGATTGAAACCGCCCGCGCCACGGGGCATTCCGGGGCCATGATCCAACTCTATCACTTCGCGCTCTCTCCGTTCTGCCGCAAGGTGCGGCTGACGCTTGCCGAAAAGAAGATGGAAGTCGTGCTGGAGCCGTTGCCCTATTGGGAAGCCGGGTCGGAGTTCCTGCGGATGAACCCGGCGGGCAAGGTGCCCGTGTTGCGGATGGACCGGCTGATCCTGTCGGACAGTCAGGCGATCTGCGAATACATCGAGGAAACCATGCCCGAGCCGCCGCTGATGCCGCGTGACCCGGAGAAGCGGGCCGAGGTGCGCCGTCTGGTGGCCTGGTTCGATGACAAGTTCCACGCCGAGGTGACGTCCAAGCTGGTCTATGAGCGGATCAACAAGAAGCTGACGCGGCAGGGGTATCCCGACGGGACCAACGTCAAATCGGGCGTGAAGGCGATCAAGTTCCATCTGGATTACATGGGCTGGCTGCTGGACCAGCGGCGCTGGCTGGCGGGACCTGACATGACGCTGGCGGATTTCGCCGCAGCGGCGCATCTGTCCTGTCTCGACTACAGCTCGGACGTGGATTGGAACCGGAACGCAGGCGTGCGGGACTGGTACGCCAAGATCAAATCGCGGCCGGCCTTTCGGTCGATCCTGGCGGATGTGGTGCCCGGATTCCGGCCCGCGCCCCACTATGCGGACCTGGATTTTTGAGGTCTGCGCCTTGGCATGTGCGTCGTGCCTGGGGTGGGTATTTGACGCCCCCTGATGCACGGGGGTGTGCGTTTCCTTTGACGCCGGGTTGCTTTTGGACGGGCTGAAGGCGCGGTTGCGGGCGGAGGCGTTGGACGCGGGGTTCGTGTCCATGGGGGTCTGCCGTCCTGACGCGGCACCGGAGAGCGCGGCGCGCCTGCGGAGTTTTCTGGAGGCAGGGCGGCACGGGCAGATGGGTTGGATGGCCGAGCGGGAGGGCTGGCGCGGCAGTGCCGCCGCGCTTTGGCCCGACGCACGCTCGGTCGTGATGCTGGCTCATTCCTATGCGCCAGATCATGATCCCCTGACCGACCTGAAGGACGGGGCAAAGGGCGCGGTCAGCGTCTATGCCCAGGGGCGGGACTATCACGACGTGGTCAAGAAGGCGCTGAAGCGCGTCGCGCGTTGGATGGTGGCCGAGACGGGTTGCGAGGTGAAGGTTTTTGTCGATACCGCGCCGGTGATGGAAAAACCCTTGGCCCAGGCCGCCGGGATCGGCTGGCAGGGCAAGCACACGAACCTCTTGTCGCGGGACTTTGGAAACTGGGTCTTCCTCGGGGCGATCTTTGCAACCGAGGCCTTGGCACCGGATTCCCCTGAGGCGGAGCATTGCGGATCGTGCCGGCGCTGTCTGGATGTCTGTCCGACCGATGCCTTTCCGGCCCCGTTCCAACTGGATGCACGGCGCTGCATTTCCTATCTGACGATCGAGCACCGGGGGCCCGTCGATCCTGCGCTGCGGCCGGGACTGGGCAACCGGATCTATGGATGCGACGACTGCCTTGCGGTCTGTCCGTGGAACAAGTTCGCCGTCACGGCCTCGGACATGCGCTATCACGGGCCGCATCGCGCGCCGGATCTGGCGGATCTGGCGCGGCTTGACGATACCGGGTTCCGGGCGCGTTTTTCCGGGTCACCGATCAAGCGGATCGGGCGGGATCGGATGATCCGGAATGTGTGCTATGCCATCGGCAATTCGGGTCTGGCGGCGCTGAAACCGGTGGTGCAGGACTTGTGTGAAGACGCGGATGCGGCGGTGGCGGATGCGGCCCGCTGGGCGGTAGAGAGGCTCTGATGTCGGTTCTGTTGAGTTTCGGGCATGGCTATTCGGCGCGGGCGCTGACGCCCCAGTTGCTCGCGGGCGGGTGGGAGGTGATCGGAACCACCCGCACCCAGGAAAAGGCAGACGCGTTGCGCGACGAGGGGGTGACGCCTGTCTTGTTCGGGGCAGATATCGACGACGCACTGGCGCGCGCGACGCATATTCTGGTCTCTGCCGGGCCCGGGCCGGAGGGGGACCCGGTACTGGCGGCCTATGACGCGGCGCTGCGCACGGGTCTTCGGCCCGGACAGTGGGTCGGCTATCTGTCGACGACCGGCGTCTACGGCGACCACGGCGGGGGCTGGGTCGATGAGGACACGCCTCTGACCCCCGCCACGCGGCGCGGGCAACTGCGCGTGACCGCAGAGGCGGCGTGGCACAAACTGGCAGAGCACACCGGCGCGGCCTTGCATGTGTTCCGGCTGGCCGGGATCTACGGACCGGGACGCGGACCCTTTGCCAAGGTGCGCGCGGGCACGGCGCGGCGGATCGTCAAACCGGGGCAGGTGTTCAGCCGGATCCATGTGGACGACATCGCTCAGGTGTTGGCAGCGTCGATCGCGCGTCCCGATCAGGGCGCTGTCTACAACCTTTGCGACGACGATCCGGCCCCGCCGGAGGATGTCATCGCCCATGCGGCAATGCTGTTGGGGATGCCGCTGCCACCGGTCGAAGATTTCGCAACGGCTGAAATGACGCCCATGGCCCGCAGTTTCTATGCCGAATCCAAGAAAGTGCGAAACGACCGGATCAAGCGCGACCTTGGCATCTCTCTGATCCACAAGGACTACCGCTCCGGCCTTGCGGTATTGCTACGACATGAGGAAAATTCGTCGTAACAGGGATATTTTTTTAATTGCGCGAATCTGGTATGCTTGGGTTCGGACAGTGAACCAAAAAAAATCAGGTCAACAGGTCATGCATAGATTTACTCGACGGGCAGCCATCGCCGGCGGCCTTTCTCTGCTCGGCGCATGCGGGCAGAAATTCGTTCCCTATCGCGGGCCGGAGGTCACGAAGATCGAGGTCCACAAGGAACACCGGCGAATGTTCCTGATCCACAACACCAGTGTGTTGGAACATTACCGCGTGCAACTGGGCTTTACCGCCGAGGGTCACAAGCAGTTCTATGGCGACGGCAAGACGCCCGAAGGACGATACCACATCAATCGCCGCAATCCCGAAAGCAGCTTCTTTCTATCGGTCGGGATCGACTATCCCAACGCCCGTGACCGCGCCTTTGCGGCGGCCAAGGGCAAGAACCCGGGTGGCGACATCTTCATTCATGGTTGGGGTCCGGAAAAACGCGACCCGCATCACGATTGGACCGCGGGTTGCGTGGCCGTCACGAACCACGAAATGCAGCAGGTCTATGCGATGGTGCAGAACGGCGTCCCGGTCGACATCTACGCCTGACGCCTTCGGTTTCCGACAAAACAGGTGCGCGCCGATGAAGTTCGGGGCGCACAGTCGTGTTCGAAGATCAGATCAGGTGCCGACGTCGAGCGTGTACCAGATCTTGCCGTTCGGTTCCTGAAAGAAGGCAAAGCCCATGCGACGGGCATCCGGGTCCAGAATCACGCGGCGGGGACCGGGTTCCTGCATCCAGGCCGCGATGGTTTCCAGTTCGCTTTCGAAGGTCTCGGAAATGGCTTCGCCCAGGAATTCTCCGCTGAACCCGACGCGCCGGGTGCGGTCGATCGGCGAGGATCCGTCGGATCCAAAATGCCAGGGGCGGTTTTGCAGGGACATGTCGCGGGAATGCGTCTCGGCGGCGGCGTTCAGCGCGGCGCTCAGCTCCAGCGTGCTGAGCCCGGCCCCCTGACGCAGAGCGTTGATGGCGTCGAGCGCCCGGAATGGGATGCGCCGGGCGTCGGTCCCGGAAATACGATAGAGTTTCGGCAAGGGTCTGCCGTCGGGGCCAAGGGTGGGCGGCGGCGGTGCGCAGGCGGCAAGCGCCGTGCCAGCCAGCAGAGTCAGGGCGTAACGACGGTTCATTGTGCAGGTCTTCCAAGCATTGTTTCCTTGGACCTAGCGCGGAGCGGGTCGCGACGCAAATCCTCGTGATGACAGAAATGTAACTGCAAGGTACCGCCGGTCCACCAGGGGTGGTGTTGCTTTTCCCGATCATGCCATTCAACCTGCAACCGCTTGTCTCAGACGTCAGTCCGGTTCCGCGGGACTCCGGAACGTCGAAAGGGAGATTTTCTATGGCTCGATTAAAGATACACATCAGCCGCCGGTCCTTTCTTGCGACCGGTGCCGCCGCGTCGGCTGTTCTGGCGACGCCGGCGTTGTCGCAACAATTGCCGGATACGGTTCAGAACCGATCCGAGATTTCGGCGACGACCCGTCACAACATCTCGGCCTTCCGTCGGATGCAGTGGGAACCGCATTTCGACAGCCTGCGCAACGGGGCGATTCTGGTCGATATCGACAGCCGCGCCCTGCACCTTTGGCAAGAAGACGGCACGCATCACCTGTATCCGTCATCTGTTCCGCAGTCCGAGGATCTGACGCGGCGCGGTCGCACGCGGATCGTCCAGAAGGTGGTCGGTCCGTCCTGGCGGCCGACGCCCAACATGCTGCGCCGCAATCCGGAGTGGCCCACGGTCATCGGTCCGGGGCCGGACAACCCGCTTGGATCCCACGCGTTGTACCTCGGGTGGACGTATTACCGGATTCACGGCACCCACGACACGCGCAAGATCGGTCGCCGGTCGTCGTCGGGCTGCATCGGCCTCTACAATGAGCATATCGCCGAAGTGTTTGACATGACAAAGGTCGGCACGCAGGTGTTGCTTATTTGACGGCACTCGGTAGCCTGCTCGAATGACCGTTTGACTTAACATTGCAAAGCCTTGCCTGACCTGTTTAACGAGTCAGACGAGGTACAGTCTTGGGTGCCATATGGTGTGGCAACTGTCGCCTCACCGATGGCGTATCTTGGAGGATATCCTATGAAGAAACTCGCACTCGCCGCCGCTCTGTCGGTCGCTGCTACCACTGCTTTCGCTGGCAACATCGCGCCCGCCCCGGTTGAGCCGGTCGTCATCGTCGAGGACACCTCGTCCTCCGCCGGTGGCATCCTGGTTCCGCTGCTGGCGCTGGTTCTGCTGGCCGCTGCTGTGGCTTCCGACTGAATTCAGCCGGATCTACCTACTAGGAAAGCGCGCCCCCCGGGGCGCGTTTTTCGTTTGCGGCATCCGGTTTCCTGATCCGGTCCCGCGTAAAAAAGAACCCCTGAACCCGACAGGCGGGAACAGGGGTTTAAGTTGCACCCGCCGGACATTGGACAGCAGGTGCAGGCGGTAACTTGTTGTTGGTGTTCGCTAGCTCAGGCGCTTGCCGGCCATCTCGTCGCGGATCTGCTGGCGCAGCATGTCGATCGGCACGCGTTTGCCTTCACGTTTGAAGTGCCAGTAGGTCCAGCCATTGCAGCTGGGCGCGCCCTCATAGGCCGCCCCGACCTGGTGGATCGAACCTTTCACGTCCTTGCCGGCAAGCGTGCCATCGGCGCGGACCTTGGCGCGATGCCGACCGTTGCCGGACAACAGCTCTTCTCCGGGGCGCAGCATGCCGCGTTCGACCAGGGTGCCAAAGGGCACGCGGGGTTCGGCCCGTTTGGAGGTCGTGACCTCCAGCGCGGCTTTTTCATAGGGGCGGACGTCGGCAATGCGCGCGGCGGCCAGGTCGCGATACTCGGCCTCGCGCTCGATGCCGATGAAGTGGCGTCCCATCATCTTGGCGACGGCACCCGTCGTACCGGTGCCGAAGAACGGGTCCAGCACCACATCGCCGGGGTTGGTCGATTGCAGAAGCACACGGTGCAGGAGCGCCTCTGGCTTTTGGGTCGGATGGGCCTTTTCGCCGCGCTCGTTCTTGAGCCGTTCGTGCCCGGTGCAGATCGGGAACGTCCAGTCAGACCGCATTTGCACGCCTTCGTTCAGGGCCTTCATCGCCTCGTAGTTGAAGGTGTATTTCGATTTTTCCGACTTCGAGGCCCAGATCATCGTCTCGTGGGCATTGGTCAGCCGTTTGCCGCGAAAATTCGGCATCGGGTTGGTCTTGCGCCAAACCACATCGTTGAGAATCCAGTAGCCTGCGTCCTGCAACGATGCACCCACGCGGAACACGTTGTGATAGCTGCCGATGACCCAGATCGCGCCGTCGGGCTTCAGAATCCTCCGGGCGGCGCGCAGCCAGTCACGGGTGAACTGATCATAGGCGGCAAAGCTGTCGAACTGGTCCCAGTGGTCGTTGACGGCGTCCACGGCGGAATTGTCGGGACGGTGCAGATCGCCCTTGAGCTGCAGGTTATAGGGCGGATCGGCAAAGATCAGATCGACCGAGTTTTCGGGGAGGGCGTCCATCGCTGCCACGCAGTCGCCGGACAATATTGTATCGAGCGGAAGCGCCTGCGCCTCCGGGGTAGATCTTGCCATGTCTGTCGCCTCATTGACGCCCTCTTTGGGGTCGTCTTGTTGTTATGAGGCCAAGATGACGGGCTGTTAGTTAATGGTCCACAGGGTGGCTGTGTCAGAATTGGGGCAGGGCTACGGACACAACATCTTGCGTATGGGGGCAAAGGACCGCCGATGATGTTGTGTCACGCCAAGGATGCGAAGACCTTCTTGATGGGCCGCCGTGCCGTAGCCCGCGTTTCGTTCCCAGCCGTAGCCGGGGAATTGTTGCGCCAGGGCCACCATGCCTTGATCCCGCCTTGTTTTGGCCAGAACCGATGCTGCCGCGATGGACAATGACCGCCCATCGCCACCTTTGATCACATCTCGGGGGCAAATCACCCAGGCGGGGCAGTCGTTTCCGTCAATCAACAAATGATCGGGCTGTTGCGGCAAGGACTCAACCGCGCGGCGCATGGCCAGATGGGTCGCCTGGCGGATGTTGAGGCGGTCGATCTCCTCCACGCTGGCCTCGCCGAAGCCCACGTCGCAACAGGCCTGCAACAGAGGCACCAGGGCTTCGCGGCGCTTGGCCGTCAGCTTCTTGCTGTCGTTGAGGCCCGCAGGCGCGGGGCCGCGCAGGACCGCGGCACAGGCCACGACCGGCCCGGCCCAGGGCCCGCGCCCCACCTCGTCGACGCCCGCGATGATCCGGGCCCCCTGTGCGGATGCGGCGGTTTCGAAGCGAAGGTCGGGGGCAGGGGGCGGTGTGCGTGACATGGCAGACACCTGTCGTCCCGTGCCCGTCGCGTCAATTGCGGGCGGTGCGCGGGCTCCATCCCTCCGCGCGCAGGCAACGGTCCTCATAGAGGGCACGACCGCCGGCCCGGCGCAGGCATTGCGGCGGCAGGGACCCGGGCAGGACGACAGCGTTCTGCATGCAGGTCGCGTCATGCCCCTCGATGACTTCGATGGCATTGGGCAGGGCGGCGCGGCACTGCGACGGGATCAGGCGAACATCCACCCGGTCGCGCGGGGCCTCGTAGGGGGCTGGCAGGCGGGTGACCTGGACCGGGGCTGGGACGGGCAGGGGGCGCGCCGGGTGGGCTGCGGCCGCATGAGGGCTGCCGACCGGATGGCTGTGCCATCCGCCACCGCCGCTGCCGTCGGCATGAATGTGGTCATAGGTGCCGCGCGGTTGGCTGCGGACCGGAGGGCGCGCGCGTTCGCTGCGGGTCTGATCGCGCTCCAACGCCTCCTTGAGGAGATAGAGCGCGGCCAGCCCCCCGAGTATCCTGACTGCATCGTCCCCATCCAGATCGGCCCGTGCAGGCCCGGAAGAAAACGGCAGAGTGAGTAGTGCACAGAGGATCAGGGCGAGGAAGCGGGTCATGGCATGTCTCCTGTCGGGTGCGGTCAAGGTGGGGGTCTGCGCGGCAAGGGCCAACTTTGCCGCGCTGTTATCGCATGACACCGATCAGTGTCGGGCCGCGCGGATCGTCCAGCCATGGCGGTTGAGACAGCGCGGGCGATAGATCTTGCGCCAGCCCCGATCGGTCCGGACCTCGCGCAGGCATTGCGCCGGCAGCGTGTGCGGCTGGATCGTGTGGCGGCTCAGGCAGCGCTGGCCGAAGGCGCGGATCGGGCCATTGCGCGTCTCGAACCGGGCCAGGCAGGTGTCTGGCACCGTGCGGTGCAGGCGTCTTTGTCCCCGGTCATGGGCCTGCCCGCGATCGTACCCCCGATCATGGCGGTGACTGGCGGGGCCGCCGTGGGAATGGCGTGTGCCATCCCGGTGGCGATGCAAGGGGTCTGTCCTGCGCGGCGCGTGTTGCACCTGACGACGGTCGCGACGATCATCCAGCGCTTCCTTCAGGATGTAGATCGAGGCGAGGCCACCCAGGAGCTGTGCGGCTTCGCGGCCGCTCAGCTCCGCGTTGGCGGGTGTTGTTGTAAGCGGCAGGGCCAGCGCCAGCGACAGGACGGCGGCGAGGATGGGCTTGATAGGGGCGAGGAACATGGAACATCTCCGGCTTGGGTTTCGGATACCCCCAAGGGTCGGACCCGTTGCCGTTGCGCCTCAATAACGCCGGTTTGCCATGGCATATCCGCCTTGCTGTTATTGCCTGCGGCCCCGACCTCGCCCACAGTCGGGTCATGATACGCCTCATCCCGCTTCTGTTTGCGCTGGGCATCAGCGCCGGCACCGCCAACGCGGCCTGCTACGCCGACTACAAGGCCAAGCAGGACGACCCCTTGCGCCTGCATTACGGCGTCGCCGAACTGCCCGACAGCGCCTGCAACCCGCAGGCAGCCGCAGGTTTGATCGCCGAGCGGTTGCAGGACGGGTGGCAATTGCTGAATATCGTCTCGGTCTTCGGTCCCGAAGGCCTAGATCAGAGGAGAGCCAGTGCAGGCCCCTACTTCCTCCGTTACTGAGACCCGCGCCGCCTCGGCCCGTATCGTTGCCATTGGCATCGGGGCCATCGTCGTCATCCTGCTGGCGGCGGCGGTGTTCCTGTTCGCGACCCTGCCGGACGCCAACGCCTTCAACGCGCGGGTGGAACAGTTGTTTGTCGAAAGCGACCTGACCACCCCGGCCGAGATTGGCCTGCTGGAGGTTCTGGCCCAGTCGGGCACTGCCTTTTCCGAGGTGCTTGGCAGCTACCGTGTGATCATCTTTGTTCTGCTGGTCTTTGCGACGGCCCTGCTGATCGCCTGCGTCGTTCTGTTGCTGGCCATGGTGATGTTGAACCGCCGCATGGGCGAGATTCAGCGGTCGGGCATACAGGTGACGTCATTGGTCCTGGCCCGTGCCGAAAATGCCGTGATGCTCAACGATATCGAGTTGAAGCTGACCGAAGCGGCGATGGAGACGCTGAGCGTCCTGGCCGAGGCGCGGCTGGACGGTGACATGCTTACCGGCGCGCAGATCGAGGCGATGATTTCCGGCAAGCACGAGGCCGACTGCGACGAGGCGGCCGGGGCCACCCGGATCAAGCGGCTGCGCGATGCGCTGGGCAATCAGATCGTGACGCATCTGCTGATCCGAAACATCACGCGGCAAGGATATGTCCTTGCGCTGGACCCCAAGGTCATCCGCATGGTCTGACGGCCACGCCCCAAGACCGATTGCAATCGCTCTCTTCCCTCAGGGCCCCGGATAGGCAAGCCTGCCGGGGTTTGGATGGGGGTTTTCATGACGCGATGGATCGGGGCCGTTTTCGGGCTGTTTCTAGGGGTGCTTCCGGGTCTGGCGGCCGCGCAGGAGGCGCAGTCGTTCCGGATCGCCACGGCAGGTACGGCCGGGGTCTATTTTCCGGTGGGCACCATCGTGGCCGCCGCGATTTCCGCGCCCCCCGGGTCGCGCCCCTGTGCCGACGGCGGGGCCTGTGGTGTGCCGGGGCTGACCGCGACCGCGATTTCGACCAATGGATCCGTGTCCAACGTAGAGGCCCTGGCCGCGGGTCAGATCGAAAGCGCCTTTGTGCAATCGGACGTGGCCACCTGGGCCTGGACCGGCACCGGCATCTGGGCCCCCCGTGCCCCGGTCGAGGAGCTGCGGGCGATTGCGAACCTTTATCCGGAATCCATCCATGTGGTTGTCAGCGCCGACAGCGGTATCGACACCCTGGCCGGTCTGAAGGGGGCGCGGGTGTCATTGGACGAACCGGGGTCAGGCACCCTGGTCGAGGCGGAATTCATCCTGCAGGCCGTCGGCCTGTCGGTCACGGACATGGAGGCGCAGTATCTGAAGACGGTCGATGCCGCCAACGCGATGCGCGCGGGCACCTTGGATGCGTTCTTCTTTGTCGGCGGCTATCCCGCCCGCGCCATCAGCGAACTGGCCGCAGAGATCGACATCCGCATCCTGCCCTTCGACGAGGATGCGACCGAGATGATCCTGGTCGAGCATGAATTCCTGACCTACGACCTGATACCGGGTGGCACCTATGCGGGTCAGCCAGACGACGTCTGGACCATCGGCGTCAACGCCCAGTGGATCACCACGATGGACCAACCCGCAGAGCTGATCTACGCGGTGACCGCCGCGCTTTGGAACGAGACCAGCCGACAGCTTCTCGATGGTGGTCATCAAAAGGCTGCATTGGTCCAGCGGGAAACCGCGCTCGACGCGATCGGGCTGCCGCTGCATCCCGGGGCAGAGCGGTTCTACGAGGAGTCCGGGTTCTTCGACTAGGATCGCAGATCGTCGTCTTCGGTGACGGGACTGACGAGGCTGGCAAGGTTGTCGGCGGCCTGACGGATTCTGTCGAGTGACCGTTCCAGCTGAACCAGTGACTGCCGTTGCTTAGGCGCATGGACCGACAGCGTGGACAGGAGCCGGCCCAGGTTATCCTCGATCGGGACGGCGATGGCGACCATGTCGTCCATGAACTCTTCGGTGTCGGTGGAATACCCACGCCGCCGCGTGAGCGAGAGTTCTTCGGCCAAGGAAACCGGATCGGTGTTCGTGCGCGAGGTCTGTGGCTGCAACGGGCCGGAGGTCAGCAGGCGGTTCAACCGGTCCGGGCGCAGCGAGGACAGATACATCTTGCCGCTGGCGGTGCAGTGGAACGGGACCTGGGTGCCGGCAGGGAGTTGGATGCGCAGGGGCCAATGGGTTTCGACCCGATCCAGGTAGACCATGCCGTAGCGACCCGGTGTAGCAAGGTTGCAGGTCTCGCCGATTTCGTCGGCGAGGGCCTTCATGATGGCCAGCCGGTCGGTTCGAATACGTTGGGAAGAGAGAGTGTTTGCGGCCAGCATCCGAAGACGCTGACCGGGGCCGTAGGATCTTCCATCCACGTCGCGTTGCAGAAAGCCTTCTGCCTCGGCCGTGGCCAGCAGCCGGTGGATCGTCGCCTTGGGCAGGCCAAGGTGTTCCACCAGCGTCCTGGGGGAGACCGGGACGCCTGCGCGCACGGTCTCCTCCAGAAGGATCAGCAACCTCAGATTGGTCGGGATCTGATCCGCGCCTTGGGATGATTGATCTTCAGGCATTCATACAGGGCTTACCGATCCGGCAACAGGAACAAGGCGATATCAGGCACCAGAGCCACAATCAGCCAGACGCTGATCAGAGCCACCAGATAGGGTACCGTATAGCGCAGCAGGCGGAAGTACGGAACGCCTGTCACACCCGAGGCCACATAGAGGTTCAACCCGTAAGGCGGCGTGATGAAGCCGATCGAGGCCCCCACCAGGAAGATCACCGAGAAGTGGATCGGATCGATCCCCACGCTGGCCGCGATGGGTGCCAGGATTGGGGCCAGGATGATCGTCACTGGCAGGGATTCCAGAACCATGCCCGAGAAGAAGACGATCACCATCGCCGTGAACAGCACCGCGTAGTAGCCGCCCATGGAGGTCACGAAATCGCCGATCACCTGCTGTGCCCCCAGCAACGACAGGATCTGCTGCATCACCACCGAGATGGCGATCAGCGGGGCCAGGATGCCCGTGATCTGCGCCGAGCGCATGACGATCCCCGGGATCTGCGGCACGGTGAAACCTTCGACGACCAGCATCTCCAGGTAGGATTTCTCGTGCCATTCCTTGTCCGTGCGAACGCGGAAGATCTTGCAGATCAGCCAGCTGCCGACCCCTGCGAACACACAGAACGCCACGGTCACGCCCGCCGCTTCGGTGGGCGAAAACTTGCCCGTGTAGATCCCCCAGAGGACCAGGCCGATGGCAAAGAAGCCGAGCCAGGCGCCAAAGGCGGTCTTGAGCACGCGGTTCAGTTGCAGCGGGATCAGGAAACCCCAGCCGTTCAGGCGGCAGATGATCCAGCAGGCCAGCTGCATGCCGACCACCATCAAGGTGCCCGGCAGGATGCCCGCGACGAACAGGTCCGAGATCGGCAGGTTCATCAGGAACCCGTAGACGATGAAGATGATCGACGGCGGGATGATGATCCCCACCGTGCCGCCCGCCGCCGCAGTGGCCGCCGAGAAGCGTTCGTCGTAGCCGCCCTTGACCATTTCGGGGTGCAACATCGAACCGATGGTTGCCGTCGTGGCCGAGTTGGAACCCGAAATGGCCGCGAACAACCCGCAGGCCCCCAGGGCCGCCATCGCCAGACCGCCGCGCAGCCAGCCAAGGCAGGAATAGGCAAAGTCCGATAGCCTTCGGGCGATGCCCGACTGGTTGATCAGGTCTCCGGTCAGGATGAACAGCGGCATGGCTAACAGGGCAAAGCCCTTGTTGAACACGTTCAAAAGCTCTGCACCCATGTTGTCGAGCGTGAGGCCAAGCACGAAGGAACAGCCGATCACCCAATAGGCGATCACCAGCAGGACCGGCACGCCCAGCATGAACAGCAGCGTGACCCCGATAGAAATCGTGGTGACCCAGAATGAGACGTCCATTATGCGTCCTCCCCGATGACGGCCTGGCGGATCAAAGGCTCGCCAGTGCGATAGTTTTCGAGGTCTTCGAACAAGTTTTCGAACACCCGCCCGCACATCAGGATGAAGGCCACGGGCGCAGTCAGCAGGAACCACCACTGCATCGTGTTGTCGGTTCCCAGAACGATCTGGAAGTTCGACGCCGACAGTGCCGTCAGCCGTGTCGTCGTGACGATCACGATAATCGCGAAGACGAACCAGAGCACGGCGTCCAGCGTCAGGCAGGCCATCTGCAGGGGGCGCGGCATGGCGGTACGGAATTCCGAAAACGACAGATGCGTGCGCAGGCGGACGTTATAGGTCGCGCCGAACCAGGCCATGATCATGAACAGCAGCGGCGGGATCGTGGTCGACCAGGGCTGTTGGTTGGAAAAGATAAAGCGGTCGACGACGCCCCAGAAAATGATGAAGGCGATGGCCAGATAGCTGAAAACCATCACCGTCCGTTCCAGATATCGGTCGAGCAGCGGCACGCTGCGATAGATCATCATGATGCCCAGTCCGCCGGCCAGCCCGATGAGCGTGCCGACATACCAAGCCGCTTCGGACCGCAGCGCGTTGCGGATCTCGAAAGAGTCCTGTGTCGCAAATGCGCTGAAAATTGCGCCGATATCAGCAATGACTGACATGGCTTCCTCCCCCTGAAAAACCGGCGGGCTCCTCCCCGCCTTGTTGGTCGTGAGAAACCGGCCCGCGCTGGGCGCGGACCGGTTCTCGTCTTAGGTCCGAACTGCGGTCAGCTCTGCCACCAGCGGCGCGGCTCTACGTTCTCGGGCAGCATATCCTTGGGGATCTCGCGCGCGATGTCGTAGATTTCCTGGTAGGTGTCGATGCCACCGGCCCAGCCGTTGATCCGCTCGCGCCACTCTTCCCAGAGCTGCGGCTGGAACTCGGGCGAACACATCTCTTCGGCGATCTTGATCTGATCGTCCGCCAGGAAGGCGTTGCGCACGTTGTTCTGCGCAAAGATCGTGTCCGGGAACATCGGGTCGGAATGACCGACGGTCCGGATCAGCGCGACTTCGTTGGCGGCCTGGATGTGGGCCTGGGTCCAGTAGGCGCTCTCCATGATGGCGTCCTGCAATTCGCCGTCCATGCCGTCGAAGATCGACGCGGACATGGCGGTATGCTCGGTGCCGCAGAAGAACTTCAGGTCGACCGACTGGCTGACCACCGGCGACATGTTGGCGTAAGCCACGGCCGAGGCCCAGGTCTCCGCCCCGTCGATCAGGCCCTGCTTGAGACCGTCGAGGGTTTCTTCCCAGGCAACCGGCACCGGGTTGAGGTTCAGCGCCTGCATCGCGATGCGACCCAGCTGGGTGCCCGTGACGCGGTTCTTTGTGCCGAACAGTTCCTCGACCTTGGTGACGGTCGGGCGATCTTCCCAGCCCAGGCCCAGTTGGATGCCGCGCAATTCGCAGTGGCTGAACAGGAATTTCAGGCCATGCCGCTTTTCGAACGGGTCACGCAGGATGCGCTGGCTTTCGGGGCTGTAGAGGAAGTGATACTGCGCCGCCCGGCTGGGGAACATGTAGGCGTAGTCCAGCACGTTCAGGTAAGGCGCGCCGCCTGCCGAGTTCTGGGTCGAGGCAGCATAGATGTCGATTATGCCCTGTTGGGCCTTTTCGACGCAGGACAGCTGCCCGCAGATCTGGTTGTCACCGATGAATTCGACGCGGATTTCCCCTTGGGTGCGCGCCTCCAGGTCACGTGCAAATTCCAGCGCGCCAGCGCGCTCGATCAGCAGGTTGCGGGCGTTGAATCCGGAGGCACCGAATTTCAGCGTGTGCTTCGGTTCCTTGGCAAAGCGCCGCTCGTAGGTGGATTCGGCGGCTTTCGCCAAGTTGCCAAGGCTCATCGCCCCGCCAAAGGCACCTGCTGCCAAGAGGGTCGAGGACATACCATAAGTCCCTGCAACCCTGAACAAATCTCGCCGGGAGATCCGGCTCAACTTATCACTCACTCCCATAACTTCCTCCCTTAATGCTCATTATTGAGACCTTACGTTCCAAAAAAGACTAGTATGGAGTTCAAGCTTTGCATAGAATTTTTTTCGGAGCGAAGGGGAACAAACGTGGCAGACCAGATTATTGAAGCGGATTTTATCGTCGTGGGCGCGGGGTCAGCGGGCTGCGTGGTGGCGAACCGGTTGAGTGCAGATCCTACGGTCAAGGTTGTCTTGCTGGAGGCGGGGCCACCTGACCGGAACCCCTGGATTCACATCCCCGTCGGCTATTTCAAGACGATGCATAACCCGACGGTCGACTGGTGCTATCGCACGGAACCCGATCCCGGTCTGAACGGGCGCGCGATCGACTGGCCACGCGGCAAGGTTCTGGGGGGATCCTCGTCGCTCAACGGGCTGCTCTATGTGCGCGGCCAGGCCGAGGACTACGATCGTTGGGCCCAGATGGGGAATCGCGGCTGGGCTTGGGACGATGTTCTGCCGCTGTTCAAACGCGCCGAAGCCAACGAGCGCGGCGCGGACGAATTTCACGGGGAAGATGGGCCTCTGGCCGTGTCTAACATGCGGATTCAACGGCCGATTTGTGATGCTTGGGTCGCTGCGGCACAGGCGGCTGGATACCCGTTCAATCCCGACTACAACGGGGCCACCCAGGAGGGGGTGGGCTATTTCCAGCTGACCACCAAGAACGGGCGCCGGTGCAGCGCGGCGGTCGCTTATCTGAAGCCAGCTCGCAATCGCCAGAACCTGTCGATCATCACCAACGCCCTGGTGCAGCGCGTGAATCTGGACGGCAAACGCGCCACCGGCGTCACCTACCGCGACAAGAGCGGGGCCGAGAAAACCATCAAGGCACGGCGCGAAGTCATCCTGTCGGGGGGGGCGATCAACTCGCCCCAGATCCTGATGCTGTCGGGCATCGGCGACCCGGATCACCTGCGCGAGAACGGAATCGAGCCGCTGCATGCCCTGCCCGCCGTGGGGCGCAACATGCAGGACCACCTGCAGGCGCGGCTGGTCTACAAATGCAACGAACCGACGTTGAACGATGAGGTGCGCAGCCTGCCGAATCAGGCGCGAATCGCGCTGAAATACGCGTTGTTCCGGTCCGGTCCTATGACCATGGCGGCCAGCCTGGCGACGGGTTTCATGAAAACCCGCCCCGATGTGGCGACCCCGGACATTCAGTTCCACGTGCAGCCCTGGTCGGCGGACAGCCCCGGCGAAGGGGTTCACCCCTTCTCGGCGTTCACCATGTCCGTCTGTCAGCTACGCCCCGAAAGCCGCGGTGAGCTGCGCCTGGATGGGCCGGATGCCCGGTCCAAGATCAAGATCCACCCGAACTATCTGTCGACCGAGGGTGACTGTGCCACCATCGTCGAGGGGGTCAAGATCGCACGCCGCATCGCGCAGCACGCCCCCCTGTCCAGCAAGATCTCCGAGGAGTTCCGACCGACGTCCGCCTTGGACCTGGACGACGATGCGGGCACATTGGACTGGGCGCGCAACAACAGCGTGTCGATCTATCACCCGACGGGGACCTGCAAGATGGGATCCGACGGCGGATCTGTCGTCGACGATCAACTACGGGTGCACGGCATTGCCGGGCTGCGGGTGGCAGATTGCTCGATCATGCCGGAAATCGTGTCTGGCAACACCAATGCCCCGGCAATCATGATCGGCGAGAAGGTCTCTGACCTGATCCGGGCCTCTGCGGGCAAGGCGCTTGCATCAGCCTGACCGGCTGCCAGGTTTGCGCGCCCGCGGGCGCGCGCCCACCCGTCTGCGCGGCATTGCGCCCTGAACTGCGGCTGTAAGGACGGAAGACATACGTCTCAGTCGAGGCTGCCTGCGTTCACCCTGTTGTTCCGCATGGTGACCCCGGCAGGATTCGAACCTGCAACCTGCCCCTTAGGAGGGGGCTGCTCTATCCAGTTGAGCCACGGGGCCATGCAGGCGGGACCGGAATGGCATCCGGCCCCGGCAGCGCCTGTTTGGCGCAGCAAGTGTGCCGAAGTCAAACCGTCAGGTCGAAGACCTGTCCGTTCAGACGCAAGTTGATCTCGCCCTGTCCATCCCCATCCACCAACGCCCAGAGGATCTGTCCTGTTGGACGGTGGATGACGAAGGCTTCCTGCACCTCATCCGCGCCCGCCGTGGGGGTGGTGGTGACGTTGATCTGAAACTGGTCGCGGGTGGCATTGCCGCCGTAGACCAGAACATCGCCTTGTGCCGCGTCGTAATCCTGCACCCAGTCGGAGCCGTGATCCGCCACCCCCAGATGGAAGAAGGTATCCGTTCCGGCGCCGCCATTGACCCGGTCCGACCCGAACCCGCCGTTGACGAAATCCATCCCGTCCCCGCCAAAGATCACGTCCCTAAAGGCCGACCTGGTCAGCCTGTCGTTCCCCGCGCCGCCAATCACCGTTTCGGCCCCGAAGCCGCCCGCGATGCTGTCGCCGCCCGTATCGCCCCGCAGCGCGTTGTTTCCAAACCCGCCCTCGGTTGTGTCATCGCCCTGCACCGGCGCGTTCACACCATCATCCTTGTCAAGGCCCCTGAGGGTGTCTTCGCCAAAGACGCCGGTGACCGGTTGCCCAGGTCCCTCCGGAAAAAATCGTCACATCTCTCGACCGTATTAACCGTGACGACCTCCCCCTCAATTTCCTGGCTACAGCTTGCATCAACCTCACTTTAGGTAAACACTAAAGGCCGCCTAGACCCAGGGACACTCATGCGCGACAGCTCGAAACGGCCCCTGACCCTGCGCGACGTTTCCGAAGCGTCCGGGGTGAGTGAGATGACTGTCAGCCGGGTTCTGAGAAACCGGGGCGATGTGTCTGCCAAGACCCGTGCCAAGGTGCTGGAGGCGGCGCGCATGCTGGGTTACGTGCCCAACAAGATCGCCGGGGCGCTGGCTTCCAACCGCGTGAATCTTGTGGCCGTGATCGTACCCAGTCTGGCCAACCTGGTCTTCCCGGAAGTTCTGGCCGGAATCTCCGACGTGCTCGACAAGACGGAGCTTCAGCCCGTTATCGGTGCCACGAATTACGATCCCGTCAAGGAAGAGAAGACGCTGTTCGAGATGCTGTCCTGGCGGCCATCGGGCGTGATCATTGCCGGGCTGGAACACAGCGATGCAACGCGTGCGATGCTGGCGAATTCCGGCGTGCCGGTGATCGAGGTGATGGACGTGGACGGCGACCCGATCGACGCAGCCGTCGGGATCAGCCACTGGCGCGCGGGGTTCGAGGTCGGGCAAGAGATCGCGGCCCGCGGATACCGCCGGGTCGGGGTTCTCGGCACCAAGATGGATGGCGACCACCGGGCCCGAAAGCGGATCGAGGGGTTGGAACGTGCGCTGAGCGAGGCGGGCATCTCGGTCGTCGATTCCATGGCCTATTCCGGCTGGTCCGGTTTCGCCAAGGGGCGCGAGATGACGGCCCAGATGCTGGACCGTGCGCCGGATGTGGACTTCCTGTTCTATACCAATGACCTGACCGGGGCGGGCGGCCTGCTTTATTGTCTCGACAAGGGGCTGGATGTCGGCGGCGCGCTGGGTCTGGCGGGCTTCAATGCCTTCGATCTTCTCAATGGCTTGCCGCGCCAATTGGCGACGGTGGACAGCCGACGACGCGAAGTCGGAGAGATGGCGGCCCGGATCATCACCGGCGAACATGTCTTTGAAGGCGACGACCGGCGTGTCGAGCTGACACCCACGTTCCTTCCCGGCGACACGATGCGCCCAAAGCCCGCCTGATCGGAGCGAGGCCGCAGACAACAAACGGGCCGCGCTGTCGCGCGGCCCGTCGTGTCATGTGAGTGAGGCGTGCGTGAAATCAGTCGTCCAGTTCGCGCTGACGCTCGATCTCGGCGAAGATGTCGGCGTTGTAGGCCGGGGTGCCCGACACCAGCGTCGCGCCGTTCTGGCCGGTGAAGTTGTTGGCCACGTCGGCGTCCGAGTTGAACAGCGCGAAGACCGCGCCCAGACCGCCCGAGCGGCTGGAGACGACGACCCGGTCGCCGTCCAGGTTGATCAGCGAAACGGCGTCGTTCGCGACGTCCACGTCCTGGTTGAAGTGTGCGATGGCGGCGGCAGCGCCCGAACCGACCTGAGCAGAAGCGGCACCGGTCAGAGCGGCGGAAGCGACGAGGGCGGAGATGATGAGGGTTTTCATAACGTTAGTCCTTTTTCGGTGGACCCTGTGGTTGCGGCGGGCCCGTTTGGGTTTGGTGCGGGGCGCGGTGTGTGTCGCCCTGCTGATGAACCCTATTTGCGCCTTGGGGACCTGACATTCAACAAACGAACCCGTGAGGATGACGCGATAAACGTGCACATATGCACATAAACCTCTCCGCCCCGCACCCCCCTCACGCCCACGCGACGAGGCCTCACGCGGGCGTTATCGAACCCCGCGAAACCGCAACAAAGGTGAGGGGATAGGTCGCTATGACGGGGTGAGTCGGACGCTCGGGGGGAGTCGCAAAAGACGACGGGGGTCAGGGCCCCCTTGCTCCGCGCGTCAAGAGACCGCTCAGCACTCGGGCAGATTGACCGCCAGCCCCCCCTGAGAGGTTTCCTTGTATTTCTCGGACATGTCGCGGCCGGTCTGGCGCATGGCTTCGATGCAATTGTCCAAGGGCATGAAATGCGTGCCGTCGCCGCGCAGTGACAAAGATGCTGCCGAGACCGCCTTGATCGCGCCCAGGCCGTTACGCTCGATACAGGGCACCTGCACCAGCCCCCCCGCCGGGTCGCAGGTCATGCCCAGATGGTGTTCCAGCGCGATTTCGGCGGCATTTTCTATCTGCGCATTGGTCCCGCCCAGCGCCGCGCAGAATCCGGCGGCGGCCATGGCCGAGGCCGACCCGACCTCTCCCTGACAGCCGACTTCGGCACCGGAAATGGAGGCGTTGTGCTTGATCAATCCACCCACGGCGGCGGCCGTCAGAAGAAAGGTGCGGATGCCTTCTGGCGTGGCACCGACGCAATGGTCGCGGTAATAGCGGATCACGGCAGGCACCACGCCCGCGGCCCCGTTGGTGGGCGACGTCACGACCTTGCCGCCCGCCGCGTTTTCTTCGTTGACGGCCATGGCGTAGACCGACAGCCAGTCGTTCACCACATGCGGTTGCGCCAGGTTCATCCCGGCCTCTGCCTTCAGTTGTTCGTGGATCGCGCGCGCGCGGCGTTTCACCGACAGGCCGCCGGGCAGGACGCCGTCCATGGCAAGACCCCGGTCGATGCAACCGTCCATCGCCTCCCAGATGGCGTCGACCCTGGCGCCCAGCTCCCGCTCCGGCGTGCCTACCGCCTCGTTGCGCCACTTCATCTGGGCGATGGTCAGGGCATTGGCCGCGCCCATTTCCAACATCTCCACGGCAGTGCCGAAAGGGTAAGGGAAGCCCTCGGCCGCTTTCGCTGCGTGCAGGTCCGGGGGGCTGGTCAGCTCGGCGGTGGTGACGACAAAGCCGCCGCCGACGGAATAATACGTCTCCTCCATGTGGAGGTTCCCGGCGGCGTCGAAGGCGCGCAGAACCATGCCGTTGGCATGGCCAGGCAGCGTGACGTCATAGTCGAACACCACGCCCGCCTCCGGGTCGAAGGCCATCTCGGGCAGGCCATCGGGGGTCACCATCCTGGTCCGCGACAGCGTGACCAGTGCCGCCTCGGCCGCGTCGATGTCGACGGTCGCGGGCGCATAGCCCAACAGGCCCAGGCGTACCGCGCGGTCGGTGGCGTGGCCCTTGCCGGTAAAGGCCAGCGACCCGTGCAGCGTCGCCTCCAGCCGGGCGGCGGGACCGGCCCCCGGTTCTGGCTCTGCGCCGCCGCGCAGCGCGTCCAGAAACCGAGCCGCGGCGACCATCGGACCCATGGTGTGGGACGACGACGGTCCGATGCCCGGCTTGAAGATATCGAAGATGCTCAGAAACATGGGGCCCTCACCGGTGGAGCGCAGCCTGCCGCGCCTCTGCGTTATGGTCGTAATACTTCCAGCGCTGGTGCAGCCAGTGCCATTGCGACGGATGGCGGGCGACCCACGACCCCAGCCGCATGTTGAAGTCCGTCATCATGGTCAAAGGGTCCGACGGTGCGATGGCGTCTTCGAAGACGATGCGCGGCGCGCCATCTTCCCAAGGGGCAAAGGCGGGCACCAGCGGCACCTTGTAGCGCAGCGCCAGTTCGGCAGGCGACAGGGAGGTCGCCGCAGGTTCGCCCAGAAAGTCGATGAAGGGGCCGTCGGTCACATATTGATCGGCCAGCAGCGCGACAAAGCCGCCCGCCTTCAGATGCTTCAGCATCACCCGCATTCCCGGCGCGCCCTTGGGGATGATCGGGGCACCGCCCAGTTCGATCCCCGCGCGAAAGATCGGCTCGTAATAGGGGTTGTTGTTGGGTCGGTAGAGCGCGCCCGTCTCCAGCCCCTCGCGTTTCAGGACGTGGCGGATTGCTTCCCACTGGCCGAAATGGCCCGAGACGATGATCGCGCCGCGCCCCTCGGCGCGGGCCGCGCGCAAGGTGGCGAGGCCGGGGCCTTCGGGCGTCAGCTGCGCTGCTTCCTTTGCCAGGTCGGCGTTGAACCAGATCCCGGTCAGGGTGCGGCCCGCGTTTCGCGCGGCCTGCGCGGCAAGCGCCCGACGATCGGCCTCCGGCATCTGGGGCCAGATCAGGGCCAGGTTCGACATCACCCGGTTCCGCAGCGGCGGCAGCAGACGCACGGCCCGTTCCGCAACCCGGCCCACGATTGCGCGGCGCACCCGCAACGGAAAGACCGAAACGATCAGGAGCATCAGGCGAAGCGCCGCGCTCTGGAGCCAATAGGACAGGTTTCTCACCCCACCCGCGTGGCCCAGACCGTCGCGCGGCGCAAGGCCGATTGGCAATTCGCCGCGCATCGCGAAACGACAGGCTTGGCGCAACAGCGACAGCGGGGATACTGCAATCAGTTCGAATCCACGATGTGATCCAAGATGCTTCGAGTCCTGATACCGCTTTGCCTGCTGCTGGCTGCCTGTTCTTCTGCCCCCGACCCCGTCGAGACGCCCGTGGTGCCCGCCGTGGCCCTGTACCCCGGTGAGACACCGCGCGTGCGTGCGTTGGTCAACAAGTGGGCCGATCATTACGACCTGCCCCGCAGCCTGGTGCATCGCGTCATTCAGCGCGAAAGCGATTACCGCCCGGCTGCGCGCAACGGTCCATATTGGGGCCTGATGCAGATCCTGCCCGCCACCGCCCGCAACATGGGGATGCAGGGGACCCCGTCGCAGTTGTTGGAGGCGGACAAGGCCCTGAAATACTCGGTTCGCTACCTGCGCGGGGCCTGGATGGTCGCGGACGGGGATGAGCACGAGGCGATGATGTGGTACGCGCGCGGCTATTATTACGAGGCCAAGCGCAAGGGTCTGCTGCAGGAAACCGGGTTGCGCGGTGAGCTGTGGCAGCGCGTCGACCGGGGCGAAGCGGAAATCCCGCCGATCGACGAGGCTGGCAACCTGCTCCCTCCGGTGCCTGCCTGCACCCCCGCGACCGGGCTGGCCCGCGTTCTGGGTGACGACACCTGCACCTGACCGCCGCATCGCACCGGTCCCCCGCACAGGGAACCGGTACGGGTCGCGTCAGGCGGCGATATGCTCAAGCAGACGGGCGACGGCTTCGGCACCCGGATCGGTGTGCCCGTCCAGCTGTTCGGCGCTGATGTAGGACGCGCGACCCGCGTTCGCGCGGCGCATGCTGGCGGTGGCATTCGCCCCTGCGCGCGCCGCCTTGGCGGCCTCCTGCGGCCCATCCTCCAACGCGTCCAGCGCAGGGGCCAGGGCGTCGACCATGGTGCGGTCGCCCAGCTTGGCGCCACCGATTTCCTGCATGCGTCGCAGGCCCGCCTGCAGCGCCTCCCGCATGGGATAGCCGGAAGAGGCGGCGTCGCCTGCGGCCGCAAAGAAGATCGCCAACAACACGCCCGACGATCCCCCCATGGTTTGCGACAGCTCCTGCCCGATGGCGCGGAACAGTTGGGTGTGATCCGCAAGCGGCAGATCGTCCATCGCCGTGATCAGGGCGCGCGCCGCGTTCGCCAGGGTCGATCCCGTGTCACCGTCGCCCGATTTCGCGTCCAATGCGTTCAGATCCGCTTCGGCCGCGATCAGGGTCTCGCAACAGTCGGTCAGGAAGATCCGGGTTGGCGCGTGGGCGGAGGCCATGGCCCGGATCGGCTTCAACCCGTCCGGCACCGGCAAGACCGGGGCCTGCGTCACAGGCAGGCAACCGGGCCAGGCCGAGGGGGCGACCGGCGCCGCCAGATGTTCGGCATCCTGACCCGAAAGTGCGAGAAGCGAGACTGAAAAACCACGCATGTCGAGCGAGGTCATCATCGAAGCGGGCCCAACGGTCAGCGCGATGCGCGAGGCCATGCCCGAGGCCAGAAGCTCCTTTGACAGGACCGCCATTTCCAGAACCGACAGCCCGCCCAGGTTGTTGAGCAAGGCCACATGCGGCCCGTCGCCCAAGGTCGGCCCCAGTTTGGCGACAACGGCGGTCATGGCCTGGCGTGCGGTTTCATAGGCGATCTGTTCGACCCCCGCCTCGCCATGAATGCCAAGGCCCAGTTCGACCTTGCCGGGCGCGATCCGATCCTCCTTCGGAGAGCCGGGGATCGTGCAGGTGTCCAGCGACATGCCGATGGTCCGGGTCTCGGCAATGATGCGCAAGGCGGTCTGGGTGATCGCATCCAGATCCGCACCCGCCTCGGACATGGCCCCCGCGATCTTGTGCACGAACAAGGTGCCCGCCACGCCGCGCGCCTGCGCCAGGTCGGGCAGGGCCACGTCATCATCCACGATGACCATGGACACCTTGTGTCCAAAGGCCCGCGCCCGTTCTGCCGCCAGACCAAAGTTCAGCCGGTCGCCGGTATAGTTCTTGACCACCAGCAGGCAGCCGGCCTCGCCGGTGACTGCCAGAATGGCCGCCAGTACCGCGTCGACCGAAGGCGAGGCAAAGACGTCGCCACAGACCGCCGCCGTCAGCAGACCCGCGCCCACGAACCCGGCGTGGGCCGGTTCATGCCCCGACCCCCCGCCCGAGACGATGGCCACGCGGGATTTGTCCCAGTCCGAGCGGACCACGACCTTGATGTGCGGATAGCCGTCCAGCCGTGTCAGCCGCCCGCCCGACGCGGCAATGGTGCCGTCGATGGCATCGGTGACCGCGCTGGCCTTGTCGTTGATGAAATGCGCCATCTGTCCCTCCCTCAGGCGATACGGTTGCCGGTGGCGTCGAAATAGAACGCGCCTTCCGGCCGGATCATTACGGTGTCGCCGCCGCGCAACTTGGTATGTGCATCGGTGACGGTGATGATGTCGTGGTTGCGGAACGCCAGGTGCAGCCGGGTTTCGTCGCCCAGCCGTTCCACCCGGCGCACGGTGCTGGCTGCGCCCTCGCCCTGCCGGATCTGTTCGGGGCGCAGTCCGATTGTGGTGGCCCCGGTCGGTGCGTGGCCGAACACGTCAGCAGGCAGCACGTTGATGCGTGGCTGGCCAAGACGTGACGCGGCATAGATGCTGACCGGGTTCTCATAGATCTCGCGCGGGGTGCCGAACTGCACCAACCGGCCATGATCCAGAACGCCCACGTGGGTCGCCATCGTCATCGCCTCGATCTGGTCATGCGTCACATAGAGAAGCGTCGCACCGGAGTTGGCCTGAATGCTCTTCAATTCTACCCGCAAGTCGGAGCGCAGCTTGGCGTCCAGCGAACTGAGCGGTTCATCCATCAGATAGACCGCAGGTCGCCGCACCAGCGCGCGCCCGATCGACACGCGCTGCATCTCACCGCCCGACAGGGCGGTCGCCTTGTTGTCCAGCTTGTGCGAAATCTGCAGCACCTCTGCCACCTCGCCCACCTTTTTGGCGATCTCTGCGGCGGGGGTGCGCAGGGTCGGGGATTTGAGCGGAAATTCCAGGTTCTCGCGCACCGTCAGATGCGGGTAGAGCGAGTACTGCTGAAACACCATCGCCACGTCGCGCTGCGCCGGGGTCAAACCGGCCATGGACCGCCCACCGATAAAGACCTCGCCCCTGTCCGGCAGGTCCAGCCCGGACACCATGCGCAGCGTCGTCGTCTTGCCTGCGCCGGTCGGGCCCAGCAGAACCACGAAGGATCCGTCGGGCACCGTCATCGACACATCGTCCAGCGCCACGTCCGTGCCGAACCGGCGGGTGACGTTTTTCAGTTCGACCTCAGCCATGGGCCAACACTCCGTCGTTTGCGTGCGACCGCAGGGCCTGACCCGTCGCGTCATCGAAAATTGTGATGGTGCGCGGGTCGAACCGTAGGCCGACCTGCGCGCCGCTGCGCACCGGGGTGGACGACGGCATCCGCGCCTTCAACCGCCCGTTCGCGCTGTCGATGGTCAGGATCTGCGTGGTGCCCAGATACTCCGACGCCACAACCTGCCCGCGATAGCCGGAACTGTCGTCAAGCGACACGAACTCGGGCCGGATGCCGAAGGTCAGCCTGCCCCTGGCCCCCTCGATGGGGGTGGGGATCGCGATGTCCTGGCCCGCCAGCGAAACGCTGGCCTGGCCGGGCGTCAGACTATCCGGCAGCGACAGGAAATTCATCGGCGGAGACCCGATGAACTGCGCCACGAACTTGGTCGCGGGCCAGTCGTAGATGTCCTGCGGCACGCCGAACTGTTCGACGACGCCGTGGTTCATGACGACGATCTTGTCGCCCATCTGCATCGCTTCCAACTGGTCGTGGGTCACGTAGACGGTCGTGGCCCCCATCCGGTCGTGCAACGCACGCAGCTCCTCGGACATGTGTTCGCGAAACTCGGCGTCCAGCGCGCCCAAGGGCTCGTCCATGAAGAACGCCTTGGGATCGCGCACGATGGCCCGGCCCAGGGCGACGCGTTGCCGGTCGCCGCCGGACAACCCGCCGACGGGGCGATCCAGGATGTCGGTGATGCCCAGGATTTCGGCCACCTCGCCGACCTTGGCCTTGATCTGCGCGCGCGGCATGCCCTGCGACTTGAGCGGGTAGGAGATGTTGCCGCGCACATTCATATGCGGATAAAGCGCGAACATCTGAAAGACGAAGGCGATATCGCGCTGCGACGCCGGTTTCTGCCCGACCTCCTGGCCGTCGATGTAGATGTCGCCCGAGGTCGGAAGCTCCAGCCCCGCCATCATCCGCAGGGTGGTCGTCTTGCCGCAGCCCGAGGGGCCCAGCAGCATGAAGAACTCTCCATCCTCGATGGTGAAGCTGGACGACTGAACGGCGGTGAAGGCCCCGAACTCCTTGCGGACAGAGTCGATTCTGATCTGTGCCATGTCGGTTACTCCGGGAAGTGGCTGACGATGATGAACATCACCGTGCCCACCAGCGTGACGAGGAAGGAATAGGTGTAGAGAACCAGCGCGAAGGGCTGCATCAGCATCACCACGCCCAGCGCGATGAGGATCGAGGCAAGCATTTCCCACGGACCCCGGCGAAAGGCGACGATGCCCTTGATGAAATCGGTCATTTGCGTACCGCTCCGAATGTAATGCCCCTGAGAAGGTGTTTGCGCAGCAGGATGGTGAAGACCATGACCGGGACCAGAAAGATGGTCGCGCCCGCGGCCACGGCGGGCCAGTCCTTGCCGCCGACCCCGATGATCGTCGGGATGAACGGCGGGGCCGTCTGTGCCGTGCCGGAGGTCAGCAGGACCGCAAAGGCGTATTCGTTCCAGGCAAAGATCAGGCAGAAAATCGCGGTCGAGGCGATACCGGTCGCCGCCTGCGGCAGCACGACTTTGTAAAACGCCTGAAACCGCGTGTAGCCGTCGATCAGCGCCGCTTCTTCGTATTCGATCGGGATTTCGTCGATGAACCCCTTCAGCAGCCAGACCGACAGCGACAGGTTCACTGCCGTATAAAGCAGGATCATGCCCAGGTGCGTGTCGTTCAGCCCGATCTGCCGGAACATCAGAAAGATCGGGATCGCCACCGCGATGGGCGGCATCATCCGGGTCGACAGGATGAAGAACAGCAGATCGTCCTTGAGCGGCACCCGGAACCGGCTGAACGCATAGGCCGCCGCGGTGCCCAGCACCATGCACAGCAGGGTGGAGCCGAAGCCGATGATAACCGAGTTCAGAAACCGCTCGCCATAGCGCGAGGCCCCGGTGATGATCTGGCCGTTGTCGCGGGCGATCTGTTCGTACCAGGTCGCCGCCGGGGGCAGGTTGGGGTCCGCCGGGTCGATGATGCGGGTCCGGTCGGTGAACAGGTTGACGTAGCCTTCCATCGACGGCTCGAACAGGACCTTGGGCGGGTAGGCGATGGAATCGGCAGGCGACTTGAAGCCGGTGGCGATGATCCAAAGCAGCGGCAGCAGCGTGATGACGGCATAGCCGATCACCATCAGGCCGGCGAACCACTTGGTGCGGGGGGCGGGTTCCGTGACGGAGAAGCTCATCTCTCTTTCACCTTGTTGAGGGCTTTGACGTAGATCGAGGCGAGGCCGAAGACGGTCACGAACAGGATCACCGCGTAGGCGGAGGAATAGCCGGTGCGCCATTTCTCGAAGGCCTCGCGCTTGAGGTCGATCGAGGTCAGCGTGGTGATGTTGCCAGGACCACCGCCGGTCAGCTGCACCACCAGGTCGAACATCTTGAAATTCTCGATCCCCCGGAACAGCACGGCCAGCATCAGGAACGGCAGGACCAGCGGCAGGGTGATGGTAAAGAACTGCCGCAGCGTGCTGGCGCGGTCGCACTCGGCGGCCTCATAGATCGAATCCGGGATCGACCGCAGGCCCGCCAGGCAAATCAGCATCACAAAGGGCGTCCACATCCAGGTGTCGGCGATCACGATGGCCCAGGGGGCCAGATGCACATCCCCGATCATCGAGAAACTGGCGGGATCGCCCCCGGTAAAGAAGGTCACCGCGTAATTGAACAGGCCGATCTGGGGTTGATACAGGAACGTCCAGAAATTGCCGACCACGGCGGGCGACAGCATCATCGGGAACACGATGATCGTCGTCCACAGATCGTTGCCCCGGAATTTCTTGTTGATCAGAAAGGCCAGGAAGAACCCGATCAGGACCTGCAACACGATGGTCCAGATCAGGAAATGCGCCGTCGCCTGCATGGTCTGCCAGACGTCGGGATCGGTCAGGATGCGTTCGTAGTTTCGCAGACCGACCCATTCGACATCGTTGTTCGGGCGATTGACGCGGAAGTTGGTAAAGCTGAGCCGGATCGTCCAGATCAACGGAAAGATGTTCACGGCAAGCAGCAGGAAAATCGAGGGGGCCACGAAAATCCAGGCGATCGTGCGGTCGGACAACCCGCGCACGCGCCGGGCCACGCCTTCGGGCGTCGCGCGGGCCAGTCGGTCAAGGGAATCTGTCCCCATGTCTCTATCCTTCAGATGGTCATACCGACGCCGTTCGACGAAGATCGACGTGGCAGACTGCGGGGAAAGGGCCCCGCGCCGCGCGGGAAGAGAGCCGCGGCGCGGGGGCGGGCACACCGGCGAAACCGGGGCACCGTCTCGTGATCAGAGCTTGCCTTCGTCCTCGAAGGTCTCGGTCCAGTCGCGCACCAGGCCGTCCAGGGCCTCCTGCGCTGTGCCGGTTCCTGCGATCACATAGTTGTGGACCCGATCCTGCATCGCGATCAGCAGATCGGCATAGGCCGGCTCGGCCCAGAAATCCTTGACGATGGCCATGCTGTCGAGAAAGGTCTGCGCATAGGGCTGACTGGTGACGAAGTCCGGGTCTTCGACCACGGCGCGCAGGGCGGAATAGCCGCCCAGTTCCCACCAACGGGCCTGCACCTCGGGCTGGGCGAACCACTCGATGTATTCCAGTGCGGCGTCCTGTTTTTCGGAATAGGCTACGACGGAAATGCCCTGACCGCCCAGCTGCGCGAACTGACCCGCAGGACCGGCGGGGTTCGGGAAATAGCCGGACTTGCCCCCGCCCACATTCGGATCGGCCTCCACCCCCGGCCAGATGAAGGCGAAGTTCATCTGCATCGCGACCTGACCGGATTTATAGGCGTCGATATTCTCGCCCATGTACCAGTTCGACGATCCCGGCGGCGTGGCGGCATCATAGAGCGCCTTGTAGTATTCCAACCCCGCGACGGCGCCCTGGGAATTGACGAAACCATCCATCTGGTAGGGGTTTTCCGGATCCTCATAGAGAAAGCCGTAATTATAGAGCGCGTTGGTCACGCCCATGGTGATCCCCTCAGACCCGCGTTCCGTATAGATTGCGGCCCCGTAGACGGTGTTGCCGTCGATCTCGCGTCCCTGAAAGAATTCGCCGATGTCCTTCAGCTCTTCGAGCGAGGCGGGCACGGTCAATGAGCGGCCATAGGCCTCCTGGAAGGCGGCCTGGATGTCGGGGCGGTCGAACCAATCCTTGCGGTAGGTCCAGCCGACGACGTCGCCGAAGGCGGGCAGGGCATAGTAATTGGGCGTGTTCTTGGGCCATTCGGAATAGCCGGTGACGGTCGCGGGGATGAAATCATCCATGCTGATCCCCTTCTCGTCGAAGAAGGCGTTCAGCTTGACGTAGTGACCGTTTTCGGCCCCGCCGCCGATCCACTGGCTGTCCCCGATCATCAGGTCGCAGAGCTGCCCGCCGGAGTTCAGCTCGTTGAGCATCCGGTCGGCGAAATTGGGCCAGGGCACGAACTCAAAGCTCATGGAATGACCTGATTTCTCTTCGAAATCCTTGCTCAGCTCGACCAATGCGTTGGCCGGATCCCAGGCCGCCCAGCACAGCGTGAGCTCGGTGCCATGTCCATCGGCGAGCGCGGGCAGGGCGGATGCCGCGACCATCGCGTTGCAGGCCACGCCTGCAAGCAGAAACTTTTTCATCTCTCAGATCTCCCAATGCCACCGTCGCGACCTCCCTGCCGCGTCCTTCTGGCTCGTCAGTCGTAAATGAGGCACGTGCCTCAAGACAAGAGATTTCTGAGACACGTGCCTCATTAAGCTGGATTCCCTTGGTTTTCCGGGGTATTCCGTTGTTCGGACCAAGGGAAAATCAGGCCAGATGCCGGACCGCGCCGTCGAATCGATGCCCACCACCAAGGATCTCGCCAAGGCCGCGGGGGTGAGTCGCGCGACCGTCGACCGGGTTTTGAACGGCCGCGACGGTGTGCGGCAAAAGACGGTCGACCGGGTCAATCAGGCGATCCGCGACCTTGGCTTTGAACGCAATATCGCCGCTGCCAACCTCGCCAAGCGGCGCAGCTATCGCTTTCTTTTCGTGCTGCCGCGCACCGGCGATCTGTTCCTGCGCGAACTGGTCTCGCGGATTTCGGACGCCGCCAATGCCTTTGCCCGCGACGGCATCCGTGCCGAAGTCGCGCATCTGGACACCAACGATCCCCATGCGCTGGCGAATCATCTGACTGGCCTGGCCCCGGGCGAATGGGACGGCGTGGCGCTCATGGCGCCCCGGTCGCCGCAACTGCGCGACGCGGCGCGGCGGTTGACCGAACGGGGGACCCATGTCCTGCCCTTCATCTCGGCCCAGGCCCGCACCGATGGCGCACCATTCGTCGGCATCGACAACCGCGCGGCTGGGGCCACAGCGGGTTTGTTGATGGGGCGGTTCATCGGGCGCAAACAGGGCAAGGTGCTGGTTGTGGCGGACACCATGCGTTCTCAGGACAGTCTGGATCGCCGGCATGGGTTTGACAGTCAACTGACGGCCTATCACGCTGATCTTTCTGGTCTTCCTTCGCTGGAAACCGGTGGCACGCCGGACCGGACGCAGGCGGTGATCGGCAATGCCCTGCGGTTTCACGGCGATATTCTGGGCATCTATCTGCTCGGCTCCGAAGCGCGCCTGGCGTTGGAGGCGCTGGGTGCCCTCGACCTGCCCGAGGGCGTCGTCTGCATCGCCCACGAACGGACGACCGCGACCGAGGCCGCCCTGCGCGACGGGTGCCTGGACGCGGTCATCACCCAGGACCCGGGACACCTGGTGCGCAGCGCCTTCCGCAGGCTCAAGGCGTTGTCCGACAACAGCCGTATCTTCGAGGCACAAGAAAAGATCCGAACCGAGGTTCTGTTGCCCACCAACCTCTGAACGGCGCCTTTGCCTCGGCCCCGCCGCGCGCCATCGTCCGCCCCGGAAGCCGGGGGGCACGGCCAGAACCAAGACAGGTGACAAGCTGGCCGCGATCCATCGCGCCACCATCGACGAAGTGGCAGAGGTCGGCACCGCCGCAGCCTCTGTCGCCACCATTCCCCGGCACGCGGGCATCGCGGTGGGCACCGTCGATCGCTACCACGCCGACAAGGACGCCCTGTCGCGGTCGGTCTATCTGACCTTCAAGGCCTGGCTTGCGGGACCGGCCTCGCAGGTCGGGGCCAGCACCCACGTCCTCGGCAACTTCGCGGCCGAAGACACCGGCGCGGGCACCTATCGCCTGACCATGAACTTCGACTGGGAGGGTATCCTGCCCGACGGCAATGAGCTGGTGACCAAGACCCGGCACATCTGGACGGTCGAGAACGACGGGGCGGAGCGGTTCGCCCGCATCAAGACCATCGACGTCGACGTGCTGGAACCCTTCCGCCCGTGCGGCAGCTGACCGACATGTCCCGAGACCCAATGCCAAAGCCCGCCCCTTTCGGTGGGCTTTGGACCTTTTAGGACCGGTTTAGGACAGCTTAAGATCCGTTTCAGGACGGAAACAGGGACCGAATGCGAGAGTCAGGGGGCAAACACACCCAAGGATACCCGCCATGACCCTGCTGACCACCGACACCGACCCGATCCGCCGCCCCGCTTTGGGTTTACGCCCCCTGCTGACCCGCGTCGTCGCCCGTGCCCTGCGGCTGGCCCGCCCGGAGATCGACGCCGACGCCTTGCAATCCGCCCGCGCCCGTCAGGCCGCCGCCCGTGCCGCCACAGACGCGTTGCTGCGCCGTTGATCAAAGGCGGTCTTTGCCAAGACTGACTTGGGTCTTCGGGAAACGCGTCAGGCCAGATCGTCTTCGGGAAAATCGAACGCCCGCAACGCCGTCACCATCAGCTCATGATGCAGGGGCGAGGTATGCGGCGTCGTCCTCAGGAACCGCGCGACGCTCAAGTTCGGCACCTTCGCGCGCAGCCAATCGGCCAGGCGCGCCGCTTCCTCCATCCGGTCCAGTCGCACATAGACACACAGCAGCCCCATCTGGATCGTCGCGAATTCCGGGTATTGCGACATCGCCAGCTCATAGGCCTCTGCCGCTGCCTCGAAGTCCCCGCGCTGCATCTGCGCCATGCCGATCCCGCAGGTCGTCACGCCGATCTGGGGATGCAGCGGGCTGATCCTCAGGACCCGTTCAAAATGGGGCAGGGCCGAGGTGGAATCATCGGCGTAATTGCAGACCCATCCCAACATCATCGCGGTCGTCGCCGAATTCGGGTTCAGCCGGGCCGCCCGTTCCAACGCCTCGCGCCCGCGGGCCCGGTCGCGTTCGACATAGGCGACGTAGTGACCGCAATAGGTCAGCGCCAGCGCATCCGCCGTGGGCGACTCCAATACCTCATAGGCCTGGGGCACGGCCGCGATCGCCTGTTCATATGTCCACCACCGGGTCGCCAGGGCGCAGGTGTGCGCATAGGCAAACAGGGCCTTGGCCTGGATGTAATCGGGGTCCAGGTCCATGGCCTGGCGGGTCAGGGTCATCGCTTCGGTCAGGTCCGCCAGGCTGTTCTGGCGGTAGACCATCGGCGCCGCCCGCAGGCAGAGGTCGTAGGCCGACAGGCTATCGGTCGGCTTGGCGCGGGCACGGGCGGATTCTGCCCAGATCATCGTCGGCTCCAACGCGCCGGCGACCTGTTCCGCCACGGCATCCTGCAATTCGAAAATATCGGCGTCAGAGCCGTCGAACCGTTCCGACCAGAGCATGTGCCCCGTCTCGGCCTCGACCACCTGGGCAAAGATGCGCAACCGCGCGCCGGCCTGCTGGATCGACCCTTCCATCACGTAGCGCACGCCCAGTTCCTGCCCGACCCGCCCCAGATCGACCGAACGCCCGCGATAGGTGAAGCTGGACGTCGTGGAAATCACCAGGAAGGCCGGAATGCGCGACAGCGCGGCGGTGATCTCGCCCACGATGCCGTCGACCAGGTAATCCTGATCGGGGGTGCCGGTCAGATTGGCAAAGGGCAGCACGGCCAGCGACGGACGATCCGGCACGGGGGGCGGGTCGGCGGGGGCCTGCGGGGCGGGGGTGCCAAGGGTCAGCTGATAACCGATCCCGGGAACGGTGCGAATCGCATCCCGGCCCAGAACCTTGCGCAGGCCTGCGATCTGCACCGACAGGTTGCTTTCCTCGACCAGTAGACCGGACCAGACATGATCCAGCAGCTCGGTCTTGGCCACGACCCGGTCCCTATGGGCATGCAGAAAGGCCAGCACATCGAACGCCCGCGCCCCGATGGCCAGGTCCCGGCCGTCCAACGCAGCCCGCCGTTCCGAAGGGATGATGTCCAATTCCATGCCGCACAGTAGTCACAGGCAATCCGCGTGCGGCAAGACGCATTGTCAGGATTGGGTGACGTCAGGATCGGGTAAAGTGGTGAGCCGACAGGGGCTCGAACCCTGGACCTACTGATTAAAAGTCAGTTGCTCTACCAACTGAGCTATCGGCTCTCCGGGGGCGGACCTATCGCCGGGGACAGATGCCGTCAAGCGGGGGTCTTTCAAAAAAGTGACACGAGGGCTATCTGCCGCCACATGAGTGTGACTCCTTCCTCCGATCTGCCCTTCATGAAGATGCACGGGCTGGGCAACGATTTCGTGGTCGTGGACGAACGCGCCACCGGCGCACGCGTGGACTCGGGCCTGGCGCGGGCGGTCGGCGACCGGCAACGGGGCGTGGGTTTCGACCAGCTCGCCGTGATCCGGGACCACGGGGATGCGGATCTGGAGCTGCTGTTCTGGAACGCCGACGGCACCACGGCGGGCGCCTGCGGCAATGCCACCCGCTGCGTCGCCGCATGGGAAATGGCGCGCCGTGGCATCGACCGGCTGACCCTGCGCACGGAACGCGGTCTGCTGCTGGCCGAAGATCGCGGCCAGGGCCTGACGGCGGTGAACATGGGCGAACCGATCCTGGACTGGCGCGCGATTCCCCTGGCGCAGGACGCCTGCACCCTGCATCTGCCGATCGACGGCGATCCGGTCGCCACCGGCATGGGCAATCCGCACTGCTCCTTCTTCGTGGCCGACGCCGAAGCGGTGGATCTGGCGACCTTCGGCCCCGTCCACGAACATCACCCCCTGTTCCCGGAACGCACCAACGTGCAGGTCGCGCATATCGTGGCGCCCGATCACCTGCGCATGCGGGTCTGGGAACGCGGTGTGGGCGTGACGCTGGCCTCCGGCTCCTCTTCCTGTGCGGTGGCGGTCGCTGCGGCGCGGCGGGGGCTGACCGGGCGGGCGGTGCGCATCGACCTGGACGGCGGCACCATCCAGATCGACTGGCGCGACGATGGCGTCTGGATGACCGGACCGACCGCCCATGTCTTCGATGGTGTCCTGCGGGGCGACTGGCTGTGACCGCGCCGATCCTGTCGAATCACGGTTGCCGTCTGAACGCCTACGAGGCGGAGGCGATGCGCGATCTGGCCGGGCAGGCCGGTCTGGACAATGCCGTCATCGTCAACACCTGTGCCGTCACCGCCGAAGCGGTACGCAAGGCCCGCCAGGACATCCGCCGCCTGCGCCGTCAGAACCCGGACGCCCGCCTGATCGTGACCGGTTGCGCCGCGCAAACCGATCCCGACAGCTTTGCCGCCATGGCCGAGGTCGACCACGTCGTCGGCAATACCGAAAAGATGCAGCCCGCCACCTGGGCGGGCCTCGCCACCGGCGGGTCGGAGCCGGTGCAGGTCGACGACATCATGTCTGTCACCGAAACGGCGGGCCACCTGATCGACGGCTTCGGCACCCGGTCGCGCGCCTATGTGCAGGTGCAAAATGGCTGCGATCACCGCTGTACCTTCTGCATCATTCCCTACGGGCGCGGGAACAGCCGGTCGGTGCCCGCGGGCGTGGTCGTGGATCAGATCAACCGGCTGGTGACGCGGGGCTTCAACGAGGTCGTGCTGACCGGCGTGGACCTGACCTCCTGGGGGGGGGATCTGCCCGGTCAGCCGCCGCTGGGCGATCTGGTCAGCCGGATTCTGCGTCTGACCGACGTGCCCCGCCTGCGCATCAGTTCGATCGATTCGATCGAGGTGGACGAGGCATTGATGCGCGCGATTGCCGAAGAACCGCGCCTGATGCCCCATCTGCACTTGTCGCTACAGCACGGGGCGGACCTGATCCTGAAACGGATGAAGCGTCGCCATCTGCGCGGCGATGCGATCCAGTTCGTGCAGGAGGCGCGCCGCCTGCGCCCGGACATGACCTTCGGGGCCGACATCATCGCAGGCTTCCCGACCGAAACCGACGCCCATTTCGCCGACTCCCTGGCCCTGGTGGAGGAGTGCGACCTGACCTGGCTGCACGTGTTCCCCTATTCGCCCCGTGCCGGCACGCCTGCGGCCCGGATGCCCGCCGTGGACGGTGCGACGATCAAGACCCGCGCCGCGCGGCTGCGCGCCGCCGGTCAGGCCGCCGTCACCCGTCACCTGGCCGCACAGCAGGGCCAGGGACACCGCGTTCTGATGGAAAGTCCCCGTATGGGCCGGACGGAGCAGTTCGCCGAGGTCATGTTTGATGCCGACCAACCCGAGGGTGCGATCGTAATCGCCCGTATCATCGGACAGGACGGCACCCGCCTGACCGCGACCCCGGTCTGATCCAACTCACGTAGCCGTGATCCCCTCGTGATTGATCCGCCCGGGACGCGGATCACTTCCCATCCATCCGAAGCCAAACGCTCTGGAGACAAGGGAGACATCACCATGACCAATCCGCTTCACCGCCGCCGCTTTCTGACGCTGACTGCAGGCCTCGTCGGGGCCACCGCCCTGACGGGCTGCGTGACCGCGACCGCCGGGCCCGCCGATATCGTGGACACCGCCGTTGCCGCCGGATCCTTCACCACGCTGGTCGCCGCCGTGCAGGCCGCGGGCCTTGTGGACACCCTTAAATCGCCCGGCCCCTTCACGGTTTTCGCCCCCACCGATGCCGCCTTTGCCGCGCTGCCGGACGGCACGGTCGAACGCCTGCTGCTGCCCGAGAACAAGGATCAACTGGTTTCGATCCTGACCTATCACGTGGCCCCCGCGAATTACCCGGCCTCGTCCCTGATCGGGGCCCATGGCTCGATCCCGACGGTCAACGGCAAGCATCTGCGCGTGAACGGTCGCGATGGCGGCGTGCATGTGGGCGGGGCCACCGTGACCACGCCCGATGTCTTTGCGTCGAACGGCACAATCCACGTGATCGACCGCGTTCTGCTGCCCTGATGCCTTCGGGGCACCCGCAGTCCACCCGGGTGCCCCCTTTTTATCGTCCGCGCAGGCCCGAGGCGACGGGCCGCCCGGCCAGCGCCGTCAGCAAACCGGCGATTGTGATCAACGCGATTCCCAACCAGCCCCAGGCGCCGGGCAGATGCGCGAACAGGACGAAATCCAGCACCAGCGCAAAGACCAGCCCGCTGTAATCCACCGGGGCAAGCGTCGAGATCGGCGCCCGCGCCACCGAGGCCGTCGCCGCGATATGCGTCACCGCCCCCAGCAGCCCCGCGCCACCGGCCCAGAGCCACAGCGTCCCGGTCATCGGTGTCCATCCTGTCACCGCCACGGCCACCGCCCCCATCCCGGTCGTGATCACCGCAAAGCTCAGCGCGATAGAGGTGATGGTCTCGGTCGCGGTCATCGCCCGGATCTGCACCCGCGTCAGCGCCATCAGGAAGGCCGAACTGATACCCGCGATCATCCCCGACATCTCTGACCAGCCCCAATCGGGTCGGACGGTCGCAGTATAAAGCATCGCCATCATACCCGCGAAGCCAAGGGCCACGGCCACCACGCTGCGCGTTGACAGACGTTCCCCCAGCAGGATCACCGCAGCGGGGATCGACAGCACCGGTGTCAGATAGCTCAACGTCTGGGCATTGGTCACAGGCAGCTGCGCCAGGGCGTAGAAGTTCAAAAGCATCGTGGCCCCGCCCATGATCCCGCGGATCAGATGGCGGCGCGGTGCGCGCGGACGCATGTCCGACAAGGGCCCGGTCAGCACCGCCCAAAGCAGCAGCGGCGGGATCGACAGCACCGAACGCAGGAACACCACCTGTCCGGTGCCCGCATGGGCCGAGGCAGCATGGACGCAAAACCCCAGAAGCGTCGCAGTCGCCGCCGCCAGAAGACGCAGCGCCACGGCAGAGCCGAGGCGGTCGGGGGCATGTTCAGCCGGTTCCATCCTGACAGACTGCGCCCGCCCCACGACACGTGCAACCGCGCGATCGTGTGGGTACATTATAATCGTTGCCCAGGCCGCCCGGCCTGCGGCACAGATCCGCCATGCATCCGAACCCCGCCTTTCGACAGACCCCCGACGCGACCACCCTGGCCTTCGTGCGCGACCGCGCCTTCGGCGTTCTGGCCGTGAATGCGGATGAGGGACCGCTGATCTCGCATGTTCCGTTTCTTCTGTCCGAGGATGCGACGACGGCGGATCTGCATCTTGTGCGATCGAACCCGATCCTGCGCCTGCTGGACGCCCCTGCGGTCATCGCCGTGTCCGGGCCGGATGCCTATCTGTCGCCCGATTGGTATGGCGTCGACGATCAGGTGCCGACCTGGAACTATGTCGCAGCCCACCTGCGCGGTCGCCTGACGCGGCTGCCGGAAGAGACGATGCGCGATATGCTCGACCGTCAGAGCGCGGGCTTCGAACACCGTCTGCCCAAGACGCCCTGGACCGCCGACAAGATGACGCCCGAGGTGCTGGACCGCATGATGCGGCAGATCGTGCCCTGCCGGCTGGACATCACGCGGATCGATGCCACCTGGAAACTGGGCCAGAACAAACCCGAAGATGTCCGCCGCCGGGCCGCAGGCCAGGTCGCTGGCGGCGTCGGATCCGAGACCGAGACCCTTTCTGCGCTCATGCTGAATCCACCCCTCACGAAACCGTGATCTGGTGCGGTGAAACTCCGCCCGTGCCGCCTCCGTGACTGTCCCTGACCGATGCACCTGACATCGGAGACAACACGGAGAGACCGATGAACACCCTGGGCACGTTGACGCTGACCACCGCCTTCACCGCCACGCTGGTACTTGGCACCACCTGGCAACTGCTAGCCGACGGCCATGTCGCCGCCAATCCTGACGTCGGCGGGGCGGCGATGATGGTCGATCGCGACATCATCGACAACGCCGTGAATTCCCCGATCCATACGACGCTTGTGGCTGCGGTGCAGGCCGCCGATCTGGTCGAAACCCTCAAGGGGCCGGGCCCCTTCACGGTTTTCGCGCCCACCGACACGGCCTTCGCGGCGCTGCCCGACGGCACGGTAGAGACGTTGTTGAAGCCCGAGAACAAGGCCGCGCTGCAAGAGGTGCTGACCTGTCACGTGGTCGCCGCCAATGCGCTGTCGGATGTCATCGGTGGGATGATCGCAGGCGACGGCGGTCGCCATCCGGTCGAGACGGTGGGGGGCTGCACCCTTCAGGCGTTCCTGGACGGTGACACGATCAAGCTGGAGGATGAAACAGGCGGTGTGGCCAGCGTGACCATTGCCGACGTGGTGCAGTCCAACGGCGTGATTCATGTGATCGACGCGGTGCTCTTGCCCGGTTCCGAAGACGCCCCCGCGGCTCAGGCGGGGACCGGTCAGAACCCGACCGTCGGTGGCGCCGTGATGTTCATGGATCGCGATATCGTCTCGAACGCCGTGAACTCTCCGATCCACACGACGCTGGTGGCCGCGGTGCAGGCCGCCGGTCTGGTCGAGACCCTGCAGGGCCCCGGTCCGTTCACCGTCTTCGCGCCCACGGACGACGCCTTTGCCGCGCTGCCTGCCGGGACCGTCGAAACGCTTCTGAAGCCCGAAAACCTGGAGAGCCTGCAAAAGATCCTGACAGCGCATGTCGTGCCGGGGCGCTTGCGGTCCGAGGATCTGACGCGCGGGCTGGCAGCTGGCGACTTCAACCATCTTCGGACCGTCTCCGGCGATGCGCTGTCGATCCAGACCACACCGTCGGGCCGCGTCTTCGTCTACGACGAAAACGGGACCGCATGGGAAGTCACGACCGCCGATGTCATGCAATCGAACGGCGTCATCCACGTGGTCGAGGGCGTGCTTCTGCCCAAGTGACCCCATGGTAGCGTTGCAGTGCGGTCGCCGTCCCCCTGCGGGCGGCGATTGCCTTTTCGGGATGCGCCGATAGGGTGGCCGCAAATCCACATGGTCCTTCGGAGAAACCGATGCAACTCCTCAGCTCTCCCGCCTCTCCGTTCGCGCGTAAATGCCGTGTCACCCTGCAGGAACTGGGCCTGAGCGACGTGACGGTCCGCGATGTCCATGCCAACCCCATGGGCGGCGAAGAAGAGGTGAATGCCGCGAACCCGTCGGGCAAGATCCCGTCGCTGATCCGCGACGATGGCCCTGCGCTTTATGACAGCCGGGTCATCACGCGGTTTCTGAACGATCATGCAGATGGGACGCTCTATCCGCAGGCGCGGCTTTGGGACGTGCTCGCGCTGGAGGCCAATGCAGATGCGATCATGGAGGCCGCCGTCGGCATCGTCTACGAGCGGCGCCTGCGTCCCGAAGAGCTGTGGTACGCGCCCTGGATGGACGCGCAGTGGACCAAGGTGACGCGGTCGCTGGACGCGTTGGAGGCGCGGTCGATGCCCTTGCTTCAGGGACCTCTGAATGCCGCGCAAATCGCTGTCGGCTGCGCGCTGGGCTACCTGGATTTCCGTCACGCGGATCGCGATTGGCGCGAGGGCCGGCCAGCCCTGACCGCCTGGGCCGAGACCTTTGCCACGCGCCCCGCAATGGCGGGTACGGCCCCTGCATGAAGATCGAACGGGTCACCGACCTGACCGATCCCCTGGCGATCCGGTCGGTCGTCTTCGTCGAAGAGCAGGGCATCGCGCTGGCCGATGAAATCGACGGCGAAGACCCCGACTGTCTGCATTGGCTGGGCACCGATGCCGATGGCCCGGTCGCAACCCTGCGGGTCAAGATCCTGGGCCCCACCGCCAAGATCCAGCGCGTCGCCGTCCTGCGCCGGGCACGGGGCAGGGGGCTTGGCGCGGCGTTGATGCGGCACGTCATGGCAGAGCTGCGCAGTATGGCCTTTGCCCGCGCAACACTGGGCGCGCAGATCGAGGCGATTCGATTCTACGAACGGCTGGGGTTCGTGGCGCATGGGCCGATCTACGATGACGCGGGCCTGCCACATCGCGACCTGTCGCGCGATCTGTGAGGCGGGGACGAGGGGACTTGTCCCCTCGCGCTCCCCTATCCAAGGGGGCTGCGCCGCTCCCTTGGAGAACCCCGCCCCGCGCACCGCCGCGGCCCATGGCAATTGACGGGGCGCCTGCGGTGCCGCCAGATGGCCGCATCAGCGTGACCGTGTTCCTTACCGGTCCGCTCGCCGCCTTCCTGCACGCGACCAGGGCCGCAGTGGTCAATGGGCGACGGCAAGCGGACGGAAATGGCTGGGATGTCCATTGGCCATAGGGGCGGCGGCGTGCTGGCGGTAATGGCCTGTCCAACCCCGGACGCCGCGTCCCGGCCCTGAATGGCGCTGGGCGTCGTGCTGCCCTTCGGCCCCCGGTGGTTCCCGTCGCAGGCCTGCCATCTGGGTGCCCGGACCCAGGTCTGTCCGCTGACCGGTTGATCGTGGCGCAGGTCGCGGTCGCGGTGCTTGGGGCGATGGTGCCGGGGCTGACGATGGCGGCCAAGGGATTGAGCGCCATCGGTATTCTGTCCATTGGCCCGGCCCGCGCGGGTCGCGCGAATCCCCGTGCCCTGGTGGCGGCTTTGATAACCGGGCGTTTCATCGCGGCTTAAAGCACGGTCAACCGGATCGGCGCGCCTGTCGGGCCGTCCGGTCGCCTTCTTCGACCGTATCACCGTCCCCGGGGCCTTTGCCCTTGGGGGCCAGCGTCCGGATCAAGCGGCCGGCCCTGTCCGGTCGCTGCCCTGCTGCCGTTCTCTTTCGGCGGTCGGGCCAGCCTTGCCGCCTATGCCATTGGTGTCCAAGCCTTTACCTTGGTCCCGCTGGCCTTGGCGGTCGCCCTACGCGAGACGTCGATCGTCTTTGCCGTGCTGACCGGGGCCTTGATCCTGCGTGAACGGGTGGACCTGGCGCGCAACGCCTCTACCTTCGTGACACTGAGCAGTGTCGCCCTGATGCGACTGGCGCGATAACCGCCCCCCTGCGGTCGATTGTCCGCTGGCACTTTGCCTCGCGTTCGGGCTAAGAGGCACCGATACGGGTGCGCCTTGGGTGCGCCTTTGCGAATTTCAAGGACGGGGCAGATACGCCTCACCGATACGGGAGATGCCTTCAGTGTCACATGCAGACGATCACACAGGCACCCGCCGCGACTTTCTCTACTACGCCACGGCTGGCGCGGGGATCGTGGCGACGGGGGCTGCGGTCTGGCCACTGGTCAACCAGATGAACCCTTCCGCCGACGTGAAGGCGCTTGCCTCCATCGACGTCGACGTCTCCGAGGTGGAGCCGGGATCGCAGATCACCGCGCTCTGGCTGGGCAAGCCGGTGTTCATCCGCCGACGCACGCCCGAGGAAATCGAGGCCGGACGTGCCGTCGATCTGGGCGATCTGCCCGATCCGCTGGCCTACAATTCCAACATCGAGGACGCGGCCCCCGCGACCGACGAAAACCGCGCCCTGTCGGAAGACGGTGAATGGCTGGTCATGATGGGCGTCTGCACGCACCTCGGCTGCGTGCCGCTGGGTGACGGGGCCGGCGACTTCGGTGGCTGGTTCTGTCCCTGCCACGGCTCGCACTATGACACCGCCGGTCGGATCCGCCGTGGCCCCGCGCCGCGCAACCTGCCTGTGCCGCCCGCCGTCTTCGACGGCACCATCATCAAGCTGGGCTGAGGAGAGACGCCATGAGTGGTATTCCCCACGACCATTACGAGCCGGGCACAAAAGCCGAAACCTGGGTTCACAAGCGCCTGCCCATCGTCGGGCTGCTCTATGACACCCTGATGATCCCCACGCCCAAGAACCTGAACTGGATGTGGATCTGGGGCATCATCCTGGTCTTCACCCTGGTCATGCAGATCATCACCGGCATCGTCCTGGTGATGCACTACACCCCGCAGGTCGACCTGGCCTTTGCCTCGGTCGAGCACATCATGCGCAACGTCAACGGTGGCTGGGCCCTGCGCTACATCCACGCCAACGGCGCGTCGCTGTTCTTTGTGGCGGTTTATGCCCACATCTTCCGCAACCTCTACTACGGGTCCTACAAGGCCCCGCGCGAGATCACGTGGATCATCGGCATCGTCATCTACCTGCTGATGATGGGCACCGCATTCATGGGCTACGTTCTGCCCTGGGGTCAGATGTCCTTCTGGGGTGCGACTGTGATCACCGGCCTGTTCGGCGCGATTCCCTTCGTGGGCGAGGCGCTGCAGGCCTGGCTGCTGGGTGGACCGGCGGTCGGCAATGCGACGCTGAACCGCTTCTTCTCGCTGCACTACCTGATGCCCTTCCTGATCCTGGGCCTGACCATCGTGCACGTCTGGGCGTTCCACACGACCGGCAACAACAACCCCACCGGGGTCGAGGTGCGCCGCACGTCGAAAGCCGAAGCCAAGGCCGACACGCTGCCCTTCTGGCCGTACTTCGTGATCAAGGACGTCTTCGCGCTTGCGGTCGTGCTGCTGATCTTCTTTGCGATCGTAGGCTTCATGCCCAACTACCTGGGTCACCCCGACAACTACATCGAGGCGAACCCGCTGGCGACGCCGGCGCACATCGTGCCCGAATGGTACTTCCTGCCGTTCTACGCGATCCTGCGCGCCTTCACGGCGGACGTCTGGGTCGTCATCGGGGCCAGCTGGATCACCGGCGGCATCATCGACGCCAAGTTCTTCGGCGTGCTGGCCATGTTCGGCGCCATCGCCATCATGGCGTTCGCCCCCTGGCTCGACACGTCGTCGGTTCGCTCGGGTCGCTATCGTCCGCGGTTCAAGTTCTGGTTCTGGCTGTTGGTCCTCGATTTCTTCCTGCTGATGTGGCTGGGTGCCATGCCCGCAGAGGAGCCTTGGGCCTCCATCTCGCTGATCGCTTCGGCCTATTGGTTCGCGTACTTCCTGGTGATCCTGCCGTTGCTCGGCGTCACCGAGAAGCCGCTGCCTCGGCCCGCGACCATCGAAGAAGATTTCAAATCGCACTACGGCGGCAAGGATGCGGATGCGTCCGCTGAAAAATCCGCAACTCCGGCCGAATGAGGGACAGACAGATGCGTATCATCACCAAGACCCTCGCCGTCCTGGCATTCTCCACCTCGGCGGCTCTGGCCGCCGGGGGGGCGGGCCACGTCGAGGATTTCGACTTCCCGTTCGAGGGGCCGTTCGGCACCTATGACCAGAACCAGCTGCAACGCGGGCTCAAGGTCTACACTCAGGTTTGCGCCGGCTGTCACGGGCTGAAGTTCGTGCCGCTGCGGACGCTTGCGGACGAGGGGGGCGTCGGCTTCTCCGAGGCGCAGGCCAAAGCCTATGTCGCCAACGAGATCTTCGTTGCGGACGAAACCGCGAACCGTCACCTCTATGATCCGTCGATCGACGGTCTGCGCCCGATGGAATGGACCGATCCCTTCCCGGCCAACAACTCGGTCGGGGCCCCCGACCTGTCGTTGATGGCCAAGGCACGTGCCGGTTTCCACGGTCCGGCGAACCTGGGTATCAACCAGTTCGTCAACGGTATGGGCGGCCCGGAATACATCGCTTCCCTGCTGCTGGGTTACACTGGCGAGGAAAAGGAACAGGCGGGCACGGTTCTCTATGAGAACACCGCCTTTCCGGGGGGCTGGATTTCCATGGCGCCGCCGATCTACGGCGACGATGTCGAATATGACGACGGTGCCCCCACCGATATCGAGAACATCGCCGTCGATGTCTCGGCCTTCCTGATGTGGTCCGCAGAGCCGAAGCTGGCCGCGCGCAAGCAGATGGGCTTTACCGCCGTTCTGATGCTGCTGGTCCTGTCGGTCCTGCTGTATCTGACCAACAAGCGCATCTGGGCGCCGGTCAAAGGCAAGGGCCCGCGGGAAACCGCCTAGGTCTAAGGCACCATCGGCAGAAATCGGGCCGCTCCCATCGGGGGCGGCCTTTTTCATTGGCGCGACTCGGGATTTTCCGAACACTGGGGAAAACACCGGAGCAAACCGATGACCGACCCCACACAGGCCCGCCTACCCCGCAGCTTTGCCGCGCTCGGCATCGCGGTGGGTGTCCTCTCAGTCGCAGGGGGACTGTTCGCAGCGGCTCTCGCTCTGGGGCAGGGGGAGGGCGTGGCGTCCGGTCCAGGGGCGCTGGCAACCCGTGCGCTGCCCGCAGCGCTCCTGATCGCCCTGGGCCTCAGCCTGATGCTGCGGGGCGTGCACATGCGTCTGACGTTGGAGGTGCTGAGCCTGCTGCGTATGCAGTCACGCCCCACCCCGATCCGCGCCCCCGCACCGCGCGTCACTCCCGAAGAGACCCCCGCGACCTATGCCCCCAGCTCGACCGTGCCCGGCCCGGCCAAGCGCCGCGTGACCCCGGCCATATCCCGCGCCAGCACGTCCGAGCCGATCAAGGGCAAGCCGTTCGAGCCGCACCCCATCTTCATGGCGCGTCCGCCCAAGTAGGGCGTGACCGCAGGGCCCGGAGTTTTCCCCCAAAACGTAAAAAGGGGCCCCCGAAAGGGCCCCAATCCGTGAATTTCCGATGTCGGATCAGGCGAGCGAACGCTCGACCTCTTCGCGCTCGAAGATCTCGATGACGTCGCCCTTGCGGATGTCGTCGTAGTTCTCGAAGGCCATGCCGCATTCCTGACCGGACTGCACTTCCTTCACCTCGTCCTTGAAGCGCTTGAGCGTTTTCAGCGTGCCTTCGTGGATCACGGTGTTGTCCCGCAGCAGGCGCACACCCGCCGAGCGACGCGCGACGCCCTCGGTCACCAGGCAACCGGCAACATTGCCGATTCCGGTGACGCGGAACGTCTCGCGGATCTCTGCGTAGCCGATGAAGTTCTCGCGAACCTCTGCCGACAACAGGCCCGACGCCGCCGCCTTCACATCATCCACAAGGTCGTAGATGACGGAATAGTAACGGATTTCCACGCCTTTCTGGTTGGCCGCGGCCCTTGCGGGCGCGTTGGCCCGGACGTTGAAGCCGATAACCGGCGCGCCCGAAGCTTCGGCCAGGGTGATGTCGGATTCGGTGATGGCACCGACGCCCGAGTGCAGCACGCGGACGCGTACTTCATCGTTGCCGATCTTTTCCATCGCCTGAATGATCGCCTCGGCAGACCCCTGCACGTCGGCTTTCACCAGGATCGGCAGCTCCGACACGCTTTCGTCGGCTTTGGCGTTCGCCAGCAGCTGATCCAGCGTCGTGGCGGCACCCGCAGCGGCGCGTTTGTCCTTGGCGGCTTGCTCGCGGTACTCTGCGATCTCGCGCGCTTCGGCTTCGGTCTTCACAACGTTCAGAACGTCGCCGGCCTCCGGCGTGCCGTTCAGGCCCAGCACCTCGACGGGGACGGACGGACCGGCCTCGTTGACGCGGTCACCCTGGTCATTGACCAGCGCGCGGACCTTGCCCCACTGCTCGCCCACGACAAAGATGTCGCCCCGGCGCAACGTGCCGTTCTGCACCAGAACGGTGGCCACGGGACCGCGACCAACGTCCAGTTGTGCTTCGATAACAGCACCTTGTGCAGCGCGGTCTGGGTTTGCCTTCAGCTCCAGGATCTCGGCCTGAAGCGCGATGGCCTCCAGCAGTTGATCCAGGCCCTGACCGGTCGCGGCCGACACTTCGACGTCCTGAACCTCACCAGACATCGCTTCGACGATGACTTCGTGCTGCAGCAGGTCCGTGCGAACGCGGTTGGCGTCGGCGGCGGGCAGATCGATCTTGTTGATCGCGACGATCATCGGAACGCCTGCCGCCTTGGCGTGATGGATGGCCTCGATCGTCTGGGGCATGACCGCGTCATCGGCGGCCACGACCAGAACCACAATATCCGTCACCTGCGCGCCACGGGCCCGCATGGAGGTAAAGGCCGCGTGGCCCGGCGTGTCCAGGAAGGACAGTTTGGTGCCGTTGGTTTCGACCTGATAGGCCCCGATATGCTGGGTGATGCCACCGGCCTCGCCCGACACGACCTTGGTCTTGCGGATCGCGTCCAGAAGCGAGGTCTTGCCGTGGTCGACGTGGCCCATGATCGTGATGACGGGGGCGCGGTCCTTCAGGTCCTCGTCCTTGTCGGCTTCGACCTCGATGGCTTGTTCGACGTCCGCTTCGGAGACGCGCTGCACCTTGTGGCCAAATTCCTCGATGATCAGCTCGGCGGTGTCGGCGTCGATCACCTGGTTCTGGGTGACCATCATGCCGTTCTGCATCAGCGCCTTGACCACGGCCGCAACCCGTTCGGTCATGCGGTTGGCCAGTTCCGAGACGACGATCGTCTCGGGCAGCTGCACGGTACGGGCCACCTTTTCCTGGTTCTGAGAGCCGCCGCCGCCGCCCTTGCGCTGACGCTCCTGCTTGCGGCGCATGGACGCGAGCGAGCGTTGGCGCCCGCCTTCGCCACCGGCCAGAGCCTGGTTGACGGTCAGCTTGCCGCCACGGCGTTCGCCGCCACGCGGCTTGCCGCTGTCGTCGTCGCGCTTGCGCTTGGCATCGTTGCCGCCACCGGGGCGGGCATCGGGGCCCAGGTTCCGCTGGCGCGCGGGGGCGTCGGATTTCGGCGCATCGGCTTCGGCGGCCGGGGCGGGTGCCGGGCGGTTCTTGGCTTCTTCGGCCTCGCGCTTGCGGCGCGCATCTTCTTCAGCCTTCTGCTTGAGCAGCTCTTCGCGCTCCCGCTCTTCGCGTTCCTTCGTCTCGATCTCTTCGCGACGACGGGCGCGGGCTTCTTCGCGCTCCCGCTCTTCGGCGGCGCGACGCTCCGCGTCTTCGGCCTCGCGGGCTTTGGCGGCCTGAAGCGCGCGCAGGCGGCGATCCATTTCGGCGTCGGTCGTGCCGCTGGCCTTGCCACCTTGTGCGTTGACCGCAGCCGCGGACTGCGCCTGCGGCTTGGGGACCTGCACACGTTTACGCTTGGTCTCCACGACCACGCTCTTGGTGCGACCCCGTGCAAAGCTCTGCTTTACCTGGCCGCTCCGCGCGCCTCCGGAGAGGCCGAGGGGTTTCTTTCCGTCAGTATCGCTCATGCGTTCCCGATATCCTTCTCGGCAGCCGGTTTGCCGCCGTTGTTCTGTCTGATGCCCTGAAGCCTTGCGGCTTCCTCTACAATACGTCGTGCCAAGGTGCCAGCGGCCACCGCCGCGTGGATGACCCGGTCCCGGCCAAAGGCGAGGCCCAGCTCATCCGCGGTCAGAAAACCGATCCATTTGCCACCTTGTGGCGTGGACAGTTTGCCCTTGCCGCGTTCCGATCCGTCGGACGCCTGGAGCAAGACCTGCGCCTCGCCCCGGTCCAACATGATCTTGACCTTTTCGTAGCCCGCGATGGCCTTACCGGCCTTGCGGGCCATGCCGATGGCATCCTGCAACCGCTTCAGGGTTCCGGCTTCGATCAGGTCGATCAGCCCGTCGGGCACGGCAACCTGCCGTTTCGCCCCGCGGGAGAATATGCGCTTTTCGATGGCCTTTTCCAAGACCTCACGCTCGGCGGTGACATAAATGCCCCGCCCCGGCAGTTTGCCGGTGATGTCAGGATAGATCGCATCGTCGGGTCCGACGACGAATCGGATCAGGCCCGCCTTGGGCCCAACCTCTCCGGTTACGATGCAGCGACGATCAGGCTCGTCGCGATTTTTGTCTCTGCCGCCGCGCGTCAGGGGAAAAATCCGGGGCGATCACGCCCCGGCCTCCTCGGCGGCGGGCTCGGCATCCTCGTCAGAGGAACCAAGCGCATCTTCGGGGGTCACCCAGCCCAGCATCACGCGGGCGGTCATGATCATGTCCTGAGCCTCCTCCAACGAGACGTCGAATTTCTCCAGCAGGCCGTCGTCCTTCACACGTTCGCCGCCTTCGGTGGTCCAGCCGCCGGCCAGTTCCCAGTCGGCGCAGGTCGCGAATTCTTCCAGCGTGGTGATGCCATCGGCGGTCAACGCCTCCAGCATCTGCGGGGTCAGACCCTCGAACCCGGCCAGATCGTCCTGCAGACCGGCCTCGCGGGCGGCTTCCAGGGCTTTCTTGTTCTGCTCTTCGAGGTAGTCGCGGGCGCGGGCCTGAAGCTCGTCCGCCGTTCCTTCGTCGACGCCGTCGATGACCAGCAGTTCGTCCTGCTCGACATAGGCGACCTCTTCGAGGTTGGTGAAGCCCTCGGAGACGAGCAGCTGGGCAAAGAACTCGTCCAGGTCCAGCGTGTCCATGAACAGCTTGGTGCGCAGCTCGAACTCGGCCTGGCGGCGCTTCGATTCTTCTTCCTCGGTCAGGATGTCGATGTCGAGACCGGTCAGCTGGCTGGCCAGACGCACGTTCTGGCCGCGACGACCGATGGCCAGCGACAGCTGTTCCTCGGGGACGACGACCTCGATGCGCTCTGCCTCTTCGTCCAGAACGACCTTGGACACCTCGGCGGGTTGCAGCGCGTTGACCAGGAAGGTCGGCGCGTCTTCGTTCCACGGGATGATGTCGATCTTCTCGCCCTGCAGCTCGTTGACGACGGCCTGCACGCGCGAGCCGCGCATACCGACGCAGGCACCGACAGGGTCGATGGAGTTGTCGTAGGAGATGACCGCGATCTTGGCGCGCGATCCCGGATCACGGGCGCAGGCCTTGATCTCGATGACGCCGTCGTAAATCTCTGGCACTTCCATCTCGAACAGCTTTTTCATGAACTCAGGCGCGGTACGCGACAGGAAGATCTGCGGCCCACGCTGTTCGCGGCGCACGTCCTTGATGTAGACGCGGATGCGGTCGCCGGGGCGATAGCTTTCGCGGCCGATTTTTTCGTTGCGGCGCAGAACGGCTTCGCCGGCACCGATATCGACGATGATGTTGCCGTATTCCTCGCGCTTGACGAGACCGTTGATGATGGTCCCGGCACGGTCCTTGAATTCCTCGTACTGGCGGTCCCGCTCGGCCTCGCGGACTTTTTGCAGGATGACCTGCTTGGCGGATTGCGCGGCGATCCGGCCCATGTCGACCGGGGGCACCACGTCGGCCAGTTGGTCACCCAGCTGCGGCGCGGTGTCCTGATCGACGCCTTCGGACAGCTTGCGGTCAATCTCGGACGGCTTGCGCAGGTTGAAGACGCGCACTTCGCGGGTGCCGGTCTGCTCACCCTCTTCGCCGTAGATCGGCACCTTGCGGGTGGTCACATAGATGTCGCGCCCCTGGGCGGCGACATATTCCGCGGCAGTCTTGGCCGTGAATTCCGCCTTTTCGTTTTCCAGCACCTCTTCGTCCACGACGGTGCGGACGCGGGTGAAGGTGGCCTGACCGGTCTTGCGGTCGATGGACACGTGGATGTTCATCTCGGAGCCGTAGCGGCTCTTGGCGGCGCGGGCGAGACTCTCTTCCATGGCCTCGATCACGAGGCCGGGGTCGATCATCTTTTCGCGGGCGACCGCGTCGGCAATCTGGAGCAGCTCCAGCTGGTTTGCGGATGTGATGGCCATCTCAGTCTTCCTCACCGTCCATGAGTGTCTCTACTTCGTCGAATTGGGTCTCGTCGATCTGACCCTTGTCCTTGCGGTTCTTCAGCACTTCGCGGATCAATTCGTCCGTGAGGATCAGCTTGGCGTCGCTCAGCCAGTCGAATTTCAGCCCGATGGTGGGTGTCTCGGTGCCCTGCTCGATCTCGATCAGGACCTCGTCGTCCTCCACCCCGCGCAGCCAGCCCTTGAACCGGCGCTGTCCGTCGATCAGGTTCTCGGTCTCGATCCGGGCCTCGTAATCGGCCCAGACCGCGAAGTCCTTCAGCCGGGTCAGCGGACGGTCGATGCCGGGGCTGGAAACCTCCAGCGTGTATTCCTCGGTGATCGGATCCTCGACATCCAGCGTGGCCGACAGCGCGGTCGAAATCTCGGCCAGGGCGTCGACCTCGATCCCGCCTTCGGGCAGGTCGGCCATGATCTGAAGCGTGGCGTTCTTGCCGGTCATCAACCGAAGGCGCACCAGCTCATAGCCCATGTCTTCGATGACAGGGCTGACGATCTCAGCGAGGCGCTTGTCCAGCGCGGTCTTGGCAATCAGGTCCGACATGACATCCAGTTCTGGTCTCGCGGCGCACGGGCACAAAAAAACGGGCCCGCGGCCCGTTGGAATTTCCCGGTGGGGCCCGAAGGCCGCCGCTGTTGAGAGGCACATAGGGGAGTCGGCCGCAGGATGCAAGGGCGGCTTGTACTGGACAGGATGCCTGCAGCGCGCGACCGTGATCCTGCGGCAGGCAAGGGAGGGCACGCCATGGACGACTTGACCGATAGTTTTCTGATCGACGGCACTCGGGTCGATGGCCCGGTGCTGGTCACGGGCGCGGGTGGCTGCATCGGGGCCTGGGTGGTGTCGATCCTGTCGCGGTCCGGCGTGACGGTGGTGGCCTGCGATCTGCGCGACGACAGGGCACGCGTCGCGCAGGTGATGGGCACAGGGCGCGCGGAGGCCCTGACGTGGGAAACCTGCGACGTGACCGACGCAGGGTCCTTGAATGCGATCTGTGATCGACATGGCATCCGGGCGATCATCCACCTGGCCGGTTTGCAGATCCCGTTCTGCAAGGCCGATCCGGCGATGGGCGCACGGGTCAACGTCGAGGGCACGATCAACATCCTGGAAGCCGCGCGCAGGCTGGGACTGAAGCGGCTGGCCTATGCCAGTTCGACCGCCGTGCACGGGATGCCGCCGGGCGGGCCGGTGATCTCGACGCTGTATGGGGCGTACAAACTGGCCAACGAATACACGGCGCAGGTCTATTGGCTGGATTGGAGCGTGCCGTCGGTAGGGATCCGTCCGAACGTGGTCTATGGGGTGGCCCGCGATCAGGGCATGACCTCTGCCTTCACCACGGCCATCGCCCATGCGGTGCAGGGCGCGGCGTTCGAGGTGCCCTATGGCGGTGCGCTCAGCTGGCTTTATGCCGGGGAATGCGCTTCGGCCTTCGTGGCGGCGATCTGCCGGGACGGGGACGGCGCGCCCGTCTTCGACCTGAACGGCAGCACGATGACGGTGGAGGCGGGGCTGGCCATCCTGTCGGATCTGGTCCCCGGTCACCGCATCACGACGACCGGCACGCCCCTGCCGGTGCCGCCCGATCTGGACGACGGACCGATCCGGGGATTGCTGGGCGACTATCCGTCGGTCACGCCAGAGGCCGGGATCCGCGCCACCTTCGAGGCGTTCCGGCGCGGCTGAGCCGTTGCCGTCACGTCAGAAGGTCTCGGGCGAAGGCAGGTCATGGCCGGGTTGCGTGCCCGCGCGGAACCGGTCACTTTCCGCCGCAACAACCAGGAGGATCCCATGCGCACCAAAGCCGCCGTCGCCATCGCCGCAGGCAAACCGCTCGAAGTGATGGAGGTGAACCTCGACGGTCCCCGTGCGGGCGAAGTCCTGGTCGAAATGAAGGCCACCGGCATTTGCCACACCGATGAGTTCACCCTGTCGGGGGCCGACCCCGAGGGGCTGTTCCCCGCGATCCTGGGCCACGAAGGCGCAGGCGTCGTGGTAGAGGTGGGCGCAGGCGTCACCTCGCTCAAGCCGGGCGATCACGTCATCCCGCTTTACACGCCCGAGTGTCGGGAATGCGAATACTGCCTGAACCCCAAGACCAACCTCTGCCAGTCGATCCGCACAACCCAGGGCGCGGGCCTGATGCCCGATGGCACGTCGCGGTTTTCGACCCTCGATGGCGATCCGATCCTGCACTACATGGGCTGCTCGACCTTTGCGCAGCATTCCGTCCTGCCGGAAATCGCCCTGGCCAAGGTCCGCGAAGACGCGCCCTTCGACAAGATCTGCTACATCGGTTGCGGCGTGACCACGGGCATCGGCGCGGTGATCAACACCGCCAAGGTCGAAATCGGGTCGCGCGCGATCGTCTTCGGTCTGGGCGGGATCGGCTTGAATGTGATCCAGGGACTGCGTCTGGCGGGTGCCGATCAGATCGTGGGGGTGGATCTCAATCCCTCCAAGATCGAGATGGCGACCCGCTTCGGCATGACCGATTTCGTCAACCCTTCGGAGGTCGAGGGCGACTTGGTCCCCTACCTCGTGAACCTGACCAAGGGTGGCGCGGACTATACCTTCGACGCCACCGGCAACGTGGGGGTGATGCGCACTGCGCTGGAATGCGCGCACAAGGGATGGGGCGAAAGCGTCATCATCGGCGTGGCACCGGCGGGCGCCGAGATCAGCACCCGTCCCTTCCAGCTGGTCACCGGCCGCGTCTGGCGGGGCACGGCCTTCGGGGGCGCACGGGGGCGGACGGATGTGCCGAAGATCGTCGATTGGTACATGGACGGCAAGATCGAGATCGACCCGATGATCACCCACACCATGCCGCTGTCGGACATCAACAAGGGCTTCGACCTGATGCATGCGGGCGAAAGTATCCGCAGCGTCGTCCTCTATTGAGCGCCAGCGTCCACATAGAGGAGGTCGCGCCCGGAGAGGCCGACGACGCGATCTGGTCGATGCTGGAGCCCGTGTTCCGTGCGGGCGACACCTATGCCGTCGACAGCGGCATCGACCGCGCGGCGGCGCTGACCTATTGGCTGGCGGAACGCTGCTACCTGGCCCGTCTGGACGATGCGCCCGTTGGCACCTTCTATATCCGCGAGAACGCCAAGGGCGGCGGCGCGCGCCTTTGCAACTGTGGCTTCGTCACGGCCCCTGCCGCACGGGGGCAGGGCGTCGCGCGCGCCATGCTGGAGCACGCGTTGGACCGGGCGCGGGCGCTGGGCTTTTGCGGCATGGTCTTCAACTTCGTGGTGGCGACCAATACGCGCGCCATCGATGCTTGGACGCGCGCGGGCTTCGAGATGGTCGGCCGCGTGCCTCAGGCGTTCGACCATCCGACCGACGGCCCGGTCGATGCCCTGATCCTCTATCGCGCCCTGTAACGACACCTTGTGATCGCGCCGCCACGGCGGCTATGGCGGTTGCATCATCCGAACCCCGCGAGGACCCCCATGCCCGAACGTGACCGCCCCCTGCTTGCCGTTCTTGTCGACGCCGACAATATCCCGGCCAAATACGCCGAGGCGATCATGAAGGAGATCACCGGCCTGGGAGAGCCTGCCCTGCGCCGGGTCTATGGCGATTGGTCCGGCGGGCATCTGCGGACCTGGGCGGACAAGGTTTTGCAATTGGGTCTGGTGGCGCATCAGGAAACCGCCAACACCAAGGGCAAGAATGCCTCGGACATCGGGCTGGTGATCGACGCGATGGACATCCTGCATTCGGGCCGGTTCGATGGTTTCGTGCTGGTGTCGTCGGACAGCGACTTTACCCGGCTTGCCTCGCGCATCCGCGAAGAGGGGCTGGACGTCATCGGCATCGGCGAGGGCAAGGCCCCCGAAAGCCTGCGCAAGGTCTGTAACCGGTTCATCCAGATCGAAAACCTGCTGGACGAGCCAGAGGCGAAATCGTCTGGAACCCCGTCCGACAAGAAGAAACCCCATGATGCCCTGCCGCTGATCCTGCGCGCGATGGAGCGGATGGACCAGGATGACGACTGGTACGCGCTGGGCGCGCTGGGCAGTCAGATCGTGGCCGAAGTCACCGATTTTGATACCCGCACCTATGGCAAGCGCAAGCTGTCGGACCTGGTGCGTGAAATCAAACGGCTGGAAACGCGGATGGAAGGCAATCAACTGATGGTGCGACGGCTGGACTGACGCATTTCGCGGTCGGAGGCGGGGCAGGGTTTCGGCCCGCTGTCCTAGCTGTCGGGTTCCGAGAACCTTTGCCGCATCGCGCGCAGCACCGGGATTGCGGCGCGCACGGGGCCGGTTCCCAACTCGGCCACGGCATCCCCGAGGATGGGGCGGATCACGCTGAGCGCGGCGTCCCGTGCCTTGATGCCCGCGCCCGAAATCGCGACCCGCTTGCGCCGTGCATCGTCCCAGTCAGGTCGGACGTGGACATGTCCCGCCCATTGCAGTTTGGTCAGCGTGTTGGTCATCGCCCCGCGGGTGACGTGAAAGATGCGGGCCAGTTCGGCGGGGGTCCGTTCGTCGCGGTGTTCCGAAAGATAGTTCAGAACGACGAAATGGCTCAGCTCCATCCCCTTGGGCAGGGCGCGGCTGAGCCGGGCGCGGATCAGTTGATCCGCGGTCAACATCTCCGAAAAGAGCGCCGTGGCGAGGCGTTCGATCTCGTCTGTCATGGGCCGTCCCAGCCGGGTTCGGCCTGGTAGGAGGGGACGCGCGCGCGCGCCTTCGTCACCTCTGCCGGGTCGATGTCGCCGACGTAAAGTCCGGGGTCTTCGCCCGCATCCAGCAGCACCTCGCCCCAGGGTGCGACGACCATGGAATGTCCGTGGGTGCGCCGCGCCTTGCCAACCGAGGCCGCGTGCAGGCCGGTCTGGGCGGGGGCGATGATGAAACACCCGGTTTCGATCGCGCGGGCGCGCAGCAGAACCTCCCAATGAGCGGCGCCGGTCACCGGCGAAAAGGCGGCGGGCACCGTCAGAAATGACGCCCCGGCCTGCGCCAGCCGCCGGTAAAGCATCGGAAAGCGGATGTCGTAGCAGACCGTCATGCCCAATTTGCCCCAGGGCGTTTCTGCCAGGGTGGCGCGGGCACCGGGACGATATCCGGCCGATTCGCGATAGGTTTCTTCGGCGGTGACGTCCACGTCGAACATGTGGATCTTGTCATAGCGGGCGACGATCCTGCCGTCCGGGTCGATCAGGATCGACCGATTGGCAAAACGGCCCTGCGGATCCGCCGTGCGCAGGGCCAGTGACCCGATCAGCAGCCAGAGACCATGGGTCCTGGCATCGGCGCGCAGCGCGGCAAGCGTCGGATCGCGCGCCTCGGGCATCAGGACGGCGCGTTGGTGGGCGCGGTCCGACGACAGGCAATTGGTGACCTCGGGGGTGGCAACGAACTCTGCCCCTTCGGCCTTGGCCGCCGACAACAGGCTGCGAACCTCGTCGAGGTTCGCAGCCGGATCGTCCGAAGACGTCAGTTGCAGAAGGCCGAGACGCATCAGGCCCGCAGCAGCGCGTCGAGCTTGCCTGCGTCCTGCAGCGCGTAAAGGTCGTCACAGCCGCCGACATGGGTGTCGCCGATAAAGATCTGCGGGGTCGTCCGCTTGCCATTGGCGCGCTGGATCATCTCGGCGCGTTTGCCGGGCTGGCGCGCGGTATCGATCTCGGTGATCTGGGCCCCCTTGCTGGCCAGAAGGCGCAGTGCGGCGGTGCAGAAACCGCAAAGCGGCTGGGTATAGACTTCGACGGGCTTCATCTTGGGATCCTTTGAAAGGTTGGCCCCGATATATATGCCCCTAGCGGTCCTTCGCAACGCGTGCGAGCAGAAGCACCGTGATCCGTGATACGCCGCTGCGGCGCAGAACGTCGGCGCAGGCCGCCAATGTCGCGCCCGACGTCATCACATCGTCCACCAATGCCACGTGTCGGCCCGACAGGTCGTCCACCCCGGCGGAAATCGCGCCCTCCAGTTCTGCGAAGCGTTCCACGTTGCTGCGGTGGTCCAGGCTGGCCGTCTGGCGGTGCCGGATCAACGCCTGGGGCGCAAAGTCGCCGCCGGTCAGCAGGCCGAGTCGGCGGGCGATCAGGGCGGATTGGTTGTAGCGTCGTTTCAACAACCGCCAGCGGTGGATCGGGACGGGAACGAAGACGGTCTGATCCGACAGCAGATCGCGCGCCCGGCGCAGCATCCATCGGGCCCCCGCCTCGGCCAGTTCCGTTCGGTCGCCATGTTTCAGCGCAAGCACCATTCGCCGCGCGCCCCCGGTATAGGATAGGACCGCGCGCCCTTCGTCCCAGGGTCGCGCGTGGGTCATGCAGTCGTCGCAGCGGTCCGCATGGCCATCCCCCGCCCCCGGCAAAGGCACCCCGCACAGGTCACAGGCCGCCCCGGCCACAAACGGCGTTTCCGACCAGCAGGCAGGGCAAAGGCCATGGGCCTCTTCCACCCGTTCGTCACATAGAACGCAGGTTTGGGGATACAGCGCGTCGCGCAGCACGGTCGCACCCTGGCCGAGAAACCTTTGCAATGTGCCGTCCATCGCCTAGATGCCCTTCGATGCCCCAAACCTCTCCCCATCCGACCCTGACCGACCGCGCGGCGCTGGCTGCACACCGCGCACGCGCCGACGACAGCGCCGACTTCCTGCATGAGGAAGCGATGGATGAGATTCAGGAAAGGCTTATAGACGTTAACAGAAGGTTTACGGTGCCCGCGATTGTGACCGGGCATCCCCGGATCTGGTCGGATCTGTTGCCGAATGCCCGCGTCGTGGCCGACGATTCGGTTCTGGATCTGCAGCCGGGTGCACACGATCTTGTGATCCATGCCATGTCCTTGCACTGGGCTGACGATCCGGTGGGTCAGCTGATCCAGTGCCGCCGCGCCCTGCGCCCCGATGGTCTGCTGCTGGTCGCGACCCTTGGAGGGGAGACCCTGGCCGAGCTGCGCGCCGCCCTGGCCGAGGCCGAGGCCGAGGTCAGCGGCGGGCTTAGCCCGCGGGTCGCCCCCATGGGTGAGGTGCGTGACATGGGTGGGCTGTTGCAGCGGGCCGGGCTGGCTTTGCCGGTGGCCGATAGTCTGCCGCGCCGTGTGCGCTATCGCGACATGTTCCGCCTGATGGCCGACCTGCGCGCCATGGGTGAGACCAACGCCCTGGACGCGCGCCACCGCCGCACGCCGCGCCGGGCGCTGTTCGCGCGGGCGGCACAGATCTACGGCAAGGCTTTCCCGGATGCAGACGGCATTCGCGCCACCTTCGAGATGATTTTTCTGACGGGCTGGGCCCCGTCCGCCGATCAACCCAAACCCCTGCGCCCCGGATCCGCCACCGCACGGCTGGCCGATGCGTTGGGGGTTCCGGAACAGGGATCCGAGAGATGAACATGATGACCGACACCAGCCTGCCCCATGCCCCCGCCGATCACCCCAAGGTCCGCATGGGCAAGGTGGGCGTCCTGCTGGCGAACCTGGGCACGCCCGACGGCTACGATTACTGGTCGATGCGCCGCTACCTGAACGAGTTCCTGTCGGATCGCCGCGTGATCGACTATTCGCCCTGGCTTTGGCAGCCCCTGTTGCAGGGGATCATCCTGACCAAACGGCCGTTCAGCTCGGGCGCGGCCTACAAATCGATCTGGAACGAAGCCCAGGGCGAAAGCCCGCTGGCCACCATCACCAAGGCCCAGACGGCCAAGATGGCGACGCGGATGCAGGCGATGTTCGGCGACGATGTCGTGGTCGACTACTGCATGCGCTACGGCAATCCGTCGACCAGGTCGAAGGTCGAGCAGATGCAGGCCGCAGGTTGCACCAAGATCGTGTTCTTTCCGCTGTATCCCCAATACGCAGGGGCCACGACGGCCACCGCCAACGATCAGTTCTTTCGCGTCCTGATGAAGCTGAAGTGGCAGCCTTCGGTCCGCACGGTGCCTGCCTACAGCGACGATCCCCGCTATATCGAGGCGCTCGCGCAGTCGGTGGAACGGGCCTATGCGGCAGCCGAAACGAAACCGCAGATCCTCGTGTGTTCCTACCATGGGGTGCCCAAGCGGTACCTGATGGAAGGTGATCCCTACCATTGCCAGTGCCAGAAAACGACGCGCCTGCTGCGTGAACGGCTAGGCTGGGACAAGACCGAGATCGTGACGACCTTTCAGTCGAAGTTCGGGCCGGAGGAATGGCTGCAGCCCTATACCGTCGAAGAGGTCGCGCGTCTCGCCTCCGAGGAAGGCAAGACCAACATCGCGGTGATCGCGCCCGCGTTCAGTGCCGACTGCATCGAGACGCTCGAAGAGATCAACGAAGAGATCAAGGAAAGCTTTGAGGAAGGCGGCGGGGAAGAGTTTCTCTATATTCCCTGCCTGAATGACGACGACGCCCATATGGACGCCCTGGCCGATATCGTTCGGGAAAACCTGTCAGGTTGGCTGTCGCCCAAGGCCTGAAAAGACCAAGCGCCACCTGAAAAGGTGGCGCTCGTCACAGACTGGATCATTCGGCTTGGTTGCGGACCTTGGGAAATGCTGGCTGGTCGGTTCGTGTGAGTGTTCCGATACCCGCCAAAGTTGTGCACACTTATTTCCGTTGGCCGTCAGGCAACCTTATCCGATGGGCCGACCTGTTACGGTCCGATCGCCGACGCGAACCTGCATCAGACCGTTTTTCAGAAGTTGGACGAACACACCCTGAATAGAGAGGTGGTTCCCGATAGTGACCGTACGTAGCATCCAGTTTCCTCCGACTGGCTGTGAGTGTCATTCATAAATATGACATTTTCGGCCCGCGTCACCCCTCTAAGTGACACAAATTTTTGCGATCAGGAAACAGTTGTTAGAAAGTTACAACCAGTCCCTCAAATGTGGAATTAATGGCAAGTCTGCGGCGGGCATCGGATAGGACCGCAAATCATTTGTGCGAACCCATGCGAATGCCTGATTTTCGCGCGACGTCACCTGGCCGCCCCACTTGCGACAGACAAAGAGCGGCATGAGCAGATGGAACGAATCGTAGCTGTGCGACGCGAAGGTGAGGGGGGCGAGACAGCTTTCCCAGGTCTCGATCCCCAATTCCTCGTGCAACTCCCGGATGAGTGCCTGCTCGGGCGTCTCGCCGGGTTCGACCTTGCCGCCGGGAAATTCCCAGAGACCGGCCATGGATTTTCCCTCGGGGCGTTGGGCCAGCAGAACGCGACCGTCCGCATCCACCAGGGCCACGGCAGATACCAGAACAACAGGTTTGGTCATCGCATCAGGACCGGTAGTCTGCGTTGATCTCGATGTAGCGATAGGTCATGTCGCAGGTCCACATCGTGTCCGTCGCAGTGCCCAGGCCCAGATCGACCGACAGCAGGATCCGGTCGCGGGTCATGTAGGCGGCGCCGGCGGCTTCGGTGTAGCTTTCTGCGATCTGACCGTTTTCGGCGACCAGAATATCCCCGAAGGAGATCCGCAGCTTGTCGCGGTCCGCGCGGGCGCCCGATTTGCCGACAGCCATGACCACGCGGCCCCAGTTCGGATCTTCACCGGCGATGGCCGTCTTGACCAGCGGCGAATTCGCGATGGCCGAGGCGACGCGGCGGGCGTCCAATGCGTTGGCGGCACCGGTGACCTGCACCTCGACCAGTTTGGTCGCCCCTTCGCCGTCCATCGCAATCTGGATGGCCAGATCCTTGAGCACCTCTGCCAGGGCCTCCTTGAAGGCGCGGCCGCTGCGGGTGCGTGCCGATGTGATTTCGGCATTCCCCGCCTTGCCGGTGGCGGCGACCACAAGCGAGTCGGAGGTCGAGGTATCGCTGTCGACGGTAATCGCGTTGAAGGTCGATTTCGTCAGGTCCGACAGCATGGTCTGCAAGGCCCGGTCCGATACCTTGGCGTCGGTAAAGACGTAGGACAGCATCGTCGCCATGTCCGGCGCGATCATGCCGGATCCCTTGGCGATACCTGCAATGGTCACGGTCGTTCCGTCCAGATCGACGGTCCGCGTGCTGCCTTTGGGGAAGGTGTCCGTCGTCATGATGGCGCGGGCCGCCGTGGCCATGCCGTCCGGGCTGAGCGTGTTGGACAGGCCGTCCAGCGCTTCGGTGATGCGGGCGTGCGGAAGGGGTTGGCCAATCACGCCGGTCGAGGCCGTCAGGACACGCCCCGGCGGCAAGCCGAGCGCCTGGCTGACACCGTGGCTGACGGCGGCCACGGCCTCCATCCCGGCGGTGCCGGTAAAGGCATTGGCGTTGCCGGAGTTGACCAGGATCGCCCAGCCGCCGGACGTACGGGGCGCTTTCAACTTGGCTTGGCAATCAAGCACCGCACCGGACCGCGTCGCCGACCGGGTAAAGACGCCGGCGATGGCGGTGCCGGGGGCCAGATCGGCCAGCATCAGATCGGTCCGGCCCTTGTATTTGATGCCCGCCTGCGCCGTGGCAAAGCGGACACCGTCGATTGTGGGCAAGTCAGGGAAGTCGGGGGCAAGGGGCGATACCAGCGGGCCCTTGGGGGCCGTCAGCTGCGCCTCCAGCTCGGCGATGCGGGCCAACAGGTCGGCCTTTTTCACCTTGGGTTTCTCCTTGTCGGATGGGGGCGTCGTTGTAGCGCTTTTGGCGGCCTTTTTCTTGGCTGCCTTGTCCGACTTCGGCGCGTCCTTGGCTTTCTTCTTCCCGTCCTTGCCCATGCCCCTACTCCGACAGAAGATCAGTGTTGCGGATCAGCGCGGCGTCCGGCTTGATTTCGGACCGCTCGATCGTGGCTTCGGTGGTCAGCCGGTCGACTTCCGCGTCGACGGCGGCCGTCTGCAACGCCTGGACCAGGCCGTCGCGGACCTGATCCAGGGGCGGCGCGTCTTTTTGCCGGGTCTCGTTCAGCTTGATCACGTGCCAGCCGAATTGCGTCTGCACGGGGTCGGACACATCGCCCGAATTGAGGTCCTTCACGGCGGTCTCGAACTCCGGCACCATCATGCCTTCGCCGAACCAGCCAAGCTGGCCGCCATTGGGGCCGGACGGACCGGTCGATTTGTCCCGCGCCAGTTCCGCGAAATCGGCTCCCTCGGTCAGCTGCGTGACCAGGGCCTGCGCCTCTTCCTCGGTTTCGACCAGGATGTGGCTGGCGTTGTATTCGGTTTCGGGGTCGGCTCCGCCGAACTCCGCCTCGTAGGCGGCTTGCAGGGCATCATCAGAGATTTCCTGCCCGGCAGCGCGGTCGATGATGCGTCCGGCCAGGAAGGCCCGGGTTTCATTTTCCAGCCCGATTTCGTCGGCACGCGTCAGGTCGGCGCGGGCGGCGTCGGCCAGGACCTGCTGCTGGATCAACTGCTCCAGCATGCCATCATAGAGCGTTTGGTCCGGCAGCTGCTGGTATTGGGCGGGCAGGCGTTCGCGCATGGCGATCAGGTTGCCCAGGGTGATGTCGGTCCCGTTCACAATGGCCAGCACTGTCGAGGCATCCTGCGCCCCGGCAGGGGCAGCCAACACGAGGGCCATCGCGGCGCCGGTCAGAAGTCGTTTCATCAAGTCGGTCCTTTCCGGCATCAGGTGCCGTTCATTCCACGTTGTCCGCCGGGGCCTTCGTTGACACCCTCAGGGGCCGGACTTAAGTGCGCTAGAGGCAAATTTTCACCGCGCCCCCGAACGGGGCCGCCGCGTTCTTCCCCGGAGTGATATGGGGCACCGGGACGCACGGCAAGGGCGCGAGGACAGGGACGCACATGCTCGGACTCGGTGGTATCGCCAAGAAGGTCTTCGGAACGCCGAATGACCGCAAAGTGAAATCGACGCTCAAGACCGTCGAAAAGATCAACGCGCTGGAGGCAGAGTTCACGGCGCTCTCGGACGACGGCATCAAGGACCGGACCGAGGCGCTGGCGAAACGCGCCATGTCCGGCGAAAGCCTGGACGCCCTGCTGCCGGAGGCCTTTGCCAACTGCCGCGAGGCCGCGCGTCGCGCGCTGGGCCTGCGGGCGTTCGATACGCAGCTGCTGGGCGGGATCTTTCTGCACGAAGGCAACATCGCCGAGATGAAGACCGGCGAGGGCAAGACCCTGGTCGCCACCTTCCCGGCCTATCTGAACGCCCTGTCGGGCAAGGGCGTGCATATCGTCACCGTCAACGATTACCTGGCGCGCCGCGATGCGGAATGGATGGGCAAGGTCTATGCCGCGCTGGGCCTGACCACCGGCGTCGTCGTCCCGCAGCAGGACGACGAGGAAAAGCGCGCCGCCTATGCCGCCGACATCACCTATGCGACCAATAACGAGTTGGGATTCGACTATCTGCGCGACAACATGCGGTCGTCGAAAAAGGACATGATGCAGCGCGGTCACAACTACGCGATCGTGGATGAGGTCGATTCGATCCTGATCGACGAGGCGCGCACGCCGCTGATCATCTCGGGTCCCTCGCAGGACCGCTCGGAGTTGTATAACACCATCGACCGCCTGATCCCCGAGATCACGGACGACCATTTCACCCTGGACGAAAAGGCCAAGTCGGTGACCTTTACCGACGAGGGCAACGAATTCCTGGAGCAACGGCTGCACATTGCGGGCATCCTGCCTGACGATCAGTCGCTCTATGATCCCGAGTCGACGACCATCGTGCACCACGTCAATCAGGGGCTGCGGGCGCACAAGTTGTTTGCCAAGGACCAGAATTACATCGTGCGCGACGACGAGGTCGTTCTGATCGACGAATTCTCGGGCCGGATGATGCCCGGACGTCGTCTGTCCGACGGGTTGCATCAGGCGATCGAGGCCAAGGAAGGCGTGTCGATCAAACCAGAGAACGTGACGCTGGCTTCGGTCACGTTCCAGAATTATTTCCGCCTCTATGGCAAGTTGTCGGGCATGACCGGCACGGCGGCCACCGAGGCGGAGGAGTTCGGCTCCATCTATGGGTTGGGCGTGGTCGAGGTTCCGACCAACCGCCCCGTCGCCCGCGAGGATGAGCACGATCAGGTCTATCGCACGGCCCTTGAAAAATACGCGGCCGTGGTGGGCGAGATAAAGGAGGCCCACGCCAAGGGGCAGCCGGTTCTGGTCGGCACGACTTCGATCGAAAAGTCCGAGATGCTGAGCCAGATGCTGAACAAGGAAGGCGTCGCGCACAATGTCCTGAACGCCCGCCTGCACGAGCAGGAGGCCCAGATCATCGCCGATGCGGGCAAGCCCGGCGCGGTGACCATCGCCACCAACATGGCCGGTCGCGGCACCGACATCCAACTGGGCGGCAACGTCGAGATGCGGGTGTTGCAGGCCCTTGCCGAAACGCCCGAGGCCGACCCCGAAGAGGTCCGCACCCGGATCGAAGCGGAGGTCGCCGCCGACAAGAAAAAGGTTCTGGACGCTGGCGGCTTGTTCGTTCTGGCCACCGAGCGCCACGAAAGCCGCCGCATCGACAATCAGTTGCGCGGCCGGTCAGGCCGTCAGGGCGATCCGGGGCGGTCGGTCTTCTTCCTGTCGCTGGAAGACGATCTGATGCGAATCTTTGGGTCCGAGCGTCTGGAAAAGGTGCTGAGCACGCTGGGCATGAAGGAAGGCGAGGCGATCATCCATCCTTGGGTGAACAAGTCGCTGGAACGCGCCCAGGCCAAGGTCGAGGGCCGCAACTTCGACGTGCGCAAACAGCTGCTCAAGTTCGATGACGTCATGAACGATCAGCGCAAGGCCGTGTTCGAACAACGGCTGGAGATCATGGACGCCGAGGAAATCGGCGAGATTGCCCAGGATATGCGCCATCAGGTCGTCGACGATCTTGTCGATCAGTTCCTGCCCCCGCGCAGCTATGCCGACCAGTGGAACGCCGAGGGGCTTTATGCCGCCTGCATCGAGGTTCTGGGTCTGGACGAGCCGATCATCGCCTGGGCCGAAGAGGACGGCGTCGATCAGGACGTGGTGCGCGAACGGCTCTATGAGGCGACCGACAAGCTGATGGCTGAAAAGGCCGAGGCCTTCGGCGACGAGCAGATGCGCCAGATCGAAAAGCAGGTCCTGCTGCAGACCATCGACGCCAAGTGGCGCGAGCATCTGCTGACACTGGAACACCTGCGCTCGGTCGTGGGCTTCCGTGGCTATGCGCAGCGCGACCCGCTGAACGAATACAAGACCGAGGGCTTTCAGCTGTTCGAAAGCATGCTGGACAGCCTGCGGTCCGAGGTGACCAAGAAGCTGGCGCAGATCCGCCCCCTCTCGGAGGAGGAGCGGAAGGCCATGCTGGAGCAGATGGTCGCCCAGCAACGCGCCGCCGCCGCTGCGGCCCAACCGGTTCCGGCCGCAGCAGAACCCGCCCCGGCGCAGGGCGCACCGGCAGAAGGTTTCGTCGAGGATGATCCGACCACATGGGGCAACCCGGGTCGCAACGACACCTGTCCCTGTGGATCCGGCAAGAAGTTCAAGCATTGCCACGGGGCCTATTGATCGTCCCCGAACCGTCCCAAATCGTCGGTAAATAGACGCCCCGGACCGAACAGATCGGTCCGGGGCGTAACGCAATCTACACCAAATCACCCGTATCTTGGCGGAACCGCACCCCAGAATCGCCCGAATTAATTGGCATGGTTCCGGAAACGACGTGTTTCGTGAGGACGGTGATGATGAGTGACCAAGACCAGAGCGGCCCCAAGGCCACCCCCATCGACGCGCTGAAACAGCGTGCGCAGGATGGTATCGAACGTGGCCGTATGCGCCTGGCCATGGCCCGGTCGCGCATCCCGGCCAAGTATCGCACGCCTGCCGCGCGACGCCGTGGGGCGCTTGTCGCGCTGGTGATCGGCGGGGCGTTCCTGGGCCTGAAACTGCTCGGCTCCGTCAGCACGCAGGACGTCGCCTCCAGCTTGACCAATGTGACCGATGCGGCCAACGCGCAGCTGTCTGCCAGCGTTGCACAGACAACCATGGGTCTGGTGGATGCGCCCGCTACCGCCGCTGTCCGTATGGATGTGGCCGAGGTGCGGATCACGGACGATGTTCTGCCCGCGATGCCGTCCGATGCCATGCCCGATGCCGAACTTGCCCCCGCGCCGATCCGCAAGCTGTCTGGCTTGCGGGACACGCAGGCGGTCGCGGGCGAGGGGCCGTGCAAGGTCTCCGTCCAGGCGATGCCGTTGGCCGCTGCCACCGTGGCGATCGACATCTCTGCTCCGTGCGACGGTGGGGCGCGGGTGGATGTGTTGCAATCCGACCTGCAGATCGCCGTGGCCCTGGGGCCCGATGGAAAGACCACGGTCGAATTGCCCGCGCTGTCGGCTATGCCTGCCGTGTCCGTCCTGGTGACCGATCGCGATCCGGTCACGGTCCAGACCGAGGCCGTCGATTTCGCCATGTATCACCGCGCGATCCTGCATTGGCAGGGTATGGCCGGGCTGGAGCTTCATGCCTTCGAGGGGGGCGGCACCTATGGCGACCCCGGTCACGTCTCGCCCGAGACACCCCGCACGATTGCACATGCCCTGTCGGGCAACGGCGGCTTTCTGACGTCCCTGGGCGACGACGGGTTGGACAACGCGTATATGGCGCTCGTCTACACCGTGCCGCAGGGCCTGGAGGCCGAGATCAGCATCGAAGCGCCCGTGACTGTCGCGAACTGCGATCAGACCGTCCATGGCGGCACGATCCAGACCGGGCCGGGCGCGGGCTCCGACACGCAGGAGCTGTCGATGACGATGCCTGCTTGCGATGCAGTGGGTGACTTTGTCCTGCTCGGCAGCTTGCTGCGCCCGATTGTCGTCGCCGCGAACTGATCGCGCCCACGCAAAGCAAAAGGGCGGTCCCGAGGGGCCGCCCTTTGTCGTTCCAAGAGAGGTTGGCGCTTACATCAGCTCGCGCACATCCGTCAGCTTGCCGGTCACGGCAGCCGCAGCCGCCATCGCCGGTGACATCAGGTGCGTGCGCCCGCCCTTGCCCTGGCGGCCCTCGAAATTTCGGTTCGAGGTGGCGGCGCAGCGTTCGCCGGGCGCCAGTTGGTCCGGGTTCATGGCCAGGCACATGGAACATCCGGCCAGGCGCCATTCAAACCCGGCCTCCTTGAAGATATCGGCCAGGCCCTCTTCCTCGGCCTGGGCGCGGACCAGGCCCGACCCCGGCACGACCATGGCGCGCATGCCGTCCTTGATCTTCTTGCCCTTCAGGATTGCGGCGGCCGCGCGCAGATCCTCGATCCGGCCGTTGGTGCAGGACCCGATGAAGACGGTGTCGATCGCGACCTCGGACAGGGGGGTGCCCGGCGTCAGGCCCATGTAGTCGAGCGACCGCTTTGCCGCGTCGACCTTGCCGCCCTTGAAATCGGACGGGGCGGGGACGGTGGCGGTGATTGGCAGCACGTCCTCGGGCGAGGTGCCCCAGGTCACGACCGGCGCGATGTCTTCGGCGGCGATGGTCACGACCATGTCCCAGGCCGCGTCGTCGTCGGAATAAAGCGTCTTCCACCAATCCAGGGCGGCTTCCCACTGGGCACCCTTGGGCGCGTGGGGGCGGCCCATGCAGTATTCGTAGGTCTTCTCGTCCGGCGCGATCAGACCGGCGCGCGCGCCGCCCTCGATGGCCATGTTGCAGACCGTCATGCGGCCTTCCATCGACAGGTCGCGGATCGCTTCGCCGCAGTATTCGATGACGTATCCGGTGCCGCCCGCGGTGCCGGTCTTGCCGATCACCGACAGGGTGATGTCCTTGGCGGTGACACCCGGGCGCAGCTTGCCCGTGATTTCCACCTTCATGTTCTTGGACTTCTTCTGGATCAGGGTCTGGGTGGCCAGCACGTGTTCCACCTCGGACGTGCCGATCCCGTGGGCCAGCGCGCCAAAGGCACCATGCGTCGCCGTATGCGAGTCGCCGCAAACGACGGTCATGCCGGGCAGGGTCCAGCCCTGTTCGGGGCCGACGATGTGCACGATGCCCTGCCGGACGTCCGACACGGGATAGTAATGCACGCCGAATTCCTTGGCGTTCTTGTCCAGCGCCTCGACTTGGATGCGGCTGTCCTCGGTCATGGTCGCGGCATTGGCGCGGTCCAGCGTCGTGGGGACGTTGTGGTCGGGCACGGCAATGGTCTTTTCGGGTGCGCGCACGGTACGACCGGTCATCCGCAGCCCTTCAAAGGCCTGGGGGCTGGTGACTTCGTGCACCAGATGGCGGTCGATATACAGAAGGCAGGTGCCGTCCTCGGCCTCGTGGGCGACGTGGGCGTCCCAGATCTTGTCGTAAAGTGTCTTGCCGGTCATGTGCGAATCCTCGCGGAGGGGTGTCTGTCAGGAAGGGCGAACGGGGAGCGGTCAGCCCCGCGCCGTCGCCCCATGGGCGCGCCCGAAGAACCGCCAGGGCAGGAAGGCATGATCGCTGAGGTCGTGCACGCGTTTCATGGCCGAGGGGATACGCGGCCCGGATGCAACCCGCAAGGCTTGGCCTGCATGGCGTGTCGTCCCCGTTGCCCCGCGCCGTCAAACCGGCCCATAGAGGCATATGGAAGAGACCATCCTCGAAACCCTCGCCATGCGAGAAGAGCTTGTCGTGCTCTGGACGCAGGCCCAGACGTTTCTGACCGGCCTGCTGCGGCCACGTGCGCTGTGGCAGGTGGGTATCGTGCTGGCGCTGGTCGTCATGACCTGGCTTTTGAAGCGTTGGGCGGCGGATCGGATGACGGCCTGGATGCGCAGTCAGACCGGTCGGCCAAAATGGCAGCTTCGGGCGCTGGTCATCCTGCGCAATCGTCTGGGTCTGATCATCTTTGCGGCGCTGGCCTGGGCGGCCTTCGGGGCGATGCAGCAGATCTTCCGGTTCCCATCCTGGAGCTATTACGTAGGTCTCGCCGCGACCATCGGCACCGCCTGGATGGCGGTCAGCTTTGTCGCGCGCCTGGTGCGCAATCCGTTCCTGCGCAAGATCGTCAACTGGGGCCTGTGGATCTGGGTGACGCTGTTCTACCTGGGTCTGCTGGACGAGGTCCAGCAGGGGCTGGACGCGTTGTCGCTGCAACTGGGCGAGGCCCGGATTTCCCTGTTGGGGGTCATCACCGCGTTTATCGTGATCGGCGTCCTGTTCACTGGCGCGCGGTTCGTGTCGGCGACGACCTCGGCCCGGATTTCACGGAACGAAGACATCAGCCCGTCGATGCGGGTTCTGGTCGTCAAGGTGATCCAGATCGTTCTGTATACCGGTGCCTTCTTCATCGGGCTCAAAACCGTGGGTTTCGATCTGACAGGCCTGGCCGTTCTGTCGGGTGCCATCGGCGTGGGGCTGGGGTTCGGCCTGCAGAAGGTGGTGTCGAATCTGGTGTCCGGCGTGATCATCCTGCTCGACAAGTCGATCAAACCCGGCGACGTGATTTCGCTGGGCGAGACGTTCGGTTGGGTCACCACGCTGACCGCGCGCTATGTCTCGATCACGACGCGCGACGGCAAGGAATACCTGATTCCGAACGAGGATCTGATCACCGGGCAGGTTGTGAACTGGTCCCATTCCAACAGCTTTGTGCGGCTCGATATCTTTTTCGGCACGGCCTATGGTGACGATCCGCATCTGGTCCGCAAGATCGCCATCGGGGCCGCGGCGGGGACCGATCGGGTGCTGAAGATCAAGCCGCCGGTGTGCCACATCGTGGGCTTTGGCGATTCGTCGGTGGATTACATCCTGCGGTTCTGGATTTCCGATCCGACCGGTGGGCTGACCAACATCCGGGGCAATGTCTATCTGGCTTTGTGGGATGCGTTTCAGGAAAACGACATCTCGATCCCCTTCCCACAGCGCGAGGTACGCGTGCTGGACGAAAAGACGTTGGACGACGGCGCGTCTTAGGGGATTTTTCACGCTGTCTTGGTAGCGCTCGGGCATGGCCAGGACCCCGCCTTACTTTCATTCCCACATGCCCGACGAACTGTTCGGCGAGGGCAATGCCTCGGCGGCGCTCAATGCGACGACGGGGCTGCCGCTCCTGTTGCGGGTTCATGCGATCAGGGTGTCGAATACGGTCGGCGGGCGGTTGGTCACCCGCGATCCCTTGCTCAAGGAACGCGCGGTCTGGGCGATGGAGGATGCGCTTCGGGGGCTCCGGTCGATTAACGATATCCTCGGGACGTTTCGCACCTTGGACACGTTGAATCCCGTGGTGCCGGACGTTCTGGACCGTGCCGAGGCCGATGACCACAAGACCATCGAAGGGGTGCGGGTGTTCATGGATGTCGTGGCCGACGTGTTGGCGCGGGCGCAGGCCGGTCGCCTCGATGGTTCGGATTTCGACCGGATCGGCCTGACGCTCTACGATCCGTTTCATCCCGCGGTCCTCGACCTGGAGGATCGCCTGAGACGGGCCCGCGATGAGGTCCGCCTTGTTCTCTTTCGTAGGGCCGGCAAGGCACGGGATCGCGCCACCGCGTCACGTGCCACGATCGAGGAAATCGCGCGGACGGTCCGGCTTATCTCGCTCAACGCCCGCGTCGAAGCCGCGCGCGCGGGTGACCATGGCCGCGCCTTCGGTGTCATCGCAGAAGAGATCAAGGCCCTGGCCGAGCAGACCGAACAGGCCAGCGCAGGCATGGGCGAGAGCGTGGAGGAGATCATGGTTCATCTCCGCATGTTTTAAGATCGCCACCGACAGCCGGGCGACATATTTGCCCCATCATGTTCGTGACGCCGGTCGTTGCTGTCGGACTGCGCCCCGCAAAGGGGTCGAACAGCCGGACCTATGTCGCAAACGGATCGGGTCGCGGTCGGCCTGACCTTCCGCGGCCTTCCGGTCGGAAACGCGTTGTGTCAGTCTGTCATTGCGGGGCCTGGCAGCGGGACGGGCGTCCGGTCAGGCGGTGTCGTCTTGATGCTGCCGGGCCTGCGACATGGTGCGGCGCGCGACTTGCCCGAGGCGCGCCTGTCGTGCCCCTGCGACGATGCTGACCCGTTCCCGGCATTGACCCCGTCGGCGGGAATCCCCATGTGCGCTGTGAAACGTTGCCCGAGGATAGCTCCGATGGTAACCTGATCCCATTGGTCCGCACGTGGCGGGCTATCCCCTTGACGGAGGAACAGACACTGTCTGCCGACACCATCGCGGCCCAGTCCGCCGCCACCACAGGGCGCCAAGGCGCCGACCGGAGCGACGAGATCCTCGCGCTCATCCTGAAATCCCTTGACGACGACAAAGCCGAAGACGTCGTGCAGATCGACCTGCGCGGCAAATCCTCGGTGGCCGACTGGATGGTCGTCTGTTCGGGTCGGTCGTCGCGCCAGGTCGCGGCGATCTCCGAAAAGCTGTCCGAACGCCTCAAGGGTGTCCTGGGCCGTGCCGCCCGGACCGAGGGCAAGGGCCAGGGCGACTGGGTTCTCTTGGATGCGGGCGACGTCATCGTGCATATCTTCCGCCCCGAAGTGCGGGAATTCTATCAGCTTGAAAAGATGTGGCAGGACCCGTCCGACGCGGCCCCCCGCCCCAACTGAATGAAGCTGACGCTGGTGGCCGTTGGCCGGCTTCGCAAGGGGCCGGAAAAGGCGCTTGTCGACGACTACCTTGATCGTTTCGCCAAGACCGGACGCGGCCTGGGCTTGCCGCCCCTGAGCGTGCAGGAAGTCGAGGCGCGCGGATCCCTGACCGAGGCCGAAGCAATCGACCGCGCCTTGCCCGACGGTGCCGCCGTCATCATCCTGGACGAACGGGGCGCGACCCTGACCTCTCCGCAACTGGCCCAGCGGATTGGTGATTGGCGCGATCAGGCGCGGGACGTGGCCTTTGTCATCGGCGGGGCCGATGGTCTGTCACAGGGGCTGCGCGACCGCGCCGATCTGGCCATCAGTTTTGGCGCGATGGTCTGGCCGCATATGTTGGTGCGGGTCATGGTGGCCGAACAACTCTACCGCGCGGCCAGCATCCTGGCCGGCACCCCCTACCATCGCGCGTGACTGCGCCGTAAAAGCAGCCCGACAGCGACCGGAGGTCCCATGCAGAAGAAACCCGTCATCCTGTGCATTCTCGACGGTTGGGGCATTTCCGACCGACCGGAACAATCCGCCCCGGATTGCGCGAACACACCGAATTTCGACCGGCTCATGGCCGAATGTCCGAATGCGACGCTTGTCACCTATGGCCCCGACGTGGGCCTGCCCGAGGGGCAGATGGGCAATTCCGAGGTCGGCCACATGAACATCGGTGCAGGCCGGGTCGTGCGCATGGACCTGGGCCTGATCGACCACGCGGTCGCGACCGACAGCTTCAAGGATGAACCGGCGTTGACCGACTGGATCGCGACGTTGCGCGACACCGGCACCACGGCGCATCTGATCGGTGTCGTCTCGGACGGCGGTGTCCATGGGCACATCACCCATGTCCTGGCGGCCTGCCGTGCCGTCGCCGCTGCGGGCGTGCCTGTCGTCTTGCATGCGGTGACCGACGGGCGCGACGTCGCGCCCCGCTCTGCCGAGGGATATATCGAGACGCTGATGGCCGACCTGCCGGACGGCGTGCGCGTGGGCACGGTAACGGGGCGCTATTTTGCCATGGACCGTGACAACCGCTGGGATCGGGTGCAACGCGCCTGGGCCGGAATGGTCTGGGGCGAAGGGGAACATGTGGACACCCCCGAGGCCGCCGTTGAGGCCGCGCGCGCGCGCGACGAGAACGATGAATTCATTCAGCCGACTGTCATCGGCGACTACGAAGGGATGAACGACGGCGACGGCGTTTTCTGTCTGAACTTCCGCGCCGACCGTGCGCGGGAAATCCTGTCCGCCCTGGCCGAGCCCGGCTTCGACGGGTTCGACACCAAGGATCGCCCGGCCCTGCACATGTTGGGAATGGTGGATTATTCGACCCGGCACGATGCCTTCATGACGACGGTGTTTCCCAAGAAAACAGTGGACAACACCCTGGGGCATTGGGTGGCGGAACAGGGCAAGACCCAGTTCCATCTGGCCGAGACCGAGAAATACCCCCACGTCACCTTCTTTCTGAACGGTGGCAAGGAAGAGCCGGAGCCGGGCGAAGACCGCTTCATGCCGAAATCACCCGACGTCGCGACCTACGATCTGCAACCGGAAATGTCCGCCCCGGAGGTGACGGAGCATTTCGTTGCCGCCATCGAAAAGGGCTATGACCTGATCGTGGTAAACTTCGCCAACCCCGACATGGTCGGTCACACCGGCGACCTGAAGGCGGCGACCGCCGCCTGCGAGGCGGTGGATGCCGGACTGGGCGCGGTTCTGAACGCATTGAACGGCAAGGACGCGGCCATGGTGGTCTGCGCCGATCACGGCAATTGCGAAACGATGATCAACCCGGATACCGGCAAGGCGCATACCGCCCATACCCTCAATCCGGTTCCTGTGATCCTCTATGGGGGGCCCGAAGGCGCGTCGCTGCGTGACGGGCGGCTGGCCGATCTGGCCCCGACCATCCTGCAGCTGATGGGGATCGAAAAGCCCGTGGAAATGACGGGCGAGACGCTGATCGCATGATCTGGCGGGCGGTTCTTTTCTGGGCGCTCCTGGTGGGGATAGCCCCCGCACAAGACGCCGGAGAGACCGCGCGCCGTGCCGCGACCCTGTTGTCGGATGCGGCGGAACAACTCGACACCGCGCAAAGCGCGCGGGACCGCGTCTCGGCGCTGACCGCGGTCGTGCGCGCCTACGAGGAGGGGCTCGCTGCGCTGCGCGACGGGCTGCGACAGGTGACGATCCGCGAACGTGCCCTGTCCGCCGATCTGGACGCCCGCGAAGAAGAAATCGCGCGCCTTCTGGGCGTGCTCAGCAACATGGAACGGGCACCCACGCCGCTTTTGCTGCTGCATCCCTCGGGGGCTTTGGGCACGGCGCGGTCGTCGATGATGCTGGCGCAGGTCGCGCCCGGACTGCAGGCCGAGGCCGACAGCCTGCGGTTCGCCCTGACGGATCTGCAGGAGCTGCGCCTGCTGGAGGAGGCCGCCGCCGACAGCCTGCGCGCCGGGCTGGACGGGGTTCAGGTCGCCCGCATCGCCCTGTCGGAGGCAATCGCCGACCGGACCGATCTGCCGCGCCGTCTGGCGGAGGACAGCGCGCAGCTTGCCGACTTGCTCAACCGGGTCGACACGCTGGAGGCCTTTGCCGACGGCCTGGGTCAATTGCCCACTGCGCCGGGCCAGGCGGTTCTGGACCTGCCGCTGCCGCTGCCGGTGGGCGGCACCGTGCTGCGGCGGTTCAATCAGCCGGACGCGGCGGGCATCGCGCGCCCCGGGCTTGTGCTGGCCACCGCGCCGGGGGCCATCGTCACCGCCCCAGCCGCCGGGACGGTGCGCTATGGCGGCCCGCTGCTCGATTACGGAAATGTTATCCTGTTGGAGCCGCGCCCAGGCGCGATGATGGTTTTCGCCGGTCTGGATGCGCTCTACGCTCAGGCAGGACAGATCCTGGTGGCGGGTGCGCCGCTGGGCCTGATGGGCGGGACGTCGCCAAATGCCACCGATTTTCTGCGCCAGGCAGCCGCAGGTGGTGGAACATCGCGCACGGAAACGCTTTATGTGGAAGTCAGAGAGGCCGGAAGGCCCGTGGACCCGGCTGTGTGGTTCGCCGAGGAGTAGGGAAACGTCATGAAGAAATTCGCAATGGCCGCTGTCGGTGGCGTCGTCGCAGGCATCCTGGCCACCACGCAGATAGCAGGCCCCCTGTTGGCGCAGGAAAGCAACGAGGCCAACGTCTATGAGCAGCTCGACCTGTTCGGCATCGTGTTCGAGCGCATTCGCAATCAATACGTCGAGGACGTGGACGAAGGCGATCTGATCGAGGCCGCGATCAACGGCATGCTGACCTCGCTCGACCCGCATTCGTCGTTCCTGCCGCCGCGCGATTTTCAGGACATGCAGGTCGATACGCGGGGTGAATTCGGCGGTCTCGGCATCGAGGTCACGCAGGAAGAGGGCTACGTCAAGGTCATCACCCCGATGGACGGCACCCCGGCCTTCGAGGCGGGCGTCGAGGCGGGGGATTTCATCACCGCAGTCGACGGCGAGAACCTTTTGGGTCTGACCCTGGAAGAGGCCGTCGAACTGATGCGCGGCCCGATCGGGTCCGACATCGTCGTGACCATCGTGCGCGAAGGCCTGGAAGAGCCGATCGACATCACCATCACCCGCGATACCATCAAGCTGACGGCCGCGCGCGTCCGTCAGGAAGGCGACAGCGTCGTGGTGCGCGTCTCGACCTTCAATGACCAGACGATGCCCAATGTCCTTTCCGGTCTGGAAACCGCACTGGAAGAGGCCGGCGGGCTGGAGGCGATCAACGGTATCGTCCTGGACCTGCGCAACAACCCCGGCGGGTTGCTGAATGCGGGCGTCGACCTGGCCGATGCCTTCCTGGAGCAGGGAGAGATCGTGTCGACCCGTGGTCGCGAAGCGTCCGACGGTGACCGGTTCGCGGCGCGCGCCGGCGACGTGATCGAGGGGCTGCCGATGGTGGTTCTGATCAACGGCGGCTCCGCCTCCGCCTCCGAGATCGTGGCAGGTGCCTTGCAGGATCACCGCCGCGCGGTGGTTGTCGGCACCAAGAGCTTCGGCAAGGGCTCCGTCCAGACGATCATGCCGTTGCAGGGGGATGGCGCGATCCGCCTGACCACGTCGCGCTATTACACGCCGTCGGGGCGCTCGATCCAGGCGCTTGGCATCTCGCCCGATATTGTCGTGGTGCAGCCGCCCCGCCGCCCCGCCGTCGAGGGCGAAGAAGAAGAAACCAACGCCCGGCCCCGCCGGTCTGAATCCTCGCTGCGCGGGTCGTTGTCGAACGACAGCCTGACCGAAGATCAGCAGGAACAGGTGCGCAAGGAACAGGAAGCCGCCGTAAAGGCCGCCGAGTTGCGCGACGAGGATTATCAACTGGCCTATGCCATCGACATCCTCAAAGGCCTGTCGGCCATCGACGTCGCCGCAGAATGACAGGAGGGGGGCCATCAGGCCCCCTTTGACGCCCATGACCCCCGAAGATATCGCCAAGCTGCCCTATCGTCCCTGCGCGGGCGTCTGCCTGACCAACCCCGCCGGGTTGATCTGGGTGGGGGAACGGCTGGACCGTCCCGGTGCCTGGCAGATGCCCCAGGGCGGCATCGACAAGGGGGAGCCCCCCGAAGCTGCCGCCTACCGCGAGCTGACCGAGGAAACCGGCCTGCCTGCAAGCGCCGTCACCCTGCTGGACCGGATCGACGACCCGCTGCCCTACGACCTGCCCCCTGACATCGTACCCAAGATGTGGAAGGGGCGCTATCGCGGTCAGACGCAGCACTGGTATCGCATGAGGTATGATGGACCCGATGACGCGGTCGATCTGGATCACCATGTGCGCGAATTCTCTCGCTGGTGCTGGATGCCGGGGCCGGATGTTCTGGCCTCTATCGTGCCGTTCAAGCGCGACATCTACGCCAAGGTTCTGGGCCGTTTCGACCTGCTTTGATCCCGGTTATTGCCTAGCGCGCGCCCGCGACGCCAAACCGGGGCATCACCCGTCCCGGAGGCCCTAAAATGATCCGCACCCTGCTTGCCGCTGGTCTTGTCATCCTTGTTGCCGGCCCTGCGCTGGCCCTGTCCTGTCTGGCCCCAACGGTGCAGCGCAGCTTTGCCGTGGCACAAGACAGCCCTGCCACCTATGTCCTGGCCGTCGGCATGCTGACCCCCCTCCCCGGAGAGGCCGCGCCGCCGGATCCGACCGATCCGAACCAACGGCAAGGCCATGTCCTGCGGACCCGGTTCGAAGGGGTGCTGGCCAGCGGGACCGGTTTCAACGTCTACAGGCTGTTCGATGTGGCGGTCGAGGTCGGCTGCCTCGGGCCCTGGTGTGGCGGGCTGCCGCGTGGTGAGACGCTGTTGTTTCTGGAGCGACGGGCCGACGGCCATGTCCTGACCGCCGGCCCCTGCGGCCAGTTCGCCTTTGCCGCCACGCCCGAGGTCAAGACCCAGGCTCTGGCCTGTCTTCAGGGCGGGGACTGCACGGCCCCCTGATCCCTTCCTTGTTTCGGAAATATGCCGGGGGTGCGGGGGTTGGCCCCCGCTGGCCGGTCACTCTCCGATGGCGACACCTTCCCGTCGCGGATCGGCCCCGCCCGACAACCCGTCGGGTCCGACCGCGATGACATGCAGACCCGACGTCAGGCCACGCACGCTGGTTTCGAACCCCATCTCGGTCAGGGCAATGCCCAGACCCTCGGCGGCGGTCCCTTCCTCCAGGTCATAGGTGCCGAACCGGTTGACCAGATGCGGCAGGGCCACGGCCTGTTGCGCGTCCATGCCCCAATCCATGTGGGCCACGATGGTCTTGGCCACATAGCCGATGATCCGCGACCCGCCCGGCGATCCGACGACCAGAACCGGCGCGCCGTCGCGCATCACGATGGTGGGGGCCATCGACGACCGGGGCCGCTTGCCCGGCTCCACCCGGTTGGCGATGGGAACGCCGTCGCTGTGCGACCGGAACGAGAAATCCGTCAGCTCATTGTTCAGTAGGAATCCACCGGGTGCCATCACCCGCGAGCCGAAGCCGTTCTCGATCGTCGTCGTCATCGACAGGGCATTGCCCGCCGCATCCACGATAGAGATGTGGGACGTGGACGGCAGTTCGATGCTCTGGTCGTCGGCCAGCAGCATGGCGTGATCCCAGGGCGGTGAACCGGGTGCGACCTCCGGCAGGGCGTCGTCTCCGGACAGCAGCTGCGCACGGTCCGCCAGATAGGCCGGATCGACCAGGCCCTTGGTCGGGACCGGCACGAAATCGCTGTCGGCCATGTAGCGGCCCCGGTCCGCGAAGGCGAGGCGCGAGGCGTCGCCGATGATCCGCCAGGCCTCCGCCGAATCCGGTCCCATGGCGGCGATGTCATAGCGTTCGATCATCCCCAGGATCTGCCCGACCGTCAGCGCGCCCGACGATGGCGGCCCCATGCCGCAGACTTCGGCCCCGCGATAGTCGGCGCAGACCGCGGGCCGCTCGATCACCTCGTAGGCCGCCAGATCCTGCATCGACAACTGGCCGGGCTGCGCCGCGCCACGCACCGCGCCGACGATGCCCTCGGCGATCTCTCCGCCATAGAAGGCGGCGGCCCCCTCGGCGGCCAGCGCCCGCAGGGTCGCGGCATAGGCGGGGTTGGTCAGGGTGCTGCCCTCGGCGATCGCGGTGCCGCCGGGATAGAAGTAGGCGGCCGTCGCCGGGGCGACCGTCAGCCGGTCCATATCGCCCGCGACCAGAGTCGCCAGGCGCGGCGAGACGGCGAAACCGTCCTCGGCGTGGGCGATGGCCTCGTCGAACAGGCTGCCCCAGTTGGCGGTGCCCCAGCGGCGGTGCGCCGCCTCCATCAGGGCGGGCGTGCCCGGCGTGCCGACCGACAGCCCGCCCACGACCGCATCCCAGAAGCCCATCGGCTCTCCGTCCTTCTGGAACAGCAGGGGGGTGGCGGTCATGGGGGCCGTCTCGCGACCGTCGAGCGTCGTGATCTCGCCGCTCTCGGCGTCGTACCAGACCAGGAAGGCGCCGCCACCCAGGCCCGAGGACTGCGGCTCTACCAGGCCCAGAACGGCCTGCACCGCGACCATGGCATCGGCGGCCGACCCGCCCTCGCGCAGGACGCGCGCGCCCGCCTCTGCGGCCAGCGGGTTGGCGGCGGCGACCATCCAGGTCTGCGCGGTGACGGGGGCCACGACCTCGGGGGCCAGACCGGACGCGGCCTCGGGTGCCACGGCATCGGTCGCGGTCTGGGCCAGCGCCGGGGACGCGGCCAGCGTAAGGGCGAGTAGCAATCGCATGAGTCTCTCCTCCTGTTGGTGCCAACAGGGTGACATGGATCGGCGATCAGGCAAGCCTGCACTCGGTGCGCAGGCGCAAAGGTGCCTTGTGGGGCAGCCGATGCGGGGCGGCCCTGATCCGCCGCCGGCGGTCGGTCGGGTCGCAGCGGGCCCGCAATCGTCCCGGTCACCGCCGCCCGGATCAGCCCCGCCGGTGCCTCGCCATGATTGCCTTTCCCGATCTGGTCTGTAGACGTTGCGCGCCATGACCCTGACCCAGATATACGCCGCCCGCGTGGCCGATGGCACGCTGACCGCCGATGCCGCCCAAGAGGCGGCGCTCGTCCCGCTGGAGGCGATCCGCGCCAAGTTGGCCCAGCCCCTGAAACGTGGCTTTCTGGGGCGTCGCAAGGCACCCGAGGGGCCGATGGGCTGCTACCTCTGGGGGGGAGTGGGGCGCGGCAAGTCCATGTTGATGGACCTGTTCCACGACGCCGCGCCCGTCCCGTCCCGCCGTGTGCATTTCCACGCCTTCATGCAAGAGGCCCACGAGGCCATGCATCAGGCCCGCGCGGCCGGCACGCGCGACGCCCTGGCCCCCTTTGCCGACAGCGTCATCGATCAGGTTCGCGTGCTCTGCTTCGACGAAATGCAGATCACCGACATCACCGACGCCATGATCGTGGGCCGCCTGTTCGAGCGGCTCTTTGACGCCGGGGTGCATGTGGTGACCACCTCGAACCGGGTGCCCGACGATCTGTACAAGGACGGGCTGAACCGGGCGCTGTTTGTGCCGTTCATCGAGATGGTGAAGGACCGGATGCTGGTGCACGAACTGGTGTCGCCCCGCGACTACCGTCAGGATCGGATTGGCGGCGATCCCACCTATTTTGTCGGCGGCGGCCCCTTGGAGGAGATCTGGGCGCGTCTGTCGGGCGGTCGGAACGAGGGACTGACGCTGCGGGTCAAGGGGCGCGACGTGCGCCTGGACGATTTCGCCTCTGGCGTGGCCCGTGCCTCCTTTGCGCAGCTTTGCGGACAGCCCCTCGGCGCGGGCGATTACCTGGCGCTGGCCCGCGCGGTGCGGGTTCTGATCCTGACCGATGTGCCCCGGCTCGACCGCGCCCACGGCAACGAGGCGCGTCGCTTCGTCACCCTGATCGACGCGCTCTATGAGGCGAAGGTCAAACTGATCATCAGCGCCGAGGCAGAGCCAGAGGCCCTGTCCGGTGGCGACGTCTTCGAGTTCGAGCGCACCGCCAGCCGCCTGCGCGAGATGCAGGCAGAGGGGTGGGGCCCGGACGGCTGAGCCCGCCGGCCCCCCGGGGCGATAACATCCCCTGGCGCGCGCCGCCTAGCCGACCGAGGACCGGCGCCGAGACAGCGACGACATCGGCAGCGGCCCGCAGGGGTTTGCCGGATCGGGCGAGACGCGTAGCGGTGTGTCCGCGGGAACACCACTTTCGTCGATGAAGATCCCGTTGACGCAGACATCCTGCGCCCGGTTACCCCCATTGAACCCAAAGCCGGGATCGCCGCAGTCATTTGCGAAGCCACCGGCGTTCCAGGCCTGATAGGTTCCGTCTTCCCGATAGCCGCCCATGGGGAAGGTCAGCGTCTGGCTGTCGAACCGCAGCGTCCAGGACGTCTCGGGCGTGAGATCCTTGAGCGACCATTGCCCAAGATAGCTGTCGCCCCGCCAGCCGGTGATCCCGAACCCCGTCACCGTGGTTTCCGTGATCAGCCAGCCCTGCGCCTTATCAGGATAGGTGATGTGGCCCTCGATCCGATACCCTTCGGCACCCCGCCAACAAAAGGTGTGGGTCACGGCCTGTGCGGGCGGGGCGAGGCTGGCAAGGATCAGGGTCAGGCGGATCATCGCCCGACTATCGAGGTGTCCGCCGCGCAGGGCAAGCCGTAGGGCGGGGTTCACGCCGCCTCAGCCGTTTTGTTGCAGGACCCGCCCGGCCAGATAGAGCGACCCGCAGATCAGGATCCGTGCCTGAGGGTCGACCGACGTGATCCGGGCGATGGCTTCGGCGACCGATCCGGCCTCCGAGGCGGGCAATCCGGCGGCTTCGGCTTCGGCGCGGGTCTGCGCGGCGCTCAGCGTGTTCGGTTCTCCGGGGATGGACACGGCGTGCAGGTGGTCTGCACGGGCCGCCAGGGGGCGCATGTAACCGCGCGCGTCCTTGGTGTTGAGCATGCCGCAGATCAGATGCAGGGGCCGGTGCGGCAGGCGGGTCAACGCCTCGGCCAGGGCCATGCCTGCGGCGGGGTTGTGCCCGCCGTCCAGCCACACTTCGGCCGCGCCCGCGGCGTCGACCAGTGGCCCGGTCGACAGCCGCTGCATCCGCGCGGGCCAGGTCGCGTTGCGCATCGCGGCGGGCGCGCCTTCGGCCCGGCCCAGGACACGCAGGGCGGCCACGGCCATGCCGGCATTCTGGGCCTGATGCGCGCCGATCAGGCGCGGCGGCGGCAGGTCCATCAGCCCGGTTTCGTCCTGGAACACCAACCCGCCATTTTCCTCGGTCACATGCCAGTGCTGCCCGTGGATATGCAGCGGGGCGTTCAGGCGCGCGGCGCGGTATTCGATGACCTCCAGCGCGGCCTCGTCCTGGGGGCCGACGATGCAGGGCACGCCGGGTTTCAGGATGCCCGCCTTTTCGCCCGCGATCTTTTCGATGGTGTCGCCCAGAAACCCTTCGTGATCCATCGAGACCGGCGTGATCACGGTCAGCGCGGGGTTCACGACATTGGTCGCATCCAGCCGCCCGCCCAGACCGACCTCCAGCAGGGTCCAGTCGGCGGGGGTGCGGGCAAAGGCCAGCAGGGCGGCGCAGGTCGTGATCTCGAAATAGGTGATCGGGTCGCCCCCGTTCGCCGCCTCGCATTCCGCCAGCAGCTCGGCCAGCCTGTCTTCGGCAATCAGGTCCCCGGCCAGTCGGATGCGTTCGTGAAACCGCGCCAGATGCGGCGAGGTATAGGCGTGGCAGCTGTCGCCTGCCCCCTCCAACCCGGCGCGGATCATGGCCAAGGTCGATCCCTTGCCGTTGGTGCCCGCAATATGGATCACCGGCGGCAGGTGCGTTTCGGGATGGTCGAGCGCGTCCAGAAGCCGGTGCACCCGGTCCAGCACAAGGTCGATCACCTTGGGATGCAGCGCCATCAGGCGGTCAAGAATGGCGTCGGAGGTCTGCATGTCGTGCCTTGGGTCGGGACGGGACGTCGCGCGCGGGGCATCCGGCTGCAAGGCCGGATGCCGGTCGCCGGGCGGTCAGGTCTTGGTCGCGGGGGACGCGGTGCCCGGGTCCAGCGTCGGCAGGGCCTCGGCCTCGGGCGCGGGGTCCGGCACGGTGGTTTCGACCGGACGCGGCAGATCGCCGTGGACGACGGGGCCCAGGCCCATCAGCATCCTCAGGATCGTGGCCAGTTCATCGCGGTGCTGACCCCGTGGCGTGACCCGGTCCAGCATGCCGTGATCCAGCAGGTATTCGGCGCGCTGGAACCCTTCGGGCAGGGTTTCGCGGATCGTCTGTTCGATCACGCGCGGCCCGGCAAAGCAGATCAGGGCGTTCGGCTCTGCGATCTGGACATCGCCCAGCATCGCATAGGACGCGGTCACCCCGCCTGTCGTGGGATGGGTCAGCACGACGATATAGGGCAGGCCCGCTTCCTTCAGCATCTCGACCGCAACGGTGGTGCGCGGCATCTGCATCAGGCTGAGGATGCCTTCCTGCATGCGGGCACCGCCTGCGGCGGAAAACAGGATCAGCGGGCGCTTCAGCTTTACCGCGCGTTCGGCGGCGGCGATGATGGCGTTGCCCACGTACATCCCCATGGATCCGGCCATGAAGGAGAAATCCTGCGCGGCGGCAACCACGGGCGTCTTGTGGATCTCGCCCTCGGCGACCAGCATCGCCTCGGCCTCATCGTTGGCCTTTTGCGCGGCGCGCAGCCGGTCCGGGTATTTCTTCTGATCGCGGAACTTCAGGGGATCTTCGATCGGCAGGGGCACTTTGACTTCGGTAAAGATGCCCCCGTCGAACAGCGCATTGAACCGGTCGCGCGGGGCCAGGTGCATGTGGTGGCCGCAGTTGGTGCAGACCCGCAGATTGTCCGACAATTCGCGGTGGAACAGCATGGTCCCGCATTCGTCGCATTTCGTCCAAAGGTTCTCGGGCACTTCGCGGCGCGAGAACAGAGAGTTGATCTTTGGTCGGACGTAGTTCGAGATCCAGTTCATGTCGTGCGCCCCTGCTGCCGTTGGGTCGCAGATAGGCCCCGCGCCGCTGGAATGCAATTCCGTCGCCGATGGCTCAGGCGGGGGCGCCGTTCATCCGCCGCGCCAGCCACAGCCGGATGACCGCCCACAGGATCACGGTCGTGATCACATCCTGCACGATCAGCGGGCGCAGCACCTCGGTGTTGGCCGCGGTAAAGGGCGTCTTCCACAGGGCCATGCCGGACAGCGACCCGTCCAGTGCCACGAACAGGATCGCGACCGCGTTGTTGACGAAATGGATGCCCCAGGCGATGCCGATGGACCCGGTCACCCGCGTAAGATCCGCGGCCACCAGGCCAAAGACGGTGGCCGCACCCACCAGGAGCCAGGCATTGGCCCCCGCCGTCGCGGGGTCGAGATGCAGCAGGCCAAAGGCGACCGACGGCAGGATCATCCAGATCAGCGGATGCTGGAACCGCGCCGCCAGCTGTTGTTGCAGATAGCCACGAAACAGCACCTCTTCGGCACCCGTCTGCAGCAGCAGCCCGATCAGGGCCATGGGCAGGAACGACAGGAACAGATCCGTCGGTGTGTTGCGGATCAGGACGTAGGGCGCGGGCAGAAACGCAAAGACCGCCGCGAACAACAGCGCCGCCGCGACCCCGCCCAGGCCAAAGCCGCGCAGGGTGCCGGTGCCCAGCAAGCTGCCGATCCCGCGCCGGTGCAGCAGGCGGGCGGCCAGAACCGTGCCCGCGACCATGCCCGCGAATGTGCCCAGCATCAAAACCACCGCCGTCGGCGTTTCGGCCAGGGCGATCCGTTGCATCCAGCCGTTCAGGCCCGCGTTGCCCGCCGCCGCCCAGACACAGGCCAGCAGGACGATGATGCCGATCACGTAGACGCACAGCACCAGCAAAAGCCCCAGCAGCAAGCGCCACAACTGGGGACGGTCGCGCGCGGGCGCGACGAACTGGTCGAATTCGGGGGTCCACATGCTCGATGCCCTCGATTTGTTTTGCGCCGACCCTAGCGAGCAAGGGCCGCTGCGGCAATCGCGCTTGTCTGGCCTTGCCCCGGCGTCTATCCCCGATCGGGACGGACAGGAGAGAGAGACAATGCTCAAAGGCCCCACGGACAAATCCAAACTGCCCTCGCGTCACGTGACCGAAGGCCCGGCGCGTGCACCGCACCGGTCGTATTTCTACGCCATGGGCCTGGGCGAGGAGGAGATCCATCAGCCTTGGGTCGGCGTCGCCACCTGCTGGAACGAGGCCGCGCCTTGTAACATCGCGCTGAACCGCCAGGCCCAGGCCGTGAAGCTGGGCGTCAAGCAGGGCAACGGCACGCCCCGCGAATTCACCACCATCACCGTCACCGACGGCATCGCGATGGGGCACGAAGGGATGCGGTCTTCGCTGGCTTCGCGCGAGGCGATTGCCGACACGGTCGAGCTGACGATGCGCGGGCATTGCTATGACGCGATTGTCGGCCTGGCGGGGTGTGACAAGTCGCTGCCGGGGATGATGATGGCGATGGTCCGTCTGAACACGCCGTCGGTCTTCATCTACGGCGGTTCCATCCTGCCTGGGCGCGCGCCGTCGGGGTCCGATGTGCCCGCCGAATACCGCGACCGCGACCTGACCGTGCAGGACATGTTCGAGGCGGTGGGCAACCACCAGGCCGGGAACCTGTCGGACGCCGCGCTGGACGTTCTGGAACGGGTGGCCTGCCCCTCGGCGGGGGCCTGCGGCGGCCAGTTCACGGCCAACACCATGGCCTGCGTGTCCGAGGCGATTGGCCTGGCTCTGTTCAACTCCTCCGGGGCGCCCGCGCCGTACGAGAGCCGGGATCACTACTCCATCGCGTCCGGCCAGGCGGTGATGAACCTGATCGAAAAGAACATCCGTGCCCGGGACGTCGTCACCCGCAAGGCGCTGGAAAACGCGGCCCGCGTGGTGGCCTGCACCGGTGGGTCGACCAACGCCGGTCTGCACCTGCCCGCCATCGCCCATGAGGCGGGGATCGAGTTCACCCTGCAGGACGTCTGCGAGATCTTCCGCGACACGCCCTATTTCGTCGACCTGAAGCCGGGCGGCCAATACGTCGCCAAGGACCTTTACGAGGCAGGCGGCCTGCCTGTCGTCATGAAGGAACTGCGCAAGGCCGGCCTGATCCACGAAGATTGCATCACCGCCTCCGGCCGCTCCATCGGAGAAGAGCTGGACCGCGTCAAAGGGGAGGCCGACGGCAAGGTCATCTATCCGATCGAAACCCCGATCACCAAGACCGGGGGCGTCGTGGGCCTGATGGGCAACCTGGCCCCCGAAGGCGCCATCGTGAAGGTCGCGGGCATGGAAGCACAGCACCAGATCTTCACCGGTCCGGCCCGCGTGTTCGAATGCGAAGAAGACGCCTTCGAGGCCGTCAAGGCGCGCCAATACGAAGAAGGCGAGGTCATCGTGATCCGCAACGAGGGCCCCGCGGGCGGCCCCGGCATGCGCGAGATGCTGGCGACCACTGCTGCGCTGTCCGGTCAGGGCATGGGCAAGAAGGTCGCGCTGATCACCGACGGGCGGTTTTCCGGCGCGACGCGCGGTTTCTGCGTGGGTCACGTGGGGCCCGAGGCGGCGCACGGCGGTCCCATCGGGATGCTCAAGAACGGCGACGTCATCACGCTCAACGCCATCGAAGGGACGATTTCCGTCGACCTGACCGACGAGGAGCTGGCAGATCGCAAGGCCGAATGGAAAGGCCCGCGCAAGACGATCTACGCCTCGGGTGCGCTGTGGAAATACGCACAGCTTGTCGGGTCCGCCAAATACGGGGCCTGCACCCATCCGGGGGCCAAGCAGGAAGAACACATCTACATGGACCTCTGAGGTTCCGGTGCCGGAACGTCCCCTGATCCACTGGCTGCGCGCCCGTCGCGCCGCACAGGAGGTGGCGTTCCTGGCCGTGCCCGATCTGCCGGATGCGGCGTCGGGCATTCCCCAGCCGCCGATGTGCGATTGGGCCTGGCGCCCGGCCCCCTGGGCCGCGCCGATGGCGTCCGGTCAACTGTCCAATGTGACCGATGGCACGCGCATTACCTCCGGGGTCAGGCTGTTTCACGATTGCAGCCAATCCCAGGTCGACCTCCGCCAATCGGACAGCGCGCCCCACGCGGTCACCGTCGCCATTCGTGACTTTGGCGGCAGCTTTCTGTCGCTGGCCATCGACCTGCCGCAGACCGCAGCGCGCAACATGCGCCGGGCCCATATCCTGCGCGTGACCTTGCGCAGCCCGGCGTCGGGTGCGGCGCGGGTCTATGCGCGGCTGAATATCCGCAACGGTCCGAACATCGAAAAACTGACCGAGGCGATGGAGCCGGATGCGGATCACGACGACACCCTGCACGCAGAGTTCGACCTGGGCTTTCACGATCTGCATCCATCCCGCATGGAGGCCGCCTGGCTGGACCTGATGTTCGCGCCACCGGAACACTACGACCTCCGCCTGGAGGACCTGACCCTGGCGCGTCGTCCCCGGGCCGAGATCTGACGCCTGCCATGTCAGGGGCGTGACGCAGCGTTTCGGGATGACAGGGGCCGGGTGGCGCCGCAGGAAAGATCGCAGGAGGACGCCATGACCCAATATCCCCATCTTCTCGCGCCGCTGGACCTGGGCTTCACCACCCTCAAGAACCGCGTGCTCATGGGTTCCATGCACACCGGCCTGGAGGAGACGAAGGATTGGGACCGCGTCGCCACCTTCTATGCGGAACGTGCTGCGGGCGGTGTGGCGTTGATGGTCACCGGCGGCATGGCCCCCAACCGCGAAGGCGGGGTGTTTCCCGGCGCGGCGGGGCTGTTCTCGGATCAGGACATCGCCAACCACCGGATCGTCACCGACCGGGTCCATGACGCGGGCGGCAAGATCGCAATGCAGATCCTGCACGCCGGGCGCTATGCCTATTCGCCCGACTGCGTGGCCCCCTCGCCGGTGAAATCCCCGATCTCTCCCTTTCCGCCAAAGGAGCTGGACGAGGACGGTATCGAAAAACAGATCGCCGACATCGTCACCGCCGCCGTGCGGGCGCAGCAGGCGGGCTATGACGGGGTCGAGGTCATGGGTTCGGAGGGGTATTTCCTGAACCAGTTCCTGGTCGAGCATACCAACAAGCGCACCGACCGCTGGGGCGGCTCGGTCGAGAACCGGCAGCGCCTGCCGGTCGAGGTCGTGCGCCGCGTCCGTGAGGCCGTCGGCCCGGACTTCATCGTCATCTACCGGCTGTCGATGATCGACCTGATCCCCAAGGGACAAACCTGGGACGAGGTGGTCGCTCTTGCCCGCAAGATCGAGGCGGCGGGCGCCACGATCCTCAACACCGGCATCGGCTGGCACGAGGCGCGGATTCCCACGATCGCCACCTCCGTCCCGCGCCGGGCCTTTGCCTGGGTGACGCAAAAGTTGATGGGCGCGGTTTCCATCCCGATCATCACGTCGAACCGGATCAACACGCCCGAAGTGGGCGAGGCCGTGCTGGCCGATGGCTGCGCCGACATGGTGTCGATGGCCCGTCCGTTCCTGGCCGACAGCCAGTTCGTGCGAAAGGCCGCCGAGGGGCGCGCCGGGGATATCGCGCCCTGTATCGCCTGCAACCAGGCCTGTCTGGACCATACGTTCGGGGGCAAGATGACCTCCTGCCTGGTGAACCCCCGCGCCTGTCATGAGACGGAGCTGCGCTATGAAACGACCGAGGCCCCGCGTCACATCGCGGTGGTCGGGGCCGGGGCGGCGGGCTGCACCGTCGCCATGATCGCCGCCGGGCGCGGGCATCGTGTGACCCTTTGGGACAAGGCAGACCGGGTGGGCGGACAGCTGAACATGGCCAAGGTCGTTCCCGGCAAGGAAGAGTTCGTCGGTCTGGTCGACTGGATGACGCGGATGGTGGATCACCCGGGCATCGACCTGCGGCTGGGCGCGGCCCCGACGGTTCTGGACCTGAAGACCGCCGATGAGGTTGTCATCGCAACGGGCGTCATGCCGCGCGATCCGGGCATTCCGGGGCAGGACGGACCGAACGTGCTGTCCTACATCGACGTGCTGCGCGACGGGGCAAAGGTCGGGCCGCGCGTGGCCGTTGTCGGCGCGGGCGGGATCGGGTTCGACACCGCCGATTTCCTGACCCACGTCGAAGGCCCGTCCACCACCGAGGATCTGCCAGCCTGGCTGGAGGAATGGGGCGTGGCCGATCCGGCGGATCATCGCGGCGGGCTGGATCCCGACGGCCCGCAGCCTGAGCCGTCGGCGCGCCAGATCACGCTGTTGCAGCGCAAGTCCGAGAAGCTGGGCAAACGGCTGGGCAAGACGACCGGTTGGATCCACCGCGCCGGCCTTCAGATGAAGGGGGTGAAGATGGTGCCGGGGGTCAATTACGAGCGGATCACGTCCGAGGGCCTGGAGGTCAGCTTTGGCGAGGCGCGGGAACGCCTGACTCTGATCGAGGCGGACACCATCGTTTTGTGCGCAGGCCAGGTGCCGGAGCGGTCGCTGGCCGATGCGTTGCAGGCAGAGGGCGTGGCCTGTCACGTGATCGGGGGGGCGGATGTCGCAGCCGAGCTGGACGCGAAACGTGCCATCGATCAGGGTGCGCGGCTGGCGGCGACGCTGTGACTGCCTTGGAATAATGAAGGCAAATCGGCGCAAATTGCGCCGATTGTCGCCATTTTCAGGCGTACAGGATCATGGTTTCATGTTTGAAATCAAACCGTTGAACCGATCGTTTCCGCGTTTCCCAAATCCGCCCAATCTTTAAACGATCCCGAGATTGACCAGAGCGGGGCATGGTCTCGCCCCATTCCGCCGTCATCAAGGACCCCAAGTTGAACAGTTGTAAGGGTCTGCTGAAATGGATCGCCTCTCGGAAATGGAAGCCTTCGCCACGGTCGTCGACCAGGGTGGGTTTACCGACGCCGCAAAGAAGCTCGGGATCTCCAAGTCCGCTGTTTCCAAGCATGTCTCCTCGCTGGAAACGCGCCTTGGGGCGCGGCTTTTGAACCGGACGACCCGTCGGGTCAGCCCCACGGAAATCGGTCTGGCCTATTACGACCGCGCCCGCCGTGTTCTGAACGATGCCGGCGAGGCCGATGCCCTGGTGACCGCGATGCAAAGCGCGCCATCGGGTGTCTTGCGGGTCTCGGTGGCGACAGACTTTGGCGTCAATCACCTGTCGCCGATCCTGGGGTCCTTTCTGCATGAATTCCCGGACATCACGGTCAACATGGTTCTGAACAACCGCTATGTCGAGCTGATCTCCGAAGGGTTCGACCTGGCGGTGCGGATCGGGGATCTGGAAGACAGCTCGCTGCGCGCCCGTAAACTGGCCGAGACGCACAAGCAGATGATCGCCTCGCCGGCCTATCTGGAGGAGTATGGTCGACCGCAGCGGATCGACGATCTCAATGAACACAAGCTGTTGCACTATTCCAACCAGGCCAACGGGTCTGTCTGGAAGCTGACGGCACCCTCGGGCGAGAAGCGTCAGGTGCGGTCCGCTGGGTGGCTGACGGTCAACGACGGACAGTCCCTGTTGAACGCCGCCTGCAACGGTCTGGGCATCGCGTTCCTGCCTTCGTTCCTGTATGCCGATGCCGTCAAGGAGGGGAAACTCGTCCCCGCGATCGAAGGGCTGGCCCCCGAAACCCAAGGCATCTACGCGGTCTATCCGCCGGGTCGCTATACCCAGCCGAAGGTCCGCGCCTTCATCGATTTCCTGGTCGACAGCTTTCGCGACCGCGGCGCGGCCGACTGGTAAGCCACCCCACAGTTCCCTGCCAGAAGGCGGCCCCTGAGCGATCGGGGGCCGCTTTTTTGTCCGGCAGATTGGAAGGGTGATGCGGGGGTGATCGACGGGTGATCCGCGTCATACCTAAAATTCGCACAGAGACGGGTCGATCAGACCTGTTCCGCGCTATTCACCCCGTGCGGCCCGCGTCACGATGCCCAGGCAGAAATCGGTCGCGCGGCCCATGTCCTGCACCGAAATCCATTCCAGCGGGCCGTGGATGTTCTGCATTCCGGTGAACAGGTTCGGGCAGGGCACGCCCATTTCGGTCAAACGCGACCCGTCGGTGCCGCCGCGGATCGGGACCGACACCTCGGGGATGGTCAGATCGGCCAGCGCGGCGCGGGCCAGATCCACGGGCGTCATGTCGTCCTCCAGCCAATAGCGCATGTTGCGGTATTGCGGCGTGATCTCGCAGGTGATGCGGGCGCGGGGTTCGGTCGCGGCGATGGTGTCGCAGACCTGCCGCAGCAGATCCCCATGGGCCGCCAGCCCGTCGCGTTCGAAATCGCGCAGGATGAAGCGCACCACCATCTCGGAGGAGCCGCCCTTCATGTCGACGGCATGCAGGAACCCCTCCCGGCCCTCGGTCGTTTCGGGCGTTCGGGTGACCTGGGGCAGGGTATCGACGATCTTGGACGCCAGATGGATCGCGTTGACCAACTTGTCCTTGGCATCGCCCGGATGGATCGAAACGCCGGTGACGGTGACGGTCGCGAAATCCGCCGAGAAGGTCTCGTAGACGATTTCGCCCAGATCGCCGCCGTCGAAGGTATAGGCGAAATCGACGCCCAGATCGGCGGGCAGGCGGGCGTCCACGCCGCGCCCGATTTCCTCGTCCGGGGTGAAGGCGATACGGATCGGGGGACGGGGCAGGTCGGGGGTTTCCAGCAGGTGCCGTGCGGCGGTCATGATGATCGCGATGCCCGCCTTGTCGTCGGCCCCCAGAAGGGTAAGGCCCGAGGCGGTGACGATGTCGTGCCCGACCTTCTGGGCCAGATAGGGGAAGGCCTCGGGCGAGAGCGCCAGGTCGGGCGCGTCCGGGTAGGTGATGGTGCCGCCGTTGTAGCGCTCGATCACCCTGGGTTTGACGCCGGTGGCATTGAATTGCGGCGCGGTGTCCACGTGGGCGAGAAACCCGATGGTCGGGCCGGGAACGGTGCCGGGGATCGTGGCCAGGACGGTGCCGTAGTCGGTCTTGACCACGTCAGTCGCGCCGATGTCCACCAGCTCTGCCCGGAGCAGGTCCAGCATGTCGTGTTGGCAGTCGGTCGAGGGCGCGCCGGGGCGGTCCTGATCGGACTGGCTGTCGATCGCGCAGTAGCGGATCAAGCGGTCGGTCAGCTCTGCGTCGAAAGGGGGCATGGGACATCCTTGGCGGGGTTACGGGGTGGAGGTGATGACGACTTCGACGCGCCGGTTCGCTTCGCGTCCGGCTTCGGTGTCGTTGCGGGCCATGGGCGCAAAGAACCCGACGCCGTGGGTGTCGATGCGGGCCGGATCAATGCCGTAGCGGCCCGTCAGCAGGGCACGGGCGCTGGCGGCGCGGCGGTTGGAAATCGCCATGTTGCCCTCGGCCCCGCCTTCTGCGTCGGTATGGCCGACCAGGGCGACCGTGACCTGCGGGTTGGCGCGCAGAAAGTCTGCCAGACCCTCCAGCGACGGATAGCTGTCGCTGGGCAGGTCGGTGGAGCCGGTGGCGAAAATCAGGTCCGACAGCACCGCGCGCCCGGTCTGCGTCAGCGCCATGGCCACGTCGGACATGGCGGTCAGCACCGGGGGGGGCGGGGCGTTGGACGCGCTTTTGGTGATTGGCACGACGGAACCGGGTGCCCCCACGACGGTCTGCTGCACATAACCCTGGTCGCCAGAGGTGCTGACCACCAGCGACACCCAGTCATCGCCCCGCCGCGCCGACAGGTAGCGAAAGGCGGCCAGGTCGACGAACATCTCGGGCGCGGGGGCGACGTCGATCTCGAACCGGAAATCCCAACCGCCGCAGGCGCGCGTGTCGCAGTCGAAGACCACGTCGTAGCCCTGGGCCAGAAGTTGATCGCGCAGCGGGGACAGCAGTTGCAGCGGCGTGGCGCCGGGGGCCGACAATTGCCACACCTGCCGTGTCACGGCACCTTCGACCGTCTGGGCGGGCAGGGTGCCATCCCAGGGGCCGATGGCGACGCGGTAGGGCGCAAGGGGCGCGGTCTCGGCGAATGTCAGGGCGGCGGGAAAGGGCATCGCCAGGTCGGCGGCCTGCGCGGGCAGCGCCAGCAGCAGGGCCGCCCAGCGAATCACCGGGCCTGGCCGTGGTAGTCTGGGTTCGGGGCCATGGCGATGGCCGAGGCCACCCGGTTCGACATGTTGAAGAACCCCGCGACGGAGGCCAGATCGAAGATGTCCCGCTCGCTCAGGCCCTGGTCTCGGAGGGCCTGGCGGTCGGCTTCGGTGATGGTGGCCGAGGCCTTGGTCATCAGGACGGCAAAATCCAGCATCGCCCGCTGTCGGTCGGTCAGGGGGGCCACGCGGTAGTTCATCGCGATCATCTCGCCCAGGGCCGGATCGCCGGACAGGGCCCGCACGGCGGCCCCGTGGGCCACCAGGCAATAGAAACACCGGTTTTCGGCGGAAACGGCGACGGCGACCATCTCGCGTTCCAGCTTGGACAGGCCGGAGGGGGCGAGCATCAGGTCGTTATACATCGCCGTGAAGGCGTTCAGCTTGTCCATGTCGAAGGCATAGGCACGCAGCACGTTTGGCACGAAGCCCAGCTTTTCGACGCAAATGTCGAAATAGCGCTGCGTCTCGGGCGGCAGGGGGTCCAGCTGCGGCAGGTCGAGGGCGGTGGGTTGTTCAGTCATGCCTTCGACCAATAGCGGTATCCACCGCGTCGGGCGAGGCCCGCCTTGGCGTAAAGCGCGATGGCGCCGGTGTTGTCGGCCTCGACCGGCAGGACCAGGGTGTCGGCCCCCTGCGCCTGCGCCCAGGTCGCAGCATGGCGCAGGGCCAGCAGGCCCACGCCCTTGCCGCGCATCTGCGGCAGGGTCAGCACCAGGTGCAGCACGGCCAGCCCCTCGGCCACACCGACATAGAGCGCGCCCGCCGCCCGTCCCTCGGCGCGCATCAGAACAGCGGCGCGGGGACCCGGCGCACGGAACATCGGCGCGCGGCGCGGGGCCGGGTTGCCGTGGTCGTCCCACAGGCTGTTGCAGATTTCCAGCGGCGGCCAATGGGCAAAACCGCTGACCGGTGGCAGGTCCCCCAGCAGGGGCGCGACAGGTCCGGCCATCAGGTCGGAAACCCCGCCCGCGCCATAGCCGCGCGCGACCAACAGATCGGCGGCCTGATCCTCGACCCCGTCGATCGTCCCGAAGATCGTTCCGGGGCGCGATGTTTCCACCGCGGCGATGTCGGCGTCGGTCACGCGCGCCCCCGGTCGCAGTCTGGCCGAGGTCGCGCGGCGCGTGCCCACCGTTTCGGCGGGCAATTCGAACGGTCCCAGGGTCGCCAAGGCCGAAGGCGGCCAGCTGGCCCGGATGGCCGCCATGATCCCCTGTGCGTCGGGTAGGGGCCCCGCGTTCATGCGAAGAGCGTCTGCAACTTGGCGGTTGCCTCGGTCACCCGCGCCGCATCCTGACCGCGGATGACGATATTGGCACCGTATTTGCCATCTTTCTGGAACGGATAGGACCCCATGGACAGATCCGGATATTCCGCCGCCAGATCGCCCAGCGGCCCCGCGATGTCGCCTTCGCCCCGGTCGATCCGGGTCGAGGTGGACGTCAGCGGCGCGCCGCCGGTCAGTGTCGGCAGGACCGAGGCCACCATGGCGCGAAAGACCGAAGGCACGCCCGCCATGACGTGCACGTTGCCAAGGGTAAAGCCCGGCGCGACCGACACGGGATTGTCGATCAGGCTGGCCCCTTCGGGAATGCGGGCCATGCGCAGGCGTGCTGCGTTCAGCTCCTGCCCGGAACGCGCATAGTGGGCGGCGAGCAGGGCGCGGGCATCGTCGCGCACATCGACCGTCGCGCCAAACGCCGCGCCAATGGCATCCGCCGTGATATCGTCGTGGGTCGGCCCGATTCCGCCAGAGGTGAAAACGCTGTCCCAGGTATCTGACAGGGCGCGTACGGCCGCGACGATGGCGTCGTGGTCGTCCGAGACGATGCGCACTTCCGACAGGGTGATGCCTGCTTCGGTCAGTTGACCGGCGAGGTGGTGCATGTTGGCGTCACGGGTGCGGCCCGACAGGATCTCGTCCCCGATAACGAGCATGGCGGCGGTTGGATTGGTCATGACGCGTCAGCCTTCGGACTGGGTTCGCGGCCACGCCGCGCCAGAGAGAGTGAGCGGTCCGGTCGGGGCGGGAATGGGCATGGGCGTCTCCTTCAGTTGAGGGTATAGGGCGGGGCCATGCGCTTCGCCACTCCGCTCGTCCCTGCCACGCTGATCCGCCGCTACAAGCGGTTCCTCGCGGATGTGGAGTTGGACGACGGGCGCGTGGTGGTGGCCCATTGCCCGAACCCCGGCGCGATGACCGGGCAGGCCGACCCCGGCGCGCGCATCTGGCTGGAACCGAATGACGATCCGAAAAAGAAGCTGAAATTCGGCTGGCGTCTGGCGGAATTGCCCGGGGGGCACTTGGTTTGCGTCGACACCGGCCTGCCCAACCGTGTCGTGGGCGAGGCGCTGCGCGCGGGGCAGATCCCCGGCCTGTCGGGCGACGTGCGCGCAGAGGTCGCCTATGGCACCGGCAGCCGGGTGGATTTCCTGCTGACGGGTGCGGGGCTGACCTATGTGGAGGTCAAGGCCGTGACCCTGCGCCGCACCGGTGATCTGGCCGAATTTCCCGACAGCGTGACCGCCCGCGGTGCCCGCCACATGGAAGAGCTGGCCGCGATGGCGCAACAGGGCCACCGCGCCGTGGTTCTGTTGCTGTTGCAGCGCACCGATTGCGCGCGGATCGGCATCGCCGCCGATATCGACCCGACCTATGCCGGGGCCTTTGACGCCGCCCGCGCAGCAGGGGTGGAGGTGATCTGTCTGGCGACGCGGATCACGACCGATGGCATCTGGGCCAAAGGGCCCCTGCCGCTGGCGGGTGGATAATTTTCTGTCGTGGTATTATGTGGGCCGGAACCGCAGGGTGAGCGAAGGATGAGCGACGTGGACGAACATCGGGGGCGACTGACACGGGACGGCATCCGCATCCATGAGGAGGCGGATTTCGCAGGCATGCACAAGGCCGGTCGCCTGACCGCCGAAATCCTTGACCGGATCGCGGAGCATGTGGTGCCCGGCGTCACGACAGCGGCCCTCGACAAGCTGATCACCGATTGGGTGACGGAGGCGGGCGCGACCTCGGCCACGATCGGCTACAAGGGCTATCAGCACGCCAGCTGCATCAGCGTGAACCACGTCGTCTGCCACGGTATTCCGGGGGACAAGGTGCTCAAGGATGGCGATATCCTGAACATCGACGTGACCACCATCGTCGACGGATGGTTTGGCGACAGCAGCCGGATGTATTGCGCAGGCAAGATGCCCCGCAAGGCCGAGCGTCTGGTCCAGGTCACCCACGACGCCCTGATGAAGGGGATCGAAGCGGTGAAGCCGGGCAATACCTTTGGCGACGTGGGCTTTGCGATCCAGGCCTATGCCGAGGCGCACCGCATGTCGGTTGTGCGCGATTTCTGTGGTCACGGGCTGGGCCGGGTGTTCCACGCACCGCCCAACGTCCTGCACTATGGCCGGCCCGGAACGGCGGCCGTGCTGGAGGAAGGCATGTTCTTCACCATCGAGCCGATGGTGAACCTGGGACGGCCCGAGACCAAGGTTCTGGCCGACGACTGGACCGCCGTGACCCGCGACAAATCCCTGTCGGCGCAGTTCGAGCATTCCATCGGTGTGACCGCGACGGGGGCGGAAATATTCACCCTGTCGCCCGGCGGGCGGTTCCACCCGACCTTCGGCTAGGACGGCGTTAACCAATTGTTTACGGTCGTGTTGCCAGATTGGCGTCATGACGACTCGCCCTGATGCCCCCGCCTTTGCCGAGGCCCCTGCCCAGGATCTGTTTTCGGGCGCGGTCTCCGTTCCGCCGCCCGCCGCCCCTGCCCCGGTGGCGGCTCAGACGCCCGAAAGGGATCACCGCCTGCAGCATCGCGCGCGTTTGCGCGACCGGTTCATGCAGGGCGGTGCGGCTGCGATGCCGGATTATGAATTGTTGGAGCTGATCCTGTTTCGCGCCTTGCCGCGCGGCGACACCAAAGGGTTGGCCAAGCGGTTGCTGCGTACCTTTGGCGACCTGAACCGCGTCATGGCCGCGCCGCCGGCCCGTCTGGCCGAGGTAAAGGGCGTCGGTCAGTCGGTCATAGAACAGCTCAAGATCCTGGAGGCGGTGGGGCACCGCATGGCGCGGGCCAAAATCATCCATCGGCCCGTTCTGTCATCCTGGGATGCCTTGCTCGACTACCTCAAGACGGCGATGTCGCATCAGGGAGTGGAACGGTTCCGCACGCTTTACCTGGATCGCAAGAATGTTCTGATCGCGGACGAGGAACTGGCCGAGGGCACGGTGGACCACGTCCCCGTCTACCCGCGCGAGGTGGTGAAACGGGCGCTGGAGCTGAATGCCTCGGCGCTGATCCTGGTGCACAACCATCCGTCCGGCGACCCGACACCGTCGGAGGCGGACATCACCATGACCTATGCCATTCGCGATGCGGCGCAGGTGCTGGGCCTGGTGCTGCATGATCACCTGATCATCGGCAAGGCGCGCGAGCTGTCGTTTCGCGCCGAGGGCATTCTCTAGGCCGCGCGGCAGTGTCGCACGGCCAGAGATTGCGGGGCGCGTAGAAGGGCGGTCAGGCGAGCTGAACCGGTTGTCCGGTGGCGAGCGACTCCGCCGCCGCATCGGCCAGCAACTGGGCGCGCAACCCGTCGTGGATCGAGGGGCTGGGCACGGTTCCCGCGGTCAGGGCGGCGACGAAATGGGCCAGTTCCGCGCGGTAGGCACCTGCGTAGCGCTCCAGAAAGAAATTCAGCGTGGGGGCGCGGCGGAAGCCGGCCTCGGTGGCCAGTTCCACGCTGTGTTCCAGCACGTTTTCCGCCCGCAGCATGCCGCGCGCGCCGTGCACTTCGACGCGTTGGTCGTAGCCGTAGGTTGCGCGCCGGGAATTGGTGATCTGACAGATGCGCCCGGACGCCGTGGTCAGCGTCACCGCGGCCGTATCCACGTCGCCCGCGGCACCGATGGCCGGGTCGACCAACGCGGAGCCCACGGCAAAGACCTGCACCGGTTCCTCGTCCAGCAGGAACCGCGCCATGTCGAGGTCGTGGATCATCATGTCGCGGAACAGCCCGCCCGAGCTTTGGATATAGCCGATGGGCGGCGGGGCGGGGTCGCGCGACTGGATCGTCACGATTTCGACCGGGCCGATGGCACCGTCGGCGATCTGCTGGCGGACCTGCGCGAAATTGGTTTCGAAGCGGCGGTTGAAGGCCGTCATGAAGGGCACGCCCGCCGCCTCGACCACGGCGATGCAGGCACGGATCCGGTCGGCGGACATGTCCACCGGCTTTTCGCAAAAGATGGCTTTCCCGGCGCGGGCGGCGGCGTGGATGATGTCGAAGTGGGTGTCGGTGGGCGTGCCGATGATGATGGCGTCGATGGCCGGGTCCGCGATGATTTCATCGGTCGTGCGCGCGGGCGCACCGGTGACCTGCGACAGGGCCTGCGCCGCGCTGTCGAAGGCGTCCGAGACGGCCCCGATCCGTGCGCCGTCGGTCTGGGCCAGTGAGGCGGCGTGGACGCGCCCGATGCGGCCGCAGCCGAGAATGCCGAAGGTGATCATGGCTGTTCCTATGTGGCGGGCCCAAAGCCGCGCAGCACCCGGCGGGTGGCGGCGACCAGCGGGTCGTGGGTCTGTTTGAGGATTGCGACGCGGTCAAAGGCGTCCGGGTCGGCGGCCAGCGCGTCGCGCAGCGCGGTGCCAAAGGCCATGCGAAGCTCGGTCCCGATGTTGAACTTGCAGATCGCGGTTCCGCGCGCCAGGTCGCGGCGTTGCGCAAGGGGCACGCCGGAGCCGCCGTGGATCACCAGGGGCAAGTCGGTCACCGCCTCGATGGCGCGGATGCGGGCCGTGTCGAGGCCGCCTTCCTTGTCCTGCTGCAGGTGCACGTTGCCCACGGAAATCGCCATGGCGTCGACCCCCGTTTCCCTGGCGAAGCGGGCCGCTTCGTCCGGGTCGGTTCCTGCGGAGGCTTCGCCCGTGGCATAGCCGACAAAGCCGATCTCGCCCTCGCAGGAGATGCCCGCGCCATGGGCCAGTTCGGCCACCGCTGCCGTCTCGTCGATGTTCTGCGACAACGGCTTGCGGGAGCCGTCGAACATCAGCGAGGTAAAGCCCGCGTCCAGCGCCGCGCGGCAGTCGTCGAAGGTGTAGCCATGGTCCAGATGGGCCACGACGGGGACCGAGGCACCTTCGGCCAGGTGACGGAACATCGCACCCAGAACGGGCAGGGGCGTATGTGCGCGGCAAGACGGCCCGGCTTGCAGGATCACGGGCAGGTTTTCGGCTTCGGCGGCGGCGACATAGGCGCGCATGTCCTCCCAGCCCAGCGTCACAAGTCCGCCCACCGCGTAGCCGCCCGCGCGGGCGGCGGTCAGCACCTCTGCCAGGGTTGCGAGGGTCATTTGAACTTGGCCACCATGTCCTTGATGCCGGGGATCGTTTCGACCTGATAGGCGTGGGTCGGCTGGAAGAACTGCACGAGGCTGCGCTGCGTCAGGCCGCCCAGGATGGTGAAGTAATACATCTCGTAGCCGGGCATCACGACGCAGGGGTGATACCCGCTGTCGAGACAGATCGTGGAGCGGTCCATCAGCTGATAGGCGTCGCCGGGCTTGCCCTCTTCGCGCTGAATGATCTGCACGCCCGACCCGTGATTGGGCCGAAAGCGAAAATTGTAGGTCTCATCATGGCGGGTTTCGATGATGGTGCCATCTGCGTCGCGGCGGTCGGTATCGTGCTTGTGCGCCGGAAAGCCGGACCAGCCGCCCTGACCCACGGTGAACAGTTCCGACACCAGCAGGCGGCCGACGCGGTCATGCTGCTTCTGGCCCAGGATGTGTTTGATCTTGCGGTGGGTTTTCGTGTCGTCGCTGCCGTATTGCACCTTGTCGATGCCGCCCACGCGAACATCGAAGGGGTCCAGCACCTTGTCGTACTTCGCGCCTGCGATGAAGGTTTCGGTGTCGCGGGTGGCGACGATGCGGGTCTTGGCCCCGACGGGGACGTAGACGCCCTCCGGCTCCCCGTCCCAGACATCGGTGCCGCGATTGCCCAGCGCGGCAAAGGACACGCCTTCGACGTCGACATCGACGGTGCCGGTGGCGGGGACGATGCAGGTCTCGTAGCCGGGCACCTGGTATTCGAAGGCCTCGCCCGCCTTAAGCTTGACGATGTTGAAGTAATTGAGCGGCACCGTCGCGTCGTCGGCGTCCACGATGGGCTTGTTCTGGTTGTCATGGGGCGGGATGTGCATGGCGGGTCCTCAGGTATCGGTGGGGCCGGGGTGATCGGCCAGGAATGTGGTCAGGTCGTCGGGGTAGGGCATCGCGGGGGCGCAACCAGGGCGGGCCACGACGATCGCCGCACAGGCGGAGCCGCGCAGGATCGCCGTCTTCAGGTCGTGGCCCCCGGCGATGGAGGACAGAAGGCCTGCCATGAAACTGTCGCCGGCGCCGGTGGGTTTGAGCGCCTCGACCGGAAAGATGCCGGTGCGGATCTCTGCCCCGTCGACGAAGGTGATCGCGCCCTTTTCACCCATCTTGTAGATGACGGTGCGGCCCCCTTCGGCCAGGGCACGCGCCTTTCCGAGGCCGCGATCAAGGCTGCCCGCCATGAAGCCGAATTCCTCGTCGTTGCCGACGATCATGTCGGCGTTCTCGGCGGCGGCGGACAGTACCTTTTCGGCGACCGCCGCGCTGGGCCAGCTATAGGGGCGGTAGTCGACATCAAAAATCGCGGGCAGGCCCGCGGCCCGCGCCAGTTCGAAGGCGTGGAACGCGGCGGTGCGCGACGGCTCGGCGGCAAAGACGGTGCCTGCGGTGACCATCGCGCCGAAGCGGCTGAAATCCACGGCTTCGACGTCTGCGACCGTCATTTCGAAATCGGCGGCCCCGTTGCGGTAGATCACCGACTGGTGATTTTCTACCCGGCTTTCATAGAGGGCGAGCGAATTGCGCGCCTCGCCGCCCACGGGGATCACGTGGGCGGTCGCCACGCCATAGTGGCGCAGCTTGTTGACGCAGAAGCGACCCACCGAATCGTCCGAGACGCGGGTGACGAGCGTGGCGCGTCCGCCCAGCTTGACGATGCCCGCCGCCGTGTTGGCGGCAGACCCGCCCATGTCGGCGGTGAAGCTGGTCGCGTCCTCGGTGGCTGTGCCGGGAGCGGGAAACAGGTCCATGCCCACGCGGCCCACGATGACGAAATCGTTGCGGCGGATGCCGTCCATCAGATCCATCAGATGCCCTTTCGCTGGCGGGTGCGGGCCGTTTCGACCTCGGTGTGGGCGGCCGCGACCTTGGGATTGTCGGTGATGTGCGGCGTGCCCACCTCCCACCAGGTGTGGCCCTGGGTGGTCCAGCCGTCATAGGGGTCGACCTTCATCACGATCACATGGGTCTTGTCGCTGGCCTGCGCCCGTTTGAACGCGGCGCCCAGCTGTGCAGGGTTGGCGACGGTTTCCGCGGTGGCGCCCATCGCGGTGGCGTGGGCTTCGAAATCGACGGCGAAAGGGTCCGGGATGGTGGGGGCGTCGGCAATGAGGTTGTTGAAACTTTCGTTGCCGGTGTTGTTCTGCAGCTTGTTGATGACGGCAAAGCCGCCGTTGTCGAGGACCAGCACGATCAGCTTCTTGCGGGTCAGGACTGACGAATAGATGTCCGAGTTCATCAACAGGTAGGATCCGTCGCCGGTCAGGACGATGGTGTCCCGCTCCGGCTCCCGCTCCGCCTGGGCGATGCGCGCGCCCCAGCCGCCCGCGATTTCATAGCCCATGCAGGAAAAGCCGAATTCCACGTCGACGGTGCCGATGTCCTTGGTCTGCCAATGGGCCGTCACCTCGGCGGGCAGGCCCCCGGCGGCGGCGACGACACGGTCGCGGGGGTGGCACAGGTCATTCACCACGCGAATCGCCTGCGCATAGGAATTGGGACCGTTGCCGGGGCGAGTGATGTCGTCGGTATAGGCAACCCAGTCGCGGCGGGCGTTCTGCGCGAAGGTGACCCAGTCGGCGGGGGCGGAATAATCCCCCAGATCCAGCGCGGGCAGCGCCAGTTTGGCGTCGCCCACGACCGGCAGGGACAGGTGTTTCATCGCGTCGTGGCGACCCACATTCAGGCCGATGATGCGCGCGTCGGGCGCAAAAGCGGTCCATGAACCGGTGGTGAAATCCTGCAACCTTGTGCCCACGGCGAGGATCACATCGGCCCGTTCGGCGATGGAATTCGCGCTGTCCGAGCCGGTGACGCCGACCGGCCCGATGTTGAGCGGATGGTCCTGCGTCAGGTTCGCACGACCCGCGATGGTTTCGACGACCGGGATCTGATGTGCCTCGGCAAAGGCGGTCAACTCGGCCACTGCGCCGGCATATTGCACGCCACCGCCCGCGATGATCATCGGACGGTCGGCGGATTGCAGCAGCGCGATGGCATCCGCGAGCTCGGCGGCATCGGGGGCCTGACGGCGAATGCGGTGGGTGCGTTTGGTGAAAAAGCTTTCGGGGTAGTCGTAGGTCCAGCCCTGCACATCCTGCGGCAGGCCAATGAAGGCGGGGCCGCAATCGGCGGGGTCCAGCATCGTGGCCAGCGCGGCGGGCAGGCTTTGCAGGATCTGCGCCGGATGGGTGATCCGGTCCCAGAACCGGGTGACGGCCCGGAAGGCGTCGTTCACGCCCAGGGTCGGGTTCCCGAAATGCTCCAACTGTTGCAACACGGGATCGGGCAGGCGCGTGGTATAGGCGTCGCCACACAGCATCAGCATCGGCAGGCGATTGGCATGGGCCAGGGCCGCACTGGTCAAGAGGTTCGCGGTGCCGGGTCCGGCCGAGGCGGTGCAGAACATGAACCGCTGGCGCAGCCACTGCTTGCCGTAGGCGGCGGCGGCAAAGCCCATGCCCTGTTCGTTCTGACCCCGGTAAAGCGGCAGCGCATCGCGCGCGTCATAGAGCGCCTCGCCCAGGCAGGTGACATTGCCATGGCCGAAAATGCCGAAGCCGCCCCCGCACAGGCGGTGTTCCACCCCGTCGATGACGATGAACTGGTTGGCCAGGAATCGAATGATCGCCTGCGCCGTGGTCAGCCGGATGGTCGCGTTCGTCATGTGCCTCGATCTTCCCCAGGATGCGTCGCAAAGCGATTGCCGCTTGCGCGGTTTCGAATCCGACGATACAAATTTTGCAACCGGTTGCAAATCAAATAACGGACTGGCACCTCAAGATGCGGGAAATTGGGATCGGAATCGTCGGCGGCGGCTACATGGGCAAGGCTCATGCGGTGGCCATGTCCGCGGTCGGCGCCGTCTTTGACACCGCGCTGCGGCCGCGGTTGGAAATGGTCGCCGCCAGCTCGGACGCGTCGGCGGAACGCTACCGCGCGGCCTTTGGCTTTGCGCGGGGCACGGCGGACTGGCGCGCCCTGGTGGCTGATCCGAAGGTGGAGGCGATCGTCATCGCCTCGCCGCAGTCCACCCACCGCGCGATTGCCGAGGCGGCCTTTGCGCGGGGCCTGCCGGTGTTCTGCGAAAAGCCGCTGGGCGCCACGCTGGACGATAGCCGCGCCATGACCCGCGCCGCCCGGGGTCATGTGAACATGGTCGGCTTCAACTATATCCGCACGCCCGCCAGCCAATTTGCGCGCCAGCTTATCGCCGACGGCACGATCGGCGACGTCACCTGGTTCCGGGGCGAGCATACCGAGGATTTTCTGGCCGACCCCCGTAGCCCCGCCAATTGGCGCACGGAGGGCGATGCGAACGGTACCATGGGCGACCTGGCCCCGCATATGATCAACGCGGCGCTGGCCCTGATCGGCCCGGTCGCGTCCCTGATCGCCGAGGTCGAGACGGTGCACGCCGACCGCCCCGGCGGGACCGTCACCAACGACGACCACGCGCAGATGATGTGCCGCTTTGCGAATGGGGCCATGGGGCAGATGTATTTCAGCCGCGTCAGCCACGGGCGCAAGATGGGCTATGCCTACGAGGTGACGGGGACCAAGGGCGCGATCCGTTTTGACCAGGAAGATCAGAACGCGATCTGGCTCTATCTGGCGGACGACCCGGAACCTGTGCGCGGCTTTCGCAAGATCCTGACCGGTCCGGCGCATCCCGACTATGCGCCGTTCTGCCAGGGTCCGGGGCACGGCACCGGCTATCAGGATCAGATCATCATCGAGGCGCGCGATTTCCTGCGCGCCGTTGAGACCGGAACGCCCGTCTGGCCGACCTTTGCGGACGGTCTGGCGGTGCAGGAAATCGTCGTCGCCGCGCTGGCGTCCTCCCGTGCGAAGGCATGGGTGGACGTGGGCGCGGCCTGAACCTTCGGACGCAGACCATGACCATCAGAATCGGCAACGCCCCCTGTTCCTGGGGCATCGAATTTCCCAGCGATCCCGCCTATCCGCACTGGACCTCGGTGCTCGATCAATGCGCGGCGGCGGGGTACAACGGGATCGAGCTGGGCCCCATCGGCTACATGCCCGAAGACCCCGCGATCCTGGCCCCCGAACTGGCCCAGCGGGGGTTGGAGATCATCGGCGGTGTGGTGTTCCGCGCCTTCCACGATCCCACAAAATGGGACGATGTGATGGATGCCAGCATCCGCACCTGCCGCGCGCTCAAGGCGCATGGGGCGGAGCATCTGGTCTTGATCGACAGCATCTCGCCCCGCCGCGCCGCCACGGCGGGCCGCGCCGCCGAGGCCGAGCAGATGGACGCCACTGAGTGGGCCGCCTTTCGCGACCGCATCGCCACCATCGCGCGTATGGGGGCCGAGGACTACGGCCTGACCGTGGGCATTCACGCCCACGCGGGCGGATTCCTCGACTTCGAGCCGGAGTTGGAACGCCTGCTGGACGAGATCGACGACCGCATCCTGAAGATCTGTTTCGACACCGGGCACCATTCCTATGCGGGGTTCGATCCCGTGGCGTTCATGGACCGGCACATGGACCGGATTTCCTACATGCACTTCAAGGACATCGACCCGAAGGTGAAGGCCCGTGTCGTCGCCAACCGCACCGATTTCTACAAGGCCTGCGGGCAGGGCATCTTCTGCAATCTGGGCGAGGGGGACGTCGATTTCCCCGCCGTGCGGCAGCGGCTGCTGGACGCGGGGTTCAGCGGGTGGTGCACCGTCGAGCAGGACATGGATCCAAGCCAGCCGGGCACGCCCTTGGAAGACGCGCGGGCGAACCGCGCATACCTGCAATCCATCGGATTTTGAGGGGATGGGCATGAAGCTGAAATGGGGCATGATCGGCGGCGGCGAAGGCAGCCAGATCGGACCGGCGCACCGTCTGGGCGCGGGGTTGGACGGGCTGTTCGACTTTGCCGCCGGGGCGATGGATCACCGGGCCGAGGCAGGCATCGACTATGGCCGTCGGTTGGGTCTGGGCGACCGGGCCTATGGCAGCTGGCAGGACATGCTGGCGGGCGAACAGGCGCGCGATGACCGGGTCGATCTGGTCACCGTGGCCACGCCCAATTCCACGCATTACGAGATCACCAAGGCCTTTCTGGAGGCCGGTTTCCACGTGCTTTGCGAAAAGCCGATGACCATGTCGGTGGAGGAAGGCGAGGACATCGTCCGCACCGCGCAGGCGACGGGCCGCATCTGTGCGGTCAACTATGGCTACACCGGCTATTCGCTGGTCCGTCACATGCGGGCGATGGTGGCGCGGGGCGATCTGGGCGCAATCCGGTTGGTCAAGGCAGAGTTCGCCCATGGCCACCACGCCGACGCCGCCGACGCCGACAACCCGCGCGTGCGCTGGCGCTATGACCCCGCGCAGGCGGGCGTGTCGGCGCAGTTCGCGGATTGCGGCATCCACGCGATGCACATGGCCAGTTTCGTGACCGGGCAGGAGGTGACGAAGCTTTCCGCCGATACCGTGTCCTGTCTGCCGTCGCGGGTTCTGGAGGATGACGCGATGGTCAACTTCCGCATGGATGGGGGCGCGGTCGGGCGGCTTTGGACATCGTCGGTGGCAATCGGGCGGCAGCACGGGCTGGGCATCCAGGTGTTCGGCGAAAAGGGCGGTCTGCGCTGGTCGCAGGAGCAGCCGAACCAGCTGTATTGGATGCCCTTGGGCGGGCGGTTGCAGGTGATCGAGCGGGGCGAGGGCAACCTGTCGCCCGAGGCCGACCGCACCAGTCGGGTGACCGTGGGCCACGCCGAAGGCATGCCGTTGGCCTTCGCCAATATCTACAAGGATCTGGCCGAGGCGATTGCGGCCCAGAAAGAGGGGCGCGCGATGGATGCGGCGGCGGATCTCTACCCTCGGGCCGAGGATGGTTTGCGCTCGATGGCGGCGGTGGAGGCGGTCGCGGCCTCCGGCCAGCAGGACGGGATCTGGCTGGACGCGCGCCCGCCGATGTTCCGCTAGGCGCAAGTTGGCATCGGCCATTGGCCGATGCCGCGCATCGCAGGGTCGCCCGTGGGCACGGCGATTTGGCCGGCGGGGACGGCAGGCCGTCTTTGCCGCTCTAAATTGCTTCGGCTTGGGCCGCCGCCGAACTGCGGCCCGCCGATATGCGCCTTGTCAAACCTTGGGGCGCAGGGTCGACCGGTCCACAACGTGGCACGGGAAAAGCCGCGCCTCGGGGTAACGGTCCGGCTCATCCAGCATGGCGGCCATGAGTTCGACCGAGGAATTCACGATCTGCTTGATCGGCTGGCGGATGGTGGTGAGCGCGATGTTCTCCCAGCCCGACATCTCCATATCGTTGAAGCCGATGACGCCCACGTCTTCGGGCACGCGTTTTCCAACATCCCGCAGCGCGCTGAGCGCGCCGATGGACAGGACGTCGTCGCCGCAGAAATAGGCCTCGGCCAGGGGGGCCTTGGCCAGGCGCAGCATTTCGGTGCGGCCCGCCTGAAAGGAATAGGCCTCTGCGAAGGAATGGGTGACGGTCACGTCCGGGTGGTTGGCCAGCACCTCTCGGAAGCCCTTCAGGCGGTCCTGGGTCGAGGTCGCCGCCTCGGGCCCGCCCAGAAACGCAACCGACCGATAGCCCCGCGCCATCAGTTCCGTCGCGGCCATGCGCCCGGCTTCGGCGTTGTCGATGCCGACGACGTGGACCTGCGGGCTGCTGGAATAGCGACCGAAGGTGTTGACCACGGCCATGCCCCGGTCCCGGAACGCCTTGGAAAAGGCGGGCGGCAGGGTCGAAGAGGCGACGACCACCCCGTCGACCGAGTATTGATGCAGCATCTGGACCGATTGTTCGGGATCGGTTTCATTGCTCAGATTGACCAGCAGGGGGCGGAGCCCGCGATCCTGCAAGCCACGCGTGAACAGGTCGAAAACCTCCAGGAAGATCGGGTTGTGGAAGTTGTTGGACACCAGCCCGATCAGCTTGGTGCGGCGGGTCGTCAGGCTGCGGGCGAGGAAATTGGGCTGATATCCCAGCTCTGACGCCGCTTTCTCGACTTTCTGGCGCATCTTGGCCGAGACGGAGGCCCCGTCGGTGAAGGTTCGCGATACCGCCGATGTCGAGACCCCCGCCCGTTGTGCCACGTCCTTCAAGGTTGCCGACATGCCCGTCTCCCGCATTCCGCCCAAGGTTTCCCATAGCTTGCCGGGTGTCGTCCACCGCAAGAACGCGATGACAATTTGCAACCGGTTGCAAAAAATTCGAATCCGTGTTTGTCTGAGCGGGAGCTGCGGGGGCACCCCGCCAACTCATGCCCTGACAGGCAATTCTGGGAGGAAGAAATGAAGTCGATTATCAAGTCTCTGATGGTAACCGCGGCGATCGTCGCGACGCCCATGGTGGCGGTTGCGGATGGTCACGGCGATGACCTGAAATACATCCTGGTCAGCCATGCCCCCGACAGCGACAGCTGGTGGAACACGATCAAGAACGGCATCGCGCTGGCGGGCGAGCAGATGGACGTCTCGGTCGAGTATCGCAATCCGCCGACCGGCGATCTGGCCGACATGGCCCGCATCATCGAACAGGCCGCCGCCTCGCAGCCCGATGGCATCATCACCACGCTGGCCGATTTCGACGTGTTGTCCGGCCCGATCCGGGCCGCCGTCGATCAGGGGATCGACGTGATCATCATGAACTCCGGCACGCCGGAGCAGGTCCGCGACGTGGGCGCCCTGATGTTCGTGGGCCAGCCCGAGTATGACGCGGGCCTCGCCGCCGGTCTGCGGGCCAAGGGCGACGGCGTCGGCAGCTTCGTCTGCGTCAACCACGTCATTTCAAACACCGTGGTGGCCGAACGCTGCCGTGGCTTTGCCGACGGTCTGGGCGTGGAGCTGGGCGACAGCATGATCGATTCGGGTCAGGACCCGGCCGAGATCAAGAACCGCGTCACCGCCTATCTGACCGCCAACCCGGAAACGGATGCGATCCTGACGCTGGGCCCGACCTCTGCCGATCCGACGATCCTTGCGGTCAAGGACATGGGTCTGGATGGCGACATCTATTTTGGCACCTTCGATCTGGGCACGGAAATCGTGAACGGCATCAAGGACGGCACAATCAACTGGGGCATCGACCAGCAGCCGTTCCTGCAGGCCTATCTGCCGGTCGTCGTTCTGACGAACTACGATCGCTATGGCGTGCTGCCGGGCAACAACATCAACTCTGGCCCCGGTTTCGTCACCAAGGATGCGCTGGGCAAGGTCGAAGAGTTCGCGGGCGAGTTCCGCTGAGTCGATGACAGGTTACGGGCGGCCTGAACGGGCCGCCCGTTTTCATTCCGGGAGGACAGAATGGCTGACACGCCACAGGCGGTGCTCGATGAGCGCCTGAAGGAAATCTCGCCGCTGCGCCGCGCGCTGATCCGGCCCGAGCTGGGGGGCATCATCGGCACCATCGCGGTGTTCACCTTCTTTGCGTTGCTCGCCTACGACAGCGGCATGTTCAACGCCCAGGGGGTGATGAACTGGTCCACCGTCTCGGCGCAGTTCATGATCATCGCGGTCGGGGCCTGCCTGCTGATGATCGCGGGCGAATTCGACCTGTCGGTCGGGTCGATGATCGGGTTCGCCGGCATGATGATCGCCATCTTCGGCGTGACGCTGGGCTGGCCCATGTGGATTGCCATCCTGATCACCTTCGCCATCTGCACGGCCTTCGGCGCGCTGAACGGCTACATCGTCGTGCGCACCGGGCTGCCCAGCTTCATCGTGACGCTGGCCACGCTGTTCATCCTGCGCGGCTTTACCATCTTCATTCCCCAGACGGTCGAGCGGAAGACCATCATCGGCGGCATCCGGGAGGCGGCCGAGGGCGACTGGCTGGCCCCGGTATTCGGCGGCAAGATTCTGACCGGGCTGTTCCAGTGGTTCGGGGACATCGGGTTGATCGACACCTTCACGCGCGGCAACCGCGAAGGGCAGCCCGTCGTCGACGGCATCCCCATGCTGATCGTCTGGGCCATCGTGCTGATCGTGTTCGGCCATCTGCTGTTGACGCGAACCCGGTTCGGCAACTGGATTTTCGCGGCGGGCGGCGATGCGCAGGCGGCGCGCTATGCGGGTGTGCCCGTCAATACGGTCAAGATCGCCATGTTCATGTTCACCGCCTTCTGCGCGACGGTCTTTGCCGTCTGCCAGGTGATGGAGTTCGGATCGGCTGGGGCGGACCGCGGTCTGCTCAAGGAATTCGAGGCGATCATCGCCGTGGTCATCGGCGGCGCGCTTTTGACCGGGGGTTACGGGTCCGTCATCGGGGCGGCGCTGGGGGCGCTGATCTTCGGGGTGGTGCAGCAGGGCCTGTTCTTCGCCAATGTCGAGAGCTCTCTCTTTCGGGTGTTCCTGGGCGTCATCCTGCTGCTGGCGGTGATCCTGAACACCTACATCCGCCGCCTGATTACGGGAGAACGCTGATGGATCCGATCATCCGCATGCTCGATATCCAGAAACACTTCGGCTCGGTCATCGCGCTGGCCGGGGTGACGGTGGATTTCTATCCGGGCGAATGCCACTGCCTGCTGGGCGACAACGGGGCGGGCAAGTCGACCTTCATCAAGACCATGTCGGGGGTGCACAAGCCCACCTCGGGCGAGATCTTCTTCGAAGGTCAGCCGATGCATTTTTCGGACCCACGAGACAGCATCGCGGCGGGAATCGCGACCGTCTATCAGGATCTGGCAATGATCCCGCTCATGTCGGTCAGCCGGAATTTCTTCATGGGCAATGAGCCGATCAAGAAAATCGTGGGCCTGCCGTTCTTCGACCATGACCATGCCAACGAGGTCACCATGGCCGAGATGCGCAAGATGGGCATCAACCTGCGCGGCCCGGACCAAGCCGTCGGCACCCTGTCGGGCGGCGAGCGGCAGACGGTGGCCATTGCGCGCGCCGTCTATTTCGGGGCCAAGGTCCTGATCCTGGACGAGCCGACCTCGGCGCTGGGCGTGCGGCAGACGGCAAACGTGCTGGCCACGGTGGACAAGGTCCGCAAGCAGGGCGTTTCGGTCGTCTTCATCACCCACAACGTGCGCCATGCCATGGCCGTGGGCGACCGGTTCACGGTGCTGAACCGGGGCAAGACATTCGGCACCGCCATGAAGGGAGAGATCACGCCCGAGGAGTTGCAGGACATGATGGCCGGTGGTCAGGAATTGGCCACGTTGGAGGGATCGCTGGGCGGCACCGTCTAGGGATCAGCCTGCCGTATCAATGATATAGCGGGCGGTCATCAGGTCCAGGTGCGCCCCGCCACCGTTCTTGAACAACGTGATCTCTTCCTGCGAGGTGCGCTGCATGCCGTTCGCGTCGTAATAGTCAGCGCGGACGGCGTCTCGCGCGATGACCCCGGCGGCCAGCGGTATCTTCAACTCTCCGATGTGGTCGAGCGTGGTGTCCCGGCTGTCCACGTGGATCGTGGCGCGCCGCAGAACCGCGTCATCCGCCTCGCGCATGTCGGGTCGATAGGCCCCGATCAGGTCGATATGTTGGCCGGGGCGCAGCCAGTCACCACGCAACAGGGGGGTCGTCGACATTGTGGCGCAGGTGACGATGTCGGCCTCGGGCACGGCGGTGGCAAGGTCGGGGGCGTGCTCGATGCCCCGCGCCTCGGCAAAGGCGCGTGCGGTCGCGGGGGTCCGTGACCAGACCGCAAAGCGGGCCTGGGGGAAGGCCGCGGCATAGGCCTCGTGCAGGGATGCGGCGACCGTTCCCGCGCCTACGATCAGGATGCGGCGGCTGTCGGGGCGCGCCAGCCGCGTGGCTGCCAACAGGCTGTCGCCCGCGGTCTTCCATTTGGTCACAAGGGCGAAATCCAGCATCGCCGCCAGCGACCCGTCGGTATCGTCGAAAACAGACACGGCCCCGCCGACGGTCGGTTTGCCCGCCGCCGGGTTGCCCGGAAAGATCGTCGCCGTCTTGACCAATGCGCCCAGCCCGTCGATCCAGGCTGCACGGGACAGGATCGTGTCGTCGCCGCGATAGAGAAAACTGTCCCGCACCTCGGCCCGTGGCAGCCGGTGCCCCGCCGCCAACGCGCGGGTCAGGGCCAGCCAGTCCAGCGCGCTTTCTGCGTCCGGTCCTATGATACGGGCGCTCATGCCGCCTCTGCCTCAGACAGCAGTCCCTCGGCCACCAGCCGCCTGGCCCAGCCGTCAGGTCCTTCGAACAGATGCGTCCGCCAGCCCCGCGCCTGGGCGGCGGCAATGTTGTCGGCGCGGTCGTCGGTAAACAGCAGGTCCCCACCGCTCAGGCCGGTTGCGTCCTCCAGCATTTCATAGATGCGGGCCTCGGGCTTGATGACCTTCATGTGGCCGGAAACGAACGCCTGATCGAATTCCGACAGGAAATCATAGCGGGTCAGCGCCAGATCGAAGGTGCCGACGCCAAAGTTCGTCAGGGCATGAACCGGCACGCCCCGTGTCCGCAGCGCCCGCATCATCCTGACGGACCGGTCGATGGCAGGGGTGGCCAGATCCAGCCAGTTGTCATGCCACATGCGGATTTCATCGGCAAAGGCGGGCGTCGCCTCGGCCACCTCGTAGATCACCTCGCGGAAGCCTTCGCCGCGGTCGACCCGGTCGTTCATGCCGTGCAGGTCGACGGCCGCGAACATCTCGCGGCGGCGGGCCTCGCCGATGATGCGGTCGTAATACCGTTCCGGTTGCCATTCGATCAGGACGTTGCCGATGTCGAAGATGACGGCCTTCGGCACGCTCATGCCAGATGCTCTGCGTGGAAGGCGACGTGATCGGGGGCAAATGTGCTGACGAAGAAATAGCTGTGGTCGTATCCCTTGCGCAGGTTGACCGAGGCCTCTGTGCGGGTTTGGGCCAGGGCGGCCACAAAGGCCTCCGTCCCCAATTTGTCGTAGAACTGATCCGAAGTGCCTGTGTCGATCAGGCAGGGTGGCAGTTTGCCGCCCACCGACAGCAGGCGCGTGGCGTCATGCGCCTCGGCCCCACCGGTATAGGCGGTCAGCTGGGGCGTGCCCCAATCGCTGGCGGACGGGTTGCAGATCGGCGCGAAGGCCGAGACGGATCGGTAGGTGCCCGGATGTTTCAGCGCCAGTGTCAGCGCCCCGTGACCGCCCATGGAATGGCCGGTGATGCCCTGCCGGTCCGCGTCCAGGTCGAAGGCGGAAAAGACGACCTCCGGCAGGTCGCGCGTGATGTAGCGTTCCATCTGGAAATGCCGGGCCCAGACGCCTTCGGTCGCATCCACGTAGAACCCCGCGCCCTGGCCCATGTCATAAGCCTCCTCGTCGGGAACACCTTCGCCGCGCGGCGAGGTGTCGGGAAAGACGATGGCGATCCCCGTGTCGGCGGCCCAGGCCTGCAATCCGGCCTTGGTCATCGCGTTCTCATGGGTGCAGGTCAGGCCCGACAGATACCACAGCACGGCGCCCGTCGGCGCGGGCGGCAGAAACAGGCCAAAGGTCATTTCGGTCCCGGTCCCGTCCGAGGCATGGGCATAGACACCCTGGGTGCCGCCAAAGCAGCGGTTTTCAGAGAGGGTTTTCATTCAGATGCCTCCTGTGAGCAGACCGATGATGACCGACACGGTGACAATGGACACCGCAGTCGACACAAGAATTGCGGCGCTGACCCGTTGCGGGGCCACGCCGTAGTGTTGCGCCAGCATATAGACGTTGCCCGCCACCGGCAGGGCTGCGGCAGAGATCATGACCGTGGCCGCGAACGGGTCACCCACCGGAAAGATCACCAGCGCGGCCAGCGCGACGGCGGCCGGGTGCAGCACTAGCTTGCAAAAGGTCAGCCAGCCCGCGACCGAGATCCGCTCGGCCGTCTTGCCCGCAAGCGAGGCCCCGATGGCGAACAGCGCGCCGGGCGTCGCGGCGGCCCCCAGCAGGGTCAGGAATTCGTTGACGGGCACCCACAGCTGTCGCCCGGTGGCCGACCAGGCCAGGCCGGCAATCATCGAGACGATCATCGGGTTCTTGACCAGTCCCAGCCCGACCGTGCGCAGGGTCGACAGCGCGATGCGCCCGTCGCGCGACCCGGTAATCAGGATCACGATCAGCGAGGAAAAGACGATCAAGTCGGTCGACAGGACCATCAGCATGGGCCCCGCGCTTTCTGGACCCAACAGCAGGACGAACATCGGAATGCCGAGAAAGCCGACGTTCCCGATGACGGCACATTGCGCCTCGACCGCCGATTCCGTGATGGGCAGCCCGCGCAGAAAGCCCACCGCAGTCGCGATCAGATAGACCACGCCGCACCCCCAGAGGTAGGCGATGATGAACCTTGTATCGAAGATCTCGGCCAGGGTCAGGTTGGCGGCAAAGTTGAACAGCATCGCGGACAGCGCGAAGTAAAAGACGAATTTCGTCAGATAGGCCGTGGCCTCGGCGGTAAAGAACCTGGTCCGGCCCGCAAGATAGCCCAACCCGATCAGGGCAAAGAAGGGTATCGTTTTCAAAAAGATCGCGAGCATGGGGAACGGCTAGACCTCTGCGCGCGGGCTGTCCAGCGCAGGCCCTAACCGGACCCGATCAAGACGCCCGCCGCCAACACCAGGGCGCCGCCGACGACCACCTGCAACGTGGCCCGCCAGAACGGCGTTTCCATCCAGCGGTTCTGAATCCAGGCAATCGCCCAGAGTTCTACGAAGACGACGGCGATGGCGATGCTGGTGGCCAGGGTGAAATTCGGGATCAGGTAAGGCAGGGCGTGCCCCAATCCGCCCACGGTCGTCATGATGCCCGAGGCAAAGCCCCGTTTCAGCGGTGAACCACGCCCCGACAATTGTCCGTCGTCTGACGCCGCCTCGGTAAAGCCCATGGAAATGCCTGCCCCGACGCTGGCTGCGAGGCCGACCAGAAATGTCGTCCAGGTGTCCTGCGTGGCGAAGGCCACCGCAAAGATCGGTGCCAGGGTGGAAACCGAGCCGTCCATCAACCCGGCCAGCCCCGGCTGAACCCAGGTCAGGACGAACTGGCGGTGGGCCTGGTCGTCTTCTGCCGCGCGCGCATCGTCTGACACGGCGTCCCCCAACTCGCCGGCGCGGGCCTCGTGCCCGGCTTCGGCGGCGGCCAGATCCCCCAGCAATTTGCGCGTCGCCGGGTCGGACGAGGCCTGGGCGGCCCGCAGATAGAAGGCGTGCGCGTCGTGCTCCATCGCGGCGGCTTCGCCGCGGATGCGATCCAGCGACAGGTTCTCGACCAGCCAGACCGGCTTGCGCGCATAGAATCCGGCCACGTGTTCGCGCCGGATCAGCGGGATGACATGGCCAAAGCGCGCTTCGTGCAGGTCGATGAGGCGGCGGCGGTGGGTGTCTTCCTCGGCGGCCATGCCGTCGAAGACGGTCGCGCTGTCGGGGAAATCGGCGCGCAGGTGTTCGGCATAGGATCGGTAGATGCGGGCGTCGTCTTCTTCGGACGAAATGGCGAGGGCCAGCACCTCCTGCTCGGAAAGGTCCCGGAATCGTCGGCGGAAAGTGAAGCTGCTCAGCATGACGCGACGATACCTGTGCGGGTGGCGAAGACAAGCCGTGTAAAAATGAACCGATCGGTTCATTTTATCTCTTGTCCCCCAGGGTTCGTGCTCCTATCTCAAATTTATGAACTGAACGGTTCGGTTCAAAATCATTCTGGAGACACCTCATGAAGACCGCAATCGCCGCCCTTGTCCTGTCTGTCGCCGCTCTGCCGGTTCTTGCCGATCAGATCACCATCAACGACGATGGCTGGGCCCGTATCCCGTCGCCGCCGGTGGCCATGACGACCGTCGACATCGACGACGACGGCTGGACCCGCGTGGACATGACCAGCATCCGCTCCGACCGCGCCCCGGTCGGCAATTCCGGCGAATGCACCGCACTGGAATCGTCTGTCGGTCTGCGCGCAGACGCCTGTGGCGTTCTGAACCTGAACGAGCTGGCCACCCTGGCCGCCGACAACGACTGATCCCGTTCCCTCCCGACGGGACAACGGAAGGCGGGCCGGTCTGGCCCGCCTTCACCATTTGGACGGATCGGTTCAGTTGATGCTTGTGCGGTGGGCGGTGCGCTCTATATTTCAGCGACGCAAGGGGTTTCCATGAACGACGCCACACCGATCAAGAAGGGTCGCAAGTTCGACCAGGTCCTGGATGGCGCGCGGCGCGTGTTCATGGCCGACGGCTACGAAGGCGCAAGCGTCGATGCCATCGCCCGTGCGGCGGGCGTGTCCAAGGCGACGCTTTACAGCTATTTCTCGGACAAGCGCCTGCTGTTCATGGAGGTGGCGAAGGCCGAGTGCAGTCTGCAGATCGACGAAGCGGACGCCATCCTGACCGAAAGCGCCCAGCCCAGAGAGGTGCTGTGCGTGGCGGCGGATCGGATGCTGTCGTTTTTCCTGTCCGGCTTTGGTCAGTCGATCTTTCGCATGTGCGTCGCCGAATCCGAACGGTTCCCCGAACTGGGGCGCGAATTCTACGAGACCGGGCCGAAACTGTTCCGCGAACGCATGGTCGCGTATCTCAAATGTGCCGTGGCCGAAGGTCAGTTGAAGATCGACGATCTGGACCTGGCGGCTGACCAATTCGCAGAGCTTTGCAAGGCGCGTCTGTTCCCGGAATTGATGTTCAACATTCGTAAATCCGTGACCGATGCCGAAAAGCAGCGCGTCATCGACGGCGCGGTCGACACCTTTCTGGCGCGCTACGGCGTCTGACCGGGGGCCCCGACCATCGGCCGCAATCCCCCAGACCCGGAGCAGGCCACCTTGAACGATGCGTCCTGTGCCCCTGTGGATGTTCTGATCGTGGGCGGCGGGCTGGCGGGGCTGTCGTTGGCCGACCGCCTGCGTGGGACCGGCAAGTCCATCACCCTGATCGAGGCGCGGGATCGGCTGGGCGGCCGTATTCTGGGCGAGGCACCGGGACTGGACCTTGGCCCGGCCTGGTTCTGGCCCGGTCAGCCCCGGATGGCGGCTTTGGTGGCGGATCTGGGGTTGGCGGCGTTTGAGCATTTCGCCGTCGGCGACGCCCTGCACGAAGACGCGACAGGCCAGGTGTTTCGCACAGGCGGACAGGGCGGCATGGCCGGATCGCTGCGGATTGCCGGAGGGCTGGGGCGCGTGGTGGACCGTCTGAGCGCACGCGTGCCCGAGGGGATCCTGCAACGCGAGGTGCGCGTCGTCGCGGTGCGGCGTGGGCCGGCGGGCATCGAGGCGGAAACCGCCGACGGGCGCAGGATCAGCGCGCGCCGCATCGTTCTGGCTCTGCCCCCTCGGATCGCCGCGAGGCTTCGCTTTGATCCACCGCTGTCGGCGCTTGGGGCGATGGCCGAGGTGCCCACCTGGATGGCGGGGCAGGCCAAGGCGGTGGTTTCGTATGATCGTCCGTTCTGGCGCGCGGCTGGCCTGTCCGGCGACGCCTTCAGCAGGCGGGGACCGATGGTCGAAATCCACGACGCCTCTGGCCCTGACGGCACACCTGCCGCTCTGTTCGGCTTCATCGGCGTCCCCGCCGCTGCGCGGCAGGACAGCGAAGGACTGCGGGCGGCCGTCCTTGCGCAGGTCGTGCGCCTGTTCGGGCCAGAGGCAGCCTCGCCCCGTGCGTTGCATCTGAAAGATTGGGCCTTTGATCCGATGACCGCGACGCAGGCCGACCAGGCCCCCCTGACGCAGCATCCCGCCTATGGGCCGGTGCCGGGGGCGGAAACGGTCTGGGATGGCACCGTGATCCTGGGCGGCAGCGAGGTCGCGCCACGGTTCGGCGGCTATCTGGAAGGTGCGCTTGAGGCGGCGGAGGCTGTGGCGGCGCGGCTTATGGCACCATTGCCTTGATCGCCGCCACGTGGTCCGGCGCGCCCACGGCAAGATCCCGCGCCGCGGCTTTCGGATCCGCCACGAGACGGTCGAACAGACCAAAGGCCAGGGCCTCCTCCGCCGAAAGGCGCGCGCCTGCGGCCAGCACCAGCTTGGTGCGCGCCGGTCCGATCAGCCGCGCCATGCGCGCCGGGTCCGAGGGTTGCGGCAGATAGCCCAGCCGCGCCACCGGATAGAAGACCTGTGCCCCCGGCACCGCCAGCCGGACATCGCAGGCCAGCGCCATGCCACAGGCCCCACCCGCCAGCGTGCCATTCAGTGCGGCAACCGTCAGGCACGGCAGCGCGGCGATGGCCCCCGACAGCCGTTCCCAAAGGGGCGAGGTGGCCAGCCCGGCCTTTGCTTCATCCAGATCAGCCCCGGCGCTGAACACCCGGTCCCCTGCGCCGGTCAGGATCATCAGGCCGACATCCGGTCCGACCCCCTCGACCGCGTCACATAGATCGCCCAGCATCGCTGCGGTCAGGGAGTTGGCCTTGTCGGGCCGGTCCAGCGTCAGGGTCAGGACCGCGCCGTCCCGGTCGCTGCGGATCATGCGGTCAGGCCGATCCGGGCGCGCAGCCCATCGTCGCGCAGGCTCAGCTCGGTCCCGTTCAGATCCTCCGCCGCGGAGGAGCACATCCACACCAGCGCGCGGGCGGGCCATTCGGGGGGAATGTGATCCTCCCATTCCAACTGGGCGACAGGTCCCACGCCCGAGGCCTTGATCTCGCGCTGCATCTGGGTGGCGACGGTGCCCGGCGACAGGCCCATGATGCGCAGGGTGTCGCCGTGTTCGGCATGGGCCGCTTCGGTCAGCATCTTGGCCGCCGCCTTGGAGGTGCAATAGGCCGACCAACCCGCCAGCGCGCGGTGCGCGGCGCCGGACGAGATGGTGATGATCGTGCCCGATCCCTGCGCCGTCATCACCGGCAAGGCGGCCCGCATCCCATTGTAGACGCCCTTTACGTTCACATCGATCAGATGGCCCCAGGCGTCCGGGTCGCTGTCTGCCAGGGGGCCGATGGGTTCGATCATGCCCGCGTTGCCGATCAGCACGTCCAGCGACCCGAAGGTATCCACCGCTGCCTGCACGGCGCGCGACATCTCGGCCCAGCTGGCGACGTCGCAGGGCACGGCCAGCGCGGTGCGCCCGATCTCTCCGGCGAGGTCGGCAATGGCGCGGGTGGACCGGGCCAGCAGAACGACATTCGCCCCCTGCGCAGCAAAGGCACGGGCGGCGGCGGCACCGATCCCGCGCGAGGCCCCTGTGATCATAACGGTTTTCGAAGTAAGATCCGACATCAGTGACCTCCGGTTGACCCCATTGGCGGGGTCCTGAATGGTGGGTTCAAAGGTTTGGATACAGAAAGGTTGATCATGCCGAAACATGCGATTGCCGCCGGATGCGCGCTGGCGCTTTGCTCGGGTCCGGCACTGGCCGACCTGACGGCGCAGGATCTTTGGACCGACTGGCAGCGGATCTATGCCGCCATGGGCACGACGATGACCGCCGACGAAAGCTATGGGGGCGGCACGCTGACGCTGTCGGACATTCGAACGGTGGCCTTGATCGAAGGGGTGGAAAGCACCTCTTCGCTGGGCAGCATCGAGTTGGTGGAACAGGACGACGGCACCGTGCGGATCGTCCTGCCGCCGTCGATGGTCATCGCCACCGAAACCACCGTCGATGGTGACACCGTGGCGCAGGACGTCACCCTGGAGACGGAGGGCTGGGACGCCGTCGTCTCCGAGGAAGGGGACGCGCGGATCTACGACATCACCGCCGACCGGATGGCCTATGTGTTCGACGACCCGGAGGTGCCGGGCGCCGACGCGGTGTCCGGGTCGCTGGACCTGCTGGGGCTGGCCACGACCTACACCAACACCGAAACCGACGGAGCCTTCGAAAGCGTTCAGACATCGACCGCCGAGGCCATGACGCTGGACCTGTCCTCCGAAGGAGAAGGGGAGACGTTTTCGCTGGCCTACGCTCTGTCGGATCTGACGGCGGGCGCTGACGTTTCGCTGGATCTCGACGCCATCGGTCAGGACATCAAAAGCCTGTCTGACCTGAACCTGCTGTTTGCTCTGACATTTGCCCATGGTGGCAGCACGACCGAGCTGAGCGCCGATTCCTCCGATGGGCCCTTCGCCCTGAGCGGGACGGCAGGCGGCGGCAGCATGTCGGTCGATTTGACCCCCGACGGTCTTGGCTATTCGCTGTCCTCGACCGACGCGCAATTGACGGTGCAGGTCGCGGCCTTTCCGGTGCCGGTATCCGTGTCCATGTCCGAGCTGAGCTCGGCCTTTGCGCTGCCGATGGGGGTGTCGGACACGCCGAAACCCTTTGCCGCCAGCCTTGCCTGGCGCGATCTGGAAGTGGACGATGCAATCTGGGGGCTGTTCGATCCGACCGGTCAGTTGCCGCGTGACGCGGCGACCCTTGTGCTGGACGTGACCGGCACCGCGTTGATGACCACCGACATCTTCAGCGCGGACGCAGCCGAAATGGCGGGCCCTCCGGGAGAGTTGAAATCGCTGGACCTGAACGCGCTGCAACTGACCATTGCGGGTGCCGAACTGCTGGGCAACGGCGCGCTGACCTTCCCGGTGCCGGGTCCGATCCCGCAGCCGGTTGGCACGATCACCCTGTCGTTGGACGGTGGTCTTGCGCTGATCGACAAACTTGTCGCGCTGGGCTTTCTGCCGCCGGAACAGGCCGCGATGGCCAAGGGCATGGCGGGCGTCGTCGCGCGTCCCGTGGGCGAGGATCAGCTGGAATCGGAGATCGTGTTCTCCGAAGGTGGCGGGATCAGCGCCAACGGCCTGCCGCTTCAATAGGCGCCAACCGATCTTGACGGGCCCGCCGGACGCGCGGGCCCGTTGCATTTGCACCCCGCCCCTTGAGGCGGGGCCGTGCCGGGGCTACCTGCGGGGTGTTGCAACCCATGCGAGTGTCCCATGCCCGATCTGTCCCAGCTGACCGAAGCCCTGCTGCATGCCGCCAAGAAGGCCGGGGCAGAGGCCGCGGATGCGTTGGCCGTGGATGGCACGTCGATTTCCGTCGATGTGCTGCGCGGCAAACTCGAACAGGCAGAGCGGTCCGAGGGGATCGACATCGGTCTGCGCGTATTGATCGGCAAGCGGCAGGCCTGCGTCTCTGCCTCGGACACGCGGCCTGAAACCATGGCGCAAATGGCCGAACGCGCCGTCGCCATGGCACGAGAGGCCCCCGAGGACCCGCATATCGGTCTGGCCGATCCTGACCAATTGGTGCGCGACTGGGATGTCGCGGCGCTGGATCTGTGCGACGGGGCCGAGGCTCCGACCCCTGCCGAGTTGCAGGACATGGCCGCCCGCGCCGAGGCCGCAGCCCTGGCCGTGGACGGCATCAGCCAGGTCAGTGCCGCCGGCGCGGGCCACGGCGACCGGCGTATCCACCTTGCCGCCAGCAACGGGTTTTCGGGGGGCTACCGCCGCACCGGAACATCCCTGTCCTGCGTGGCCATCACCGGCGAGGGCACGGGGATGGAACGGGATTATTACGGTGACAGCCGCATCCACTTTGCCGATCTCGACAGCCCCGAAGACGTGGGCCGTATCGCCGCCGAACGCACGGTTGCGCGGCGCGGCGCGATCAAGCCGCCCACCGGGGCCTGTCCGGTGGTCTATGACGAACGGGTCGCGGGCACCCTGATCGGGCATCTGCTGGGGGCCGTGAACGGCGGGTCGGTCGCGCGCGGCGCGACGTTCCTGCGTGATGCCTTGGGGCAACCGGTTCTGCCCGATGGCCTGTCCCTGACCGAGGATCCGACGATGCCCCGCGTCTCCGGCTCCAAACCCTTCGACGGCGAAGGGTTGCCGGTGGCGGTGCGCGACATCGTGGCGGACGGCGTGTTGACCGGTTGGGTTCTGGACCTGGCCACGGGGCGCAAGCTGGGCATGGCCAGCACCGGCAACGCGGCACGCGGCCCCTCGGCCCCGCCGCAGCCCTCGGCGGGCAACGTGCGCCTGACCCAGGGCACGGTCAGCCGGGATGACTTGCTGGCACAAATGGGAACCGGCCTGCTGATCACGTCGATGATCGGCTCGTCGATCAACGCGACCACGGGGGATTATTCGCGCGGGGCCTCTGGTTTCTGGGTCGAAAACGGAGAGATCACGGGCCCGGTCAACGAATGCACCGTGGCGGGCAATCTGCGCGACATGCTGCGCCGTCTGATCCCGGCCAACGACGCGCGGCTGCATGTCGGGCGGCAGGTGCCGTCGCTCTTGGTCGAGGGGCTGACGATTGCGGGCGGCTGACGAGGATCGCGCCCTTCTGTCCGAGGCCGCGCTGGAGGCGGGCCGCATTGCCCGCCACTATGTCGGGCGCGACAAGGACGTGCAGGACAAGGGTGACGGACAGGGCCCGGTGACCCAGGCCGATCTGGAAATCGACGCCATGCTGCGCCGGACCCTGACGCAGGCCCGTCCCGGGTATGGCTGGCTGTCGGAGGAAAGCGCCGATACGGACGCCCGGCTGTCGCGGTCGCGTGTGTTCGTCATCGACCCCATCGACGGCACCCGTGCCTTTATCAAGGGCGAGCCGACGTTCAGCCATTCGCTGGCCGTGGTCGAGGACGGTGTTCCCTTTGCCGCCGCGATCCACCTGCCGATGAAGGACCGGCTTTACGCGGCGGCCCGGGGCGGCGGGGCTACGCGGGACGGGGTGCCCATCGCGCCTTCGGGCCGCCAGGTGCTGGACGGGGCCGAGGTTCTGGCGACGCGTCCCAACTTCCACGACGAACATTGGACCGGTGGCCGACCGCCGGTGTCGCAGCACTTTGTGTCGTCGCTGGCCTTTCGGCTGGCCCTGGCCGCCGAGGGGCGCTTTGACGCGATGGTGACCCTGCGCCGGGCCTGGGAATGGGACATCGCCGCGGGCGCCTTGCTGGTGGCCGAGGCGGGCGGTGCGATCCATGACCGCCGGGGCGGGGCGCTGCGGTTCAACAACGTGCACCCGCAGGTCGATGGCGTCGTGGCGGGAACCCGCGCGGTGCAGGCGGCCCTGCTGGCGCGACTGGCCTGAAACGGTTCACCCTGCCGCGCGCCCGCGCTACAGGGGACAAGGAAACCCACGACAAGGAGAGACCCGATGGTCCAGCGCCTACACCTCGTCTTCGGCGGCGAGCTGGTAAACCCCAGCTCGACCCAGTTTGCGGATGTGGACAAGATCGACATCGTCGGCATGTTCCCCGACTACGCCAGCGCCTATGCCGCGTGGAAAGGTGCGGCCCAACGCACGGTGGACGATGCGCACGCGCGCTATTTCATCGCGCACATCCATCGCCTGCGCGATGAAGAAAGCGCCGCCTCCCCGACCGAAGAGCTGGGCTGACGTTTCATGGCCGTCTCGCCGTTGCTATCGGCCTATCTGTTCTGGTCGAACCGGGCACACCGCTTCGGAGAGCGGAAGCTTCAGGCGCGGCTGGCCGAGGGCAAGGAAGATGCCGCCCGTCTGGACGAGCGGCGCGGCATCGCGTCCCTTGAACGCCCGCCGGGTCAGGTGATCTGGCTGCACGCCGCCAGCGTCGGCGAAAGCGTCTCGGTCCTGGAGATGCTTCGACGCATGGGGGAGGAGCGTCCGGACGTCACCTTCCTGATCACCTCCGGCACGGTCACCAGCGGCGAGGTCCTGGCCTCGCGCCTGCCCGATGGCGCGCTGCACCAATATGTGCCGCTGGACGTGCGTCCCTGGATGCGCCGGTTCCTAGATCATTGGGATCCGGATCTGATCGTCCTGGCCGAGGGCGAGATCTGGCCCGCCCTGCTGCACGAGGCGAAGCTGCGCGGCAAGCCGGTCGCGATGATCAACGCCCGCATGACTGACGCGACCTATCGCCGGTGGCGGCGGTTCGGGCGCGGGGCCGCGCGCAAGCTGTTGGGATACATCGACCACGTGCAGGCGCAGGAGGAACAGACCGCCCAGCGTCTGCGCCACCTGGGCCTGCCGGAGACCCGGCTGGAAGTGACGGGAACATTGAAGGAAGGGTCCAAGGCCCTGCCGCACGACGAGGCGGAGAGGGTCCGCTTCGCCTCTGCGCTGGGGGGGCGTCCCTGTTGGCTGGCCGCCTCGACCCACGAAGGCGAAGAGGCGGGGGCCGCCGAGGCCCATGCCCAGGCGCGGCGATCCTGGCAAAAGCTGGCGCTGGTCATCGCGCCGCGCCATCCGGGCCGCGGCGACGAAATCGTCAGCAGCCTGCGACTGGACGGCTGGAAGGTCGCTCAACGGTCGCTGGGCGAGACATTGACCGCCGAAACCGACATCTATGTCGCTGATACGGTGGGCGAGATGGGGCTGTGGTATCGGCTCTGCGCGGTGTCCTTCATGGGCGGGTCGCTGGTGCCGGTGGGCGGGCACAATCCGTTCGAGCCGGCCGCCCTGGGCAGTGCGATCCTGCACGGACCCGAGGTCTACAATTTCCAGGACATCTTTGAGCGTCTGTCGGCGGCAGGGGCCGCGCGCCAGGTCAGCGACTGGGCCGATCTGGGTGCCACGCTGGCGCGCGTTCTGGAACCCGATGAGGCGGCGCGCATGGCCCATGCCGCGTGGGAGGTCTGCTCCGACGGGACGGATGTGACCGAACGGGCGACGGACCTGCTGTTTGCCATGCTCGACGGCGTGGATTGATGAAGGCACCGGGGTTCTGGTCTCGGCCGCCGGGATTGGCGGCGGCGCTACTCTGGCCCTTGTCTGCGGTCTATGCCGGGGCCACGGCGCGGCGGGTCGCGCAGCCCGGCCTGCGGCTGGAGGTGCCGGTGATCTGTGTCGGCAACCTGACGGCGGGTGGGACGGGCAAGACCCCGACGGTCATCGACCTGGTAAACCGGCTGGCTGCGCGTGGCGTGCGCGCGCACGTCGTGTCACGGGGCTATGGCGGGTCGCTGACGGGGCCGGTCCAGGTCGACCCGCAGACACACGACGCGGGGCAGGTGGGGGACGAACCCCTTCTGCTGGCCGCCTTTGCCCCGACCTGGGTGGCGCGGGACCGGGCCGCGGGCGCGCGGGCGGCGGTTGCGGCGGGGGCGCAGGCCGTGGTGCTGGACGATGGCTTTCAGAACCCCGCGTTGATCAAGGACCTGTCCATCGTCGTGGTCGATGCCGGGGCGGGTTTCGGTAATGGGCGGGTGATCCCTGCGGGGCCCTTGCGCGAACCTGTTGCGGCGGGCCTGGCGCGGGCCGATCTGGTCCTGACCATTGGCGCACCGGCGCAGCAATCCGGCCTGTCCCTGCCAGACACCCCGCCACGATTGCGGGGCCGGCTGGAGCCTTTGGCGACCGGGATGCCCTGGGCTGGCCTGCCGGTCTTTGCCTTTGCCGGGATCGGGCGGCCCGAGAAATTCTTTGATACGCTGCGGGACCTCGGCGTCGATCTGCGGGGCACCGTTGCCCTGGCCGATCACCAGCCCCTGACGCCGGGCCTGCTGAAACGGTTGGGGGACCAGGCCGCCCAGCTTTCTGCGCAGCCTGTGACCACGGAAAAGGACGCGGTGCGTTTGCCCGCGTCCCTGCGCGGGCAGGTGATGACCCTGCCCGTGCGGTTGCAAATCGAGGATGCCGCGCCGCTGGACGCGGCGCTGGCCCGGATCGGGCTTTAGCTGGCGTCGTCGACCAGACGACCGATCTGCGACAGCGACATGTTGCCGGAGTGCAGGTCACCGTTGATGATGAAGCTGGGCGTGGAACGCACCCCATCCGACGCCGCGTTGGTCTGATACCAGGCATACAGGCTTTCGGCCATGGCGGCGTCCTGCAGGCAGGCATCCAGCTCGGTCTGACCCAGACCGGCCTGCAGGCCGATCCGCTTCAGGCTGTCGGCGACGGCGGCCGGGTCGCCCTGCCGGGCCCATTGCCCCTGTTCCTTGTAGAGCAGGTCGGCCACGCCGAAATACCGCTCCGCCCCGGCGCAGCGCGCGATCATCGCGGCCCACAGGCCGTAGCGGTCGAAGAACACCTCCCGGTAGGTGAAATGCACCTTGCCGGTGTCGATATAGTCCGTCTTGAACGCCTTGAAGGTGTCCGCATGGAAGGCGGCGCAGTGCGGACAGGTGTAGCTGGCGTATTCCACGACCTTCACCGGGGCATTCGGGTCGCCCAGGGTCATCTCGGGGATGTCGATGGTGCCCTGCGCGTTGGCCGCGCCCAGGTCAAAGGCGACCGGGCTGCCGGTCGGGCCGGATGGCAGCAGCAAGGCCGCCCCGCCCAGCGCGGTCCCGGAGGCAAGAAGGGCGATCAGTTTGCGTCTGCTCAGCATTGGATTCTCCGCAGGGTCAAATTCGTTGTTTCGATATGATGTTTGCCGCCAGCCGTTCAAGCGATGACCGAAGCCCGTCATCGGATACGCCCGCGGCTGTCTGCCGCGCTTCGGCTACGACTTCGGGTTTGGGGGCGGCGCGTTTGGTCGGCTGCGCGGTAAAGGCGGCCTGCCCTTCGGCAAAACCGGTGGGGGCGGTTTGGGTCAGGGTGATCCGGCTGATGGCGTTGTAGCCGTAACAGGCATTTACCCGTTCCCGCAGCTTGGGCAACTGCATCTGCAGCATCGGGGCATGGGCCCCCGTCGTCAGCAAGGTCAGCACGGCGCCAAAGCCATTGCGGGGAAAGCCCACCTTGACCGGCTGGCACAACGCGGCCGTCTCGGCCCCCGCGATTTCCGACCAATGGGTCAGCAGGCGGGATTCGGCAAAGCCACGCTTTTCGCTCAACCGCTTGATATCGCGGTCGACAAGCGCGGAGACGCGCCGGGGGCCTTTGCGGAACTTTGCCATCTCGGGGCTTCCTCCTGTCCGGGGGGCAGCCTACATCATGTGGGGGGACGGGGAACAGCGGGGCTATCACGGATGCGTGACGAATTGGCGACAAGCCTGTTGACCTGGTACGACGCACAGGCGCGTCAGATGCCCTGGCGCGTGGGGCCGGCGGATCGCGCCGCAGGGCACCGCCCGGATCCTTACCGCGTCTGGCTGTCCGAAATCATGCTGCAACAGACGACCGTCGCCGCCGTGCGCGCCTATTTCCTGCGCTTCACCGAACGTTGGCCGACGGTCGCCGATCTAGCCGCCGCCGATGACGCAGATGTGATGGGGGAATGGGCCGGTCTGGGGTACTACGCCCGCGCCCGGAACCTGCTGAAATGCGCCCGCGTCGTGGTGGCGCAGCGGGGGGGACGGTTCCCCGAGACCGAGGCAGAGTTGCTGACCCTGCCCGGCGTCGGTCCCTATACGGCTGCGGCCGTGGCTTCGATTGCTTTTGATGAACCCGTTGCCGTCGTCGATGGCAACGTGGAGCGGGTGATGTCCCGCCTGCGCCGGATCGAGGCCCCTCTCCCGGCGTCCAGGCCCGACATCCGCGCGGCGGCCCAGGTGCTGACCCCCGCCGACCGCCCCGGCGATTATGCGCAGGCGGTGATGGATCTGGGGGCCACGATCTGTACCCCGCGCAAACCGTCCTGTCTGCTGTGCCCCTGGTCAGAGGCCTGCGCGGCCCATGCGGCGGGCATCGCCGAAACCTTGCCGCGCAAGGCACCGAAAAAACCAAAACCCACCCGTTACGGCACCGTCTATCTGGCGCGGCGCGGGGATGATTGGTTGTTGGAACAACGGCCCGAAAAGGGGCTGCTGGGCGGAATGCTGGCGTTCCCCACGACCGACTGGGCCGAGACGCCCGGCGAAGACGCGCCGCTTTCGGCGGATTGGCAGGATGCGGGCGCGGTCAAGCACACCTTCACACATTTCCACCTGATCCTGCGCGTCCTGACTGCCCGGACAAGGGCCAATCCGACACGCGGCGGTTTCGCCCCATTGACACCGGACAGCCTGCCGACGGTTTTCCGCAAGGCCCATGACCTGGTGACGCAACGTCCCGGGGACAAACGTTGAGGCGGTCTGTCTTACGCTGTTAGAATCAGCCGAGGTTTTTGAGGTTTCCATGGCCATTCACACCCTGCCAGACGCAAAGATCCGCAACCCGCTGCGCGCCTTGCCCTTTTGGGTGTCGCTGACCATGGTGCCCGTGGCCTGGTTGGGGGCGCTGACGGGCGGTTGGTGGGTCCTCGCCGTGCCGGTCTATGCCTGGGGCGCGTCGTCCGTTCTGGATGCGCTGACCGGGTTGGAGGAAGGCAACGCCGATCCCTTGATGGAGCGGTCGGGCCTGGGGTGGTATCGCGCCATCACGCTGATCTGGGCGCCGGTTCAGTTCACGCTGCTGTTCGGGTTGATCTGGTACGCGACGCGCGCCGACCACCTGAATGGCTGGGAACTGCTGGGGCTGTTCTTCGGGGTTGGCGTGATCTGTGGGACCATCGGCATCAATTATGCGCATGAACTGGCGCATCAGCGGCCCAGGCTGGATCGCTGGATGGGCGATATTCTGTTGGCGATGGTGCTCTATTCACACTTCCGCTCGGAACATCTGCTGGTGCATCACCGCTATGTCGGGACGCCCGGCGACCCGGTCACGGCGCGCTACAACGAGGGATTCCACCGCTTCTACCCGCGTGTGTTGCGGCAATGCTGGATCTCCGCCTGGAACGCCGAGGCCGCCATGTTGGCGCGCAAGGGGCTGGGCCGATGGCACCGGTCCAACCCTTTCTGGCGCTATTGGGCGCTGCAAGCGGGCATGCTGATCCTGGCCTTCGGGCTGGGCGGCTGGCTGGGGCTGGGGCTGTTCCTTGTGCAGGTGGGCACCGCGATCTGGCAGCTGGAGCTGGTGAATTATGTCGAACACTATGGGCTGACGCGTCGCCACCTGGGTGGGGGAAAATACGAACCCGTGCGCCCGCATCATTCCTGGAACGACGCGCATCGTGCGTCCAGCTGGCTGTTGATCAACCTGCAGCGGCATTCCGACCACCATTACAAGCCGGACCGGCCCTTTCCGCTGTTGCAGACCTACAGCCCGGAGGAGGCCCCGCAATTGCCGCTGAGCTATCCGGTGATGACGGCTGCGGCGATGATCCCGCCGCTGTGGCGGCGGGTCATGAACCCGCGCGTGCGCGCCTGGCGCGAGCGGTACTATCCCGATATTGCCGACTGGTCCGCCTACAAGGCCGCGACCAACCCGATGCCGCGCTAGCGCTGCCGCCAGACGCGCCGCAGATAGGCGGCCAGCACGACGGCAAGGGTGATCCAGCCCAGCGGGTCCAGCCAGTCCTGAATGCGGTCGTATTGCGATTGCAAGGCATAGCCCGCGATGGCCAAGCCGCCGATCCAGATGACGGTGCCCAGCGTGGAATACAGCAGGAACTGCCCCAGGGGCATTCCCGCGACCCCGGCCGGCACCGAAATCAGCGTCCGGAACCCCGGCAGGAACCGCCCAACAAAGACCGCGGCCGGGCCGAAGCGGTCGAACCAGTCAGCGGTCGCATCCACATCATGCGCCGATATCGTCAGCCATCGTCCATGACGGTCGGCCAGGCGGCGCAAACGGTCCTGTCCTAGCCAGACGCCGATGTAATACCAGAACGTCGCGCCCACGACGGACGCAAAGGTCCCCACGATGACCACCAGCGTCAGGGAGAATTTCCCCTCGGCGGCGAGGAATCCGGCCAGGGACATGACCACCTCGGATGGGATGGGTGGAAAGACGTTCTCGATCACCATCAAGAACGCAAGGCCGAGGTAGCCGCCGGCGGCCATCAGGCTGGTAATCCAATCGAACATCTGCGCCTCGCATCAACGACCAGGGAAACGCGCCTGCATTTCCGCCGGTTCCATTGATAGGTCTACCGCCAGGAAAAGACGGCTGTTGTCAGTGTGCCTTGCGCAGGTCGTCGAATGCGCGCAACTCGGCGATCAGGTCGGCCATGCGGTCCACCGGGATCATGTTGGGCCCGTCGGACGGGGCACGGTCCGGGTCTTCGTGCGTCTCGATGAACAGCGCGCTGATGCCCACCGCGCAGGCGGCGCGGGCCAGCACCGGGGCAAATTCGCGCTGCCCTCCGCTGCTGCCACCTTGTCCGCCCGGCTGTTGCACGGAATGCGTCGCGTCAAAGACGACCGGATAGCCCGTCGCCTCCATCGTGGGCAGGCCGCGAAAATCGCTGACCAGGGTATTGTAGCCAAAGGATGTGCCCCGATCGCACAGCATGATCTTGTCGTTGCCGGTGCTGGCGACCTTGGCCGCGACGTTGGGCATGTCCCAGGGGGCGAGGAACTGCCCCTTCTTGATATTGATCGCACGGCCCGTGTGCCCGGCGGCCAGCAGGAGGTCGGTCTGACGCGACAGAAAGGCGGGGATTTGCAGCACGTCGCAGACTTCGCCGGCGGGCGCGCAATGCCCCGGCTCATGCACGTCGGTCAGAACCGGACAGCCGAACTCCTCGCGGATCTGTCCCAGGATCCGCAGCCCCTCGTCCATGCCGAGCCCCCGCTCGGTGCCCAGCGACGACCGGTTGGCCTTGTCGTAGCTGGCCTTGAAGACGAACCGTGTGCCGGTGGGCGCGCAGGCTTCGGCAATGCGTTCGGCCATCATGCGGGCGTGGTCCAGGCTTTCCAACTGGCAGGGCCCGGTGATCAGCATGAAGGGTTCCGATCCGCCGACCGGAATGCCGGAGACGTCGATGACCTTGGATTTGATTGGGTCCATGTCTCAGGCTCCTAGGACGGATTCGATACGGGCGACATCGGCGGGGTTGTTCAGTTCCCAGAACAGCCGCCCGCGCGCGTCGACCTCGACACAGGCGACGGTATGGCCGTTCTCCAGAAATCGCAGTTGCTCCAGCCCCTCGCGCCGCTCCAGCGTGCCTTCGGGCCAGGTGGTATAGGCGCGCAGGGCATCGGGGCGGTAGGCATAGACGCCCACATGGTGAAACACCGGGATCGGATCGGGCAGCTTGCCGGGATCGATGTAGGGGATCACCTCCTTGGAGAAGTAGAGCCCGTGCAGGTTGCGGTCAAAGACGGCGGTGGTGCCGCCCACGCGACCATTGCGGCGGTCCTCGGTGAACATCTCATAGGTTTGACGGTCACAGCGCAGAACCGGGGTGGCGACCTGCGCGGTGGCATCCTGGGCCATCCGGTCGATCAGGGCCTCGACGAACCAGGGCGGGGTCAACGGCGCATCGCCCTGCAGGTTCACGATCAGATCGGCCTCGACCTGGTCCAACGCCTCGGCGCAGCGCTCGGTCCCGTTGCGCGCCTCGGAAGAGGTCATCAGCACGGAGGCCCCGAATCCCTCGGCCGTGTCGCGGATGCGGGCGTCATCGGTCGCGACATGGATCGCGTGGTCGCCGGCGACCTGCTGCGCCGCCTCCCAGGTCATCTGGATCAGGGTCTTGGTCGTCCCGTCCTTTTGCCGCAGCTCAGCCAGAGGCTTGCCCGGATAGCGGGTCGAGGCATAGCGCGCGGGGATCAGGATCGCGGTCTTCATGCCACACCCGCCCGCAACAGGTCGTGGATATGCAGGACACCGACCGGTGTTTTTCCGTCGCAGACAATCAACACGTTGAGTTTCCGTTCATTGAGAAGGGCCAGTGCCTGTGCCGCCAGCATATCGGCGGGCACGGTCAGGGGATCGCGTGTGGCGACATCGGCGGCCTGTCGATCCAACAGGCCCGACATGTTGCGGCGCAGGTCGCCGTCGGTGATCACACCTGCCAGCGCCCCGTCCTGAACCACCGCGGCAATGCCAAGCCCGGCCGAGGTCATGGTCAGCAGCACGTCCGACATCTGCGCCTCGGGGCCGACAGACGGCACATCGGTATGCATCAGCCTGGACACGCGCGCCATCTTGGCCCCCAGCTTGCCGCCGGGGTGGAAGACACTGAAATCTTCGGCGCGGAAATTCTTTTGCCGCAAAAGGGCGACGGCCAGGGCATCGCCCAATCCCAGCGTCAGCGTGGTCGAGGTGGTGGGCACCATGCCGATGCCGCAGGCCTCGGGCAGGGCAGGAATGGTCAGGCGATAATCGGCGGCCTGCATCAGGGTCGATTCGGGGCGCGACGACAACCCCACCAGCGGCACCGAGAACCGGCGCGTGTGTTCGATCATGTCGCGCAGTTCTGCCGCTTCGCCGGAATTAGACAGCATCAGCACGACATCGTCGCGCCCGATCATCCCCATGTCGCCATGGCTTGCCTCGGCGGGGTGCACAAACAGCGCGGGCGTGCCCGTAGAGGCCAGCGTCGCCGCGATCTTGCGTGCGATATGGCCCGATTTGCCGATACCGGTGACGATCACCCGCCCCGGTGCGGCGGCGATCAGCGACACGGTCGCGTCGAAGTCGGCGGGCATCGCCTCGGACAGCGCCTGCAGGGCGGCGGCCTCGGTGCGCAGGACCTCTCGGCCGGTTTCCAATGCGTCGGTCATCGCCTTCGCAGATAGGACGCGCGGCGCGCCCGTGCAACTACAGCTTGATCCGCACGTCTTCGGGCACCAACGCGTTGATCTGGTCGATGTGCTGCGGCAGGCAGACGTTCAGGAAGTCGTAGGTTTCGACCACGTGCTTGCGCGCCGCGGGCCCCATGTGGGCATATCTTGCCGGATCGCTCAGAACCGAGATCACCTTTTCCGCCAGGTCCGCAGGGCGCAGGAAGTCCGCCAGCAGGCCGGTTTCGCCATGGGTGATCGCCTCGCGCACGGGGGCCACGTCGGAGGCGACGATGGTGGCCTCCATCGCCATGCTTTCCAACAGCGACCAGGACAGGACAAACGGCATGGTCAGATAGATGTGACACCGGCTGATCTGCACGATCTTCTGGAAATCCTCGTAGGGGACCTGGCCCAGCATATGTGTCCGGCTCCAATCGATGCGCGACCCTACCTCTGCTTCCATCTCGGCGCGCAGGCCGCCTGCTGCCTCGCTCTTCTTGCCGTAAGAGGTGTCGTTGCCGCCCACGATCAGAATACGCGCGTTGGGGCGCGCGGCCTGGATCTCTGGCAGGGCGCGCATCAGAACATGGTAACCGCGCGTCCGTTCCAGGTTACGGGCGACATAGGTGATGATTTCATCCTTGCGACTGACCTGACCGGCCCGACCCAGGTTCAGCGTCACATCGGGATCGGGGCGCAGCTTGTCGGTGCGGATGCCGTCGTGACAGACATACAACTTGTCATGGAAGGCCGCGGGAAAGCAGTCCCTTTGCCAACGCGTGGGGGCAATGCCCTGGTCGATCACATGCAGATTGGTAAAGGGCACCGTGTTCCGCGCCTGCAGCAGGAACGGCACCGTGTCGGAAACCTCATCCTCCGGCTCGAACCCGACGGGGCCGCCCTTGGCGAGGTAGAAATACTCGAAAAAGCCCAGGATCGGCACGTCGGGGTAGATGTGTTTCATAAACATCAATTCGCCCCAGCCGGTGTGGCCCAGAATGATATCGGGGGTGAAACCCGCCTCTTTCAGTTTTCTCGCAGCCAGGGCCGCCCCATAACCCATGCCCGCAGCCTCTTCCCAGACGCGGGACAGGCCATAGGCGTCCTTGGCGGGGCCTGCGTGGGGGCGATAGACGATCTTCTGGACGCCGGGCTTGTCCGGATAGTTCTGCCGCTGGGTCAGAAAGACCAGGTCATGGGTGCCCTGCGCGATCAGCCAGTCAAGCATCTCGCGGTACTGGCCGGGCATGTTCTGATGAACCATAAGGATCTTCATGCCGCGCCGCCTTCGTGCAGATATCCCATGCCGATCGTTCTCCCGTCTGTCTGTCTTGTCAAAGGGGTAACCCGCGCCGTGCCCCATGGAAATGCCCCCGCGTCCCGCCATTGGAAAATGTCCTGCCGCGGAGAAAGCGTGCCTGGTCGGTCACAAGGGTCTTGGCGGACCGGACCGCCTGGGTCACAGTGGGGCCAGAGCCCCCGCAGAGGGGCCGGACAGAGGCAGCGACAGGCCATTTGGCCTGCAGGAGCAGTGATATGGCAATTCCAGGCAAAGGCCTGCGCCTCGCCCTTGTGGCGGTGGTGCTTTGGGCGACGTTTCTCGCGGCCCCGCTTCAGGCGGCGAATGCGGTGATCCAGACCGTCTGACGGTGATTGGCTATTCGGGGTCCGCGAAGGTCACGGTCACCTCTGCCAGCCCCTCGATGGTGCCGACAAGCCGGTCGCCAGGTGCAACCGGTCCGACGCCGGCCGGGGTGCCGGTCATGACGATGTCACCGGGACGCAGGTGATAGAGCCGGGACAGATCGGTGATGATGTCCGGCACCGAATGGATCATTTCGTCCAGCGTCGCATCCTGGCGCAACGCGCCGCCGACGCTCAGCCGGATTGCCCGGCCCGTCAGATCGCCGACATCGCCCGCGCGGGTCAGGGGCCCCAGAATGGCTGACCCCTCCACATCCTTGCCGGTATCCCAGGGCCGTCGCTTGGATTTCGCCACTGCCTGCAGATCCCGCCGCGTCATGTCCAGCCCGCAACCATAGCCGAAGACCGCAGCCGCCGCCTCGGATCGGGTGGCCCGGAAAACCGGGGCCCCGATGGCGAACACCAGTTCCATCTCGTGATGATAGTCTTCGGTGCCCGGCGGATAGGGCAGGGTCTGCCCGCTGGGCACCGCGTGGACCGGGTTCTTGGTGAAATAGAACGGGGCCTCCCGATCGACTTCGTTCCCCATCTCGGCTGCATGGGCGGCATAGTTGCGCCCGACGCAGAAGATACGCGCGACGGGATAGCTGTCGGTGCTGCCGGTGACCGGCAGGCAGATGCGGGGGGGCAGGTCGAACAGGGGGGTCATGGCACGGGTCCTCCTCAGGTTGCACCGGATTAGCGCCCCATCGTCCCGTTGGCGAGATGCCTCAGTGCAGGGTCGTGACGCTCTCGGGTTCTTCCTGGGGCTGCGCCCTGAAGCTGCTGATCCGCGACGCGATGATGTCCAGCGCGCGATCGCTGTCACCGGACGCCAAAGCAGAGCGGAGCCCGCGCAATGATGACGCCATTTCAATCTCGGACAGGGACCGTTCGCGCACGCGGAAGATCTTGCGGTGCGCCGTCGGCTTCTCGGAGCCGTCGAGGAACAGCTCCTCCTCCAGCTTTTCGCCCTCGCGCAGGCCGATGAACTTGATCTCGATGTCGCCGTCGGGATTGGCCTCGGATTTGACCGAATAGCCCGTCGCCTCGATCGCCTGGGTCGCCAGTTTGAAGATGCTGACCGGTTCGCCCATGTCGAGCAGAAAGACCTCGCCCCCTTCGGCCATGGCCCCGGCCTTCAACACAAGGCGCGCCGCCTCCTGGATGGTCATGAAGAACCGTTTCACGTGCGGGTGGGTGACCGTGACCGGCCCACCTTTCTGGATCTGTTCATGAAAAATCGGCACGACCGACCCGGAAGAGCCGAGGACATTGCCGAAGCGCACCATCGAAAACACCGGTCCCTCGCCATCGGGCACCCGACTGGCGAGGTCCTGAATGACCATTTCGGCAAACCTTTTGGAGGCGCCCATGACGCCCTTGGGCCGCACAGCCTTGTCCGACGAGATCAGGGTGAACCGTTCCACCCCCGCCGCGACAGCCGCGGTGGCCAATGTGTGGGTGCCCAGGATATTGTTTGCGATCCCCGCAAGCGGGTTCTGCTGCACCAGCGATACGTGTTTGTAGGCCGCCGCGTGCAGGACGACCTGCACCCCGTGGGTTGCCAGCACGTGACGCACCTGGCGGGGGTCTGTGACGGACCCCAGGACAAGCGAGACCTCGACACCGGCATCCGTCGCCAGGGTCCGCAGTTCCTGCTCGACGGTGAACAGGGCAAATTCGCTCAGCTCGAACAGGATCAGCTTTTTCGGGCGGCATTCCAGCAACTGGCGGCACAGTTCGGACCCGATGGACCCACCGGCACCGGACACGAGCACGGTCTTGCCCTTGTAGCTGTCCGTACCCTCGCCCAGTGGTGTTTCCACCTCCGGGCGGTTCAGAAAGGCCTGCGGATTGACGGTCTGCAGCTTGTCGATCAGCGCCTCTTGCCCGATCAACTGCGAGAAGGAGGGCAGTGTCTGCACCTCCAGCCCCATTTTTTGCAGGCGTCGTGCGATCTGTGCCTGCGCCGGCGGGCTGAGTGAGGGGATGGCCAAAAGAACGCGGTCGATGCGCCGCTGTTTCACGATTTCCTGGATGCGGACCGGGGTCATGACCGGCAGGCCGGAAATGGTCAGCCCTTGCAACGCATGGTTGTCGTCGACGAAGGCAACCGGATCGATGTCGTGATGCGCGCGGAACGCTTGCACCAGTTGGGTCCCCGTGGTCCCAGCCCCGTAGATCAGCACGCGGCAGACCTTTTCGCCCCGGCGGTAGATCGCCAGGACAACTTGCAACAGAATCACCCGCGTGACCGTCATGAACATGAACACGCTGATGCCGAACATCAGGTGGAACTGGATCGGCAGTGACGATCCAAGCAGGAGCGTCAGGACCGTCGTGGCCGCCGTCAGGAAAATCGACATCGCAGCGATCCGGCCCATGGATGGGCCGTCGAAATCGGCCAGGCGCATGTTCGGAATTTCAAGCAGGATCAGCAGCGCGCCACCCAGCAGCCCGACATAAGGGATGCCGACGATCAGGAAGGATTGCACATCAGGGGCGTCGCCGGGCAACGGCTGAACCGCCAGCGTAAACGCCAGCGCCGTGCAAATGATGATGAGATCGAGCGCGAAGAAGACCGAGGACTTCTGACGTCGGGTCAGCCCATTGAGAAGTTTCAGCATCGGCCGTGCCCGCCTGGATCTGTCGGCAACATGACGGCAGGCAAACGCAAAAGACACGCAGGCGTGCGACACCTGTTGGCAGCGTCACCGCAAATTGTCTCCACACCGTCCCCCGAGATACACTGCCCCACGTTCTTTTATGGCATGCTGCGCTGCAGCGCAACGAAACCGTCGACTGTGGGCGGTTTGCCGCTGTCTTGGCGTCGCGGATCGATGGCTGTATCTGCTGCGTCGGTTGACGGCTGCGCCTTCAAATGTAACCTGCCGGCAACTTGGTTTGCGCATGTTACAGCATCATTGGGGGATGACGACGCTATGGGACGATTTCTGCGCCTTTCGGCTGTTGTGCTGGGCCTCCTCTCGCTTGTGGCTTGCACGTTGCCGCGCGGGGCCGGAATGCAATCGGAGGTTCTTGCCGAAAGCGACTCCGATCAGGTCGGCTTTGCGGTGTACCCCGTTACGCGCGCCCTGTTGCCAACCGTCCGCCAATGGCCGCTCGTCGGCGAAGAGCATCTGGGCTGGATCAGCAGCAGCCAGGGTTCCCGCAGCCAGCTGATTCAACCCGGCGATACCGTGACGATCACGATCTGGGACAGCAGCGACAACTCCCTGCTGACCACGCCGGGCAGCCGTCAGGTTGTGATGGACGGGGTGCGGGTATCGCCCGGTGGCACCGTCTTCGTTCCCTATGTTGGGGCCGTCCAGATTTCCGGCATGCAGCCGGACCGCGCACGCGTCCGCGTACAGGAGGCACTGGAACCCATCGCCGGCTCTGCGCAGGTGCAGCTTGCGCTGACCGAAGGGCGTGCCAATTCCGTCGATCTGGTGGGGGGCGTCGGTGCGCCCGGCAGCTATCCGATGCCCGATCGCAACCTTTCCGTGCTCAGCCTGATCGCGCTGGGCGGGGGGGTGTCGAATGCCCTGACCAACCCGCAGATCCGGCTCAAACGCGGTGGGCGCATCTATGGCACCTCCATCGATCGCCTCTACGAAGAGCCGCAGCTCGACACGCTGCTGCGCGGCGGCGACCAGGTCATCGTCGAAGAGGATGAGCGGTATTTCCTGTCCGTCGGCGCAGCCGGGGCCGAGGCGCTGCATCCGTTCACCAAGGACGTTGTGACAGCTCTGGACGCGGTTTCCATCATCGGCGGGATCAATGACAGCCGGGCGAACCCCAAGGGCCTGCTGATCTTGCGCGAGTATCCGCGGTCGGCCTTGCGGGCTGGGGTTCGGGGTCCGCGCAACGAGCAGGTGATCTTCGTGTTGGACCTGACGACGGCTGACGGGTTGTTTGCCGCGCGCAACCTGCGCATTGCACCTGGCGATCTGGTCTACGCCAGCGAAAGCTCGGTCGTGGCGACGCGCACGGTCTTTGGTCTGATCGGATCCGCCTTCGGGCTGGCCAGCACGGTTTCCAACAACTAGGGCCGAAAGGCCCGGATCATTCGAACCGGAGCAGGCCGTCCTGAGCGGTGGCCACCCGGTCGACCGATTTCACCAGCTGACTGGCGATTCCGGGCTCCGACAGGGCGTGGCCCGCAAAGGGCACCATGTGCAGCACCGCGCTGCTGCCCATCCCATGGGCCAACAGTTGCGCCGACCGGGGCGGACAGATCATGTCGTAGCGGCCTTGCACGATCACCGTGGGGATGTGCCGGATGCGGTCCAGGTTGGCGCGGATCCAGCCGTCCTGCTCCAGAAAGCCGTGGTTGATGAAATAGTGGTTCTCAAGCCGGGAAAAGGCGCGGGCGTATTCGCCGTTCGGCTCTCCGGTCTGGCCCTGGCTGCGCACCGAGGCGAGGGCGTTTTCCCAGGCCGCCCAAGCGCGGGCAAAGCGCGTCTGTTCATGCACGGGGCTGTCGAACAGGCGGCGGTGGTAGGCCGCGATCAGGTCGTCACGTTCCTGTTGCGGGACCAGGGCACAGAACCGGTCCCATTGTTCGGGCCAGAATTGCCCGGCACCGCCGCCGTAGAACCAGTCCAGTTCCCGCTGCTCCATCAAGAAGACACCGCGCAGGAACAGATGCGCCGCGCGGTCAGGATGGGTGACCGCATAGATCAGCGACAGCGTGGCCCCCCAGCTGCCGCCAAAGACGGCCCAGCGGTCGATACCCAGCGTCTCGCGGATGTGCTCCATGTCGGCGACCAGGTGCCAGGTCGTGTTGTCGCGCACGCTGGCATAGGGCCGCGACCGGCCGCAGCCGCGCTGATCGAACAGGATGACACGCCAGATCGCGGGGTCGAAGAACCGCCGCATCATCGGACTGCAGCCGCCACCGGGGCCGCCGTGCACGACCACGACCGGCAGGCCGTGCGGATTGCCGCATTGTTCGACATAGACCTTGTGCCCATCGCCCACGTCCAGCATCCGCTGATCGAAGGGGTCGATCGGGGGATAGAGCGCGCTGCCCGAGCTTTGCTGCGTGTTTCTGTCCATTGCCGACCTATATAGACCGCGACACGCCACACACCATGGGTAACAGCCACGGGGACCTGCGAGATGACCACGACGATCGACGCCGCCGAAATCGAGAAATTTCAGGCCATGGCTGCCGAATGGTGGGATCCGAACGGCAAGTTCAAGCCATTGCACATGCTCAACCCCTGCCGGTTGGATTACATCACCACGCAAATCGCCGGAGAGTTCGACCGCGACCTGTCTTCGGACGCGCCCTTTGCCGGGCTTCGCATCCTCGACATCGGCTGCGGCGGGGGCCTCTTGTCAGAGCCGATGGCCCGTCTGGGCGCGACCGTGGTGGGTGTCGATGCTGCCGGGCGCAACATCCCGGTGGCCCAGGCCCATGCCGCGCAATCCGGGCTGGACATCGATTATCGCCACACCTCCGCCGAGGCCCTGCTGGACAGCGAAGAGCCGCCCTTCGACGCGATCCTCAACATGGAGGTGGTCGAACACGTCGCCGACCCGCTGACCTATCTGACGGCCTGTCAGCGGCTGCTGCGGCCCGGCGGGCTGATGGTCTGTTCGACCCTCAACCGCAACCCGAAGTCCTATCTGATGGCGATCATCGGGGCGGAACACGTGATGCGCTGGCTGCCAAAGGGCACGCACGAATGGTCCAAGTTCATCACACCTGACGAGCTGTTCGACCTGCTGGCGCAGGCCGGGATGACGCCCGAAGACCGGATGGGCTTCGTCTTCAACCCGGTGACCTGGACCTGGCGTCTGTCGGATCGGGATCTGTCCGTGAACTACGTCACCGCCAGCGTGAAGCCCGCCGCAGGCTGACAGCGCGGGCAGCCCCTGCTGCCCGCCCCGCGCCTGATCAAAGACCGCGCCGCTGAATTTCCTGCGGGATGTTGAAACGACCCACGGGGATGGACGCATCAAGCTGCATGTCGCCCAGGATCACGGTCGTCTGCGCGCCGGAATCGTCGGTGATCACCCATTGCCGCAACGTGATGGGTGCGGGCGTAAAGACCAGTTGGATGCTGCCGTAGTTCGGGTTTTCCGGGTCCTGCAGGGTAATCGCTGTCTGGGTGGCATCGCCGCCATGCCGCACGACCATTCCCGACCGGCCCAGGTTAACCTGATCCGCCAGGATCAGCGACAGGGGCGTCTGAGACAGGGGATATTGTTCCGGGGGGGTGTTCGACACCGGGTCGAAGATGGCCACCTGCCCGCCGCCCGCGATCACGAGCGACTTGTTCGGGGCGTCGTAGTCGAACCGTGCCCGCCCCGGTCGCCGCAGCGACAATTCCCCGGTCGAGATGGAGCCGTCGGAATTGACCTGCGTGAACTCCGCCTTGGCGGTGCGGAAACCGTTGAGATAGGCGCTGATCTCCCCGACCGCGATTTCGGCGCGGACGGGTAGGGCAAGGACCACAAGCGTGGCGGCGAGGGTAAGGATGCGCATGGCGGCTCCGATCTTGATGCTGTCGGTGTCATATAGGGGGCCCAGCCCAAAGGCCCACAGATATGCGATGACAGGCGGATGACAGCCGCTGGCGTGCTCAACTCTCTGGGTGCAGAGAGGCCGCCAGCACGTGATCCGACTTGTGGATCACGTGGCCCGCGTGCAGCACCAGCTTTGGGTCCGGCGGGGTGGCGACAGACAGGTCCTTGCCGGGGTAGTCCAAGGTCGACAGGAAATGCCGCATGCAGGCCAGCCGCGCGCGTTTCTTGTCGTCGGACCGGATCACCGTCCAGGGCGCGTCGGCGGTGTCGGTGTAGAAGAACATCGCCTCCTTGGCCTCGGTATAGTCGTCCCACTTGTTCAGGCTGGCGCGGTCGATGGGCGACAGCTTCCATTGCTTCAACGGATCGGTTTCCCGCGATTTGAAGCGCTTGCGCTGTTCTGCCTGAGTGACCGAGAACCAGTATTTGAAAAGCCGCGTGCCGGACCGTGTCAGCATCCGCTCGAATTCCGGGGTCTGGCGCATGAATTCCAAGTATTCGGTGGGCTCGCAGAATCGCATCACCCGCTCGACGCCCGCGCGGTTGTACCAACTGCGATCATAAAGGACGATCTCGCCCGCCGTCGGCAGATGCTTGACGTAGCGCTGGAAGAACCACTGCCCGCGCTCCTCCTCGGTGGGTTTGTTCAGCGCGACGACGCGGGCGGCGCGGGGGTTCAGATGTTCGGTGAACCGCTTGATCGTGCCGCCCTTGCCTGCGGCGTCGCGGCCCTCGAACAGCATGACGATCTTTTGCCCCGTCTCCTGCACCCAATGCTGCGCCTTCAACAGCTCCACCTGCAACGCGGCCTTCTCCGCCTCATAGGTCGCGCGGGCCAGCCGCCTGCGATAGGGATACTTCGTTGTCTCGGGGGTGACGGGGGCAAGGGGCGTCATGTCGTTCATCGGGCTCTCCTTCGGCGGTCGGGGCTTCTGTTTGCCCTGAACGCGCGCACCGCGCCTTGAGGTGCATCAAGTCAGGACCGCCGCGCGTCGCAGGTCTTGGACCGGGCGCGCCTGCCTGATAAACGCGGCGCATGGACCAATGCACGGCGATGACGACCGCCCCGATGCGGCAGATTACCAGCCCGGCCTGATCGGTCAGGCCGGGTCCTTTCGCATCCCTGTCATCCGCACGCGGCCTGCCCGCCCGAGGTTTCCATGTCTGTCCCCACCCTGCACCTGATGTGCGGCAAGATCGCCGCCGGAAAATCCACCCTGTCGCGCCGCTTGTCTGCGACCCCGGCAACCGTCCTCGTCTGCGAAGATGTCTGGCTGTCGACCCTGTTCGGGCCGGAGATGGCGACCGTTTCGGACTACCTGCGCGTCTCGCCGCGTCTGCAGACGGTCATGGGACCGCATGTGGTGGGGCTGCTGGACGCTGGCGTATCCGTGGTTCTGGACTTTCCGGCCAATACCGTGGGTCAGCGGGCCTGGATGCGCACGATGGTGGCGCGCATGGATCACCCCCATCAGCTGCACCATCTGGATGTCAGCGATGCGACCTGCCTCGAACGGTTGGCCGCGCGGCGCGCAGCAGGCACGCATCCCTTCGTCGTGACGGATGCGGATTTCGCCCGCATCACGTCCCATTTCGCGCCACCCACGGTGGAGGAGGGGTTCACGGTGGTCACCCACCGCGACGGATAGTCATGCCGCAAGGGCGCGGGGCGGCGTGAACCCCGCCCTACGGGGGGATCGGTTGATTGCCCGTGCCCGTCAAGGGCGGCCGCGCGGCCAGATCCGTCTGCGCAGGTGCCAAAGGGCCCAGCCGGTGGCTGCAATCGCCGCGCCACCCAGCGCGACCTTTCCGGTCAGATCCATCGTGCCCTCGATCAACAGGGCGTGGATCACCGTGGCACCGACCGCGATGCCTGCCAGCGCCGCATGCCCCATGCGCCAGACCCTGGGCGGTATCTGCCTGCGTCGCGTGGCAACCACGGCGGTGAGCATCAGCGCCCAGAGCGCGGCGACCCCCCAGACCGAGAACGACGTCGGCGACCGCAGCAGGAGGGCGTCGATGACATCCGGCGGACTGGTCAGCCAAAGCCCGCCCACATGCAGCACCACTGTCAGCAGCAGCAGCCCGCCGACAAGGCGGTGAACGCGCCTGCCACGGAGGCCGCTCAGGCCCGGCAGGGCCCCCGCCACCAAGAGCGGCTGCACCAGCAGCAGGCCAAGCGCCAGCACACCGGCCAGACCCGCCGCGATGTAGATCGGCTGCCGCCATTGCAGCAGAGGGCTTGTCCCCGCCTGCGCCAGGGGCAGCAGGATGGCCGCGGCCAGCGCGGCCCAGATCAGCGCCGCGCGCATGGGGACCGGGCCGTCAGGCAGGCACCAAAACGAAATCGGCCCGCAATGTAGTGGCAGAGGCGCTGTCCATCACCGGGCGCAGGAACACGGTGCGAAACCCGCCGTCGTCGTGATCGGCATCATAGGCCAGATGTCCGTGGGGCTGGCCAAAGGCGGGGACGATCTGCGGCATGTCGAGGCGAAAGATGCCATCGGCATCGGTCAGGGTCGCGCCATGGCTGCGGGCGTCGCGTTCATGCCCCTCGGTTGTATGGGCCCAGATCTGGATGCGCCGTCCCGTCAGGGGGGCACCGTCGCCGGCACGGCGGACGCGCCCCTCCATCAGAAAGCCGCCTCCACCGATCCGGTCCACCAGCGGCGCACCGGGACGGTAGTTGTTGGCCCCGCCCCGCATCGTCGGCGTGGGAGCCAGATCGGCTGCGCGGGCCGGAACCGCCCAACCGATCGTGGCGGCGATACCGGTGGCCAGCAAGTGGCGGCGGGACGGGCGGATGATCGGCATGGGGGCACCTCCGGGGGCTGTGTGCCCCAGAAGGTATGGCGCGGAGGGTCCCGGTGCACGCCCCTCACGGTTTCGTGAAGGCAGGTACGACTCAGCCGTTGGGATCCGGCAGCAGGATATCGCGCTTGCCGACGTGGTTGGCAGCGGTGACGGCCCCGTTGTCTTCCATCTGCTCCACCAGGCGGGCGGCCTTGTTGTAGCCGATGCCCAGTTTGCGCTGAATATAGGAGGTGGAGCATTTGCGATCCTGCGCCACGATGGCGACCGCCTGATCGTAAAGCGCATCCTCGCCGCCGGTGTTGCCACCCGTCAGGCCCAGCACCGCGTCGATATCCGACGAGGCCTCGTCCGAGGGGCCGTCGAGCACGCTGGCGGCATAGTCCGGCGGCCCAAAGCTCTTGAGGTGGTTGACGATTTCCTCGACCTCTTCATCCGAACAGAAGGGGCCGTGGATCCGGGTGATCTTGGACCCGCCCGCCATGTACAGCATGTCGCCCATGCCCAGCAGCTGTTCGGCCCCCATCTCGCCCAGGATCGTCCGGCTGTCGATTTTCGACGTGACGTGGAAGGAAATCCGCGTCGGGAAGTTCGCCTTGATCGTGCCTGTGATGACGTCGACGGACGGACGCTGCGTGGCCATGACCAGGTGGATGCCCGAGGCGCGGGCCATCTGTGCCAGGCGCTGGATACAGGCCTCGATCTCTTTGCCGGCGACCATCATCAGGTCGGCCATCTCGTCGACGATGACGACGATGTAGGGCATCTTTTCGGGCACGCTTTCTTCGGTTTCGAAGACCGGATCCCCGGTTTCGTCGTCGAAGCCGGTCTGCACTGTCCGCGAGAACAGCTCGCCCTTGTCCAGCGCGTCCTTCACCCGGCCGTTGTAGCCGTCGATGTTGCGGACGCCCATCTTGGACATCTTGCGATAGCGTTCCTCCATCTCGCCGACGACCCATTTCAAAGCGACGACCGCCTTTTTCGGATCGGTGACCACGGGGGACAAGAGGTGCGGAATGCCGTCATAGACGCTGAGTTCCAGCATCTTCGGGTCGATCATGATCATCCGGCAGTCTTCGGGCGGCAGCTTGTAGAGCAGCGACAGGATCATGGTGTTGATCGCCACCGATTTACCCGAACCCGTGGTGCCCGCGATCAGAAGGTGGGGCATCTTGGCCAAATTGGCGACGATGGGGGCACCGCCGATGTCCTTGCCCAACGCCAGCGGCAGCGCCTGAGAGCTGTCGCCAAAGTCGCGGGCCGACAGGATTTCGCGCAGCACGACTTTTTCGCGCCGCTCGTTCGGCAATTCGATCCCGATAACGGACCGGCCCGGCACGGTCGAGACGCGCGCCGACAGGGCCGACATCGACCGGGCGATATCGTCGGCCAGACCGATGACACGGCTGGCCTTGAGGCCGGGTGCGGGTTCCAGTTCGTACATGGTGACGACGGGGCCGGGGCGGACCTGGATGATCTCGCCCTTGACGCCGTAGTCGTCGAGCACCGCCTCCAACATGCGGGCGTTTTCTTCCAGCGCCTCGTCCGACAGGACATGGCGTTCGACCGAAGACGGATCCGCCAACAGGTTCAGCGGCGGCATCTCGTAGTCGGAGGTCTGGTCCTCGAACTGAAGCGTCGGCTGTGCCTCGGCGCGGGCCTGTTTGCTGGGCGCGGCGGGTTTGGCCGGGGGTTGGACCACCTTGCGGTTCAACGGCTTGGGCGCGCTCACGGGGGCGGTCATCGGCGCAGGCGCAGGGGGGGACACCGGGGGTTCGATCAGGGGATCGGCCTCGGGGGTTACCTCGGGCGGGGTGGGCACAAAGGCCGTCGACGCCGGGGCAGGGGGGGCCGCCAGGGGGGGCTCTGCGCGCAGGACGGGCTCGACCCTCGGGGTGGCTGCGGGGGCGGGGGCACGGGTGAGAACCGGTTCGGCAGGCGCCGTGGTGGCGGTGGCGGTCGGGGTCTTCAATGCTTCGGCGATGTTTGCGCGGCGCACGCGGGTGCGCACGGCGCTGGCGATGCGCGCGCGGACGCGGTCGTCGCCTTCCTCTGGCAGGTCATCGTGCACCAGCGGATCCTGCTGCGGTGCCTCGGGCGCGGCGGCCCGGAGCGGCAGCAGCGACAGCAGGCCACGACGTGGCGCGGCTGCGGCCTCCGGCGGCATGTCTTCGAACATGTCGTCTTCGGGCGGGGCCACGGGGGCACGGGCGGCGGCGTCTGCCTTGGCGGCGCGGCGCTCGCGCAGGGTGGCGGCGGTCGCGGCGGTGCCGCGTGCGGCCCCGCGTGCGGCGGTGCCGGTCAGAACGCGCGCCAGATACCAGGCATTGCCGAACCCGTTCAGCAGGAAGACACCGCCCTTGATCAGATCCTCGCGGGTGAACCCCAGAACCCAGGCCCCGCTCAGCACGACGGCACCCGCCAACAGGATCGACAGCATCTTCAACCCGGTGCTGGCCGTGATCGGCAGCACCTGCAACAGCGCCCCCATCAACGTGTCCCCGAACAGCCCGCCCAGCCCGAAATCATGGGCCCAGCCCGGACCCGGCACCATCGAGGTGCAGAACAGCGACAGCAACAGCACCCAGCCCGCCACGAACAGCGCGCGCGGCAGCGCCCGTTCCGAGCCCCAGTGCCCGGCGAATCGCGCGCCCCAGACCGCCAGGCCCACGGCCAGCCCGAAGGCCCCGTAGCCAAGGATCAGATAGAGCGGCGCCGCAATGGTCGCGCCGAATACGCCCAGCCAGTTGCGCGGTGCGGCATCGGTGGCGGCCAGCCAGTTCGGATCGTCCGGGTGATAGGTCGCCAGCATGACGGCCACGATCAGCCCCAGCAGCACCATGACCACGCCCAGCCCCTCGCGTCCGCGCCGCGCCAGAGTGATCTGAAGCGAGCTGTCGAGAAGGGGATCACGCTGTCTGACCTGATACGCCATGGTCCGGGGGCTCCTTACCGATAGATGCAGTCGCGCAGGCGGGTCAGCCCGGCGGTGATGTCGTCTTGCGACGCAACGAGGGCGGCGCGCACGAAGGTCTCGCCGGGGTTCCCGGCCTCTGTGTCGCGGGCCAGATAGGCACCGGGCAGAACCTTGACGCCGGCCTCCTGCCACAGCTTCAGCGTCGCCGCCTCGCCGTTGCCGATCGCGTCTGGCACCGGCAGCCACAGGAAAAATCCGGCCTCTGGGATGGTCACTCCGGGCACGTCGCCCAGGATGTCGCGCGCGGCGTCGAACTTCGCGGCATAAAGCGCGCGGTTGTCGTCCACGTGGGCCTCATCGTCCCATACGGCGGCGGCCGCCATCTGCAGCGGCAGGGGCAGGGGAGCCCCGGCATAGGCGCGCAGCTGTTTCATCCGCGCGATGTTGCCCGGTCCGGAAACCGCGAAACCTGACCGCAGCCCCGCCAGGTTCGACCGTTTGGACAAGGAATGAAAGGCCACCACACGCTCCGGGTCGGCCCCGGTTGCGCGCACCGCCTCCAACACGCCCACAGGCGGGCGGTCGCGGTAGATTTCGGCGTAGCATTCGTCGGCGAAGATCGTGAAGTCGTGCTTTTCGGCCAACGCCAGCAAGTCCGACCAATAGGCCATCGACGCGGTCGCCCCCTGTGGGTTGGCGGGCGAGCAGATATAGACGATGGCGGTACGATCCAGCAGGGCAGGGTCGAGGGCCGCGAAGTCGGGCAGGTGCCCCGTCGCCTCGGTCGCGTTCACATAGACCGGGTCGGCCCCCACCGACAAGGACGCCACCGCATAGACCTGATAGAACGGATTGGGCGTCAGGATGGCGGGGCGCTGGCCGTTCTTGTCTTCGGGGCACAGCGCCATGGAGGCATTGTAGAGCCCTTCGCGCGTGCCGTTCAGGACCAGGATGTCACTCGCGGGGTCGGCGGCGTAGCCATAGCGGCGGTCCAGCCAACGCGCGCAGGAGTCGAGCAGCGCAGGCGCGCCGTCATTGGGGGGATAGCCCCGGAACCCGGCGGCGTTTTCCGCGATGACCTCGGCCACGAAGGCGGGCGGGTCGTGGCGCGGGTCGCCGATCGTCATTTCCACGGGCGCATTGCTGCCGGGCGCACGCGCACCAAGCAACGTCCGCAGGCGCGGAAACGCGTATTCGGGCAGTTCGGAGAACCGCTTCGGAGTCTTCATAGCCTGTGCCTCATGCGGGTGCTCTGACGGCCCCGTTTGGCACAGGATAGCGCAGCGACCGCGCTGGGGTCCAACGAAAAGGCGAGGGGCGTCAGCGGGGTGTGGCTTTGGCGCCCTTGCGGGCCAGGTCGGTGCCCTCAGGCCAGCGCCGCTTCCATCGCGGCACCCAGCCGCAGCAACCGCTCCTCCTGCAGGGGCGGGGCCAGGGCCATTACCCCGCACATCGGCACCCCGGTGGGCAGGGTCAGGCCGCAAAGCCCCAGAACATTGCCGACCCGCGTGTTGCGCAGGGCCATCAGGTTCTCTGAGATATAGTAGGGCTCATCTTCCAGCAGGCGCTTGGTCTCGGGCGGCAGAATCGCAGAGGTGGGCAACACCACCGCGTCATACCCCGCCGTGTCGCGCAAATAGGCGGCCTGCGCCGCGGCACGGGCCCGTTGCGCGGCAAGGACATCGGCGGCATCTACCCCGCGCCCGTTGCGGAACCGCTCCAGAATGCGGTCGTACATCAGATGCGGTGCGGCCTCGATGGTTTCGCGCCAGGTGGCATAGGCCTCGGGCGCGAAAAGCAGGGGCGTCAGATCCATCGCGTCCTGCACGGCCGGGATCGTGTCGCGCACGACCGTGGCGCCCGCGTCCTCGAACCGCTGGACGGCGTGTTTCAACGCAGCGCGTGGTGCGTCCCGGCTGCTGTCGGCGTAGTCGGCCAGAACCAAAAGGCGCGTGCCCCGCAATGTCGCGCCGCGCAGGTCGGCAGGCTTGCCCCCTTCCAAAAGCGCCAGCGTCAGGGCTGCGTCCTCTACCGTGCGGCACAACGGGCCAATGGTATCCATCGACGCGACCAGGGGCACGCTGCCGGTGACCGGCACCCGGTGCAGTGTCGTCTTCAACCCCACCAGATCGTTCCAGGCCGCCGGATTGCGCACCGAGCCCCCTGTGTCTGAACCGATCCCAACCGGGGCCAGGCCAAAGGCAACCGCCGCCGCCGCCCCGGACGACGACCCGCCCGGCAACAGATTTGCGTCGTGGCGATTGGGCGGGGTGGCGGTGACCGGGTTCAGACCCAGCCCGCTGAAGGCCAGCTCGCTCATGTGGGTTTTCCCCAGGCAGACCGCGCCGCCGTGGGTGGCGTTTGCCAGGACGACCGCGTCATCCTGCGGCACCCGGCCCCGTAGCAGGGCCGATCCGGCCTCGGTCGCGACGCCCGCGCTGTCGAACAGGTCCTTCCAGCTGATCGGCACGCCGTCCAGGGGGCCCCGTCGCAGGCCCAGCTTCGCGCGCTTGCCCGCTGCTGCCGCCTCCGCGCGGGCGCGGTCGGGGGTGGTTCGGGCATAGACGCGGTTGCCGATGTCGCTGGCGGCGATGGCGGCCAGATAGGTCTCGCAGAGCGCCTCGGCGTTGATGTCACCCGTGGCGATGCCACGTCCCAGATCGCCCGCGCTCATCCATAGCCAGTCCTGCATCGCCGCCCCCGTCATTTCGTCGCGGGCCACGCTAAGGTGCGGCGCGGCATTGGACAATGGCGCGCGCGCCGCCCATATCCCCATCATGGATACCGATGTGATCATTGTCGGCGGTGGGCTGAACGGGCCGCTTGCCGCGCTTGCCCTGGCCCGGATCGGGCTGCGGTCCGTGGTTCTGGACGCGCGGCCCCGTGCCACCTTTGACGAGGCAGCGTTCGACGGGCGCAGCTATGCAGTGGCGCTGGGGTCGGTTCGGATGCTGCAGGCGCTGGACCTCTGGCCTGCGTTGCAGGGGACGGCCCAGCCGATCACCGGCATCCGCGCCAGCGATGGCCGCGCCGGAGAGGGCGCCTCCCCGTTGCACCTGGCCTTTGACGCCGCCGAGATCGGCGAGGCCTACATGGGCCAGATGATCGAGGACCGGCACCTGCGGCCCGCGCTTCTGGCGGCTTGCGATGTGTCGGACCGGGTCGACCTGCGGTTTGGCACGGCGGTGACGGGCCAGCAGGTGGCGGCGGGCGGTGTCACGGTGACGCTGGACGACGGCGGAGACGTGACCGGGGCGCTGTTGCTCGGCTGTGACGGACGGGCCAGCGGTGTGGCGCGGCGGGCAGGGATCGGGCGCAACGGCACCGACTATGGCCAGACCGCGCTGGTCTGCGCGGTGGAGCATGAGCAGCCGCATCACGGCATCGCGCATCAGTTCTTTATGCCGCCCGGGCCGCTGGCGATCCTGCCGCTGCAGGGCGATCGTTCCAGCATTGTCTGGACCGAGGACGCGGCGACAGCGGCCGAGGTGAATGGCCTGCCGGATGCGGCGTATCTCGACATTCTGCGCCCCCGTTTCGGGTCGTTTCTGGGCGACCTGCGTCTGGGCGGCGCGCGCTTTACCTATCCTCTGACGCTGACCCTTGCGCAAAGCTTCGCCGCCCCGCGCCTGGCGCTGGTGGGCGACGCGGCGCATGGGATTCACCCGATCGCGGGTCAGGGGCTGAACCTGGGGTTCAAGGACATCGCCGCCTTGTCCGACGTGCTGCGCGACGCGCGTCGGCGCGGCGAGGATATCGGGGCGATGCCCGTCCTGGCGCGGTATCAACGTTGGCGCCGGTTCGACACGACGGCGATGGGACTTGCGACGGATGCGGTGAACCGGTTGTTTTCGAACGACAACCCCATCCTGCGTCTTGGGCGGGACCTGGGGATGGGGGCGATTTCCGCCCTGCCGGCCGCGCGCCGCGCCTTCATGCGCGAAGCCGCGGGCCTGACGGGGGATTTGCCAAGTTTGATGGCCCCGTAACCATCCTGGCGGGGCCAGGTTGGTTCGTCGAACAGACCTGCGCCCGCATCAGGTCAGCTTGCGCGCCTCGTCGATCAGCATGATCGGAATGCCGCCCCGGATCGGATAGGCCAGCCCGGCCGATTTCGAGATCAGCTCCTGCGCCTCGGCATCGTAGGTCAGGGTGCCGCCGGTCTGCGGGCAGACCAGCGCCTCCAGCATGCGGCGATCGTGTTGGGGATCGGTCATTGCAACGTCTCGTCCGAATTGCCGCCTCGCAGGGCGAATTCCATCAAGGTCACCACGGTTTCCCGCCGGGTGCTGAGGCTTGGCGCCTCTAGCAGGGCCTGTTTTTCTTCGGTGTCGAAGGGACACAGCATCGACAGGGAATTGAGCAGCAGTTCCTCGTCGGCATCCTTCAGGCTGTCCCAGTCGGTCGACAGGTTCTGATCGTCGAAATACCGATCCAGCAGGTCCAGAAAGGCCGGACGGTCGAACTCGGTATCCACCTCGGGTTTGCCCAGATCACGGTCGAACCCCTCCCACGAGACGTCGGCCTTCAGGTAGGGTTCAAAGCCCGACAGCTCCCGCGTGATGCGGTAACGGGACACACCGGCCAGCGTGATCATGTACCGCCGGTCCTCGGTTTCCGACAGCTGCGTCAGCCGCCCGGCACAGCCGATGCTTTGCAGGGTACGCCCGTCGCCCGCCTTCTGCGCGCGGGGCTGGACCATGCCGATCAGGCGATGGTCGGTTTTCAGGCAGTCATCAATCATCTGCAGGTAGCGCGGCTCGAAGATGTGCAGCGGCAGACGCGCCCGAGGCAGCAGGAGCGCGCCGGGCAGGGGAAAGACCGGGATGGTCGGGGGCAGGTCTGCAGGTCTGATCATGACAGGGCACCTAGCCCGCGCAGGGCGTCAGGCAAAGATCATCGACGACAGTTTTCGCCGACCGGCGATGGCCAGCGGATCCTGCGGCCCAGCGGCGTCGAAAATCGTGAACAGCTGGGCGCGCGCGGCCCCGTCGTTCCAGTCGCGGTCGCGGCGGAAAAGCTCCAGCAACTGATCCACCGCACCCTGTGCGTCGTCATTCGCCAAAAGCGCGGCGGCCAGGTCAAAGCGGGCCTTGTGGTCGTTCGCATCGGTCTCGACCGCGGCGGTCAGGTCGGCAACCGGGCCCGCATCAGCGGCCTGTCGGGTCAGCGCCAGTTGGGCACGCGCGGCTTCCAGCTCGGCGGCAGAGGCGATCTTGTCCGGCGCGTTGTCCAGCAACTCTTGGGCCTGATCCAGGTCTTCAAGCGCGATATGCGCGCGGACCAGCCCGCCATAGGCGGCGGCGTTCTCCGGCTCCTCTTCGAGGATGGCGGCAAAGGTCTGGGCGGCGTCCACGGCGGCCCCTGCCTCCAGCATTTCCTCGGCAGCGGCGACGGCTTCGGCCAGGCCATCCGCCTCGGAGGTGTTGAGCGCGGCGACACGTTTGACGAAGTCCTGCACCTCGCCCTGGCTGACCGCGCCCTGAAAGCCATCGACCGGTTGGCCCTGCCAGAAGGCATAGACCGTCGGGATCGACTGGATGCGCAACTGCGCGGCGATCTGCTGGTTCTGGTCGACGTCGACCTTGGCCATGCGCACCTTGCCGCCCGCGGCGGTCACGGCGGCCTCCAACTGGGGGCCCAGCGTTTTGCAGGGGCCGCACCAGGGGGCCCAGAAATCGACGATCACGGGGGTGGTTTGGCTGACCTCGACGACCTCGGCCATGAAATCGGCCTCGGTCACGTCGCGGATCAGGTCGGCGGCAGGGGCGGCGGGGGTCTGTCCGAGTTCGATCATGACGGCATCCTTTCAGTTGCGGCGCTATATGCGCCCGCGCGGGGCGATTTCCAAGGGTGCGGTGCTAGAGGTCGAACGTCGCGAAAACGGGGGCGTGGTCCGATGGCTTTTCCCAGCCCCGCACATCGCGCAAGATCCGGCTGGAATGGGCGGCCTGTGCAATGTCGCCCGTGGCCCAGATGTGATCCAACCGGCGCCCCTTGTCGGCGGTGTCCCAATCGGGCGCGCGATAGGACCACCAGGAATAGAGGTTGCCCTGAGGGATATCGGCGCGGGTCACGTCCACCCAGCCGCCGGCGTCCTGGGTCTGGGCCAGATGCTCCACCTCGATGGGGGTATGGCTGACGACCTTCAGCAGCTTCTTGTGGTCCCAGACGTCGTCTTCGCGGGGCGCGATGTTCAGGTCCCCCACCAGGATTGCCTTTTCGGGCCGGTCCGCGTGGAACGTGTCGCGCATGGCGGTGAGGTAATCGAGCTTTTGCCCGAATTTTTCATTGATCGCCCGGTCGGGTTTGTCGCCGCCTGCGGGCACGTAATAGTTGTGGATCGTGACCCCATTGGCCAGCCGTCCGGCGATGTGGCGCGCATGGCCCAGATCGGCGTGATCGGCGGCCCCGGCTTCCTCGATCGGAAGCTTCGACAGGATGGCGACGCCGTTGTACCCCTTCTGCCCGCGGGCGACCATGTGGGGATAGCCCAGGGCGGTGAAGGCCTCGCGCGGGATCTTGTCGACCGGGCTCTTGCATTCCTGAAGGCACAGGACGTCGGGGGTTTCTTCCTCAAGCAGTCGCGCGACGAGCGTCTCGCGCAGGCGAACGGAATTGATGTTCCAGGTGGCGAGGGTGAAGGGCATCGGCGTTCCTTTCGGTCTGTCGCGCTTTTGGCAGGGGGCGGGGCTGGGGGCCAGCCCCCAGACCCCCGGAGTATTTTCGCCGAGAAGAAACAGGGCCCTCAGTCGAGGCGGAGGTGCCTGGCCGCGAGGATAAGGCCTAGTAGGCAGAGCGCCCCCCCGATGGCATAGGCCGACAGCAGTTGGCGCAGGTCGGAGTCGGGCATCAGGCCAATATCGCTCGTGCTGCTGGCGGCGAGCCAGAGAGTTGCCGCAAAGAGCACGCGTCCCGCCAGACTTTGCAGCGACAGATAGGTGGCCCGGCTGTCGTCGCTGAGCAGGGGCTGGATGCGCGCCGTGATGAAGGGCTTGGCGAGCGCATCGGGGACCATGCGCGCCAGCAGCAGCAGAACGGCCAGTGGCCCCGTGGCGATGGCCAGGGCCCCCGGCAGCGCCACCTGCATGGCCATGGCCCCGAGCAGCATGGCGATCAGGCCCACATGGGCACGCAGGCGCGGCGCGACCAGCGAAACAAGCAGTGAAAGCGCCATCATCGCCGCTGTGATCGCGCCGCTGATCAGGGGCGTCTCGCTGGCAAGCGGGCCACCCGCCAGTGCGCGTTCGATAAAGGGCTGGCCGAAGACGAAGGGGACGTGGCTCAGCCCGTACATCAGCATCGACAGGATAAAGAGCCAGATCAGGATCGGGCGGCGCAGGGCCGCGCCGAGGGTTGCCAACACGGCGGCGCGGTCGGGGGCTGTGCGGCGCGGTGGCTCCCGCAGGGCAATCGTGACGGCCAGCAAGGCCACCATCGCGACGGTGGTTGCGACGTAGGGCCAGGTGAGGTCCCAGCGGGCCATCGCGCCACCCGCCAGCGCCGAGATCGCGAGTCCGGCGAAGCCTGCGCGCCAGCCGATCATCTCCTGTCGCTCCACCTCGTCTTCGCGGTCCAGGTCCACCAGCGATTCGTAGAGCAGCGATGAATCGGTACCGGAGGCGAAGGCGGCATGCGCCCCCAACAGGATCTGCGCCAGCGCGAACCACCAGAAATCTCCGCCCAGCGCCTGCATCCCCGCCGTCGCCACGCCCGCCAGCGCCGAAAGGATCAGGGTCGGGCGGCGGCCCCAGCGGTCCGAAAGCCAACCTGAGGGCACCTCCAGCACGGTGGTCGAGATGTCGTAGAGCGCATAGATCAGGATCGCCTCGGCCGCCGACAGCTGGCCCTGAATGTAGAGAAACCAGACGGCTTGCCAGAACATCAGGGACCGAAAGAACCGAAACCAGGGCCAGAGGGCGATGTTGCGCGTCATGGGCGGGTCATCGCGACCGAGGGGAAGCTCAAGCCCGCGCCCATGGACACTGCGACCGGACCCCGCACGATGAACCCAAGGCTGCGGTAGAAGGGCACGGCCGTTCGGGTGGACAGGCAGTCGAGCCGGACCATCCCCTCCGATGCCGCCTCGGCCAGGACATGGGACATCAGGCGGCGGCCCAGACCGCGCCGGGCCTGCGTCGGGTCAACGGCCAGGTGACGGATGTGGCCGGTGCCCGGCGTGACGGCATCGCCACCCGGGGCCATGCGCGTCCAGCCTCCGGCGGCCAGCAGGTGAACACCGTCGTCTATGACGTGATACGTGCCCGTCGCCACCAGCGCGGGCTGCGCGCGCGTCATGGCGGGCAGGGCTTCGGCCAGAAGGTCGGCGGGGTAATCAGCGGCCAGCAGCACAGGATAGCATCGCCCCAAGAGGTCCGAGATCGCGTCCAGATCGCGGGCGGTGGCTGGGCGCAGAACGCTCACAGGCTGCGTGCCAGGAAATCGCGGACGGGCATCAACACCTGGAACCGGTCGATCAGGGCCGCGACCAGCCCGTCGCCCGCGCGCCATCCGTCGGCCAATGGCAGGCTCAGGGCGAGGGATCTGCGCCTGAGCAACTCTGCATGGGGATGATTGGCGGCGTAGGGCTTGGGCACGCGTTTCAACGGCGCGGCCCCGATGCTTGTCAGCGTGCCGCCGCTGTCGTCGATAAGCTGCTGCAATCTGTCGCCGTCGCGATCGACGAGCGCGCGAAAGCGGGTGATCCCGTCCTTGTCCAACCCCTGTGCTGCGCAGCCGACATGGGTGCGGTCCGGGTCGATCGCGAAATAGAACAGCGGCGCAGGTTCCACCGGCGACCAGAGCATGCCCAACCGCGTCTTGTAGGGTGTCTTGTCCCCGGAAAATCGGACGTCTCGGTAGATGCGGAACAGCTTGGGCGTATGGCCCAGCCCGGTCATCCGGCTCAGCTCCTCGGCCACGATTTCGGTCAGGAGGGTGGCGGGCCCTTCGATATCGGCTTTCCATTGGGCCTTGCGCGGCTCGAACCAGTCCTTGGAGTTGTTCCGCGCCAGCGCCCCGTAAAAGGCCTGCGCCCGGTCGAGCATCTCTGTGAAGCCGTTGCTCATGATCTACTCTCCGTTCCTGCGTCATCGAACCCTATTGGGGGCGACGATGACAAGCCCTTGCGGCCGCGCGTGCCAGGTGACAGCCTGTCTGCAGAGGTGCCGCCCATGTCCCTGACGCTGCTGCGCGAGAACCGGAATTATCGCTGGCTGGTGACCGCCTCGGGGATCTCGAACCTGGGCGACGGCGTTTCGGCGTTGGCGTTTCCCTGGCTCGCCTCTTTGGTGACGCGGGACCCGGTGTTGATTTCCCTGACGGCGGTGGCGACGCGGCTGCCCTGGTTGTTGTTCACCCTGCCCGCGGGCGTGATCACGGACCGTATCGACCGCCGCCGCCTGATGATCCGTGCCGACCTGTTCCGCGCGGTTCTGACGCTGGGCATCGTGGCGATGGTGCTGGCCGCCCCGCCACCGGTGGGCGAGCCGGGCTGGATGATCGCGGGGCTTTGTGCGGTGGCCTTCTTGTTGGGCGCGGCCGAGGTGCTGCGCGACAATGCGGCGCAGACTGTCCTGCCCGCTGTGGTGGCTCATGACGCCCTGGAGGCGGCGAACGGCCAGCTTTGGTCAATCGAGCGGATTGCAGGCCATTTCATCGGACCGCCGCTGGCCGGGGTGCTGATCGCGCTGGCTCTGCCCGTGCCCTTCGGGTTCGACGCGCTGACGTTCGCCGGGGCGGCGGGGCTTGTCTGGTTGATGGTGATCCCCGCGCGAACCGCCCCGGCGCGACGGGCCTTTGGCACCGAACTGGCCGAGGGGCTGCACTGGATCTGGCGGCACGCGATGATCTGGCGGTTGGCAATTCTGCTGGGGGTGTTGAACGCCTGCGCAATGGCGTCCCTGACCATGCTGGTGCTGTTTTCGCAGGAGGTGTTGGGCCTGGGCCCTGTCGGGCACGGTATCCTGCTGACGGCGGGCGCGGCCGGGGGCGTGTTGGGCGGACTGCTGGCCCCTTGGTTGACGGCGCGGGTCGGGGCCACGCGCAGCCTGTGGATGGCCATGGCGATCTTTGCCTTGGCCTACGGGGCGATCGGGCTGACCTCTGCGCCGCTGGTCGTGGGGATCGCGTTGTTCGCCGAGGCGATGGGCGGGATGCTGTGGAACGTGGTCACGGTCAGCTACCGGCAGCGCAGCATCCCCGACGCTTTGCTGGGACGGGTCAATTCGGTTTACCGGTTCTTTGGCTGGGGAATGATGCCGCTGGGGGCTTTGGCGGGCGGCGCGGCGGTCGCCTGGCTGGAACCGTCAATGGGGCGCGAGGCGGCGCTGCGGGCACCCTACCTTGGCGTGTCGGTGATCGTGTTGGGGGCAGGTCTGATCGGGGCTGCGATCCTGCGCCTGCCAGAGCGGCCGCGCTGACGCCCGCCGCGATGTAGGCCGGAAAAGATGCAGGCCGGAAAAAAGAGGCCGGACAAACGGTGTCCGGCCAAGTCCAACAGGGAGGTTGCATCCAGATCGTCCGCGGATGCAGCGGTGGTGAAAGCATAAGACAGCTTCGTCAGGGTTCCCTAACGTAAATCAGGCCGGATCCGGTATTTCGCCCCGGCCTGTGTCTCGCCCGTCACGCCATCAGACGATATCCGCCGCTTTCGGTGACCAGCAGACGCGCGTTCGAGGGATCGGGCTCGATCTTCTGGCGGAGGCGGTAGATATGGGTTTCCAGCGTGTGCGTTGTGACGCCCGCGTTGTAGCCCCAGACCTCATGCAGCAGCACATCGCGCGCCACCGTGCCATCATTGGCCCGGTATAGGAACTTGAGAATATTGGTTTCTTTCTCGGTCAGGCGGACTTTCTTGTCGTCTTCGGTGACCAGCATCTTCATCGCGGGCTTGAAGGTATACGGCCCCAGCTGGAACACGGCGTCCTCGGATTGCTCATGCTGGCGCAACTGGGCGCGGATGCGCGCCAGAAGGACCGGAAACTTGAACGGCTTGGAGATGTAGTCGTTGGCCCCGGCGTCCAGACCCAGGATCGTGTCGGCATCCGTGTCATGGCCGGTCAGCATCACAATGGGGCATTTCACGCCCGACTTGCGCATCAGGCGGCACAGCTCGCGGCCATCGGTGTCGGGCAGGCCCACGTCTAGCACCACCAAATCGTAGATCTGCTCCTTGGCACGCGCCATGCCGGTCGCGCCGCTGTCGGCCTCGAAGACGTCGAAATCCTCGGTCATCACCAATTGTTCGGCCAGGGCGTCGCGCAGGTCGTCGTCGTCGTCCACCAGCAGGATCTTCTTGAGGTTCGCCATCGTGTCACTCCAATCTCGTTGGCCCTTTGGTGACCTATGCGGCGGCGCAGGCCAAGCGGCTTGGTAGAATTCTCACGACGGGATCACGGCGACGTGTCACCCGCCGGGGAAATGTTACATAAGTGGGGCCGACGGGTCGCGGCACCCGCCCGAATGTTTCAGAGGTCCCCATGCTCTCGCCCACCCTGACCGAGCTTGTCGCCCGTGCGCGCGCCGATTTCCGCCTTGGCGTGCCGGTCGCGGTCGGCCCCCTGGTTCTGGCAGCGGCCGAAACCCTCACGGCAGAGAGGCTGAGCGCCCTGCGGGACTTGGGGCCGTTGGTGCAGGTGTTGACCGGTCGCCGCGCCGAGACGTTGAAGGCGCGCGCCTACGACGGGGATATTGCCCGCGTTTCGGTGCCGGCTGATGCCGATTTGGCCTGGATTCGCGGGCTGGCCGACCCGGCCCATGACCTGCGCGCGCCCATGAAGGGGCCCTTGGCGACCCTGCGCGGCGGGGACTGCGCGCCCTGGCGCAGCGGTGTGGCCCTGGCCAAGGCGGCGCAGATCCTGCCCTCGGTTGTCGGTGTCGCGGCCCCCCCGCCGCCGGGTCTGACCGTCCTGCCGTCCCATGTTACGCCTGAAACGGGCCTGCCCCGCGATGTCGCCGCCGCACGCCTGCCCATCGCCGCCGCCCGGGCCGGGCGGCTGCATGTCTTCCGCGAAGACGGCGGCGGGGAGGAGCATTATGCCTTCGAGATCGGTGCCCCTGATCGCGCGACACCCGTTCTGGTGCGGCTGCATTCGGCCTGTTTCACGGGCGATGTCCTCGGCTCGCTCAAATGCGACTGCGGCCCGCAGTTGCACGGGGCGCTGGCCGCGATGGGGTCCGAAGGGGCCGGGATCCTTCTCTATCTCAATCAGGAGGGGCGGGGCATCGGCCTGGCCAACAAGATGCGGGCCTATGACCTGCAGGATCAGGGGTTCGATACCGTGCAGGCCAATCACCGCTTGGGGTTCGAGGACGACGAGCGGGACTTCCGTCTGGGCGCATCCCTGCTGCGCCGTCTGGGCATCGCGCGAATCCGCCTGATGACGAACAACCCGCGCAAGATCGCAATGATGGAAGGACAGGGACTCACGGTCGTGGATCGCGTGCCGTTGCACGTGGGGCGCGGGCCGGAGAATGCCGCCTACCTGGACGTGAAACGTCAGAAATCGGGGCACCTGCGATGACCCCCGCCGACATGGTTCTGACCCCCACGGGCCTGCGGTTTCGGGGGCGACGGTTGCCTTGCACCATCGGTCGCGGGGGACTGACGCGCGACAAGCGCGAGGGGGACGGGGCGACGCCGACGGGTCTGCACCGGGTTATCGGCCTGCTCTATCGGCCCGACCGCGTGCCGCGCCCGCATCCTTGGGCGAAACCGATCGGTCCGCGCGACCTCTGGTGCGATGATCCGGCGCATCCTGCCTACAATCACCCGGTCCGCGCGCCCTTTGCCGCCTCGCACGAGGCGCTCCGGCGGGCCGACCCGCTTTATGATCTCGTGATTCTGACCGACTGGAACTGGCCGTGCGCGCAGCCCGGAAAGGGGTCGGCCATTTTCCTGCATCGCTGGCGCAGGCCCGGCCATCCGACCGAGGGCTGCGTCGCCTTTGCAGCGCCGGACCTGCGCTGGCTCGTGGCGCACCTGCGTCCGGGCCTGCGCCTGTGCGTCGGAGGAAGGCGGCCTGAAGCCCGCCCTACGGGTCCTGCGCGTCAGCCGTAGGGCGGGCTTCAGGCCGCCGTGCGCGCACCAAAGATCGCGGAACCGACGCGCACATGGGTCGCCCCGTGGGCGATTGCGGTTTCGAAATCCGCGCTCATGCCCATGGACAACCCGTCCAGCCCGTTGCGCGCGGCCAGGTCCGCCAGCAGGTCGAAATGGGGGGCGGGGTCGTCCTCGACGGGCGGAATACACATCAGGCCAGTCACGGACAGGTCCATCCCCCGCATCTCGGCCACCAGAGCATCCACGCCATCGGGCAGGACGCCCGCCTTCTGCGGCTCTGCGCCGGTGTTGACCTGCACGAACAGCCGTGGTGCGCGCCCCAGCTCCTGCGCGATATCGGCGATGCGGCGGGCCAGTTTCGGGCGGTCGATGGTGTGGATTACGTCAAACAGCTCGACCGCGGGGCGGACCTTGTTCGATTGCAGCGGTCCCAGCAGGTGCAGTTCGACCCCGTTGAAACGGTCCAGCCAGGCGGGCCACTTTCCCTGCGCCTCCTGCACGCGGTTCTCGCCGAAGATGCGGTGCCCGCTTTGCAGCACGGCCTCGACGCGGGCGTCGGGCTGCACCTTGCTGACGGCGATCAGCGACACATCACCCGGCGCACGGTTTGCGTCGGTGCAGGCGGCGTCGATGCGGGCGGTAATGTCGGACAGGGACATGGGCGACCTCCGGGGTGGTTTCCCGTCCGGTATGCCCAAACGAAAAGAGCGGGCACAAGGCCCGCTCTTGACGTAACGAATGATCCGGTTGGGATCAGAAGTTCATGCGAACGCCGAGCGACCAGCTGTCGGTGTCAACACCGGCGGTGTCGGACGAACCGTAGCCCAGCTGAACGCTGGCGCCGCCACCGAGGTCGTAACCAGCGGACAGGCCCAGGCCCTTGTCTTCGGTGCCGCCGTCACGGTCGAACACACCGTAGTTGGCGTGCAGCGAGATCGCACCGGTGGTGTAGCCGACGCCGACGCCGACGTGGTCGTAACCAGCACCACCAACACCGTCGTCAAACTCTTCGTAGACAACGCCAGCGGTCACAGCGCCGAAGTTGGCGTTGGCCGAAACGGCGATGGCTTCGATGTCGACGCCAGCGTCTTCGCCGGACTGGTAACCCAGGCCGAAGTTGATCGTGGTGCCACCGAAGTCGGCACCGTAACGGACACCAACACCGAGGATCGCGTCGTCTGCACCGGTGTCGTCGATTTCAGCCGACACGGCCACGCCGAAAGCACCGAAGGTGTTGTCGTAGCGCAGGATCTGGCCGTCGTGCTTGCCGTCCAGGCCGTTGACGCCGTTCCAGCCAGCGGTCTCGAAGTCGTCGTTGATGGCGCCAGCGTTGAAGCCAACTTCGGCGGTCGCCCAGTCCAGAGCGCCGTCGGTGTCACCCATGGTGATCGTGCCGAAGGAACCGGACAGGAAGATGGTCGCGCCGCCATCGTCGTCGTTGTTTGCCACAGCAGCGGCACCCGAGCCACCTTCGTCGAGGTCGACGGAGGCACCGAAGGTCAGGCCGTTGTCGGTCTCGCCGGACATCGTGAAGGTCACGTCGATGTCGGTGAAGAAGCGCGTGTCCATGCCGGCGGTATCGTTGTCGTAGATACCCATTTCGGCGTTACCGGACAGGGCCACGCCCTGAGCCGCAGCGGCGCCAGCGAAGGCAACCAGAGCGGTGGAGGCGAAGAGAATGGTTTTCATGGTTTTCCCTCGTGTTTCATGTCGTCCCCACCACGTGAATCGCGTTGGGCGTGGATGTCGTTTCCATCATCGGGCCCGGCCCTGCAAGAATGGCCCATGGCCGGACCCGGTTTTCGCCCTGTTACCGGTGCACTCTTGCCACAGTGGCGCCACGGGTTGCCCCAGTCGCGCCTCAGTGACACCGCGGGTGTTGCGGCAAAGCCTTGTGACGCCTTGGGCGCATAGGGTAGGCAGGGCCGAACGTCAGGTCGGACAGATGAGGGAACGCGTAATGCAGGCACAGGCCAGGGTTCGGGTGATCGCGGCGCTATCCATGGCGGCACTGGTTGCGGGATGCGGCGGCTTCGGGGGCAAGACCGCCGAGGAACGCGCGGCCGAACAAAGCAATCCCTATAAGGAAGCCGTCGAGGCGCGCCGATCGGACACCGCGTCGTCCTTTTTCGACCTCTTTGCCAACAACGACGATCCCAACACCACGTTGGAGGTCAATCGCTACCTCTGGGCGGCCTCGCTCGATGTGCTGTCGTTCATGCCGGTGCAGAACGCCGATCCTTTTTCCGGGGTGATCCAGTTTGGCTATGGCACGCCTCCGGGCGGGGGGCGTGCGTACCAGGCGACGGTCTTCGTCAAGGATCCGGCATTGGATGCACGATCGCTGAACGTGTCGTTGCGGACGCGGGGCGGCACCGCGTCGCGGGACACGCAGCGCGCGATCGAAGATGCGATCCTGACCCGCGCGCGGCAGCTGCGCATCCGTGACAGCCGTCTCTGACCAGGCCGTCGCGCTACACTCTATACTATAGCGCCGCAGAGCAGGCTCTGCGGCCCCAGCATATCCGGAAATGACATGAGCCGTTACGACGCCGCCCAGACCGAACCGAAATGGCAGCGCGCCTGGGATCAGGCCGACCTGTTCCACGCCGAGCGGTCGGACAAGCCCAAGTACTACGTGTTGGAGATGTTCCCCTATCCGTCGGGCCGCATCCACATCGGGCACGTGCGCAACTACACCATGGGCGATGTCATCGCGCGCTATAAGATGTCCTGCGGGTTCAGCGTCTTGCACCCGATGGGATGGGACGCGTTCGGAATGCCTGCGGAAAACGCCGCCATGGCTTCGGGCGGGCATCCGAAGGACTGGACCTACAACAACATCGACGTGATGCGTGGCCAGATGAAGCCGCTGGGCCTGTCGATCGACTGGTCCCGCGAATTCGCCACCTGCGACCCGGAATATTACGGTCAGCAGCAGGCGCTGTTCCTCGACATGCTGGACGCGGGCCTAGTCTATCGCAAACCTGCCATCGTCAACTGGGACCCGGTCGACATGACCGTCCTGGCCAACGAACAGGTGATCGACGGCAAGGGCTGGCGCTCGGGCGCAGAGGTGGAGCGGCGCGAGCTGACGCAATGGGCCTTTGCCATCTCATCCATGGCCGAAGATCTGCTCGATGGGCTGAAGGGTCTGGACGACTGGCCTGAAAAGGTCCGCCTGATGCAGGAAAACTGGATCGGCAAATCGCGCGGGTTGGAGATGACCTTTCCGCTGACCGCGTCGGCCCACGGCCACGACGGGATCGAGATCTACACGACGCGCCCCGACACCCTGCGCGGCGCGTCCTTCATCGCCATCGCGCCGGAACATCCGCTGGCCAAGGCGCTTGCGTCCGGGAACCCGGACCTGGCCGCCTTTGCCACGGACGTCCGCAAGGGCGGCACCACCGAAGAGGCGCTGGAAAAGGCCGAGAAGCGGGGCTTTGACACCGGGTTGACCGTGGACAACCCACTGGGCGGCACCCTGCCGGTCTGGGTCGCGAATTTCGTGCTGATGGACTACGGCACCGGCGCGATCTTCGGCTGCCCGGCCCATGACCAGCGCGATCTGGACTTCGCGCGGAAATACGGCCTCTCGGTGACGGCGACCTTCAAGCCGGTCGATGCGGAGAGCTTTGAGATCGGCGAAGATGCCTTCGTTCCGCCCAAAACCGAGACCGTGAGCTACCTGGACAACCCCGCCGGTGTCGGCACTGCGACCGGGTCCGAGGGGATCGAAGCCACGATCGACTGGGCCGAATCCCAGGGTATCGGCACGGGCAAGGTTCAGTACCGCCTGCGCGACTGGGGCCTGTCGCGGCAACGCTATTGGGGCTGCCCGATTCCGGTCGTGCATTGTGACGCCTGCGGCGTGGTCCCCGAGAAGAAGGAAAACCTGCCTGTCCGTCTGCCCGACGACGTCACCTTTGACGTGCCGGGCAATCCGCTGGACCGGCACCCGACCTGGCGCGACGTGCCTTGCCCCTCGTGCGGTGCCGCGGCCCGGCGCGAGACCGACACGATGGACACCTTCGTCGATTCGTCGTGGTATTTCGCCCGCTTCACCGCCCCCCGCGCCGAGACGCCCACCGACATCGACGATGCCGCCTATTGGATGAACGTCGACCAATACATCGGCGGGGTGGAACACGCGATCCTGCACCTGCTCTATTCCCGCTTCTTCGCGCGCGCGATGCAAAAGACGGGCCATCTGCCGGCAGGCACAGAAGAGCCGTTCGACGCCCTGTTCACGCAAGGCATGGTGACCCACGCCATCTATTCGACCAAGGATGCCAAGGGCCGGGACGTCTATCACCTGCCCGAAGATGTGGACCTGGAGACGAAGACGGTGCGCGCCACAGGCGAGCCGATCACGATCACGCCGCCGGTCAAGATGTCCAAGTCCAAGAAGAACGTCGTCGATCCGATGGACATCATCGCCAACTACGGGGCCGACACCGCCCGTTGGTTCGTCCTGTCCGACAGCCCGCCGGAACGGGACGTGGAGTGGACGGCATCGGGTGCCGAGGCGACGGCCAAGCATCTGGCGCGTGTGCACCGTCTGGCCAGCGACATCGAACGGGCCGACCGCCCCGCCAACGCAGCGGACGCCGACCTGCAAAAGGCCACCGCCCGCGCCATCCACGAGGTGACCGAGGGGATCGAGGGCTTTGCCTTCAACAAGTCGGTCGCGAAACTCTATGAGTTCACCAACACGCTGCACAAATCCGACGCGGGCGGTGATGCCCGCCGCGTCGCGATGAAGGTGCTGGCGCAACTGATGTCGCCGATGACGCCGCACCTCGCCGAAGAGATATGGCAGATGATGGGCGGCGAAGGCTTTGTCGTTTCCGCCCCCTGGCCCAAGGCCGATCCGGCCCTGCTGGTGGACGATACGGTCACCCTGCCGATCCAGATCAACGGCAAGAAAAAGTCCGAAATCACGGTCGCGAAGGACGCCGACAAGGCCTCGGTCGAGGCGCTTGTTCTGGCCGATGCCACCGTGCAGCGCCTGCTGGATGGCGCGGCACCCAGGAAACTGATCGTGGTGCCGGGGCGGATCGTGAACGTGGTCATCTGACAACCGGCTCGGACGGGGAGACAGCGATGCAACTGGCGATGCGCAAGACAACCCGACGACTTCTGCTGGCCGGGGCCTTGGCCACGGTTGCGGCGTGCGGCTTCACCCCGGTCTACGGGCCGGGGGGCGACGGTCTGATGCTCCGCTCCGCGGTGCGGGTGGCGGAGCCTTCGACGGATTTCGATTTCGCCTTCACCCGCCAGTTCGAAGCCCGGCTGGGCCGGCCCACGGCCGCCCGCTACGACCTGACCTATGTGATCGTGACCGAGGAAACCGGCCTGGCCATCGACGGGTCCAACAACATCACCCGCTTCGACCTGGAGGGGCGGATGACCTGGACGCTGACGGCCGAAGGCGGCGTGAACCCCGCCCTACGGGGTATCGAGACCGCTTTCACCGCCTATTCCGCCACCGGCTCCACCATTTCCACGCTGGAATCCGAACGCGACGCCGAAACCCGTCTGGCGGCGATCCTGGCAGACAAGGTCGTCACCCGCCTGCTGTCTGAGGCGGACGGATTGTGAACCTGCGTGGGGCTCAGGCCACCCGGTTCTTTGCCAAGCCCGATCCGGGCACCGCTGGGGTGCTCATCTACGGGGCCGACGCGATGCGCGTCGCCCTCAAGCGGCAGGATTTCATCGCCAATTACGCAGGCCCCGAGGCAGAGGCCGACATGCGCCTGACCCGCCTGACCGGAGCGGAGGTGAAATCCGATCCGACCGCCGTGATCGACGCGCTGAAGGCCGTCGGCTTCTTTCCCGGCCCGCGCGTCGTCTTCGTCGATGGCGTGACCGAGACCCAGGCCCCCCCGATTCTGGCCGCGCTGTCGGATTGGGCACCGGGCGACGCGGCGCTGGTTGTCACGGGCGGGGCGCTGAAAAAGACCTCGAGGCTGCGCAAGGCTTTCGAGGCGCATCCAAAGGCGGCGGCCGTCGGACTTTATGACGATCCGATGGGCCGCGACGAGATCGAGGCCGCCGTCGCGGCCGAGGGGCTGACCCTGTCGCCCGAGGCGGCGCGCGGAGTCGAAGCGCTGGCCGCGCAGCTGGACCCCGGAGATTTTCGTCAGACCCTGACCAAGTTGTCGCTGTACGCGAACGGGGAACAGGTGACGCCCGAGGCCGTCCGCCTGATGGCCCCCGCGACGATCGATGCCGATACCGACGAGGTCATCGCCGCCGCCGCCGACGGCAACGCCGCCGCCATCGGGCCGTTGATGCAACGGCTGGCCGGGCAAGGGGTCGCCGCCGTGACGCTGGTGATCTTTGCCACCCGGCATTTTCAGCAGCTGCACGCAGGGGCCGTCGCGGGCGGGGTCGGCAACCTGCGCCCTCCGGTTTTCGGCCCGCGCCGCGATGCGATGGAACGGCAGGTGCGCGCCTGGGGAGCGGCCAAGCTGGAGGGGGCGCTGGCGCTTCTGATGGATACCGACCTGACCTTGCGCTCCGCCTCGCGCGCGCCTCAGATGGCGGTGATGGAACGGGCGCTGATCCGGCTTGCCATGATGGTGCGCGGATAGGCCCAGAATGTGAACCCGACCCCGAGAGGTCCCGCAAATGTACAAACTCCACGGCAAGGTGAAATCCCGCGCGCTGCGCCCGCTCTGGCTGTTGGAGGAATTGGCGCTGCCGTTCGAATTCCACCAGGCCGCGCCGCGCAGCCCGGAGGCCCTGGCTGTCTCACCCCTGGGCAAGATCCCGGTATTGATCACGGACGACGGGCCGCTGTTCGATTCGGTCGCGATGATGACGATGCTGGCGGACCGGGAGGGGCGCTTTACCCATCCGGCGGGCAGCTACCTGCGCGGCAAGCAGGACGCCCTGACCAATACCATCAACGAGACATTCGATGCGGTCCTGTGGGACTATGCCAAGCACTCCTTCGTCCTGCCCGAGGCGCATCGGGTCCCGGCCGTCAAAGACTCGCTGCGCTGGCAATTTGACCAATACGCCCGCGTGATGGCGGACCTGTTGGGGGAAGGGCCCTGCCTGATGGGGGCTGATCCGGTGATCCCCGATTTCCTGCTGGCCCATTGCTGCGGCTGGGCCATGGGGCTGAAATTCGACCTGCCTGACGGGTTGCGATCCCATATGAACCGGATGCGGGCGCGTCCGGCGTTCCGCAGGGCCCTGGCCCATGACTGACACGGTGTTGCGCGAACAGATATGCATGCTGGCCAAGTCGATCTTTGATCGGGGGCTGACCCATGGATCGACGGGGAACATTTCGGCCCGCACCGAGGATGGGGGCCTGCTGGTCTCGCCTACGGGGACCAGTTTCGGGCGGCTCGATCCTGGGCGGCTGGCGCGGTTCGACGCACAGGGCAACCACGTCGGAGGGGACAAGCCGACAAAGGAAATGCCTTTGCATTCCGCCTTTTACGACACGCGCAGCGCGGGGGCGGTGGTGCATCTGCATTCTTGCCATTCGGTCGCGCTGTCGCTGTTGACGGAACCAGGCGATGACTTCCTGCCGCCGCTTACGCCTTACGGCGTGATGCAACTGGGCCGGGTGACCCTGTTGCCATATTTCATGCCGGGCGATCCGGCCATGGGGCAAGCAGTGCGGGGGCTGGCGGGCAAGCGGTCTGCGGTCATGCTGGCCAATCACGGGCCGGTTGTCGCAGGCAAGGACGTGGTCGCGGCCTGCAATGCCATCGAAGAGCTGGAGGCCACTGCGCAGCTGACGCTGATGACGCGGGGGATGTCGCCGCGCGGGTTGACGTCGGGCGAGGTCACGTCGCTCGTCACCAAGTTCGACGTGGAGTGGGACGACTAGCCGGCCGCGAACCGCGCCGCCGCCCGCCCCGCCCATTGACCGGTGGCAAGGCAGGCGGTGATCAGCCAGCCGCCGGTCGGGGCCTCCCAGTCCAGCATTTCACCGGCGACAAAAACTCCGGGCCTGTCGCGTAGCATGAGGTCCGCCGTCAGCGCGTCCCACCGCAGGCCGCCGGCGGTGGAGATCGCCTGGTCGATGTCGTTGGGGCCCCGCAGGGGGACCGGCAGGTGTTTGATCGCAGGCGCCAGATCATCGGGCAACGGGCGGGCGAATTCCTGAAGCAACGCGATCTGAACCGGGCTGAGGCGGAGCGTGCGGCGCAGGTGATTTGGCAGGCTCTGCTTGCCGCGCCCGGCCAGGCGGGCGGCGACCTCGGCCTGTGTCAGGTCCGGTTTCAGGTCCAGCGCCAGCGGCGCGCCCGCGCGCAACAGCGGCGTCAGGGGGTAGAGGCCGCCACCTTCAAGCCCTTGTTCAGAAACGGTAAATTCGCCACGATGGCACCGACCGTCGACTATCATCCCGGTGTTCTTGACCGGCGCGCCGAAGTGTTTGGCCATATGCGCGGACCAGGTCACCCGAAACCCGACGTTGGAGGGCTGGAACGGCGCGACGTGATCCGCCAGTTCGGGGAAGCCGGCCCAGGTTCCGTCCGACCCAAGTCGTCGCCAGGACGCCCCGCCAAGCGCCAGAATGGTCGCGTCCGCTGATACCTGATTGCCGTCGGCAAAGGTCAGATTGGTCCCGTCCCAACCGGTCCAGCGCGCCCGTCGCACCAATGTCACGCCCAACCCGTCCAAGCGCGCAAGCCAGGCGCGCAGCAGGGGCGAGGCCTTCATCGTTTCGGGAAACACCCGCCCGGTCGATCCGGTGAAGGCGGGCTGGCCCAGGTCCTCCATCCAGGTGCGGACCTCGGGGGGGCCGAAGGCGTCGATCATCGGCACCAGTGGCGCGCAGGCATAGGCCTTGGAGAAATCCGGCCCGTCGTGAGTCACATTCAGCCCCGATTTTCCCGCCATCAGCAGCTTGCGCGCAGGGCTGGGCATCTGGTCGTAGACCGTCACACGCGCGCCCGCCACGGCAGCCGCCTCTGCCGCCATCAACCCGGCGGGGCCTGCGCCGATGATGGCGACGGTTGTTTCGGGCTGCGGACGCTCCATCTTTCGGTGCATGTCAGAGAGCGCGGCGGCAAGCCACCCCATCTGTGCCCTGTGCGCGCGGCCGATCCTGCCGGGCACCCCGCAGAGCCTGCACCACCTGGTGCCCAAGTTGCGCGGGGGCAAAGGCGGGCCTGTCGTTCTTATGCATCAGATATGTCACAATGAAATTCACGCCAGCGCCTCGGAAGCGGAGCTGGCGCGCCTTTGGGATACGCCGGAAAAACTGCGCAGCCACCCGCGTCTGGCGCGGTTCATCGCCTGGGTGCGCAAGCGGCCTGCCGACTTTCATTCCAAGACGCCGGGCGCGCGCCGGGGGTGGAAAACCCGCAGGTGACGGGCGGGTGATCCAGGGGTGATCCAGGTCGGACGCGCGCGCGGATGTCAGCCTGCGAAGGGGGCCGCATCGCCCCAGATTGCGCGCACACGCGCGTCGCGGCCGCAGCCCTGGCGATACCGTTTGTAGGCCGTGGCCTTGGTCACCAGAACGCCGACCGAGGTCACGCCCAGCCGGTCGTCGGATTTGTAATAATCCTGGTGGTAGTCGTCGACCGGATAGAAGGTCCCTGCGTCAACGATCGGGGTGACGATCTGCTGGCCAAGGTCCGCCTCGGCGGCGGATTTGGCGGCCTCGGCCACGGCGCGTTGTTCGGGGCCATCGACGAAGACGGCGGTGGTATATTCCAGGCCCCGGTCACAGAACTGCCCGCCTGCGTCCAGCGGGTCGATGGAGCGGAAGTAGAGATCCAGAATCTCCCGATACGAAATCACGCTGTCATCAAAGGGGATCTGCACCGCCTCGATATGATCGCCGGAGCGGCGATAGACCGGGTTCGCCGTTGTCCCACCGGTAAAGCCCGAGATCGCATCGCCCACGCCCGCGACGCTTTCAAAGTCGGATTCGACGCACCAAAAACAGCCGCCTGCGACAACGGCTTCGCCTGCGGCGGCAGGCAAGGGCAAGAGCGGTAGGGCCAGAAGAGCGGCAATGCGGATTGGGTTCATGGGGACCTCCGGTGGCTGTGTCGTGACATCAGATAGGGGGCACGGGACGCAAAGTCCCATGACAACTGCGTCAGCGCAGCCAGCGAAAGATCAGCGGGGCGCAGGTGATCACGATCACGATCCGCGTCACGTGGTGCATGATCACATAGGTCACATCGGCGCCGGCCACGATTGCCATCACCGCCATTTCCGCCTGCCCGCCTGGGGAAAATGCAAGGATCGCATCCAGTTGCGGGGCCAGGCCCAACAGCACCACGGCTTCGGCAAAGATCGCGGCGATGACCGTCAGGACCAGGCCATGGCCCAGACCGGCCACCAGAAAGCGGCGCACCTCGGCCATCGTGATGCCCGAATATTTGACGCCCACGACCATGCCGATAAAGAATTGCGCGGCCTGGATCGCCTCGGCCGGGGGGCGTTGTTCGATCACTCCGGCAAGGGTCAGGCCGGCGGTCAGGATCAACGGCCCGAGGATCGACGCCCCGAACAGGCCGACACGTTGGGCCAGGTACCAGCCGATCAGCCCGGCGGCGGCCATGATGGCCAGTTCGGTCAGGGTGAAACTGCTGGCGGGCGCGCCGGGGGCGGCGGTCAGGTCGATGTCCCAGACCAGCACGAGCAGGGCGGGGATGATCGTCACGATCAGCAGGACGCGGGTGGCATGCAAAAGCGACAGGGCGCGGGGATCGCCGCCCGCCTCTTCGCCGAACAACAACATGTCCTGCAATCCGCCGGGCATGGCCGCGTAAAAGGCGGTCGCCCGGTCAAAGCCGCAGATCCGGCGCAGGAACGGATAGCCCGCCACCCCCGCCGCCAGCAGAAATACCGGGGCCAGCATCAGCGACAGCGCCATCGACGGCAGCTGACTGACCACCGCAGGGGTAAAGGACGCGCCGACGGCCACGCCCAGGATCGTACGCATGGTGTTGGTCAACGGCGGGTAGCTGGACAGCCGCGCGCCCAGCAGTGCCGCCGTCAGGCACCCGAACAGCGGGCCGAGCAGAAACGGGAGGGGCAGCGAAAGGGCGTCGAAGACGAGCACGCCGAGGACACAGATCACGAAGGTGACGGCCAGGCGAAGCACGGTCATAGGCGGCACGCAGCGGCGAGGGCCGGGGGCCCCCGCCGTGCCGATGGCAGTCTGGCGTCAGCCGTCAACGCGCTTGTTGCGGTTGGCGACCAGTTTCAGGCGCAGGGCATTGAGGTGGATGAACCCCTTGGCGTCGCGTTGGTCGTAGGCGCCCGCATCCTCTTCGAAGGTGACGTGCGCCTCGGAATAGAGGGAATGATCGGACCAGCGCGCCACGGTGCGGGCCACGCCCTTGTAAAGCTTCAGGCGGACGGTGCCGGTGACGTGTTCCTGGCTCTTGTCGATCAGGGCCTGCAGCATCTCGCGCTCGGGCGAGAACCAGAAACCGTTGTAGATCAGCTCCGCGTAGCGGGGCATGATCGAATCTTTCAGGTGGCCCGCGCCGCTGTCCAGCGTGATCTGTTCGATGCCGCGATGCGCCTCCAGCAGGATGGTGCCGCCGGGGGTTTCATAGATGCCACGGGATTTCATGCCGACAAAGCGGTTCTCGACCAGGTCCAGAACGCCGATCCCGTGCTTGCCGCCCAACTCGTTGAGACGGGTCAGGATCGTGGCGGGCGACATCGCCTCGCCGTCGATGGCCACGGCATCGCCGCGCTCGAAGGTGACTTCGATGAACTCGGGCGTGTCGGGGGCCTGTTCGACCGGGACCGTGCGTTGCAGCACGTAGTCGGGGGCGACCTCGGCGGGGTCTTCCAGGACCTTGCCCTCGGACGAGGTGTGCAAAAGGTTGGCGTCGACCGAGAAAGGCGCCTCGCCGCGCTTGTCCTTGGCGATCTGGATCTGGTGCTGTTCGGCGAACTCGATCAGCTTGGTCCGCGAGGTCAGATCCCATTCACGCCAGGGCGCGATGACCCGGATGTCGGGGTTCAGGGCATAGGCGGCCAGCTCGAAACGGACCTGATCGTTGCCCTTGCCGGTGGCCCCGTGGGCGACCGCATCGGCCCCCTCGGCGGCGGCGATTTCCACCAGCCGCTTGGAGATCAGGGGCCGCGCAATGGAGGTGCCCAGCAGATACAGCCCTTCATAGAGCGCGTTGGCGCGGAACATCGGAAAGACGAAATCGCGAACGAATTCTTCGCGCAGGTCCTCGATATGGATGGAGGTGGCCCCCATCATCTCGGCCTTTTTGCGCGCAGGCTCCAGCTCCTCTCCCTGGCCCAGGTCGGCGGTGAAGGTCACGACCTCGCAGCCGTATTCCGTCTGAAGCCACTTGAGGATGATCGAGGTGTCCAGCCCGCCGGAATAGGCGAGCACGACTTTCTTGGGCGCGTCCATGTCTGTCTCCGATGTTTGCGCATGCGGGTAGGCCGCTTCGACCCATATCGCAAGGGCCATCGGCGGATCGGGGGGGCGGTGTGGCCCCCCGGTTCCGTGAAAGGCGGCCCCTGTCCTCGGCTGTCGCAGCCGGGAGAGTGGGTCCGCGATGGCCGGGCGGGGGGGCTGGCCCGGAAGCCATGGGCCCGGTCGAAGAGAGGTCCGCGCGGGTCTTGGCGGGCCATGATCGGTGGGGGGGTGCCCCGCCCCGCGTTGACGCTGCGGACGGGGGGGCCTAGGGCTTGGCCAACCGAGACGGCGAAGAACCGGAGGCCCTCATGCTGAGCTGGAACATCTTCAGGCGCGCACTGACCCTGATCATCGACAATATCGGCGCGGCCTTGCGGGTTTCGGCGCTGCCCTATGGGGTGCTGGTCGTGGTCAGCCTGTATTTCGTCGGGTCCGCCGACGTGATGTCGGTCACGACGCTGGATCCGACGGGGGGCGACCTGCCGGATATCCCCGACGGCTTCATCGGCGCGCTGCTGATCACGTCCCTGGCGCAGCTGTTCGCCTTTCTGTGGATCGCCGTCGCCTGGCACCGCTATGTCCTGCTGGAAGAGGGCGGGGCCACCTGGGTGCCGCCGTTCCACGGTGATTTGATGTTGGGCTATTTCGGCCGCTCCTTCCTGTTGGGCCTGATGGTGTTCGGTGTGGTTATCGGCGTGTCGATGACGCTGGGCCTGGTCGTGCCCGCGATGGCCATTCCGGTGTCCTTCGTGCTGGCCACGATCGTCACCTACCGCTGCGGCATGATCCTGCCCGCCGGGGCCGTGGGCCGCAGCCTGAAGATCGGGGACGCCTGGGAGGCGACCAAGGGCCAGTCCGGCACCATGGTCTTGCTGGCGTTGCTGACCTACGCCTTGTCGCTGTTGTTGCAGGTGCCAACGATGCTGGACGGCGAAGTGGGTGTCATTTCGACTATTTACGGACTGGTCGTGGGGTGGTTCCTGTTGCTGGTCGGGGTCAGCATTCTGACCTCTCTTTATGGGCACCTGATCGAGGGGCGGCCCGTTGACTGATATCGCCCGCGCGGCCGAGGCGGCCACCGCCGCCATGCGCGACGTGTTTCCGGCCACGCCCCTGCAACGCAACGATTACCTGTCGGATCGTTTCGGCGCGGACATCTGGTTGAAGCGCGAGGATCTGACGCCGGTGCGGTCCTACAAGCTGCGGGGCGCGTTCAACGCCATGCGCAAGATGGCGGGCGGCCGCGTGGCCTGCGCCAGCGCGGGCAATCACGCCCAGGGCGTCGCCTGGATGTGCCGGCATCTGGGGGTGGAGGGCGTGATTTTCATGCCTGTGACCACCCCCGGACAAAAGGTCGCCAAGACCCGTCTGTTCGGCGGTGACCGGGTGGAAATCCGGCTAACCGGTGACTTTTTCGATGACACGCTGGCGGCGGCCAAGGCCTGGTGCGCGGACAGCGGGGCGCAGTTCCTGTCGCCGTTCGACGATGCGGATGTGATCGAAGGTCAGGCCTCCGTCGCGGTGGAAATCGCCGAGCAGATGGGGGGTATGCCTGACCTGATCGTCCTGCCGGTGGGGGGCGGCGGTCTGTCGGCGGGGATGCTGGGCTATCTGCGGGCGCGGGGCACGGTGCCCGACATGCGGTTTGTCGAACCGCTGGGCGGTGCCAGCCTGACGGCGGCACTTGCGGCGGGGCATCCCGTCACGCTGGAGACGCTGGACAATTTTGTCGACGGGGCAGCGGTGGCGCGGATCGGCGCGAAACCTTTCGAGATCTTGCGCCAGGTGCCGCCGCAGCATGTTCTGCGCGTGCCCGAGAATCGGATCTGCATCACCATCCAGGAGCTGTTGAACACCGAAGGCGTTGTGCTGGAACCGGCGGGGGCCCTGTCCGTCGATGCCCTGCGCGATCTGGGGCCGGAAATTGCGGGCCGGCGCGTGGTCTGCATCACGACGGGCGGCAATTTCGATTTCGAACGCCTGCCGGACGTCAAGGAACGGGCGATGCGTTACGCCGGGTTGAAGAAATACTTCGTTTTGCGCATGCCGCAGCGGCCCGGTGCGTTGCGGGATTTCCTGTCGATCCTGGGACCGAACGACGACATCGCGCGATTCGAATACCTCAAGAAGTCGGCGCGCAATTTCGGCACCGTGCTGATCGGGATCGAAACCACCACACCCGAAGCGATTCCGGCGCTGGAGTCGCGGATGGACGAGTTGGGGTTCGCCTGGCGCGACCTGACGGATGATCCTTTGCTGGGTGAATTGGTGATCTGAACCGCCCCCGGCCCCGTGCAGGCCGCTATTGCCCCGGTTCGACCGGGGCGAAGATGTCGGTCAGACGCTCCAACTCCTGCGACAGGGCGGCGGCAGAGGCGGCGCGGTCGGTGGCAGGAACGGTCGCGGCATCATCTGCGGCGCGCGCCATGGAAATCAGGCCGATGTTGAGCGCCCCGCTGCGCAGGAAATGTGTGGCCTTGGCGTGGGCGGCGGCATCGAGACCGGTGGAAATGCCCGCAATGGCGCGCTGCGCCTCCGTCAGGAACATGCCCATCACAACGCGGAGGTCATCTTCCCCGATTTCGCGTTTCAATTCTTCGATGCGTCGATCATCCACCATGGGATCGTTGTGCCGCGGGACCTATGAACAGACGGTAAAGCCCGCGGTCCGTTTGCCGACAATTCGAGGGTTCACCTCGCGTTAAACCCCAAACCCTAGCAAGACGGCGTGAACCGCAGTTTCGGACGAGTCATGGACGCCATTGCCCCCGCCTTGCCGCCGCCGTCGATCAAGACGGTCCGGCCCTGTGTCCTGATCGTGGACGACAGCGCGTCCCAGCGACAGCTGCTGTCCGTCGTTCTGTCACGCATCGGCCTGGACGTGATCACTGCGGCCAGTGGGGAACAGGCCCTGTCGATCTGCAGCGGGCCCGATGGGCACCGCATCCGGATCGTCATCAGCGACTGGCAGATGACCGGCATGGACGGTCCCGAATTCTGCCGCGCCTTCCGGATGCTGCGCGGCGATGATTTTGCCTATTTCATCTTGCTGACCTCGCGCACCGATCCGCAGGCCAAGACCCTGGGCCTGGAGGCGGGGGCCGACGATTTCGTCACCCGCCCGGTCGACATGGGAGAGTTGCGCGCGCGCATTCACACCGGGCGGCGCATCCTGCACATGCATGAGGTGTTGTTGCACCGCAATCATGAGGTGCAGACGACCCTGCGCGATCTGCAACTGCTGCAGGACGGAATCAATCGCGACCTGGACGAGGCGCGCAAGTTGCAACGTGATTTCCTGCCGCCAGATCGGCATCGGGCGGTCGGATCGGATATTTCGCTTCGTCTGCTGACCTGCAACCAGATCGGCGGCGACCTGGTCGGCTATTTCGCCATCTCGCCCGAGGAAATCGCGCTCTATTCCATCGACGTCTCGGGCCATGGCATCGCCTCGGCGCTGCTTACGGGGCGCCTGGCGGAGCTGTTCTCGACCCGCGCGCCGCATCGCAACATCGCCTTTCCGCCCGACGGCTCGGGTGCGAAATCGCCGGAACAGGTGATGACGCAGCTCAACGATTTCATGCTGCAGCAGCTGTCGACGGACATCTATTTCACCGCCGTTCTGGCCTATGTGAACCTGATCGATGGGTCGATGCGGTTCTGCCAGGCCGGACATCCACACCCGATGATCCGCCGTGTCGACGGGCGCGTCGAAACCCTGGGGGACGGCGGGCCGCCCGTCGGATTGATCCCCGGCGCCACGTTCGAGGTCTCTACCGGGCAGCTGAATTCCGGGGATGTCCTGATTGCCTATTCCGACGGGCTGACCGAATGCGTCGACACCTGGGGCGACATGCTGGAGGAGGAGGGGCTGATGGACCTGGTCGCCAGCGCCAGCGCAGAACCGGAGGCGGCGATTGCCCATATCGAGGCCGGATTGGTTCGGCACGCGGGCATCCAGGGATTCGACGACGATATCTCAATGGTGATCATGCGGTTTGAGCCGCCCCCCACCCTGGCCGTCGCAGCGGAATAGGGGCGGCGGCGGACACGATCGGAGTCACGGGGTGGTGCACACCCGATGCCCCTGACTGCACGATCCTGCCCCGCGTTGGGACATTCGACGGGGGCGTCGGTCCGCACAGCATGGCGCAGACGATCACAACAGACGCAGCGCCCGGCTCAGGTAGGCCCGGTCGCAGGCGTTGGCCAGCCGGGCGCCTGCCTTGTCCGGGGCAAGCCAAATCGCGCGATGCCCTGGCTCTGACGGTGGGCCCAGGCGGGGCCCGGCCAGGCCCGCGTAGATCGTGCAGAGTTTCTCGGCGTGGAACCCGTATTCCGGCATCCAGGTGAACCGTCGATAGGCCCCGACGCGGCGCAGGATGGCGCAGCGGTGGCCCGTTTCCTCGAAAACCTCGCGGTGCAGCGCGGGCAGGGGGGCCTCGCCCGGATCAATGCCGCCGCCGGGCAGTTGCAGTTCCGTCCGCCCGCTGAGGGTCTGCTCGGTCAGCAAAACTCGTCCACGGTGCAGCAACACGGCATAGGCCCCAGGGCGCAGGCGATAGGTCGCGTCTGGACGGGGCGGGGTGCCGAGACGTGGGATCATGGGACCTCCTGCGGGCAGCCGGGGGGTTTAAGGACGGGGGAGGCTTGCCTATATGGCCACGAATACGCCAAACCGGCCGCTGCCGGAAAGCTGGGAAATCCCGCCATGACCGATGCCACGACCCAAATCTGGGACGATACCGTCCTGCCGTTTCAACTCGATGCTGCCGATATCCGGGGCCGCGTGGCCCGTCTTGATGGCGTGCTCGAACAGGTTCTGGCGCAGCACGACTATCCGCCCGCAATCGAGGCGCTGGTCGCGGAGATGTCCTTGCTGACCGCGTTGATCGGGCAAACCATCGACCTGCGCTGGAAGCTGTCGCTTCAGGTGCGGGGCGACGGGCCTGCGCGGCTGATCGCGACCGATTACTATGGCCCCACCAAGGACGGGGCCCCGGCCCGTATCCGGGCCTATGCCAGTTTCGACGCCGACCGGTTGGAGCCGGAGGCAGCGGTTCCCTTCACCCAGATCGGCAAGGGGTATTTCGCGATCCTGATCGACCAGGGCGAAGGCACGACCCCCTACCAGGGTATCACGCCCATCGCGGGCGGTAGCCTGTCGTCCTGCGCCGAGACCTATTTCGCGCAGTCCGAACAGATCCCGACCCGGTTCGCGCTGGCCTATGGCCGGTCCACCCTGCCGGGCCAGGGCGAGCAGTGGCGCGCCGGTGGCGTGATGTTGCAGCACATGCCAAAAGCCTCGCCCTTTGCGAAGGATGGGGCCAGCGGAGAGGCGGGTCTGCTGACCGCCTCCGACATCCTGGATGCGGACGACAGCGAAAACTGGACCCGCGCCAACGTCCTGCTGGATACCACCGAAGAGATGGAGCTGATCGGGCCCACCGTCGCGCCCACCGACCTGTTGCTGCGGCTGTTTCACGAAGAGGCGCCGCGCGTGTTTGATCCCCAACCGGTGCGGTTCGGGTGCAGCTGTTCGGCGGACAAGGTCCGGCAGAGCCTGTCGATCTATTCAGCGCGCGACATCGGCACCATGACCACGGACGAAGGCATCGTCACCGCCGATTGTCAGTTCTGCGGGGCGCATTACACCTTCGACCCGCAGACGCTGGGCTTCGAGGCGACGAAGGAACCCGATGACGCCTGACGTTCTGAAGGCGGCGCTGGATCGACCGGCGCCGCCGTCGTCCGATTTCGATCTGAACCCGGACGTGATTCTGCCGGGGCGGCGCATTCTGCGGGATGCCGCCGTCCTGGTGCCGTTCATGGACACCGGTGACGGGCTGCGGCTGATGCTGACCAAGCGGTCGTCGCGCCTGCGCCATCATCCGGGGCAGATCGCCTTTCCGGGTGGCAAGATCGACGGCGACGAGACGCCGGAACAGGCCGCCCTGCGCGAGGCAAACGAAGAGGTTGGCCTGCCCGCCGATTGCGCGCACCTGCTCGGGCGTCTGCCGGCCCATGAAACGGTGACCGGGTTCACCGTGACGCCGATTCTGGCGCTGATCCGGCCCTTCGCGCCGGTGCCGGAACCCGGCGAAGTGGCCGAAGTCTTTACCGTGCCGGCCGCGCATGTCCTGACACCCGCCAACTTTGCCGTGGAAAAACGGCGCTGGCGCGGAGAGTGGCGGAGGTTCTACACCGTTCCCTGGGGCCCCTATTACATCTGGGGCGCGACCGCGCGGATCTTGCGCGGCCTGGCGGAGGCAACGGGTGAAGGTAGAGGGTGACTGGCTGACGGCACCGGCCACGCAAGCGGTCTTTGCGATGCTGGACCGGGCCGGGCACCGGGCGCTGGCGGTGGGGGGGTGCGTGCGCAACGCCTTGCTCGGGGCGGCGGTGGCGGACATCGACATCGCGACAGATGCCCTGCCCGAAACGGTGATGGACCTGGCGCATGCCGCCGGTCTGAAACCGATCCCGACCGGCATCGACCACGGCACGATCACGGTGATTTCCGACCATGTCCCGCATGAGGTCACCACCTTCCGCAGGGACATCGACACCGATGGGCGCCACGCGACCGTGGCCTTCTCGACCGAGGTGGCCGAGGACGCGGCGCGGCGCGATTTCACGATGAACGCGCTTTATGCGGATGCGCGCGGCGGGCTGGTCGATCCGCTGGGCGGGCTGGCGGACCTGCGGGCCCGGCATGTGCGGTTCATAGGCGAAGCGGAGGCGCGGATCGCCGAGGATTACCTGCGCATCCTGCGATTTTTCCGCTTTACCGCCTGGTACGGCGACCCCGCGCTGGGCCTGGACGGCGAGGGGCTGGCCGCCTGTGCCGCCGGGGCCGAGGGGCTGGACCGGATCAGCGCGGAACGGATCGGACAGGAATTGCGAAAGCTGCTGGCCGCGCCCGATCCGGGCCCGTCCGTGGCGGCGATGGCGCAGGCCGGCATCCTGGCCCGGATCCTGCCGGGGGCAGAGGTCACCGCCCTGCCTGTCCTGATCCATCTGGAGCAGCGGGCGGATTGGGTCACCCGGCTTGCGGCGCTGGGTGGCGATGTCGGGCGGTTGCGCCTGTCTCGGGCAGAGCTGCGCGCGCTGGCCGATGTGGGTGGCGGCGCGCGGGACGGGGCCTCTGCCTTTGCGCTGGGCGACAGGTTGGGCGCGCGGGCCTGCGATGCGGTGATCCTGCGCGCGGCCCTGATGGGGCAGGCGGTCGACCCCACCGACCTGGACTTGGCGGCGGAGGGCGCGGCGGTAGAGTTCCCGCTGGCAGCAGCCGACCTGATGCCGGAGCTTTCGGGCCCCGCATTGGGCGCGGCCCTGCAGGCGGCCCGCGCGGCCTGGCACGACAGCGGTGGCACATTGGACCGGACGGCCCTGCGCCGGATCGCGTTGCGGTGACCATGGACGGTTTTGATCCCCTCTATCTGTTCGTCTTTGCCGGGCTGTTCACGCCGGGGCCGAATGTCATCCTGTTGACCGCCTCGGGCGCGCGGTTCGGGTTTCGGCCCACGCTGCCGCATGTGCTGGGCGTGGCGTTTGGTGTGGGCGTTACCTCGGCGTTGACGGCGGTGGGGGTTGGCGCGCTGCTCCTGGCGGTGCCGGGGCTGAAGCTGGCGTTGCAGGTGGCCGCCGTCGCCTGGATCCTGTGGATGGCGTGGAAGCTGTTCCGGTCGCGCGGGGCCAGTGCAGAAGGCAAGGATCGGCCCTTTACCTTTGTCGAGGCGGTGCTGTTCCAGTGGGTCAATCCAAAGATCTGGATCGTCGCCCTGGCCGCGTCCTCGGGGTATGCCTCGGACCTGCCTGCCCATCTGGAGGCCCTGCGCATCGGGTCTGCCTTTAGCGGGATCAACCTGTTCGTCTGTCTGTTCTGGACCTTTGCGGGCACCTTGCTGGCCTACCTTTTGCGCACGCCGCTGGCCTGGCGGGTTTTCACAACGGTGATGGCGGCCGCACTTGCCGCGTCCGGTGTCATGGTCTTTCTGGCCTGACGGGTTATATCGCAAGGGCAGCCCAAAGGCCCCGACATGTTCCGCACCTTCGAAAACCTGGTGGACCCCTATGTGGACCACCCGGAGGATGACACGCCTCCGCCCAAGCTTTGGCCGTTCCTGGCTCTCTATTCCCGCCCTTTCAAGCGGGTCTTTGTCTATGCGGGGGCGATGTCGCTGGTCATCGCGGCAGTCGAGGTCTGGCTGATCTATTACATGGGCCGCCTTGTGGATCTGTTGTCCGAAAACGCGCCCGAGACGTTTCTGGCGGACCACGGGGCAGAGCTGTTGGCCGTCACCCTGTTCATCCTGTTCCTGCGGCCTGCGTTGCAGGCGCTGGACGTGCTGCTGTTGAACAATGCGATCCTGCCGAATTTCGGCACGCTGATGCGGTGGCGCGCGCACAAGCATGTGCTGCGCCAGTCGGTCGGCTGGTTCGAGAACGACTTTGCCGGGCGCATCGCCAACCGCATCATGCAGGCCCCGCCTGCCGCCGGAGAGGCGGTGTTCCAGGTCTTCGACGCGATCACCTTTGCGCTGGCTTATATCATCGGGGCGGCGGTCCTGTTGATGGGTGCCGATGCGCGCCTGCTGATCCCGCTGGCGATCTGGGTGGTGCTTTATGGCGGGTTGGTGCGCTGGACGATCCGCCGGGTGGGGCCCGCGTCCAAGGCGGCCTCGGACGCGCGGTCGATGACCACGGGGCGCGTGGTCGATGCCTATACCAACATCCATTCGGTCAAGCTGTTCGCCCACGAGGGGCGCGAGCTGGCCTATGCCAAGGACGCCATAGAGACGACGCGCCGGACGTTCGCGCAGGAAATGCGGATTTTCACGATCATGGATGTGGCGCTGGTCACGTTGAACGGCTTGCTGATCGTGGGCGTCGTGGGTTGGGGTGTGATGCTGTGGGTGCAGGGCGCGGCGTCGGTCGGCGTGGTCGCGGCGGCGACGGCGCTGGTGTTGCGGCTCAGCGCGATGACAGGCTGGATCATGTGGGCGCTGACGTCGTTCTTCCGCTCGCTTGGCGTGGTGGAGGAAGGGATGGAGACGATTGCCCAGCCGATCCGCCTGACCGATGCACCGGGGGCCGCGCCGCTGTCGCTGTCGCAGGGGGCCATCTCGTTTCACGGCGTGACGCACCATTATGGCGGTACCAAGGGCGGCATTACCGATCTGACCCTGACCGTCGCGCCGGGCGAAAAGGTCGGCGTGATCGGTCGGTCGGGTGCGGGCAAATCGACCTTGGTCAAGCTGCTGTTGCGGTTCTACGACCCCGAAACGGGCCGGATCGAAATCGACGGCCAGGACATCACCCGCGTCACGCAGGCAAGTTTGCGCCACGCCATTGGCATGGTGCAGCAGGATTCGTCCCTGCTGCATCGCTCGGTCGCGGACAACATCCGCTATGGGCGCGCCGATGCCACCCCGGCCCAGGTCGAGGCGGCGGCGCGCAAGGCGCAGGCCCATGACTTCATCCTCGACCTGGAGGACCCGGAGGGGCGCGGCGGGTATGACGCACAGGTGGGCGAACGGGGCGTCAAGCTGTCGGGCGGACAACGGCAGCGCATCGCCCTGGCACGTGTCATCCTGAAGGACGCGCCGGTTCTGGTGCTGGACGAGGCGACATCCGCGCTGGACAGCGAGGTCGAGGCCGCCATTCAGGATACGCTTTACGGCATGATGGAGGGCAAGACCGTGATCGCCATCGCGCACCGCCTGTCCACCATCGCCGCCATGGACCGCATCGTCGTGATCGACGAGGGGCGCATCATCGAAGACGGCCCCCATGAGACGCTGCTGGCGCGCGGTGGGCTTTATGCGGCGTTCTGGGCGCGGCAATCGGGCGGGTTCATCGATACCCGCGACACGGCGGGGGGTGCCGCGGAATGATCCGTTCCCTTGCCGACCGGTTTGCGGGGCTGGTCCCCGCCTTCGCCCAGGCCGAAGGGCCGCCGCCGCGGGATCTGATGGCGTTCTTTCGCTGGTGTCTGTCCGGGGCCTGGCCCTGGCTGATCGCGGCCTTCGGTGTCTCGGCCTTGGCGGGGACGACCGAAATCGCCACTGCCTTTCTGCTGGGGGCGATCATCGACAGCGCGGCGGACCCGTCGAGCGGGTATTTTACCCGTAACCTGTTGCTGTTCTGCGGTTTCCTGGCCTTTTACCTGGCGCTGAGGCCGCTGATCTTCGGCACCTCTGCGGCGTTCAACGGCATCGCGGTGCATCCCAACGTCTATCCGCTGGTGCAGTCGCGCCTGCACCGATGGACCATGGGTCAGTCGGTCACCTTTTTCGACAATGACTTTGCGGGCCGCATCGCCACCAAACAGATGCAGACCGCCCGCGCCGTGACCGAGGTGACGGGCGAGTTCATCAACGTCGTGGCATTCGCCGGGGCCTCGCTGATCGGATCGATCCTGTTGATGGTGGCGATCGACTGGCGCATCGCAGTGGCGCTGACGGTCTGGTTGGTGGGCTATCTGGCGCTGTTCCGCTGGTTCATGCCGCGCATTCGCACCCGGTCCAAGGCGCGCGCGGCGGCGCGGGCGATGGTCACGGGGCAGGTCGTGGACACGATCACCAACATCAAGACGGTCAAGTTGTTCGGTCATGCCGAGCATGAGGATCGCTCGGCCCTGGATGCCATGGCGACCCTGCGCGACCGGGCGCTGGCCTTTGGGCGGATGTCGACGGCCTTTCGGTTCATGTTGATGTTCTGCGCCGGGTTGCTGCCGATCCTGATGATCGGGGGCACGGTCATCCTGTGGCGCGCTGGCGCGGCCAGCGCGGGGGACATCGCGGCGGCGGGCGCGATCTCTTTCCGGCTGAGCCAGATGACGGGCTGGGTGTCGTTCACGCTCATGGCGCTTTATTCGAACGTGGGCGAGGTCGAGGACGGGATGAACACGCTGGCCCGGCTGCACGACCTGACGGACGCAGAAGGGGCCGAGGATCTGACCCGCGTGGCAGGCGAAATCGTCTTTGACGGCGTGACCTTCACCTATGGACGCGAGGGGGGCGGCATCGACGATCTGACCCTGCGCGTGGCACCGGGCGAAAAGCTGGGCGTGGTCGGTGCCTCGGGGGCCGGTAAGTCGACCTTGGTCGCGCTGTTGCTGCGGCTTTATGATCCCGAGGCGGGGCGCGTCACGCTGGACGGGCGCGATCTGCGCGCGGTCACCCAGGACAGCCTGCGCCGCCAGATCGGGATGGTCACGCAGGAAACGGCGATGTTCAACCGATCCGCCCGCGAAAACATCCTGTATGGCAGGCCGGATGCCCATGACGCCGAAATGGTCGACGCCGCCCGCCGGGCCGAGGCGCATACCTTCATCGAAGGGTTGCGCGACCACCGGGGCAACACCGGGTACGATGCCTTTCTCGGTGAACGGGGCGTCAAGTTGTCGGGCGGGCAGCGGCAGCGCATCGCCCTGGCCCGCGCCATCCTGAAGGACGCGCCGGTTCTGGTGCTGGACGAGGCGACGTCCGCGCTCGATTCAGAGGTGGAGGCGGCGATTCAGGCGGCGCTGGACCGCGTGATGGAAGACAAGACCGTCATCGCCATCGCCCACCGTCTGTCGACCATTGCGCGCATGGACCGGATCGTGGTCATGGAGGCCGGACGTATCGTCGAGGAGGGAACCCATGCCGAACTGCTGGCCCGAGAGGGCACCTATGCCCGCTATTGGAACCGTCAGTCCGGGGGCTTCATCGGGGTCGAGGATGTCGCGGCCGAATAAGTCCGGGCACCTGGTGCAGGCGTCCGTCCCACACGGTGCCGTCCCATGCTGATCGAACGTCTTGGCCAACGCGGGGACGGTGTGGCCCGTGGCCCTGTCTTCGTGCCCCGCACCCTGCCCGGAGAAGAGGTCTCGGGCGAGGTGGTCGGTGACCGTCTGCCCGACCCCAGGATCGTCACGCCCAGTCCCGACCGCGTGACCGCGCCCTGCGCGCATTTCAAACGCTGTGGTGGCTGTGCGGTGCAGCATGCCTCGGACGCGTTCGTGGCCGATTGGAAGACGGAGATGGTGCGCACCGCCCTGTCCCGCGCTGGTCTGGCGGCAGAGATCGCGGGGATCGAAACGTCCCCCCCCAACACCCGGCGCCGTGCCGCACTGTCCGGGCGCAAGACCAAGAAGGGCGCGCAGGTCGGGTTTCACGTCCGCGCCTCCGACGAGATCGTGTCGATCCCTGATTGCCGCGTCCTGCATCCGGATCTGATCGCCGCGCTGCCGGTGCTGGAACAGGTTACCCGCCTGGCCGCCACGCGGGCGGCGCCGGTGACGCTGCACGTGACCCAGGGCCCCACCGGCATCGACCTGGCAATCGAGGGCGCGCGTGATTTCGACCGGGACGCAATGCTGGCGCTGGCCCCCTTTGGGACGGCCTTTGCGCGGATCACCTGGAACGGAGAGCCCGCCTTGCAACAAACCCCGCCCGCGCAGGTGATGGGCCGCGCCCGCGTGGTGCCGCCGCCGGGGGCGTTCCTGCAGGCAACGCCCGAGGGGGCCGCGGCGCTGGTGGCGCAGGTCCGCGCGGCGCTGGGCGGCGCGGCGCAGGTCGTCGATCTGTTCGCCGGATGCGGCACCTTCACCTTTCCGGCGGCCGAGACGGCCGCCGTCCACGCGGTCGAAGGCGATCGCACCCTGACCGACGCACTGGGGGCGGGCGTGCGGGGGGGCACAGGATTGAAGGCGATCACCGCCGAGGTCCGCGATCTGTTTCGCAACCCTCTGTTGCCGCAGGAGTTGTCGCGCTTCGACGCCGCGATCATCGACCCGCCAAGGGCCGGGGCCGAAGCGCAGGTGGCGGAACTGGCGGGTGCCGATCTGGGCACCATCGCCCACGTCAGCTGTAACCCGGTCACCTTTGCGCGCGATGCCGCCACCTTGACGGCGGCGGGGTGGCGCATGGGGCCGGTCATGGTGGTGGACCAATTCCGCTGGTCCCCCCATATCGAGCTCGTCGCCGCCTTTCACAGGACCTGACCCATGACCCGCGCCGCGCTTGCCGCCTTTCTCGACCGCCCGATCATCCGCAATGTCATCATCGCGGTGATCCTGCTCAACGCCGTCATCCTGGGGTTGGAGACGGTGCCGCCCGTGATGGCCCGGTTCGGCCCGCTGCTGACGGCGCTCGACACGGCCTGTCTGGCGATTTTCGTGGCCGAGCTTCTGGCCAAGATGATCGCCCATGGACGGCGGTTCTGGGTGCAGCCCTGGAACCTGTTCGATTTCGTCATCGTGGGTGTCGCCCTGGTCCCCGGCAGTGGTCCGTTCAGCGTGCTGCGCGCCCTGCGGATCCTGCGGGTGCTGCGTATCGTGTCGGCGTTTCCGCGCCTGCGCCGGGTGGTCGAGGGGTTCATCACCGCGCTGCCGGGCATGGGCAGCGTGTTCTTGTTGATGGGCATCATCTTCTACATTGCCGCCGTGATCGCCACGACGCTGTTCGGTGCGGCCTTTCCGGACTGGTTCGGGAACCTGGCACGGTCGGGCTACAGCCTGTTCCAGATCATGACGCTTGAAAGCTGGTCGATGGGAATCGTGCGCCCGGTGATGGAGGTCTATCCCTACGCCTGGGTATTCTTCGTCCCCTTCATCATGGTCACGACCTTCGCGGTCGTGAACCTGCTGGTCGGTCTGATCGTGAACTCCATGCAGGACGCCCACGCGGAGGAAGAGACCGCCGCGACCGACGCCTACCGCGATCAAGTGCTGGAACGGCTGATCGCCATCGAGGCACGGCTGGCCGCGCAGGAGGCCGCCCGCAAGAAGCCCTAGACGAAGCGCCCCTTGCGCATCGGGCGGATGCGGCGCGGAAAGAACTTGGCCGTGGTCCAGGAGATCAGCTTCACGTCCATCCAGAAGCTTCGGTTTCTCTGATACAAAAGGTCCAGCGCCGCCTTTCGGGGGATGCAGACGCGGATATAGGCGGCCTCGGTTGCCTCGGGCGTCGGACAGGCCTCGAGGATGCGTTCCTCGTGAGGGGCGTAGATCAGACTGGCAAGGCCGGTGACGCCGGGGCGCGTTTTCAACACCTTGCCATAGAGATCGGGGAACATCTCCACGTAGCGGCGCAGCGGCGGGCGGGGGCCGACGAAGCTGACATCCCCGATCAGGATGTTCCACAGTTGCGGCAGCTCGTCGAGGCGACGCTTGCGCAGGGCGCGGCCCAGGGGCGTGATCCGCTGTGCCTTGTCACCGCCGGTGACGCCGGTGTCGTTGGGGTCATCCGCCATCGTGCGGAATTTCCACAAGGTAAAGGCCTCGGTTGGGGTCTTCATCCGTTCGGACCCGTAAAAGATGGGCCCGCCCTGACGCCATGCCTTCCACAGGACGACGGCAAAGACCGGCGACAGAAAGGCCATGAGGTAGATCGAAAAGAGGATGTCGAACAGACGCTTGCCGACGGTCATGCGCGGGCCTCCTGCCATTGGGCGACCATTGCGGTCGGGTCGGTGTCGGTCGGTCCCATCGCGACCAGCCGGGCCAGTGGCGCGCAGTCGAGCGCGACCTGGGCGATGGCCTCGGGCGGGGCAGGGACGGGATCAAAGGCGCGCCCGGCGGCGCGCAGCAGGTCCTCCATTTCCACCATGTCCGGCGTTCCGATGTTGAGGATCGGCGGCAGCGGCGCAGGCAGCGCGGCAAGGGTGGCGAGCACGCGCGCCAAGGTGCGCGGCCCGATATAGCTGCGCCGTGGGGACCGACCGTCAGGCCAGATGTGCAAGGTCGGATCGCGGTCCGCCTGCAGGTTGCCCAGCAGGGCGTCTGCCCCGGCGACATTGCCCAGCCGCAGGCAGATCGCCTCTGGCCCGTCCGGTGTGTCGTCGCGCCAACGGGTGACGGCCGTCTCCATCTCGGATTTGGCCTGCCCGTAGGGGGCGGCGGGGGTCGGGGCGTCTTCGGCGCGCAGGGGGCCTGGGCGGCGCCCATAGACCGCCGACGACGACAGCAGAAAGACGCGCGGCACGCCCAGTTGTCTGGCCGCAGCCAGCGCGTCAAGCGCGGTGGTCGTGTTGGCCGCCAGGGCCGCTGCATCGCCTCGGGTGACGCCCGCCAGGGCCACGAGGGCATCCGCTCCGCGCATCGCGTCCGGATTGGTGTTGCGTGTCAGCCAGATTGCGTCAGGCAGGAACGGTCGGATCAGGCGCGCGACGCGGCCCGTGGCCCCGGTCAGGGCCAGGCGTGAGGGGGGCGGGGTCAGGTCGGCGGGCATCGGCGGGTTCCGGCTTATGGGTGCGGGCCGGGGTGCCGTGCCGGCGTTGCAAAATCAAGACACAGATGCGGCCATGGCGGAAACCAGCCCGGCCAGTGCTTTCCTTGTCGCGCCGGGCGCGGGATAAGAACGCAGCAAGTCGACCGTGCAAGAGGGGCGAGCATGACGCGACAGATCAAGACGATAGCCATGGCCGGATTGTTGGCAAGCGTGATGGCCGTGCCCGCTACGCCTCAGGAATCGCGCGTGCGGTCGATCAACAGCTATGGCGTGCCCGGGCTGATCGACATGCCCTCGGCGCAGATGCACCCGGATGCAGAGCTGAGCACCAGCCTGTTCCTGATGAGCAACGGTGTCGGGCGGACGACGCTGTCTTTCCAGCTGACGGACCGCCTGCAAGGGGTCTTCCGCTACGCCAGCGTCCCGGATTTCCTGCAGGTCGGGACGACGTTCCGCCGGACCTACGACCGCAGCTTTGATCTTCGGTATCAGCTGTTCCGCGAGGGGCGGTACATGCCCGCGGTGACCGTCGGGTTGCAGGATTTCGGCGGCACCAGTCTCTATTCCGGGGAATACGTGGTCGCGACCAAGGATGTGGGCGAACGGTTTACTGTGACCGGTGGGATCGGCTGGGGTCGGTTCGGAACGAACGGCTCGTTCTCCAACCCGCTGGGCAAGATCGATGAGCGGTTCAACACCCGCGGGGCCTTCGTGCCCGGTGCCAGCGGTGGCTCCTTTTCGACCGATCAATGGTTCCGTGGGCCTGCGGCCCTGTTCGCCGGGGTTGAATACCGGCCGAGTGATCGCTGGACCCTGAAGGCGGAATATTCCTCGGACGCCTACGACGAGGAAGTTACGCGCGGTATTTTCGACAACAAGTCGCCGCTGAATTTCGGCGTCGAGTATCAGGCGCGGCCCGGCCTGCGGATCGGTGCCTACACCGTCGGCGGCAGCGAGATCGGCCTGAACCTGCACTTCACCCTCAACCCCAAGCGTCCGCCCAACGGTGGCGGCGTCGAGGAAGCGGCGCGCCCGGTGACCCTGCGCCCGCCAGAGGAGCGGTTCCCCGATGCCTGGACGACCGCCTGGGAAGGCAATGCGCGGGTCGAGACGGTGGTTGCCACGAACCTGCAAGCCGTCCTGGCCGAAGCAGGGCTGGAGCTGATTTCCTACAACCTGAGTGCTGACCGCGCGACCGTCCGGTTCCGCAATACCCGCTATGATGTCGCCTCGCAGGCAATCGGACGCGCAGCGCGGGCGATGACGGCGGTGATCCCCGCCTCGGTCGAAACCTTCGTCATCATCCCCGAGACGGAAAACAGCCTGGCCGCCACCGGTGTCGTTCTGCGCCGCAGCGACGTCGAAGCCCTGGAGAATGCGCCCAACGGGGCTGCCGAGCTTCTGGCCGTTGCGGGACTGGTCGATGCGCAATCGGTCCCAAGCGAGGGCCGCGTCTACGTTGAAGACGCCTACCCCCGGTTCCGCTGGAACATCGGCCCGTTCCTGAACCTGGCCGTGTTCGACGCCGAAAACCCGTTGCGCGCAGATGTGGGCATCGCCGCCTCTGCCGATTGGGAGCCGGTGCGCGGGCTGAAGTTTACCGGGACCGTGCAGCAGAACATCCTGGGCAATCGCGAAGACGGCGACGATCCGATCTTCAGCGCGCTGCCACGGGTCCGCACCGACAGCATCCGGTTTGCACGCGCCGATGGGCCCACGATCGAGCAGTTGATGGGGGGCTATTATTTCCGCCCTGCCCGCAATCTTTATGGCCGTGTGTCCGCGGGGCTGCTGGAACGGCAGTATGGGGGCGTCTCGGCGGAACTGTTGTGGAAACCGGTGTCGAGCAATCTTGCGCTCGGGCTGGAGGTCAACAAGGTTCGGCAGCGTGAGTTTGACGGCGGCTTTGGCTTTCGCAATCTGGAGGCCACGACAGCCTTTGCGTCCGCATACTGGAGCCATGGGAATGGATTCCACAGCCAGGTCGACGTTGGCCAGTATCTTGCAGGCGACCGGGGGGCGACCTACCGCCTAACGCGGGAATTCGACAACGGCTGGAAGATCGGGGCCTATGCCACCAAAACCAATGTCAGCGCCGCCGACTTTGGCGAAGGCAGTTTCGACAAGGGCCTTACGCTGACGATTCCCTTCTCTTGGGTGACCGGCCGACCCAGCCAGCAGCGGTCCGCGATCACGTTGCAACCGCTCCAGCGTGACGGCGGGGCCCGGCTGCGGCTGAGCGACCGGCTTTATCCGCAGGTCCAGGATCTGACCGGGCCGAATCTGACCGATCAATGGGGACGGGTCTGGCGATGAGAACCTTCAAGCAACTTTGCGCCGCGTCCGCGCTTGTCCTTTTGGCCGCCTGTTCCGGCGGCACCCATGTCAGCGAGACCGAGGACAAGGGCGGTTTTGATATCCTGGCCGACCAGGTGCGCGGGCGTATCGCGTCGCGCGGGGAACCGGCCCCGGATGCGCGGGATGTCCTGAACGCCGGACGGATCGCACGATCTCGCACGCCGCTTTTGCTGGCAGTCATCCAGAAGAGCGACACGGCTTTGACGCTTGTGCCTCTCAATACCAACCTGGGCGTCACACAATGGCGGGATGCCAGCGGCGGCGGATTGCTGCGCCGCAACGGTCTTGTCGTGGGGACGCGGGGCCTGGGGCATGATCTGATGACATCGGAAATTGATTCGCTTTTACAGGCGCTCAGCCGGGGCGGTGGACCGTCGGTGCGGGTGAATCGCTATCTTGATGGCGAAAACGGAATCGAGGCTGTGCAATACCTCTGCGAGGTCGCGCGGGTGGGGTCACAGAACCTGCAGTTCTACGGAACAACCTATGCAACCACGATCTATGCAGAGCAGTGCGCAGGCGATGACGAGACAGCCTTCACGAACCGCTACTGGATTGATTCGTCGGGCAGGATTCGTCGTTCTGAGGAGTTCGTGAGCCCCGTTGCCGGTGCAATTGAGATCAACGTGCTCAAGTGATAGAATTGGGTGCTGCGGCGCGGCAACACCTTCGGCGTATTGTCGCCGGTCGCGCGTCCAGATGCCGCAATTGCAATATCGCTCGCTTGATCGCTCTTTGACCCTGTCATATGCGTAACGCGTGCACACTGATGGAGACTACTATGACTAAGATTTTTGCCCTTGCGGCTGCTGCGCTCGTCGCAGTTGCTCCGCTGGCCGCCACCGCCCAATCGACCCTGGTTCTGGAAAGCACCAAGTCGACTGGCAACCTGAACGCCGGTGCCGGCGACGCCGTCGTCGTTGAAGACGATGATGTCATCCTGGTTGGCCCGGGCCTGAGCACTGCCGGCGCTGTTGCGCTGGGTGTTGGTGCCCTGCTGGTTGTTGGTGCCCTGCTGTCCGACGACGACTCGTCGGTTCCGGCCGCAGCCGCCGCCGCCGGCGACTGATCGCCAATCGATCTAAAGAAAGCAGCGGGTTCAATTACGGGCCCGCTGCTTTTTTGTGTCTGGATCCCAGTTTTGGATCAGGCCCGCTTGCCCAAGATCTCCACGCCCAGAACCGACAGCACCTTGGCTTCGATATCCTCGGCGTTCAACCCGGCGCGGGTGTACATGTCGCGCGGCCCTGCCTGTTCGATGAAATCGTCCGGCAGAACCATCGAGCGGAACCGAAGTCCGCTGTCAAAGACCCCTTCGTCCGACAACAACTGCGCCACATGGCTGCCAAAGCCGCCGACGGCCCCTTCTTCGATGGTGATCAACGCGTCGTGACGCGCGGCGAGGTCCAGGATCATGTCCCGGTCGAGGGGCTTTGAGAACCGGGCGTCGGCAACCGTCGGCGTGATACCCCGCGCCAGGAGCTTTTCGCGCGCCTGCTCGATTTCGACCATGCGGGCACCGAAGGACAGGATCGCGACCTGGTCGCCCTCGTGGACGATACGGCCCTTTCCGATTTCCAGCGGCGTGCCGCGTTCCGGCATTTCGCATCCGACGCCTTCGCCGCGCGGAAACCGGAAGGCAATGGGCCCGCTGTCATGTGCGGCGGCCGTGGCCACCATGTGCCGCAGCTCCGCCTCGTCGGAGGCAGCCATCACGACCATGTTCGGCAGGTTCGACAAATAGGCCACGTCGAAGGATCCGGCATGGGTGGCGCCATCGGCCCCGACCAGCCCAGCGCGGTCGATCGCAAAACGCACCGGCAGGTTCTGAAGCGCGACGTCGTGCACCACCTGATCGTAGCCGCGTTGCAGGAACGTCGAATAGATCGCCGCGAATGGCCGCATTCCCGACGCGGCGAGCCCGGCGCAAAAGGTCACGCCATGCTGTTCCGCGATCCCCACATCGAAGCAGCGGGCGGGAAACCGTTCTGCAAACAGGTTCAGGCCGGTGCCGTCGGGCATGGCCGCGGTGATGGCGACGATGCGGTCATCCTCGGCGGCCTCCTGCATCAGGCTTTCGGCAAAGACGCGGGTATAGCTGGGCGCGTTGGAGGGAGCCTTTTTCTGCTCTCCCGTCGCGACGTCGAACTTGGCGGTGGCATGACCACGGTCGGGGCGATGCTCGGCAAAGCCCTTGCCCTTCTGCGTGATCGCATGGATCAGGATCGGCCCGGTGGCGCGGACCTTTACCGTGCGCAGGATTTGCAGCAGGCTTTCCATGTCATGCCCGTCGATAGGACCGACATAGCTGAACCCCAGCTCTTCGAAGAGAGTCCCGCCCACGGCCATGCCCTTGAGCATTTCCTTGGCCCGGCGCGCGCCTTCCTGGAAAGGCGGCGGCAGAAAGCCGACGGCCCCCTTGGCGGCGGCCTTGAATTCCTGAAACGGGGCCCCGGCATACAGACGGCTGAGGTAGGACGACATCGCGCCGACGGGCGGGGCGATCGACATCTCGTTGTCGTTGAGGATCACGATCAGCCGCTTTTTCAGGTGGCCCGCGTGGTTCATCGCCTCATAGGCCATGCCCCCGGACAACGCGCCGTCGCCGATCACCGCGATGGCGTCGCCCACGTCTTCGGCCCCCAGCTCTCGCCCCATGGCAAACCCCAGAGCAGCAGAGATCGAGGTCGAACTATGGGCCGCGCCAAAGGGGTCATACGCGCTCTCGGTACGCTTGGTGAAACCGGACAATCCGTCCTTTTGGCGGATCGTCTTCATCCGGTCACGACGACCGGTCAGGATCTTGTGCGGATAGCACTGGTGCGAGACGTCCCAGATCAGCTTGTCGCGCGGCGTGTTGAACACCGCGTGCAGCGCGACCGTCAGCTCGACCACACCCAGGCCTGCGCCCAGATGGCCGCCGGTCTGGCTGACAGCCCAGATCGTTTCGGCCCGCAACTCATCGGCCAGGCGGGTCAGGTCGCGGTCGGACAGCCCCCGGATGTCGGCGGGGCCTGCGACCTTGTCGAGGAGGGGCGTTGATGGGCCGTCAGTCATGTCGTCACCTGTCGCGAGTCACCACATAGCGGGCGACATCCATGAGGTTAGCGCCCTTTGGGCTGTAAGGCAAAAGTGACACTTCGGCCTGTTCGATCAAGTTGCGGGCGCGACTGCGTGCGGGTTCGATCCCCAGCAGCGACACAAAGGTCGCCTTGCCCGCCTGCGCGTCCTTGCGCAGGGCCTTGCCGGCCTTTTCTGCGTCGCCTTCGACGTCCAGCAAATCGTCGGCGATCTGGAACGCGAGGCCGACATGCGCGGCATAGTCCAGTAGGGGCGCGGGATTGGCCCCGCCCAGCAGGGCCCCGGCACGACAGGGCCATTCCAGCAGCCGCCCCGTCTTGAGCTGTTGCAGGTCCGATACCTGGTCCAGGGTCAGCGGAACCTTGGCCGTTTCAGCGGCGATATCCAGCGCCTGACCCCGCACCATGCCCGCCGCACCCGCCGCCTGTGCCAACGTCAGCACCAGGTCCGCGCGGACCGTGGCATCGTCGTGGGTGGCAGGATCGGCCAGAACCTCAAAGGCAAAGGTCAGCAGCGCATCACCGGCCAGAACAGCCGTTGCCTCATCCCATTTGCGGTGCACCGTGGGTTGGCCACGGCGCAGGTCGTCGTCGTCCATGCAAGGCAGATCGTCGTGGATCAGGGAATAGGCGTGGACCGCCTCGATCGCCGCAGCCACCCGCAACGCCCGGTCACGGGGCACGTCGAACAGGGCCGCGGATTCCAGCGCCAGATAGGCGCGCAACCGTTTGCCGCCCTGGGTCGCATAGCGCATCGCCCGGGCCACCGGATCATCGCCGAAGGGCGCCAAAAGCCCATCGAGCGTGGTTTGAACGTCGTCCTGCGCCCTGCGCAGATCTGCCGCGAAACTCACATGCCCTCGGCGGTCTTGGTTCCCGTGGGCTGACCGTTGGCATCCAGGGTGATCTGTTTCACCTTGGCATCGGCTTCGTTCAGCTTGGCTTCGCAATGGGCCTTCAGCGCGGCACCGCGTTCATAGAGCTTGATGGATTCGTCCAGGGGCACATCGCCGGAATCGAGGCGGGTCACGACCTGCTCCAGCTCCGTGATGGCCTGTTCGAAACTCATGGTTGTGACATCGTCACTCATCGCCCCGCCTCCTCAGCACGTCCACATGCGCGGCGACCGCGTTCGCCAGCGCCGACAGGTCATAGCCGCCTTCCAGACAGGAAACCACCCGTCCGCCGCAGTGATCCCGCGCCACATCGCAAAGCCGCTCCGTCGCCCAGATGAAATCCTCGGTGGTCCAGTTCAACTGCGCCAGGGGGTCGTCCGCGTGGGCGTCGAACCCGGCCGAGATCAGCAGCAGGTCCGGCGCAAAGGCATCGAGCGCCGGCAGCACGTCCTGCTCCATCGCCTTTCGAAAGGCACGGCCGTCAGAATTCGGCGGCAAGGGCAGGTTGGTGATCGTGCCATGGGCCCCGGTGTCCGAGGGGGCCCCGCTGCCGGGCCAGAGCGGCATCTGGTGCGTGGAAAAGAACCGCGCACGCGGCTCGTCCCACAACAGGTCCTGCGTGCCATTGCCATGGTGGACGTCGAAATCGACGACGGCCACGCGCGCCAGTCCACGCGCGTCCAACGCATGTTTCGCCGCGATGGCCACGTTGCCCAAGGTGCAGAACCCCATCGGCGTGGAGGTTTCCGCGTGATGGCCGGGCGGGCGCATGGCGCAAAAGGCGTTCCGCGTCGTCCCGTCCAGCACCGCATCCACCGCCTGCACGGCTGCCCCCGCGGCCAGCCGCGCGGCGCGCCAGGTGCCGGGCGACAGAAAGGTGTCGGCATCCAACTGGGCCCAGCCCTCGGTCGGCACCGCCGCCGCGATCCGGTCCAGGTAGTCCTGCGGATGGCACCGCAGCAAAGCGGCGTCCCCGGCCTCGACCGCGTCCGCGCGGTCCAGGTCCATGTCTGCCAGCGCGTCCAGGATTACGCGCAGCCGGGCCACCTGTTCGGAGTGGCCGGGCGGGTTTACATGATCAAGCGCGTCGGGATGTGTGATCAGCAGGGTCACGCGGCCCTCCTCGTTTCTTCTCGGCAAAAATACTCCGGGGGTCCGGGGGCTGGCCCCCGGTCCGCCCTCAATCCGGGGCCAGCATGTAGCCTTCGCCCCGCACCGTCTGCAGGTACCGCGGCTGCTTGGGGTCTTCTTCCAGCTTGCGCCGCAGGCGCGTGATCTGGACGTCCACCGCCCGTTCGTTCGTCTGCCCGCCATCGCGGCCCAGCTTTTCGACAAGGGTGGTGCGGCTGACGGGTTCGTGCGGGGTGGCCGCAAAAATGCGCATCAACGTGGTTTCCGTTGCCGTCAGGCGGATCGTTTCTTGCCCTTGCCACATCTCGCCGCGTTCCAGGTCGTAGCGGATCGGCCCCAGTTGCAGGACCTTCGGGATGGCCCCGCCGCTGGCAGGCGCGCGCCGCAGGATCGCCTTGAGCCGCAGCAACAGCTCTTTCGGCTCGAAGGGTTTCGACAGGTAGTCATCTGCCCCCGCCTCCAACCCGGAAATCCGGTCCGAGGTTTCCCCCTTGGCGGTCAGCATCAGGATTGGCATGTCCCGCGACTCGCGGATTTCGGCACACAGGACAAAGCCGTTGTCACCGGGCATCATCACATCAAGGACCGCGATGTCGAAATCCAGCCCGGCCAGCAGCCGCCGCGCATGGGTCGCGTCGCGGGCCGCGGTGGTCAGATAGCCGTTGCGAACCAGGAATTTCTGCAAAAGCGTGCGGATGCGTTCATCGTCGTCCACCAACAGGACATGGGCCTGATGGTTGGGGATGGCCCCTGCCTCTACACTCATCTTTCGCCTTCCCTCGTGGCCGCGAACAGACGGCGCAGCTCGGGATCCATCATATGCTCAAGAACCTGTCGAAATCCAGCGACCGCCTCGGGGCCTGCTTCGCGAAAGGCGGCGCGCATGCGGGCGCGCTGCGCGGTCGACAGCTCTGCTTCCAGGATCGCCCCCGACTCGGTCAGGTAGAGGTTGCGTTCACGCCGGTCACGCGCGCCCACGCGGCTGTCGACCAGACCATCCTCGACCAGGGTGCGCAGGACCCGGTTGAGGGATTGTTTGGTCACGCCCAGGATCGCCAGCAGGTTGTTGACCGTGGTGCCCGGCGTTCGCTGAATGAAGTGGATGGCGCGATGGTGCGCGCGGCCATAGTTCATACCCGCAAGAATGCGGTCCGGATCGGCGGTAAAGCCCCGGTAGGCAAAGAACATCGCCTCGATCGCGCGCCGAAGCTGCTCATCCGTCAGGAAAAGCAGGGTGTCGCTGTCGCTGCGGTCCTCGGCCATGGTGTCCCTCCGTCTGGCATGAAAGTAAGTCAGCCTTGTTGACATTCCAAGGCCGTATTGTTAGCGAATCCGAAGTTTCACGCAAGATAATGTCCGAAACGGTCGCCCTTGCGAAATCAATGGGATGGAGGTCGCAATGGCTGGATCATATGCGGAACTGGACGGCAAAATCTGGATGGATGGCAATCTGGTCGACTGGAAGGATGCGAACGTGCATCTGCTGACCCATGCCATGCACTATGCCTCCGCCGTGTTCGAGGGGGAGCGGGCCTACAACTGCAAGATTTTCGAATCTGTCAAGCATTCGGAACGTCTGCTGGCCTCTGGCCGGGCATTGGATATGGAAATCCCCTGGACGATCGAGGAAATCGAAGCCGCCAAGTATGAGACCATGCAGGCCAATGGCCTGACCGATGCCTATGTGCGCGTTCTGGCCTGGCGTGGTGCCGGCGAAGACATGGGCGTCAGCAGCAAGCGGAACCCGGTCCGCATGGCCGTGGCCGTCTGGCCCTGGGGCAATTATTATGGCGACGCCAAGTTCAAGGGCGCCAAGCTGGACATCGCCAAGTGGAAGCGTCCCTCGCCCGAGACGGCACCCTACACCGCCAAGGCCGCCGGTCTTTACATGATCTGCACCATGTCCAAGCACGCCGCCGAGGCCAAGGGATGTTCCGACGCGATGATGTTCGACTATCGCGGCTACGTGGCCGAGGCGACGGGCGCCAACATGTTCTTCGTCAAGGATGGCGAGGTGCACACGCCCACGCCCGATTGCTTCCTGAACGGGATCACCCGGCAGACCGTTCTCAAGATGCTGTCCGACCGGCAGATCAAGGTACACGAGCGCCACATCATGCCCGAAGAGCTGGAAGGCTTCGAGCAGTGCTGGCTGACCGGGACCGCCGCCGAGGTCACGCCTGTGGGGCAGATCGGGGACTATAATTTCGAGGTGGGTGCGATCACGCGGGACATCGCGGAAAGCTATGAGAAGCTGGTCCGTCTCTGACATCCAGCCCCGCGACCGGATAAAAGGCCCCGTTCAGATTGAACGGGGCCTTTTTATGCGTAGCCCATGCGGTGCATGGGGTGAAGTAGTCTCTCCGGTCCGGCGCACTGGGTGGGGGCTAGGAAACACCGGACCGGAGAGGTTGAGCTTTCGCTCCTACAAGAAACGGTATGACGGTGCCGCGTGTCGGATTCGCGATGCTGCTGTGCCCTGCGCCGGGTCTTTTCGTGGCGGAAATCGGACGTCGTTCGCGTCCGCGCTTGATCCGCCCCAAATCATGCGCAACTGTTTCCCCATGACAGTGCAATCGCCCATCCCCGCGCGTCCCATCCCCGAACAGGTCCATTTCCACCGCACAGAGCTGAGCGTGATCCTTTCGCTCTACGGTCGATTCGTCGCGGCGGGAGAATGGCGAGATTACGGGATCTCGTCTTTGAAAGAGGTCGCGATCTTCTCGGTCTTCCGCAGAACCGCGGAACAGCCGATGTATCGTATCGAGAAGCGGCCCAAGATGGCGGCCAAACAGGGCACCTATGCGGTCATCGGCATGGATGGGCGCATCCTGCGCCGCGGCCACGACCTGAAGACGGTCTTGCGGGTGTTGGAACGCAAGCTGATCCGCGCGGTCGACTGACGACCATACCCTCGTCTGGCCCGACCTGCTGGCCTGCGCCTTGCCCCGCGTGCCTGCGGGTCAGCCGCGTCGTTCCACGCGGCGGCGGGCAGTGATCTCTCCGTTCACGCCGGAATGGCCGTCGGCGCTGGCGGCGATGCGGCGGCGGGCCTCGTCCAGCGGCTCATAGGCGACCGCCATGTGATAGGCGTTGGCGTGCAAAAGCATCTTGTCGTCGGCCATGATGCCCACGTGTCCTTTCCAGAACACCAGATCCCCGCGTTGCAGGGGTTCGCCCAGATGCAGGGCCCGGCCCAGCCCTTCCTGCTGGTCGCTGTCGCGGGGACAGTCGATGCCGCAGGCCACAAGCGCCTGTTGCACCAGACCCGAACAATCGATCCCCCAGCGGGACGAGCCGCCCCACAGATAGGGCGTGCCCAGGAACATGTCCGCAACCCCCACCGGGTCCGAGAACCGCGCGCGCAGCTTCTGCAGGTGGACGGTCGGAATGAAATGTCCGGTCGACACCTTCTGAAAATCGCCCATGTCGGCGGTGACGCGCAGATGGCTGCCGAAAAAGATTGCGACTTCGGGCGGGGCCTTCAGCCGCGCCTTTGGGTAAAGATGCGTGGCCGGGGCCGCGACCCAATGCGTCGCCGCCTCCTGCCGGGCCAGCGCCCCGGACAGGACATAGCCGCAGTAGCCGTCGCGCAGACTCTGCCCAAAGGCAAATCCGTCGCGTTCGTCGATCACGCGGAACGCCTCGCCAAACAGCAATTGGCTGGACCGGTCGCCGCGGGGGGTGTCCGACATGTTGACCAGGGGCTGCTGTACGGTCCGGATGCTGCCTTTGACGTAGCGCGTCGCCTGGACGATGCCGCGCAGTTCATGGGCCGCAGCATGTCCGTTGGCGGGCGTCATCCGGGGGTCGAGGCCGCTCACAACCCCAGCACCCCGGGCAGCGCATCCAGAATCGCCCGCGCGCCCATGCCGACGCCACCCTTGGGCCGCGCGGGCGCGGCACTGGGGCACCAGCCGTAGATGTCGAAATGCACGAAACGCGGGGCCCTTTGGGCGAACCGGTCCAGAAACAACGCCGCAGTCACCGATCCGGCAAACCCGCCCGATGGCGCATTGTCCAGATCCGCGATGCCCGGTTCGATCATCGTCTCGTAGGGGCGATGGAACGGCATCCGCCAAAGCGGGTCGCGCACCCGCTTGCCCGCCTGCATCAAGGCCAGCGCCAGCGCGTCGTCATCGGTGTAGAACGGGGACAGATCCGGTCCGACCGCCACGCGGGCCGCGCCCGTCAACGTGGCCATGCAGACGGTCAGGTCCGCCGGATCTTCGTCGGCCAGGGCCAGGGCATCGGCCAGCACCAGCCGTCCTTCGGCGTCAGTGTTGTTGATTTCCACGGTCAGGCCGTTGCGCGCGGTCAGGATGTCGCCGGGCCGAAACGCGTTTCCGGCCACGCTGTTCTCCACCGCCGGGATCAGGACGCGCAGGCGTATCGGCAGACGCAACGCCATGATCATGGACGCCAGGCCCAGTACGGTCGCGGCTCCGCCCATATCCTTTTTCATGATCCCCATGGAGGCGCCGGGTTTCAGGTTCAGCCCGCCGGTGTCGAAACACACGCCCTTGCCGACCAATGTCAGGCTTGGGCCAGTGTCGCCCCAGCGCAGGTCGATCAGGCGCGGCGCGCGGGTCGCGGCGCGACCGACGGTGTGGATCAGCGGAAGGTTGGCCTCCAGCAGGTCTTCGCCCTGTGTCACCGCCACAGATGCCCCGTGCGCCCGGGCCAGATCGCGCACCGCGTGCTCCAACTCCTCGGGGCCCATGTCCGCGGCGGGCGTGTTGATCAGGTCGCGCGTCAGGCATTCGCCCTGCGCAATCGCCTCCAACCGTTTTGCATCCACGCCCTTGGGGACCTTGAGCATCGGGGCGTCGGGGGCGGATCCGGCGTAGCGCGTGAACCGATACCCGGCCAGCAACCAGCCCAGCGCCGCCTCTTCGCGCGCGTTGTCGGTCAGATCCCCGTCCAGGGCATAGGTGCCGGGGCCCAGCGCGGCGGCGGCCTTGGCAAACAGAAAGCGACCCCGTTGATGGTCGCGGGCCTCGCCCCAACCGAACAGAACCTTTGCCACCGACATGTCAGGCGCGGGCAGGCGCAGGATCTGACCCGCGCGCCCGGTAAAGTCGTTTGCCGCAACCCAGTCGCGCACCGGTTCGTCCTGTCGGTCCAGCCAGGCGTCAAGCTCGGCCCGCGCGACAAGACGGATCGGAATGGCACGGGCGTCGGGGGCGGCAAAGCTTGGGGTCATCGGGGTCTCGCGTCAGGCGGGTCAGCGCCGGACACACTAGCCCCCCCACCGGTCGCCGCAAGGGCGCGCGGACCTCAGGCGACCGTGTCGTGGCGCACGGTCCACTGTGAGACCGTTTCGGGGCGGCCCAGATGCAGCATTCGGCGGGTGCAGGCGCGCAGGGCCTGATCCTGACCCTGTTCCAGGCAGTCGATGACACCGATGGCCGCGCGGACCAATGTCCGCATCCCGATTTCACGGGCCAGGCCAACCAGGTCGCGACAGCTGCGCATCAGCCCGCCGTGGTGTCCGTCGTTGATCTGATCCTGCGCCAGGTGCAGCAACGTCTCGATCCGACCCAGTCGGTCGGCGATCACGGCTTCGGCCTGGTCGCCATGGTTGCGGCAGATGTCGGCCAGAACGGCATGGTCGAATTCGATGACTTCGTCGCGGGCCACATCGGCGATGGAATGGATCATGGTCTTACCTTCGGTCTTGTTTGGGCCCCCACGGCTTGCTTCGAGGTTTCGCGTTGGTCTGGGGCAAAACCGTGACACGGCCTTGACCGCCCGGCGCAGAAACTCCTCGAATTGACTCAAAGCCTCCCTTAGAAGGACGCAGCGCCGCGATACCCGGCTAACGAAGGACGCCCCGTTTTGAGACCAGCGAAACCGCTCCCGAAATCCCTTGTGCAACGTTATCACGGTTGGAAGGCCACGACCTTCGCCGAGAACGAGGCCTGGTATCGCCGTCTGGCCCACGAAGGACAGCGGCCCCGTGCCATGGTGATCAGTTGTTGCGACAGCCGCGTGCATGTCACTTCGATCTTCGGGGCGGAGCAGGGCGAGTTCTTCATTCATCGCAACATCGCCAACCTGGTGCCGCCCCATGAACCTGACGGGTTGAAACACGGCACCTCGGCGGCCATCGAATATGCGGTAAAGTCGCTGCGTGTGGCGCAGATCATCGTGCTGGGACATTCCGAATGCGGCGGTGTGCGCGGCTGCGAGGCAATGTGCACCGGCCATGCGCCCGAACTGGTCGAAGAAGGGTCCTTCGTCGGGCGCTGGATGGATGTGCTGCGTCCCGGTTGGGAATTGGTCAAGGACATCAGCGACGATGATGCGCGGCTGGAAGCGCTGGAAAAGCAGGCAGTTCTGACCTCGTTGGACAATCTGATGACCTTTCCCTTCGTCGCCGAGGCGGTCGAAGCCGGCGATCTTGCGCTGCACGGGCTTTGGAACGACATCACCGAAGGCGCGCTGGAAATCTACGACGCCCAGTCGGATGCCTTCCGCGCGCTTTGACGCCGTATCCTGATCCCTAGCCAGAGGCCGCCCCATGGACCTGATCGACCTCGCTCTCGGTAACCTTTTGTCGCCGATCATCCTGTCCTTTGCCCTGGGCCTGTTCGCCGCCCTCGCGCGATCCGAGCTGACCATCCCCGAGGCGGTGGCCAAGGGGATGTCGATCTACCTTTTGTTCGCGATCGGCTTCAAGGGCGGGGTGGCTGTGAACGTCGCCGGTCTGGATGCAAAGCTGGTCGGCGCGCTGCTGGGCGGCGCGGTCCTATCGTTTGCGCTGCCGTTTGCGGCCTTTGCCTTGCTGCGGACAATCACGAAGTTGTCGCCTCTGGATGCGGCGGCGGTGGCGGCGCACTACGGCTCCATCTCCATCGTGACCTTCGTGGCGGGCACATCTGTCCTGCAATCGGCGGGATTGTCGTCGGACGGCTGGATGGTGGCCGTGGCCGCCGTGATGGAGGCTCCGGCGATCCTGTCGGCGCTGTGGCTGGTGGCGCGGTCTGGCGACGGGCGGTCGATGGACGCGGACCTCTGGCGAGAGATCCTGCTCAACGGGTCCATCGTCTTGCTGGTCGGCAGTTTCGCGATCGGCTGGATCACCGGGCAGGACGGATTGGACCGCATCGCGTCCTTCATCGTGTCACCGTTCCAGGGGGTGCTGTGCCTGTTCCTGCTGGACATGGGCCTTGTCGCGGGCCGTGGCCTGCGCGAGGCAAAGGGCGTGCTGCGACCCGGCCTGCTGGCGTTTGGCGTGCTGATGCCGCTGATCGGCTCGGCGGCGGGGGCGACGGTGGGTGTCTTGCTGGGGCTGAGCACCGGGTCCACCATGCTGTTCATGGTACTGGGCGCCTCGGCCAGCTATATCGCGGTGCCCGCCGCCATGCGCGTGGCCCTGCCCGAGGCGAACCCGTCGATCTATCTCACGTTGTCGCTGGGTGTTACCTTTCCGTTCAACCTGACGCTGGGCCTGCCCATTTATCTGGGCGTCGCGCGTTTCATCACCGGAGGCTGAGCAAATGCAGACCCATTCCGCCAAGCGCGTCGAGATCATCATCGAAAGCATGATGGAACGCCGCCTGACCGAGGCATTGGTCAAGGCAGGTGTCACCGGTTTCACGATCCTGCCGGTTCGGGGCGGGTCGGGCCGGTCCGGCCAATGGTCCCGCGCCGGGCAGGTCAGCCGCGCGGGCGGCATGTCGGCGGTGGTCTGTATCGTCCGGGAAGGGGCGCTGGATACCCTGCTCGAAGCCGCCTTCGCGGTGGTCGAACGGCACATCGGTGTGGTCTCGGTGACCGACTGCGAGGTTCTGCGCGCCGAACGTTTCTGACGGTGACGTGACTGGCGTCAACTTGACGCGCGTCGGCTGACCGGGGACGGTTTGCCCGAAATACAAGCGGCGGTCCGATCATAGATACCATTTGCCACCCGCGCGTCTGCCCGCTTTCGCAGGCAGAGACGTTATCCGTGATCCGCACCATAAGCTTTGCGGGCCACATCGAGGAGGTGTGGGCGACCCTGCGCGCCGCCATGGCCCGGTTCGGCTTTGACCGTTTGAACTATACCTATCTGCCCATGCTGCAGGATCCGCAGCGCGTCAGTCGTTCGCTGCGCTTCACGCTGACAAGCCATCCGAACCCGAGGGTCGCGGAGGTCTATCGCAGCGATCTGCTTGATCGGTCGCCAATGCGTCGATGGGCGGCGGAAAATGTCGGCGCGATCAGCTGGTCCCGGCAGTCGGACCTGTTGCGCACCTATGATTGGCTGGACATCGCCGACGAGCTGAATGCCCTGCTGGCGGACCTGGGGTTTCATGCGGGCTACACGATCGGTTTTCCTTCAAGCGGCGAGGGCGACAAAGGTGCGCTGGGGCTGACGGCCCGCGCCGATCTGGATCAGGGCGCGGTCGATGCGATCTGGTCGCAGCACGGGCCCGCCATCGAAGCCATCGCCGGGGTCGCCCATGCCCGCATGTCGCAAATGCCGCTGGACCTGGGCCACGGCCGGCTGACCGACAGGCAGGCCGACATCCTGAAGTGGATCGCGGACGGCAAATCGGTGCAGGACGTCGCGATCTTGCGGGGACGTTCCGTTGCCGCCATCGAAAAACAACTGCGCGAAGCCCGCGACCGGTTGGGGGTCGAGACGACGGCACAGGCCATCGCGCGGGTCGCGCTGCTCAACCAGTTGGGGCTGCCGGGACGCGGGGACGCGCGGGCCTAAGGCTCCCAGATCAGGGTTTCGTCTTCGGGCCAGGTCAGCTCTACCTCGATGCGGATTTCCTCCGTGGCACCGGGGGCAAGGGTCACGATCCAATCCGACACGCCGCGCCGATGCCCCACGTCGGTCAGGTCCGGGGCGGGTCGGGGCCGCAGCGTGACCTCCAGGTCCTCGCTCTCGGAATAGGGCAGGGCAAAGCGCGTCTCGACCACTTCGGGGCTGTCCGACAGGTTGCGCAGACGCAGGAGCAGGTCCTGCCGCCGGGTGCCGGAGGTGGCGAACAGTCCACGATCCCCGGTTGCATTTTCCAGACGGATGAACGCGACGGGCAGGTGCACCTGCGGCCCAAACGGCAGCTCTGCCGTGTCGCCTGCCGGGACCGGCGGCAGCGACCAGCGCCCGATACGGGTGCCGTCGCGGGTGATATCGGCGGGGCCGGGCAAAAGCGGCTCGCCGGTGGTGTTCGTCACCGCAGCCATCAGATAGGCGGTGTCGCCGTGACGCGGGGCCGCGCGGTTGAACACCCGGGCATCAAGGGTCACCTGATCCAGCGCCAGCAGGACCGGCGCGCCGCCCGATGCCAAGGTCACCATGGCGGGATAGTCATAGGTCACGACAGGCCCGTCCAGCTGCGCGGTTGCGGTGAGGGGGGCCGCAGGGGCAAATCCCATATCCGCGGCGACCGCGCCCTCCGCGCTTTCCAGGGACATGCGTTGGCGGGTGGGGGCGGGCAGGGCCTTGGTGCCCAGCAGCGCTTCGTTCGGCCAGACATCGGCGGGCGCGACGGCGGCCAGCGGGTCGGCGGTGGACAGGCGCAGGCGCAGGTCTTCGAACGGCAGGCCGCTGTTCTGATACAGCGTCAGACCCCGGTTCAATGTGACGACCGTCCCCGTCAGGTCGATGTCATAGCGCGGGGCCCAGCCAGCGCTCAGGACAAAATCCACCAGCCGCAGCGTGGCCGGACCGCCCTGAGATGTCACCGAGACGGCGAGCAGGGACATCGGCCCCTCGGGTGCCCCGGTCGCCTCGAAATCGCGCCGGGCCTGCAGGGCGACGCGCGTTGCCTCTTCGCGCGTCTCGACGGCGCGGCGCAGGGCGGCACGGGCAGCGGAACTGGCAGTCTGGCTCTCTGCGATTTCCTCGGCGATGGCCCTGCCCGTTGCCACGACCGAGGCCGCGTCCAACCCCGTCAATGCCCCGCCCGAGACGGATCGCAGGAAGGCCAGCCGCGCCTCGGCCGCCTCGTGCGTCGCTGCCGCCGTCAGGCGCGCGTCCTCTGTGCGGGCCAGCGCCTCGTCGGCTTCGGTCAGGGCATCCCGGGCGGCGCGTTGCCGGGCGGACAAAAACGGTGTGGGATCGACCCGCGCCCCGTCCAGCTGCGCCACGGGGCCCAGCACCGCGCCCGACAGCGCGAGTTTCGGAACCTCGGATGTGCCCGGCAGCACGGGAACCAGCAGACGATGGGTCCCGGCGGGCAGATCGACGCGTCCCGCCCGCACCAGGGTTGCCCCACGCAGGAACACCGTCGCCTCGGTCACGGGGGTTGGCAGGGTCACGTCCTCGGCCCGTGCCATCGCGGTGGCGCACAGGCACAGGACGGACAAGAGGATGATACGCATGAAAAGGCCCCCGAACTGTGGTTCGGGGGCCAGTTTGTCTTGCCTGCGGGGCGCTGTCATCCCCGCTTGCGCGGTCAGGCTTTCTTGAGCTGACGCGCGGCCAGTGTCTCGGCGATCTGCACGGCATTCAGGGCGGCGCCCTTGCGCAGGTTGTCGGACACGCACCACAGGTTCAGGCCGTTGTCGATGGTCGGGTCCTGACGGATCCGGCTGACGAAGGTGGCAAAGTCGCCCACGCATTCCACCGGCGTGACGTAGCCGCCCGGCTCGCGCTTATCGACGACCAGGATGCCGGGGGCGGCGCGCAGGATCTCGCGGGCTTCGTCCTCGTCCAGGAAGTCCTCGAATTCGATGTTGATCGATTCCGCGTGGCCCACAAAGACCGGGACCCGCACGCAGGTGGCGGTGACCTTGATGGATTTGTCCACGATCTTCTTGGTTTCCACGACCATCTTCCACTCTTCCTTGGTGGAGCCGTCTTCCATGAAGACGTCGATGTGCGGAATCACGTTGAAGGCGATCTGCTTGGGATAGACCTTGGGCTCTTTTTCCTGACCGGGGACGAACATGCCCTTGGTCTGATCCCATAGCTCGTCCATCGCATCCTTGCCGGAGCCGGAGACGGATTGATACGTCGACACCACGACCCGCTTGATCCGGGCACGATCGTGCAACGGCTTGAGCGCGACGACCATCTGCGCGGTCGAACAATTCGGGTTCGCGATGATGTTCTTCTTGGCGTAGCCGTCGACGGCCTCGGGGTTCACCTCTGGCACGACCAGCGGCACGTCGGGGTCATAGCGATACAGAGACGAGTTATCGATCACCACGCAGCCCGCCTTGGCGGCGATGGGCGCGTATTTCTTGGTGGCTTCGCCCCCGATGGCAAAGAAGGCGATATCCCAACCGGTGAAGTCGAAGGTTTCCAGGTCCTTGGTCTTCAGGGTTTTGTCGCCGAAGCTTACCTCGGTGCCCAGCGACCGACGAGACGCCAGAACGGTGATCTCATCGACAGGGAACTGGCGCTCGGCCAGGATGTTCAGCATTTCGCGGCCCACGTTTCCCGTGGCGCCGCAGACGACGACCTTGTAGCCCATCTCGATAACTCCTGAAGGGTTGGGAAACGCCGTGGCCCTATACGGCGCGCGCAGGCAGGTAAAGGGCCGCAGCCGTCACGATCGGTGAAGCGTGACATTCCGAAGTTTGCACAAGGGGCGTCAGCCGGTCGTCGCCAGCCGATACTTCAGGAACGTCGCGCCGTCGTAATCTACGTCCTCGACCCGGACGGCCCCCAATCGGGTCAACGCCGACAGGTTGGTGCGGCTGGGTGGCAGCAGGAAGGTAACGCAGGGAATGCGCGGGTCGCGCCGCGCAAAGGCCAGCGCCTTTCGGGTGATCCGCAGTCCAAGGCCAAAGGCGGAGGGCCGAAGGACGAGGCCGAGGTCCCAGTCCTCCCCTTCCTTCTGGAAACCGCCCCAACCGACATAGGCCCCATCGGCCAGGAACGCCCAGTGGCCCAGGCCGTCGCGCTGCCAGCAGGCCTCCTTGGTGGCCACGAAGCGATGCACCGCTGACAGGTCCCAGGCCCCGGTCAACAAGGGCATGTGCTCCGCCACCCGGGGGTCGGACATGTGGTCGCGGATCGCCTCGGGGGCGACCTCAGGCAGCCGGGCAAAGGTGAGGGTGTCGGGTCGGGGCATGGTCAATCCGTGCTGTCCGGGGCAAAAGCGTAAACAAGGCACCCGGCCAGCAGCGCCAGGGCGAACACCCCGAAGAGCGCTTGATACCCTGCGACCCCGCCACCCGCCCGCTCATACAGGGGGCCGGTGGCGAACTGCATGACGCCCACGCCCCCGATGGAAAAGAGGTTCAGCAGCGTCACGCCACGCCCGGTCAGATGCGCGGGCACAAAGGCCCGGCCATGGGCGACCGCGACCGCATAGCTGGACCCAAAGGCCCCGACCGCAGCCAGCAGGATCGTCGCCACCCACAATCCCGGCGCGGGCATCGCCCAAAGCGCCGCCAGGATCACCACACCCATCAGGTTTCCGCCCAGCACCACGCCCTTGCGCGTGCCTGTCAAACGATCGAGCGGGCCATAGATGAAATTGCCCGCGATCATTGCCGCGGCCATGATCAGGGTGACGGTACCGACGTATTCGGGCCCATAGGTATCCGCCACGTAGGGCCCGGCCCACAGACCGCGCAGACCGGCGGCGGGGGCGTAGTTCACCAGCAACATCGGCAGGATCGCCCAGAAAGCCGGAATCTTGAGCACGTCGAGCAGAGACCCTCGCTCCGTGCCCGAAACCGTTTCCGGGTCGCGGACCACGATCCAGATGGAAATCGCCGACACCACGGTCAGACCCGAAAGCCCGATCAGCGCACCGCGCCATCCGATCGCCTCGGCGGCCCAGCTCAACGGGATCGAGGCGGCGATGTTGCCCAGGCTGCCAACCGCCACCAGCGAGGCGGCGAGCGTCGCGAAAAGCGCGGGCCGAAAGGTGCGGGCAAAGATGTAATAGCTGGCCATCAGGACGGGGGCGCAGCCTATGCCGATCAGGCCCATGGCCACTTCGATCTGCCAGCCAGAGGTGGCCGTGGCGAACAGCGCCGCCCCGCCGCCGCCCGCCACCCCCAGCAGAACCGCCGCCGTCCGCCGCGGTCCGATCCGGTCCAGCGCCCAGCCGACCGGGATCTGCATTGCCGCGAAGGTCAGGAACCAGATGCCCGAGGCACGGCTTAGCTGCGCCGCCGTCACGCCCAGGTCTGCCGTCAGGTCAGGGGCGAGCACGGCGAGAAACGCACGGTAAAACTGGCTGAGCACATAGCCCAGCGTCAGGACGGCAAGTCCGGCTTTCATGATGTCTCCTCCGGGGGCATCGGTGGCACGGTGCGGGCAAGGCCGCAAGGCTGGACAGCTCTGCAAATTGGCCCCCATAGTGTCAGGCATGCGTGACACCCCGGATCTAGCGACCCCGCCGATTGCCGCCGCTGCTCCGCGCGGCGCGATGTGTACGGATTGCGGCTTGTCGCGCATGGCGCTGGCCCCGCGATGCGGCACGGCTTGCCAGTTCACGATCCCAGACTTTCCCACCCGCGAGGCGGCAACCCACGGCAGCGCCGGGGCCGACCCGCATTTCGGACAGGTGCAGGCCATGCACCGCGCCCGCCTGGCCGACCCGGCACCGGGGGCGCAGTGGACGGGGATCACGACCGCGTTGGCTGCGGATCTGCTGGATAGGGGCACGGTCACGGCCGTTCTGACGCTGGCACCGGCCGCCCACGATCCCTTCCGCCCGGTACCTGTCATCATCACCGAAGCCGTCGATATGGCCCGTGTCCGCGGGATGCGCATGGGGTTTGCGCCTCTTCTGGCGCTGCTGGAACCGGCCATCGCCCAGGGGCACAGGCGGATCGCGTTGATCGGCATTCCCTGCCAGGTCCACGCCCTGCGCGCCATCGAGGCAGAGCTGGGTCTGGATCGTCTCTATGTCATTGGCACGCCGTGCAGCGACAACACCACCACCGAGAACTTTCACTGCTTCCTCGCGCGGCTGACCGATGCGCCCGAGACGGTGACCTATCTGGAATTCAGAACCGACTACCGGGTCGAGATCCGCTTTGACGACGGGCGGGTGCGGTTGATCCCGTTCCTGAAACTACCGTTGTCCGATCTGCCGGGGGACTTCTTTCCGATGACCTGCCGGACCTGCACCGACTACACCAACCGGTTGGCCGACATCACGGTCGGCTACATGGGCGGGGACGGGGATCAATGGCTGATCGTGCGCAACGCGCGTGGGGCCGAAATGCTGGCGGCGCTGGGCGACCGGGTGATCCTGTCCGCCCTGACGAGCGGGGGCAAACGCGCGGCGGCGGTCCGGGGATTTGCGGCCAATACCGCGCGCGCGGCGGGCGGCCTGCCGTTGCGACGCATGCCCGATTGGCTGCGGCCTATCGTGGCCTGGCTACAGCCCCGTATCGGCCCGCGCGGGATGGAATTCGCCCGCGCGCGGGTCGAGATGAAGGCGGTCGAGACGATTCTGCATCTGCGCCGCGCCATGCCGAACCGAATGCGCCACATGGTGCCCGATCATGTCTGGGCCCTGGCCGCGCCCTATGGCCTGCTGCCCGCGCCCGGCGAACGCGCCGGCCAGGCCGCCAGCAACAGCGACCAGCCCAGTCCCCCCTGACCATGACGCGACAGCGACGCCTCCTGGGTGAAGGTCAGCAGCCGCAGCAGATGCGCGGGCGTGGGTGGCGGCCGCAGGACCGATTGCAGGGGCAGGCCTTCGAACGTCAGCCAGTAGAACAGGTAGTAGATTTGCGGTGATAGCCAGACGAAGGCGGCAAAGCTCAGCACGGCCACCCCCACCCGGACCGTGCGCCCGCGCGCGCGCCGCACGGCCCACAGGCACCCCGCCCACATCGCCAGCGACAGCGCCAGAACCCCCGCGATCTGTCCAGAGGTCAGCGTCCAGAGGCTGTCTTCACCATATCCCATTCGTCCCGCCTGTCCCTGTGGTGCCGCCGGTTCATTCGTGGCAAGACTGCCCCGTCTGACGGAGGATTTCGACCATGGCATTCGGCAAGGGCCATCACCTTCACCTGATCGACGGCTCTGCCTTCATCTTCCGCGCGTTCCACGCCTTGCCGCCGCTGACGCGCAAGTCTGATGGCCTGCCGATCGGCGCTGTTTCGGGCTTTTGCAACATGCTGGACCGCTATGTGCAGGGCAACGCGGGCGCGGATGCCGCGACCCACGTGGCGGTGATTTTCGACAAGGGCAGCCATACGTTCCGCAACGAAATGTATGATCTCTACAAGGCCAACCGCGATGCCATGCCCGAGGATCTGCGCCCGCAGATTCCGCTGACGCGCGAGGCGACCGTCGCCTTCAATATCGCCTGCGAGGAGTTGGAGGGATTCGAGGCCGACGACATCATCGCCACGCTGGCCTGTCAGGCGCGGGATGCGGGCGGCCGGGTGACCATCCTGTCGTCGGACAAGGACCTGATGCAGCTGGTCGGCGGCGGGGTCGAAATGCTGGACCCGATGAAGAACAAGCGCATCGACAGCGAAGGCGTGCGCGAGAAATTCGGCGTCGGTCCCGAAGGCGTGGTGGATGTGCAGGCGCTGGCCGGGGATTCGGTCGACAACGTGCCGGGCGCGCCCGGGATCGGCATCAAGACCGCCGCGCAGCTGATCAATGAATACGGCGATCTGGAAACCCTTCTGGACCGTGCCGAGGAAATCAAACAGCCCAAGCGCCGCCAGACCCTGATCGAAAAGCGCGCGCAGATCGAGCTGTCGAAACGGTTGGTGCAGCTGGATTGCGAAACGCCGATCACCTTCACGCTGGACGATCTGGAAATTCGCGACGCGGTGCCCGAGGTGTTGCTCGACTTCCTCAACCGGATGGAGTTTCGCACGCTTACGCGCAAGATCGCCGACCGCCTGGGGGCCGAGCCGCCCGCGATGATCGAAGCCACCCCCGTGGCGGACGCGCCCGAGATGCCGGACGACCCGCCCATCGACCCCACTGCCTATGAGGTGGTGCGCGACGCCGCATCCCTTCAGGTCTGGCTGGACCGCATCACCGAGGCGGGGCAGGTGGCCGTCGATACCGAGACGACGTCACTGGACGAGATGCGCGCCGATCTGGTCGGGGTCTCGCTGGCTGTCGCGCCGGGCGTCGCCTGCTACATCCCGCTGACCCACCGCACGGGGGGTGGCGATCTGTTCGATACGGACGCCCTGGCCGAAGGGCAGATGCCCAAGGCCGAGGCGCTCGAGATGCTCAAACCGATGTTGGAGGATCCGGCGATCCTCAAGATCGGTCAGAACATGAAATACGACTACAAGATCCTTGCCCTGGAAGGGATCAGCGTTGCGCCCGTCGATGACACCATGCTGCTGAGCTATGCCCAGAACGGTGGTTTGCACGGGCACGGCATGGATGCGCTGGCCGACCGTTACCTGAATCATCAGCCGATTCCGATCAAGGATCTGATTGGGTCGGGCAAGGCGCAGGTGACCTTTGACCGGGTCGAAATCGACCGCGCCGCACCCTATGCCGCCGAAGACGCCGACGTCACCCTGCGCCTGCATCGTCTGTTCAAGCCCCGCCTGCATTCCGCGCGCGTCACCCAGGTCTATGAGACGCTGGAGCGGCCTCTGGTGCCGGTTCTGGCGCGGATGGAAATGGCCGGGGTCAAGGTGGATCGCAGCGTGCTCAGTCGCATGTCCGGGGCCTTTGCGCAAAAGATGGCGGGCCTGGAGGAAGAGATCCACGCCGCCGCCGGTCAGCCGTTCAACGTAGGCTCGCCCGCGCAGCTGGGCGAGATCCTGTTCGGAGAGCTGGGCCTGCCCGGTGGCAAGAAGACCAAGGCCGGCAAGTGGTCCACCGGGGCCGACGTGTTGGAGGATCTGGCGACCGAGCACAGCCTGCCGCGCCTGATCCTGGATTGGCGGCAGCTGTCCAAGTTGAAGTCGACCTACACCGATGCCCTGCAGGAACACATCAACCCGGACACGGGGCGGGTGCACACCTCCTATTCCATTGCAGGGGCGAACACCGGGCGTCTGGCATCCACCGATCCGAACCTGCAGAACATCCCCGTGCGCACCGAGGAAGGCCGCCGCATCCGCGAGGCCTTCGTCGCGCCAGAGGGGCGGGTGATCGTCTCGCTCGACTACAGCCAGATCGAGCTGCGCATCTTGGCGCATATCGCGGGGATCGACGCGCTGAAGCAGGCGTTCAAGGACGGTCAGGATATTCACGCGATCACCGCCAGCCAGATGTTCGGCGTGCCGCTGGACGCGATGACGCCCGACGTGCGACGCCAGGCCAAGGCGATCAACTTCGGCGTGATCTACGGGATCAGCGGCTTTGGCCTGGCGCGCAATCTGCGCATCCCGCGCGCCGAGGCGCAGGCGTTCATCGACACCTACTTCGAGCGCTTCCCCGGCATTCGTGACTACATGGACGACACGGTCGCCTTCGCCAAGAAACACGATCGGGTCGAAACCCTGTTCGGTCGCCGCATCCACACCCCTGAAATCAACGCGCGCGGTCCCGGTGCGGGTTTTGCCAAGCGCGCGGCGATCAACGCGCCGATCCAGGGAACGGCAGCCGATGTCATCCGCCGCGCCATGGTGCGGATGGAGGCAGCGATAGCCGGGCTGGACGCGAAAATGCTGCTGCAGGTGCACGACGAACTGCTGTTCGAGGTCGCCGAGGACGATGTCGAGGCCCTGATCACCCGCGCCCGCGCGGTAATGGAAGGCGCGCATCTGCCGGTCGTCGACCTGTCGGTGCCGCTGACCGTGGACGCGGGGCAAGGGGCCAATTGGGCCGAGGCGCATTGATGCACGCGGGCGCGATCATCCGTGGCTGCCTTTTGGCGCTGTGCCTGGGGATCGGATCGGCGCTGTTCCTGATCATCGCGGCGGCCTCTGCCTTGTCGTCCAAGCCGCCCGATTGGGGCCAGGTCGCGATGATGTCTCTTGGCACGGGCGCGGCGGTGGCGGTGCCCTTGACCGGGGTCGCGCTTGTCGCGGCCTGGCTGGCGGCACGTGCGGGGGCGACGGTGCCCTGGTGGGCCGGGGTCGCCCTCGGTGGCTGCATCGGTGCGGCGGGCGGGCTGTTCCTGTCCGGGGGACCGCAAGGCTGGCTGCGCATGGCGCTGATCTTTGCGCCGATGGGGGCCGCGACAGGGCTGGCGGCCTGGGTGTTTTCCTTTGGCTTTCGCCGCCAGATACGGTTCGGGCCGGCGGTATGATCCTTGCGTTCAACAAGCCGATGAACGTGCTGAGCCAGTTCACCGATGAGGGGAAATGGCCGGGGTTGAAGCACCATATCGACGTGCCGAATGTCTATGCCGCCGGTCGCCTGGACCGCGACAGCGAGGGCCTGTTGATCCTGACCGACAACGGCAAGGCGCAGGCCCGTATCACGGACCCGAGGTCAAGGACGCCCAAGACCTATTTCGCCCTGGTGGAGGGCACCCCGGAGGAGGCGGCGCTGGAGGCTTTGCGGGGCGGCGTGACGTTGAAGGACGGGGTGACCCGGCCCGCCGAGGTGGCGCAGGTGGCCGCGCCGGACTGGATCTGGCCGCGCGACCCCCCGGTGCGGGTCCGCAAGACAGTGCCCGACGCCTGGCTGCGCCTGACCATCACCGAAGGGCGAAACCGGCAAGTGCGCCGGATGTGTGCCAATGTCGGCCTGCCGGTTCTGCGGCTGATCCGCTGGTCGGTGGGCGATTGGACGCTGGACGGGCTGGCACCGGGACAGTGGCGACAGCTGTAGGTTCTGTGGCCTTGGCCGGACGGGGCCCATCCGTTCCGCGCGGGGCGGCGTGAACCCCGCCCTACGGGGTCGCGGTCAATCGCGCGACAATCCGTCGCGTGAAGGGCCCGACGAAATAGGCCGTCGGAAAGGCGCAGGCCCAGGATTTGGCCCAGGTCAGTATCCACAGGCCGATGAAGTCGGGCACAAAGCCAAGGGCGCTGACCGTGGCGATGCCGCTGACGATGAAGGACATGATGCCCGACAGGATGAGCGCGAAGAGAACAGGGGCGAAACGAGCCGGGAACATCGGGCCTCCGAGAAAGAAACAGCTGCTTGAAGGTCACCCCTGCGCGCGATCCGCGACACAGGCAAGCCCGCAGATCCCCCTGCGGATTCGCACAGGGTCGCTAGTGCAGCGCGGCGGCTTCGATCATCGGAAAAAAGGTGCCGCCAGACCGCAGGCCGAACATCCCCTCTTGCTCTTCGCCCAATTCTACCAGCCGGTAGAAAGATTTGCGGTCGATCAGCGCCTCCAAACCGGCGCGCACCTCGACATAGGGTGCGGGCTCTCCGTCCTGGGCCAGGTCGACGCGGATCGGATGGTCCGGCCCGGCGGTGACGTGGTCGCCCACATTCGTCTCAAAGGTGATGGCCCCGTCCGCCGCTTCGAAATCGACCGCGACAAAGGGCGCGTCTTCGACCTGGATGCCGACCTTTTCGACCGGGGTGACCAGATAGATGCGGTCCCCCTCTTTCTTGAGGATTGAAGAAAACAGCTTCACCAGCCCCATGCGCCCGATCGGCGTGCCGTCGTGAAACCAGGTGCCGTCGCGTTTGATGACGATGTCGATCTCGCCGCAATAGGGCGGATTCCACAGATGCACAGGCGGCAGACCGCGCCTGCCCGCCTGCCTTGCGGCACCCAGAAGCGAGGTCGCCGACGGCATCACATCCTTGTGTCCTGTCATTGCCCTTTGCCCTTTCGCGTTGGAACGATACCTATGGATAGATAATCCGCGCAGGAGCGATGCAAGCATGGATAACGGCACGGACGACCTGTTGAGAGAGATTGAGGATCTGGGCACCCGACTGGGCGCGGCCCGCGGCGCAATTGCCGAACGGATCATCGGTCAGGACAGGGTGGTGGACCTGACGCTGGCGGCGATGCTGTCGGGCGGACACGCCTTGCTGATGGGGTTGCCGGGGCTGGGCAAGACCCTGCTGGTGGAAACCCTGTCGACGGTGATGGGGCTGAACGGCAACCGTATTCAGTTCACGCCGGACCTGATGCCTTCGGACATCCTGGGCTCGGAGGTGCTGGAAACGGCGGCCGACGGGTCGCGGGCGTTTCGCTATATCGAAGGGCCGATCTTTGCCCAGCTTCTGATGGCGGATGAAATCAACCGTGCGTCACCGCGCACGCAATCGGCCCTGTTGCAGGCGATGCAGGAACGGGTGGTGACCGTGGCGGGCCAGACCCGCGACCTGCCGGCACCGTTCCATGTTCTGGCGACCCAGAACCCAATCGAGCAGGAGGGCACCTATCCCCTGCCCGAAGCGCAGCTGGACCGGTTCCTGGTCAAGATCGACGTGGCCTACCCGGACCGCGATACCGAACGCGCCATCGTGCTGGCGACAACGGGCGCGACCGAGGCCGAGGCGCAGGCCGTCTTTACCCCCGCCGAATTGATTGCCGCGCAAGGCGTGGTGCGTCGGATGCCCGTGGGCGATGGCGTGGTCGACAAGATCCTGGACCTGGTACGCGCCTGCCGCCCCGACGACGACACCGCGCCGGATGCCGTGCGCGCCCATGTCGCCTGGGGGCCTGGCCCCCGCGCGGCGCAGGCCCTGATGCTGTTGGCCCGTGCGCAGGCCCTGCTGGACGGGCGTCTGGCCCCCGATGTGGACGACGTGGCGCGGTTGGCGCGGCCCGTTCTGGGCCATCGCATGGCGTTGAGTTTCGCGGCGCGCGCCGAAGGCGTTGTCCTCGACGAGGTCATCGACGAGGTCGCGGCCCGCATCACCGCCGTGGACCGGGCCGCCTGATTGACCGCCGAGACGCTTCATACGCCCGACAGCCTGCGCGCCCGGTCGGAGATGGTGGCAGGCGGCTTGCCTGCGCTGCTGCTGTCTGCCGAACGTCTGGCCGCGACGGTCCTGATGGGGGACCATGGGCGCAAACGGTCCGGTCCGGGTGACGCGTTCTGGCAGTATCGCACCGCACAGCCCGGCGATGCGCGACGCGCCATCGACTGGCGCGCGTCGGCGCGCGGTGACGGTCATTTCGTGCGGGAAACCGAATGGCAGGCGGCGCAGTCGCTGATGCTCTGGGTCGACGACGCGGCCTCGATGCGTTTTGCGGGGGGCGACCGCCCGTCGAAACTGCGGCGGGCGCAAACGCTGGCCCTGGCGCTGGCGGTTCTGTCGATCAAGGGCGGCGAACGGGTCGGTTTGGCGCAACTGGCCGAACCCCCGCGCAGCGGGCGGGGCCAGTTGATACGGATCGCCGACGCCCTGATGGAAGGCGGCGAGGTGCCCGACTATGGCACGCCGCGCCCACAGGTCATGCCGATGGGCAGCCGCGCCGTCTTTCTGTCCGACTTCCTGGGCGACCCTGCCCCCTTGGCCGAGGCCCTGACCTCAGCCGCCGACCGGGGTGTCACCGGTGTCTTGCTTCAGGTGCTCGACCCGGACGAGGAGGCCTTCCCCTACGATGGTCGCACCGTATTCGAGAGCATGTCCGGCGCCGTCCGGTTCGAGACGCTCAAGGCGGGCCGGTTGCGCGATGACTATCTGACCCGGCTTGCCACGCGCCGGGCCGCGCTGCAGGATCTGTGCCGTCGCACCGGATGGCGGTTCCAGCTACATCACAGCGACGCCTCCGCCGAGGCAGCGCTTCTGTCGCTTTATACCGCGTTGGAGCGGCGCAGATGACCGGTCTGGCCTTTGCCACGCCTTTGTTGCTGCTGGGGCTGTTGCTGCTGCCGATCCTGTGGTGGCTATTGCGCGCTGTGCCGCCGGCGCCGATCCGGCGGCGGTTTCCCGGCATTGTCCTGCTGCTGGGTCTGAAGGACGACGAAAGCCAGACTGCGACAACCCCCTGGTGGCTGCTTCTGTTGCGGATACTGGCCCTGGCTGCGGTGATTGTCGGGTTTTCCGGTCCGGTTCTGAACCCGCGCGCGGCGGGCACGGGGACGGGACCCTTGTTGGTTCTGATGGATGCCAGCTGGGCGTCGGCCCGCGACTGGCAGGCGCGCGTCGCGCGGGTCGAGGATATGTTGCGGGATGCGGCCCGCGCAGGGCGGGTCGCCGCGGTCCTGCCTTTGACCGACCCCCTGCCAGAGACGATCCCCTATCAATCCGCCAACGCCTGGATCGAGCGGCTGCCCGGCCTGTCCCCGCGCGCCTGGGCACCGGACTACTCGGCGCTGGCTGATCTGGACACCGACGGGGCCGAGGTGGTCTGGCTGTCCGACGGATTGGCGCGTGCCGGGCGCGAGGGGCTGCGCGCGCGGGTGTTGCAGGGCGCGCGCCCGGTCCTGGGCCTGACGCCTGCCACCTATGAGGATGGCCAGATCACCCTGCGTGCCCTGCGCCTAGGCGACACCGGGGCCCGCGCGGCCGAGGTGCGTGTGATCGGTGCCGCCCCCAACGGCGCGCTCGCCCAACTTGCGACGGCCCCCATCACCTTCGAGCCCGGCGCGTCCGAGGCCACGGTGACCCTGTCCTTGCCCCCCGATCTGCGCAACCGTGTCCAGCGCTTCGAGATCGCAGGCGTCCGGTCCGCCGGGGCAGTGACCTTGGCCGACGACAGTCTGGCGCGGCGGCAGGTTGGCTTGCTGACCCGGGCAGGGGACGAAGCGCAGGACCTGTTGTCCCCGCTTTATTATCTGCGGCGTGCCCTGCAGACGACGACCGACCTGATCGAAGGCGATCTGTCCACGATCCTGCCTGCCGGACCGGATGTCTTGATCCTGGCCGATGTGGCCCGCCTGTCGCCGCAGGAATCCGACGCGGTCGAGGCCTGGGTGCAGGAGGGGGGATTGCTGCTGCGCTTTGCCGGGCCGCAACTGGCGGCCTCTGACGTGTCGCGCGATGCCGAAGATGCGCTGATGCCGGTCCGGCTGCGGTCTGGCGGGCGGACGGTGGGCGGCGCGCTCAGCTGGGGAGAGCCGAAGGCCCTGCGCCCCTTCGGTCCGGACTCGCCCTTTGCAGGGTTGCCCGTCCCGGAGGAAGTGACCGTCACGTCGCAGGTCATGGCACAGCCCGATCCGACGTTGGCCGACCGCGCCATCGCGGCCCTGGCGGACGGCACGCCCTTGGTGACCCGCAAGGCCTTGGGCCAGGGACAAGTGGTCTTGTTTCATGTGACCGCAAATGCCGAATGGTCGACGCTGCCGTTGTCGGGTCTGTTCGTGCAGATGCTGGAACGGCTTGCTGTTTCTACCCGGCCCACCGCCCCCTCGGCCGAGGATCTGGCGGGCACGACCTGGGTGCCGCGCGTCGTGCTCGACGGGTTCGGGCAGGCGCGGGACGCGGGAGCCATGGCGGGCGTCGCGGGCGAGGATCTGGTCGATCCCGCCCCGTCCGCCAATCTGCCGCCGGGTCTTTATGCGGGCCCCTCGCAAAGCCTGGCGGTCAATGTCCTTGCCGCCGATGCCACGCTGAACCCCGCGATCTGGCCCGCCGGCACCATCGTCGAGGGTCTGACGCGCGCAGCGGAGACTGATCTGATGCCCTATCTGCTGGCGCTTGCCTTGGCGCTTTTGACGATCGACACGCTTGTTTCGCTTTGGCTGGGGGGGCGGCTGCGGCGCGGGGTCGTGGGCCTGTTGGCGGCGGTCCTGTTGGTGCCCTCGGGGGCCGAGGCGCAGGACCTGCCGGTCCCGTCAGAGGTGGCGCTGGCCTTCGTGCAGACCGGCGATGCGCGCATCGACGAGATCTCGGAGGCGGGGCTGACCGGGTTGTCGCGGGTGTTGACCAATCGCACCTCGGTCGAGCCGTCGCCGCCGCGTGGTGTCGATCTGGAAACCGATGAGCTGGCCTTTTACCCCCTGCTTTACTGGCCCATCACCGACCGCCAGCCGATCCCGTCATCGGATGCCTACGCCCGGTTGAACCGGTATCTGCGCGGTGGCGGGATGATCGTGTTCGATACGCGCGACGCGGATATCGGTGGCTTCGGCTCCTCCTCTCCGGCGTCGCGGCGGTTGCGCGACCTTGCGGCCCCGCTGGATATCCCCCCGTTGGAGCCCTTGCCCGCCGACCACGTGATGACGCGCAGCTTCTATCTGCTTCAGGATTTCCCTGGCCGCTACAACTCGCGAGAGGTCTGGGTCGAGGCCGCCGCCGATGTCGAGCAGGTGGAGGGCATGCCCTTTCGCAACCTCAACGACGGGGTGACGCCGGTGGTGATCGGGGCCAACGACTGGGCCGCCGCCTGGGCGGTGGACGACGCGGGGTTGGCCTTGTTGCCGATCGGGCGCGGCTTCGCGGGCGAGCAACAACGCGAGATCGCGTTCCGCTGGGGTGTGAACCTGGTGATGCACGTGCTGTCGGGCAATTACAAAAGCGATCAGGTCCATGTGCCGGCATTGCTGGACCGGTTGGGGAACTAGGCCATGGCGCGCGAGATCCTCTTTGACCCGATGTTGCCGGTCTGGTTGATTGCCGGGCTGGCCGGGGTGGCGTTGTTGTTGTGCGTGTTGGCCGCTTTCCGGGGATTGCCCGGCTGGTGGTTGCGCGCCTCTGCGGTGATCGCGCTGGCTGTGGCGTTGGTGAACCCCAGCCTCCAGACGGAAGAACGCGAACCGCTGTCGGACATTCTGCTGATTGCCGTTGACGAAAGCGCGTCGCAGGCCCTGTCCGACCGGGCCGCCCAATCCGAAGACGCCCTGGCGGGCCTGCTGGGCGAGGCAGAGGCGGCGGGGCTGGAGACACGTGTCACGCGGATCGGCGACGGCATCGGCGACGCGGGCACACAGGCCATGACCGCCTTGTCGGAGCTGCTGGCCGAGGTGCCGCGCGACCGTGTCGCAGGCGCCGTCGTGATTTCCGACGGCCAGGTGCATGACGCCGATCTGGCCCCGGACCTGCCCGCGCCGCTACACCTGCTGCGCACGGGCCGCACCGGGGATTGGGACCGCCGGCTGATCGTGTCGAACGCCCCTGCTTTCGCGATCCTGGACGAGGAATTCTCGATCACCTTGCGGATCGAGGATCAGGGCGATGTGCCCGCAGAAATGGGGGATCAGGCCGAAATCGTGATCTCTGTCGATGGCGGCCAGCCGCGCGCCTATGTCATCCCTGTGGGCCAGGATCTGGAATTGCCGCTGGCCTTGCCGCACGGCGGGCTGAACGTCATCGAATTCCGCGTGCCCGAGGCGGAGGGAGAGTTGACCGACCGCAACAACGCCGCCGTGGTGCAGATCAACGGCGTCCGCGACCGTCTGCGCGTCCTGCTGGTCAGCGGAGAGCCGCATCCGGGTCAACGCACCTGGCGCAACCTGCTGAAGGCGGACAGCTCGGTGGATCTGGTGCATTTCACCATCCTGCGCCCGCCGGGAAAGCAGGACGGCGTGCCGGTGACGGAGCTGTCCCTGATCGCTTTTCCCACGCGGGAATTGTTCTTCGACAAGATCGACGAATTCGATCTGATCATCTTTGATCGCTATCAACGGCGCGGCATTCTGCCGTCGATCTATCTGGAAAACGTGCGCAATTATGTCGAACAGGGGGGTGCGCTGCTGGTGGCGGCGGGCCCCGATTTCGCCTCGGCGGACAGCATCTATCGCTCGCCCTTGGCCCCGATCCTGCCGGGGGCGCCGACGGCCATCGTGTTGGAGGACGGCTTCCTGCCCGAGGTGTCGGAGGTCGGCGTCAAGCACCCCGTGACCGAGGGCCTGCCCGAGGACTTCGGCCTTGATGGCGCGCCCTGGGGGCGCTGGTTCCGGCAGGTGCAGGTCGAAACCGTGCCGGGTGCCGATGTGGTCATGTCGGGCCTCGCACAGGAGCCGTTGTTGATCCTTGACCGGGTAAAGGCGGGGCGCGTGGCCCTGCTCGGGTCGGACCACGTCTGGCTGTGGGATCGCGGGTTCGAGGGGGGCGGCCCTCAGGCAGAGTTGCTGCGCCGCCTGGCCCATTGGCTGATGCAGGAACCCGACCTGGAGGAAGAGGCACTGACCGCCAGCGCCACCCAGCAAGAGGTGACTGTGACCCGGCGCACCCTGGGCGATGCGGCCCAGACCGTGACCGTCACCGCGCCCGATGGCACCGAACAGGTCCTGCCCCTGATCGAAGACAGACCCGGTCGCTTCACGGCGCGGTTCGAAGGGGCGGAACAGGGGCTTTATCGACTGGTGGAGGGGGATCTGACCTCGGTCATCGGTCTGGGCCCCGCAGCCCCGCGAGAGTTCGTGGAAACCATCGCCACCGACGCCCCCCTGTCGGACGCCGTGGCCAGCCGACGGGGCGGCAGCCTCGCGCTGGAGGACGGCGCGCCTGACCTGCGGTCTGTCCGTGAGGGGCGGGCCGCCGCAGGGCGTGGCTGGATCGGCTGGACCCCGCGCGGTGCCTATCTGACGGCGGATGTGCGGGTGACGTCGCTTGTCCCCGCCTGGTTGTTCCTGCTGCTGGCGACCGGACTGGCCACCTGGGCCTGGCTGCGTGAAGGGCGAAGCTGAGCCCTGTCCCTTTCAGCGGAGGTCCATGCGGGCAGTAGGCGACCGGCGGCCGAGCGGTTAACCTGCCGCCACGCAAAGCCGTGGGCAGGAAACAGAAGATGCCTGACACTCTCCTTCTCGGGGATCGGACCTTCGACACCGCCGAAGCCCGCCTCTGGGGGCCCGACGGGTCCACGATCGATCTGCGCAGCCAGTCGACGCGGGTTCTGTCCGTGCTGGCGCACAGACATGGCACCCTGGTTCGTCGAGAGGAGCTGATCGCGGCGGTCTGGTCGGGGATTGCAGTCACCGATGACAGCCTCGTCCAATGCATTCGCGACATTCGCCGCGCCCTTGCCGATGACGGGCACGAGATCGTGAAGACCGTCGTGGGCCGTGGCTATGTGTTGACCGCTGTGCAGTCGGAAGAGGTCAGCGCCCGGCCTGCTGTTCATCTGCGGCGGTTCGAGGCGCGGGGCAACCAGGCAGCGGCCAGCGAGTTGAGCGCCGAGATCGAGGACGCGATCCTGACCCTGCTGTCCCCGCGCGACGCGCTGTCGGTCCACATCGGGCCGGTTGCGCCGAGGAAGACGGCCTACAGGATCGAAGGGACCGTGCGAGTGACCGACGTGACGGCCGACGCCCGCTTCAGGATCCTCGAGGCGGGGACAGGCCGTGTCGTGCTGGCCGACAGGGTGTCGGGCGGCACCGCTACCAGTGTCGACCTGCCGCGCCTGGTGGCCGAAGCCTTGGCCGCGCGCCTGCGTGTGCACATGATCGTCCACGAAGGCGGTGCGGTGGCCCACAGCGACGATGCCGTCCTCACGGTGCAGCACCTCAAGGAGAAGGCGGCCTGGCACATGGCCCGGTTTCAACGGGAAAACTGGACCGCGGCCCGCAAGGCCCTGGACCGGGCCTGCGCCTTGGCACCGGACGATCCGGTGGCGCTGGCGATGCAGGCGTCGATGGCGACGCAGATGATCCCCTTGCTGCCTTTCGCGGATCTGGGAGACGGGGCCTGCCTTGCCTTGGCCCGCGCGGATCGCGCGGTCGAACTGGGGCACGGCGTCGACTATGTCCTGCGGACCCGAGGCAACATCCGGCTCTGGCGGTTCCGCGACCACGATGGCGCGCGTCGGGATTGCGCGCGGGCGCTGGCCCTGAACCCGGCGTTCCATCTTGCCCACCTCACATGCGCCACAAGTGAAATCCTGTCTGGTGACCCGCTGTCGGGTGTCACGCGCCTGAAGGAAATCATGCGCCGGACGCCCGTGGATACGCAGAACCCGCTCTATCTCAGCCTGATCGCAATCGGGGCGCGACTTCTGAACGATACGGGCGCGGCGGAAACCGCCGCGCAGGAGGCGTTCGATCTTTGGCCGAATACCCCCTGGACCGGCATGGTGCTTGCTGCGGTGGCAGGCCCGGAACGCCTCGCACGCGAAGGGGCGCGTCTTCGCGCAATGCAGGGCGCGCTGCCAGCGCACCACTTCCGGCACATGCCGTTCACGCGGCCTGCCGATTTGCAATTGCTGGAGGACGGGCTGGCCCGCAGCGGTCTTTGGACGGTCGGCTGACGGACACGTCAGCCAAGGCAGAACCGGCAATGCAGCGGTTCAAGCTGAAGCAGGCGGCGTTCTGTCGGCATTGCGGAATATCGCTCCGAATCCCAGCCACCCTCCAGCCGGTGCATCGCCAGAGGCCAGGTGCCATAGGTACTGAAGAAGGTTTCGACAAAGACGTCGCTCGGGGCGGAGAGGACGACGTAATGCACGCCGCGCGCTTCGAAACTGTCGATCAGGGTCAGGTTCGTTGCTGCCAACAATGGCTCGGCCCGTGCCGCAAGGGGGCCGTCGATGGTCAGAACATAGTCCTCCGCCAGGGCGGCGGTGCCCATCAGCAGGGTGGCGGCACAGGCGGCGGATGCGGCAAGGCGGGGCATGGGTCATCTCCTTATGGTGTGCGGGTGCGGGCAGACATGCGCCGCATAGCCAGCCTGACGCGATGCGATGGGCCGTGTCCTGAACGCGACCCGAAAACGAGACGAAATCGCAGGCAGGACCGTCGTCGCCATGCGCTAGACCCGCGCGCCCGCGTCCCGTAAAGCAAGCCGGACGTTCACCGACCCGCACGAGGGCCAGACATGCTGCGACGGATCATCGAGGCGCTGGCCATCATCATGGCAATCCTGGGCGGGCTGGTCCTGACCGGGTTGATTGCGATGACATGCCTGTCGATCTCTGGGCGGTTCCTCAACGATGTGCTCCACAGCGATGTCATGGCGGGCATGGCCTGGGCAGAGGCGGCGCTTGCCACAGGAATCGGGCCCGTGACCGGGGATTTCGAGTTGATCGAGGCGGGCATGGCTTTCGTCATCTTTGCCTTCCTTCCCATCGCGCAGCTGCGTGGATCCCACGCCTCGGTCGACATCTTTACCAGCCGTTGGGGTGTCCGCCCGAACCGTGTGCTGTCGCTGCTTTGGGCCGTGCTGTTCGCGGCGGTTCTGATCCTGATCGCCTGGCAGCTTTGGCAGGGAACGCAGGCCAAGATGCGCTATGGCGAGACAACCTATCTGATCCAGCTGCCGATCTGGTGGGCCTATATGGCCGCGCTGGCCGGGGCCTGCGTGACGGCGTTGACCGCCGTTTACGTAGCGCTCGCCCGTCTGGCGGAGCTGCTGACCGGCGACACCATCCTGACCGAGGCGGAGTCGGAAACGTGAGCGACCTGACCCTGGGCCTGCTGTCGTTTCCCGCGTTGCTGATCCTGATCTTCCTGCGGGTGCCCATCGGGTTGGCGATGTTCGTGACCGGTTTCGTGGGGCTTTACATGGTGACCGGGGGCAACACGGTCGCCCTGTCGCGGCTGAAGAACGAGACCTACACGACCTTTTCCAGCTACTCCCTGTCGATCGTGCCCATGTTCCTGCTGATGGGGCACTTCGCGACCCTGGGCGGGATGAGCCGGGCCTTGTTCCGGGCCGCCGAAGGGTTCCTGGGGCACAGGCGGGGTGGCGTGGCCATGGCGGCGGTGGGGGCCTGCGCGGGGTTCGGGGCGATCTGCGGATCGTCGCTGGCAACGGCGGCCACCATGGGCCGCGTGGCCCTGCCAGAGATGAAGCGCTACGGCTACGACGGCGGCTTTGCCACCGCGTCGCTGGCGGCGGGCGGCACGCTGGGCATCCTGATCCCGCCGTCGGTCGTCTTGGTCATCTATGCCATCCTGACCGAGCAGAACATTGCGACGCTGTTCCTGGCGGCCTTTGTGCCCGGATTGCTGGCGGCGCTTGGCTATATGATCGCGGTGTCGGTCTATGTCCGGATCAACCCCCGTGCGGCAGGTGTGGCCGCACCATTGCCGATGCGCGACCGGATGCGCCGGCTGCTGGCGGTCTGGCCCGTGGTGGCGGTCTTTGTGGCCGTGGTGGGCGGCATCTACGGCGGCATTTTCACGCCCACAGAGGCAGCGGCGGTGGGCGCGGCAGGCACCGGTCTGATCGCGCTGGCCAACGGCGGGCTGACCGGGCGCACCCTGATCGAAAGCTTCACCACCACCGCGAAATCCAGCGCGATGATCTTTTTCATCGTGCTGGGGGCTGGGTTCTACAACGGCTTTCTGGCCTTCACCCAGGTCCCGCAGGAGATGTCGGCCTGGGTCGTGGGGCAGAATTTTGCGCCGATGACGGTGCTGGTCGTGATCCTGCTGTTCTACCTGATCCTGGGGTGTCTGATGGACAGCCTGTCGATGATTCTGCTGACGATCCCGATTTTCTTTCCGGTGGTCGCCGCGCTCGATTTCGGGATGACCGCAGAGGAGGTGGCGATCTGGTTCGGAATTCTCGTCCTGATCGTGGTCGAAGTCGGGTTGATCACACCGCCCGTCGGCCTGAACCTGTTCGTCATCAACGCGATGGACCGCGACACGCCCATGTTGGAGACGTATCGCGCCGTGGTCTATTTCCTTGCCTCGGACGTGGTACGGGTGGTCCTGTTGGTGGCGTTCCCGGCGATCACGCTGTTCCTGATCTAGACATTCGCCCGTTCGCGGCTGGCATGATGGTTCCAGCCGCGCAGGACCAACCGCTCGTCTGGGTGCGTGTTGCCGTCCTCTACCCGGTCGTTGCCCGCATAGAACTGGCACAACACGGTCTTGCGGACCCGGTCAGACCGGTTCGGCATGGACCCGTGCAGCGTGAAGTAGTGGAAGAAGACGACGTCGCCCGCCTTGGCCTCTACCGGCAGGGCGTCTTCGATGGGGTGGGCGTCGATCACGTCGTTCTGGCTGCGCCCGTCCGCGCCGGCTATCCGGCCCAGACGATGCGATCCGGGCCAGACCCGCAGGCACCCCATTTCGTTCGTTGCGTCCGAGACGTGGATGATCCCGGCGACCATGCTGTCGCGCAAGGTGGGGAAATAGGGCCAATCCTGGTGCATTGGAAAAGGCGACCCTTTTTCCGAGGGCTTCTGAAACAGTTTGGAGTGGTGCAGCACGATATCCGCACCGACCAGTTCCTCGATCACGTCCAACAGGCGGTCGTCCAGCAGCGCGTCCATCCAGCGGCGCGAATACTGCTGAACATTGTGAGTGTGCAGGATGCGGTCGCCGTCGCTGGCCAGCTTGGCCGTCTCGGACCCGCCCCAGGTCGCGTCCACGGCCTCTCCGGAGGTTGCAAGCTGCGTGACGATACGATCGAAATCCGTCTCCAGCCCGGCGACGTGCTCGGGGTCGAAAACCCCCTTTGCGTGCCAGTAGCCGTGCTTGATGAAAAACTCTGATATCTCTGACATGATGTTTATTCCCCCGCCTTCGCTTGGCAGGGTAGCAGGCGAAACGGTTTCGAAGAGGGTCGGCATGTTCACGTTACAGGAACTCGAAGAGGCGGCGGCGCTTGTCCACCGCAGCGTCCCCGCCTCGCCACAGATCCGTTGGCCGTTGCTGTCGGACGGCGTGGGGGCCGACGTCATCGTCAAGCACGAGAACGCCAACCCCACGGGGGCGTTCAAGGTGCGCGGCGGGGTGACCTTTATCGACTGGGTGCGGCGCACACAGCCCGACAGCCCCGGCATCATCACCGCCACCCGTGGCAACCACGGCCAAAGCCAGGCGCGCGCCGCCATCGCCGCCGGGCTGCGGGCGGTGGTCTATGCCCCCGAAGGCAATTCGCCCGAGAAAAACGCGGCCATGCGCGCTTGGGGTGCCGATCTGCGCATCCACGGGCCGGATTTCGATACCGCCAAGGAAGAAGCGTTTCGCGTGGCGGAGGTGGAGGGGCTGACCATCGTGCCACCTTTCCACACGGAACTGGTGCGTGGTGTGGCGACCTACGGGTGGGAGTTGCTGTCCGCCCATCCGGAAATCGAGGTTCTTTATGTCCCGATCGGCTGCGGGTCCGGGATCTGCGGCTGCATCGCCGCACGCGATGCCCTGGGCCATCAGGCGGAGATCGTGGGCGTCGTGTCCGAAAACGCGCGCACCGCACAGCTGTCGGTCGCGGCAGGGCGGCTGGTCGAGACGAACGCCGCCGAGACCTTCGCCGATGGCATGGCTGTGCGGGTGCCGGTGCAGGCGGCGCTTGATATCTACGGGCCCGGGGCCGCACGGATCATCGACGTCTCAGACGACCTGATCGCCGATGCGATCCGGCTCTATTGGACCGCGACCCACAACGCCGCCGAAGGGGCGGGGGCGGCGCCTCTGGCCGGATTGCTGAAAGAGAAGGAGGCGATGGCGGGCCGTTGTGTCGCCACGATCCTGTGTGGCGGCAACATCGACACGGACAAGATGGTCACCGTCCTGTCGGGCGGCACGCCCACCCCCTAGGGCCATCCCCCGTAGGGCGGGCTTCAGGCCGCCTGCCCCCTCAGGGCCACTGCACCCCGCGCCTGTTCAGCGTCACACGGTAAAGGCTGGTCGTCGCGGTGACATAGAGCTCATGCTTGGCGCGCCCGCCAAAACAGACGTTGGACACTTTTTCGGGCACCAACACCTTGCCCAGCAGCCGGCCGTCCGGTGCAATGCAATGCACCCCGTCCTCGGCCGAGGTCCAGATGTTGCCATCGGTATCCAGGCGGAAGCCGTCTGCCTTGCCCGGATCGACGGTGTGGAAATGCCGGCCATTCGACAGCGTGCCGTCGGAGCCGCAGTCGTAGACCCGGATGTGGCTGGGGTCGTTTTCGTACATCCGGCCCGTGTCGGCGACATAGAGCAGGTCCTCATCCGGTGAAAAGGCCAGCCCGTTGGGGGCCTTCATATCGTCGATCACGACCTCCAGGGTGCCCGCCTCTGGGTCGGCGCGGTAGACGACCAGGGGGTTCTCGCTCTCGGCCTTGAAGCCTTCGTAGTCGCTGCCGATCCCGTAATGGGGGTCGGTGAACCAGATCGTGCCGTCGGATTTCACCACCACGTCGTTGGGGGAATTCAGCGGCCTGCCGTCGTAGCTGTCGGCGATAACGGTGATCGAGCCGTCTGCCTCGGTTCGGGTGACCCGCCGCGCGCCGTGTTCACAGGACACCAGCCGCCCCTGCCGGTCGCGGGTGTGGCCGTTGGCATAGCGCGCGTCCGCGCGAAAGACCGACAGCCCGTCTTCGGGCGACCAGCGCATGATGCGGTTGTTCGGAATGTCCGAGAACAGCAGGCAGGAATGATCCCCGAACCAGACCGGTCCCTCGGCCCAGTCGAACCCGGTGGCGAGTTTCTTTACCGGCGCATTGTGCAGGATGTAGCGGTTGAAGAGTGGGTCGATGATGTCGAAGGTCATTGGGCCTCAGGTAAAGTCGATCTGCGTTTTCATCGCCTGGCTGCGGTCGCCTGCCATTTCAAAGGCGTCCAGGGCGCGGGCCATGGGATAGGTCTGTGTGATCAGCGGTTTGACGTCGATCAGGCCCTTTTGCATCAGGCTGACCCCGGTGTGAAACTCGCCGTGGAACCGGAAGGAGCCGTGGAACTCCAGCTCCTTCGCGGTCATGGCCTGGACCGGCAGGGTCATGTCACCGCCCAGACCCAGTTGCACGATCCGCCCGCGCGGGCGGATGGCCGGGATCGCGGCAGCCAGCGCCGGGGCCGCGCCGGAGCATTCGAACAACACGTCGAACTGCCCCTTGTCCGCGGTGTAGGCGTCCAGCGTGCCGCCGCGCATGTTGATCACCTCGTCCGCGCCCGCCTGCCGCGCCAATCCCAGCGTGAAGTCCCCCAGATCCGTGGCCACGATCAGATCGGCCCCCGCCCGGCGCGCCGCCAGGATGCACAGCGTGCCGATCGGTCCGCAGCCGGTGACCAGCACCGATTTGCCCACCAGGTCGCCGGCCTGCCGCATCGCGTGCAGGCAGACGGCCAGCGGTTCCGCCATCGCGGCCTCGGCGGCGCTCAGGCCATCGGCGGGCGCGCATTGGCTGGCGTCCGCGACGAGACTCTGGCGGAAGGCCCCCTGGATATGTGGGAACGGCATGGCAGAGCCATAGAACCGCATGTTCAGGCAATGGTTCGGCTGCCCCTCCAGGCAGAACCGGCAGGCCGCGCAGGGGCGCGACGGCGACACCGCGACCAACTGCCCCTCGGTCAGTCCGGTGACGCCAGCACCCAAGGCGGTGATGCGGCCCGAAACCTCGTGGCCCAGGATCATCGGCTCTTTTACCCGGATCGCGGTGCCGATGCCGCCGTGTTGATAGTAATGCAGGTCAGACCCGCAGATCCCCCCTGCCTCCATTGCGATGGCGACCTGACCGGGGCCGGGGGCTTCTGCGGGCCTTTCTTCGATGCGCAGATCGCGGGCGGCGTGGATGACGATGGCTTTCATGGGATCCTCCGGGGGCGACCGGTTGCCACCGGGCCCTTTCCTCGCGACAAGCGTAGGGGAGGGGCCCCGGCGAAGTCGAGGCGAAAGGGAGAGATATCCATGAGCCTGTCACTGTTTGACCTGTCCGGAAAGCGGGCGTTGATCACCGGATCGTCCCAGGGAATCGGCTATGCGCTGGCGCGCGGGCTGGCCGCCGCCGGGGCGGAGATCGTGTTGAATGGGCGCGACGCGGGCAAGCTGGACGCCGCGGCTCAAGCGCTCCGCGAGGAGGGGGCGGTGGTCACCACGCTGGCCTTCGACGCGACCGACCATGACGCCGTGCGCGCTGCGGTCGACGGGTTCGAGGCAACGACCGGGGCGATCGATATCCTGGTGAACAACGCAGGCATGCAGCACCGCACCCCGCTGGAGGATTTCCCGGCCGATGCCTTTGAGCGCCTGTTGCAGACCAATATCGCCAGCGTCTTTCACGTGGGTCAGGCCGTCGCACGCCACATGATCGGTCGCGGCGCGGGCAAGATCGTCAACATCTGTTCGGTTCAGACGGCCTTGGCCCGGCCCGGCATCGCGCCCTACACCGCGACCAAGGGGGCGGTTGCCAACCTGACCAAGGGCATGGCGACGGATTGGGCCAAGCATGGGCTACAATGCAACGGGCTGGCCCCAGGCTATTTCGACACGCCGCTGAACAAGGCGCTGGTCGAAGACATGGACTTTTCGGCCTGGCTGGCCAAGCGGACACCAGCGGGCCGTTGGGGGAACGTCGACGAACTGGTGGGGACCTGCATTTTCCTGTCGTCCGAGGCATCGAGTTTTGTCAACGGCACGGTGGTCTACGTCGACGGGGGCATCACCGCCTCGCTTTAGGGCGGTATCAGCTTTTTGGAAAAAGCTGACCAAATCCTTCGAAGGATTTGGTGGCCCCGTCAGCTTTTGGGCGCGTAGGTCGCGTCCAGTCTGGACTGTAGGTAATCGGCGGCTCGGATCGGCGGGTATTTCGGTGTCCCGGTGCTGGGCAGCGCCTCGACCAGGGCGTCGGGGTTCGCCTCCACAAAGAAGGCGACCGACCGGCGTTGGCGTTTGGGTGGCAGGACCCTATGCGGGGTCGATACATAGATGTCGTTGGACCAGCGCATCAGGCAGTCCCCGATATTGACCACATAGGCCCCGTCCACATGCGGCACGTCGGTCCAATCGCCGTCGCGCGGGCGCACCTGCAGCCCCGGTTCCCCATCCGTCATCAACAGGGTCACTGCCCCGTAATCCGTATGGGCCCCGGCCCCGATTTCTCCATCCGCACCGGAGGCGGGGGGGTAGTGCAGCAGGCGCAGGGCCGAGAGCGGTTCATCGAACAACGGCGCAAAGTGATCCGGCGGCAAGGACAGGTCCCGCGCCAGCATCGACAGAAGCCCGACCCCCTGCGCCTGGGCCGCGTCGTAATAGGCCAGCATCGTGTCGCGAAACCCCGGCAGATCGGGCCATTGGTTCAGGCCCCGGAACTGTTGCCCCAGGCGCGGGTCGTCGTCTGCCAGGTCATAGCCGATGTTGAAGGTCTGCTTGGTGTCGACCTCCGGGCTGGATTCATCCAGCGATTCGTCGCCGGGTTTGCCCCAGCCCCGGAAATGCGGCGTGTTGAGGATCGAGATCGCCTGTTTCTCGGCCTCTGGCAGATCAAACAGCGCGCCCGCCTGTTGCAGCGTGTCGGCGCGCAGCCCCGCCGGCACGGACGGGTTCTTGAGCAGGAAAAAACCGGTGTCCCGCACCGCCTGCCCCAGATCGGCAGTGAAGGCGTCGGGATCGGTGGTGGCGCGGGTCCAGTCGAGGATCGGTATCATGACACCAGCGGGCACGGTTTCTGCGGAATGGTCAAGGGGGGAACCCTTGGGCCGTCACGTGGGTTGCCTTGTGATGATCAAAGGAGCCGCCATTTCATGACTCGCCCGAAAAGCAGGACCAGCCGACGCACGCAACTTGATCGCGAGGTGCAGGAAGCTGCGATGGAGGGGGCCTCCAAACTTGCGCCACGCATGATCTATGAGGTCATCCGCCGCGACGGGGAGGAGGAGCTGAATCGTCCCAACCGGTCGTTGTTCTGGTCCGGGGTGGCCGCGGGCATCATGATCAGCTTTTCGGTTCTCGCCGAGGCCGTCTTTCGTACCTACCTGCCGGACGCGGATTGGCGGTTCCTGGTGGAAAACCTGGGCTACGCGCTGGGATTCATCCTGGTGATCATGGGGCGGATGCAGCTGTTTACGGAAAACACCATCTCGACCGTGTTGCCGCTGATCTCGCGGCCGTACCCGAAAATGTTCGCCAAGGTCGCGCGGCTTTGGTCGATTGTCCTGGGGGCCAATCTGGTCGGGGCCTTTGCGATTGCCACGCTTTATGCGCATACGCCCGCGCTGCCGGAAACGTTGACGCCTGCGTTGATTTCTCTGTCGGAACACGCGGTGAAGATGCCCGCAGGCGAAAGCTTCTTTCGCGCAATTCCGGCCGGTATTCTGGTGGCGGCCATCGTCTGGATGTTGCCACAGGCCGAGGATTCCGCGTTCTTCGTGATTCTGACCTTTGCCTGGCTGATCGCAGCCGGAGATTTTACCCACATCGTCGCAGGCTCGGTCGAGATGGCCTATCTGGCGGTGCAGGGGATGCTGGGCTTTGGTGAGGCGGTCTTTGGCTTTTTCCTGCCGGTTCTGGCCGGGAACATCATCGGTGGCACGGCGATTTTCGCCCTGATGGCCTGGGGTCAAGTAAAGGACGAGATCTAGGGGCTGCGTTGCGTGGGAACTCTGGCCCGGGGGGCGGCGTTAGGTTCCATGGCATATAGTCCTCCATTGATCCGATGCGGATGATCCGGCTGCCCAAGTTGGCGGTGTGGTGGAACATGACCAAACGCATTTTCGTGCAGATCGACGAAAAGCGGTTGAGCCTGATTGCGGCCGGGATCGCCTTTTACGGCATCCTGGCGCTATTCCCGGCCATCGCCGCAGTCATTGCCCTATGGGGGTTGATCGGTGACCCCAATGCCATCCTGCCGGAGTTGGAACGGTTTCGTGCCGTCATGCCCGTCGACGCCTTTACCTTGATCAGCGATCAGATCGACGCCCTGTCCACTGCGGATGGGGAAACGCTGGGCTGGGCCACGGCGCTGTCGTTCCTGTTGGCGATCTGGTCCGCGCGGGCCGGGGTCGCGTCGCTGATGCTGGGCATGAATGCCGTCTACGAGGAACGGAACCGGCAGGGTATCGGGCACTATCTTTATGCTGTCGGGCTGACACTGGTGTTGCTGGCCGTCGCGCTGGTCGCGATTGCGGCGATTGTCATCGTTCCGATCGTGATGGCGTTCCTGCCGCTTGGACCGATGGCCGAGATGGCGTTGAACGCGGTGCGCCTTGTGCTCGCCGTAGGGGTCCTGTTGATCGGGGCGGGGATCATCTATCGCTATGGCCCCAATCGCCGGGCCGCGCGCCTGCCCTGGATTACGCCCGGTGCGGTGCTTGCGGTTTCGGTCTGGGCGGCGGCGTCCTGGGGGTTCTCGGCCTATCTGTCGGCCTTCGGGCGCTACAACGAGGTCTACGGATCCATCGGAGCGGTCATTGCCTTGCTCATGTGGCTGTTCATCTCCGGCTTTCTGCTGCTGATCGGTGCCGCGCTCAACGCGGAGTTGGAGCGTCATACAAAACCTGACAGCACGATCGGGATGGATCGTCCGTTGGGTCAACGCGGGGCGCAGGCGGCGGATACCTACCTGAAGGTCTGAGCCTACATCAGCGGACGTTTGGGCAGCGGGGCAAAATCCATCTCGGCGAGCTTGGCCAATTCCTTCAGGTCGTTCACGATCAACAACCCGTCCCGCCAATTGGCCAACTGACGGTCGCGCAGTTTGGCCAGTGTCTTGTTGGTGTGGACCAGCGACAGGCCAAGCGCGTCTGCAAGGTCCTGTTGACGGTAGGGAAGGGGCATTGCGCGGTTCTCGACCATGCCCAACGCCTCTCCGCGTTGCATGATTTTTGTTAATGCCCAGGCCATCGCCTCCATCGCACCACGCTGTCCGACGGTGGCCAGAGATTCGCCCAGGAAGTGTTCCTCCACCGCGGCGAGCCAGGTCAGGTTGAACGCCCGCTCCGGCTGGGATCGGAACAGGTTCCAAAGGCCCGCCCGATCAAACACACAAAGGGTCATTGCGGAACTCGCCTCGACCGAGTGCTGCATCTCGCCCATGACACCGGCCTGCAGGCCGATGAAATCGCCGGGAAAAACCAGGTTCAGCACCTGCCTGCGACCATTCTGCAACATTTTATATCGTAGCCCCATGCCGCGCAGGGCGGTGAACAACTGTGGACTGTTCGAGCCTTCCATCAGGACGGGCGTGCCGGGATTTATCGTCAATTCGCCGACTTTGAACCGCTCCATGAAGCGCGTGTCATCCGGAGAATGCTCCACGAACAATTTGCTGCGGCGCAGTGGGCAATGTTCGCAAGCGGTGGCCATGGGTCCCTCTTCTGCAATGCACTACGTCCTAGTTTAATGCGGCACCCGCGATATGGTTCCATAAGCGCGACATCCAAATGGAAGCACGCCGATGAAACCTTTTTTCCTTGTCGTGCACGCTGACCTGTTCGTGGCCGACGACCTGCGCGAGATCATTCGCACGGTCGTCCCCGAGGCGGAGGTCGGCCATGCAACGACGTTCGACGAAGCAACACGCCGCCTGGCGTTCGACCGCACGACCTATGCCGTCTTTTTCGGCGGCGACGGCCCCCTGCAACCGCAGGATATCGGGGGGCTGATCGACCGTCAGATCGCGGTCGGGCGGATCGACGAATCCGAAGATTGCGACACCCGCACCCCATGGGAGCGGATCGTCCGAATGCCCTTCACCAACGAATCCGTCGCCGAGGTGTTGCAGGACTGGTTGCAGCGCAAGCCGCTAACGGCCGTCCGTTAGCGGCCTGGGGCGCGCGTATCAGGCGTTCAATATCGCGGTGGTCGAAAAGAACATCGCCTGGCTGACAGCGGAACGGACCTGGTCTTCCTTGTAGGGCTTGGAGATCAGGAAAGCCGGTTCCGGGCGGTCGCCGGTCAGCAGACGTTCCGGGTAGGCGGTGATGAAGATCACCGGAAGGTCCCCGAATTCGGCCAGCAAATCGTTGACGGCATCGATCCCAGACGAGCTGTCGGCCAGGCGAATATCGGCCAGGATCAGGTCGGGCCGTTCCTTGCCGCCGATTTCCACGGCCTCGGTGCGGGTACGCGCGACGCCGGTGATTTGATGGCCCAGTTCGGACACGAGGTTTTCCAGATCCATCGCGATGACGGGCTCGTCTTCGATGATCAGGACGCGTCCCGCGATGCTCTCGGCCATTTCGTTGTGGGCGATGTCGACCAGCTGCTTCGCCTCGGTCGGCTCGATCTGCATGATCAACGCCACGTCCTCGAACGGGAATTCTTCGATGGTGTGCAGCAAGAGCGCCTCGCGCGTGTCATCGGTCAGCCGGGCCATGTGCTTTTGCGCAGCCCCTTCGAGAAAGTCGGCATCCGATGCGTCTGGCATCACCTTGGTGCCCTGCCAGATCGTATGCAGGACCCTGAACAATCCTGTCTTCAGCGGCATGCCTTCGGCGATGGCGCTGCGATCAGCCAGAATGGCCTCCAGTGTGGCCACGGCGTATTGATCGCCGCTGGCCTGAGAACCCGTCAGGGCGCGCGCATAGCGGCGCAGGAAGGGGAGGTTGGCAGCGATCTGTGCGGTCAGATCCTGTGCCGTGGTCTCAGTGGTCATTTATTTTTCTACCTGAACGTCAATTTTCTCGGGAACCCAACGTGTGACTTCGCGTTGGGTTCCCAAGAAAGTACGCATTCATGTTTTAAAGGTCTCTCGCACACATGACCGGCAAGCCGCCCAACGCGCGCACGGCGCAACAAATCGACGAAAACCTTCGGCGAGTCTTCCGTGAGAAGGAAGGCGAAGACATCCCCGATCGGTTCACGGACCTTCTGAACCAATTGCGCCAGCAAGACAGCTCTGGCGATGAGGGAGCGTCCGAATGAAAAAGGCCGCGCCGACTGAGCCGCCAAGTGATCCCAGGGACGAACTCGTGGATCATTTGCCGGCGCTCCGGGCCTTTGCGCTGTCGTTGACGCGCAACGGGGCCACGGCCGATGACATGGTGCAGGACACCTTGGTCAAAGCCTGGACCAACATCGAGAAATTCACGGTCGGTACCAACATGCGTGCCTGGCTGTTCACCATTCTACGCAACACCTATTATTCCAGCCGGCGCAAGGTGAAGCGCGAAGTCGCGGACGTGGACGGCATCCATACCGGCAGTCTTGCGGAAAAGCCGGCCCATGACGGGCGGCTGCAGTTGGATGATTTCTGGAAGGCGTTCGAAAAGCTGCCTGACGAACAACGCGAAACACTGATCCTTGTCGGCGCGTCCGGTTTTTCCTACGAGGAAGCAGCCGAGACCTGTGGCGTCGCCGTGGGCACCATCAAAAGCCGCGCCAACCGGGGGCGCAAACGTCTGGCGGAACTGATGCATCTGAACGAAGACGAAGCCGTCGAGATGACCGACAATGCCACAATCGCGGTCGTCGCGGCCAATGGGAGCGGTGCGTTCTGATGACAACTGCGTCTGACGACGCACAAGGCGGAAGGTCGTTTTTTCGCGGGCTCCGCTTTCGGGTGGCAGCGCTTCTGGCGCTGTCACTCTTGCCTATTGGACTGGTCACGATGTTCCAGACCGGTGAGCTGGCCGAAGAGGTGTCCAACCGTACGTCGCTGACCTTGCTCAACCAGACCAAGACCGCGGCCTTTGGAAAGCGGCAGGTCCTGGAACGGTCGCTTGGCGCGGCTGATGCGCTTTCCGGTGTGCTTCACCTGTTGCGCAAGGATTCGGACGAATGCCGCGCCTACCTCGAGGAATACCTTGAGACGGCAGAGCATGTTACCTTTGTGGGATTCCTGCCTGTAGACGGCGTGATGGAATGCTCCTCCGCGGGAGAGACCGTCGACTTTTCCGAAGACCCGAGCACGCTCGAGCGGATAGCCGATCCGCGTCTGGGCGTGGACGTCCTGCAAACCCCCCGCGTCAGCCGGGAGCCGGTGATCGTCGTCACCCTTCCGACCTTTGACGAGGCAGAGGTGATGCAGGGGTATGTCGTGCTCTCGATCTCCCTGGCGCAGGCTCAGCAATCCAGTGTTCCCGTCGCCGAAGGAGAAGATGGCCCGTCAAGCCTGATTATCTTCAACGAAGAGGGCGACGTGCTGTTGCAGGAAAATCTGCTTAACGCGGACGAGCCGTTGTGGCCCGACAACCGCGCCTTGATCAATCTGGCCGACGATCGGGAACGCACCTTCAACGCCGAGGATCAGTTCGGCGAGATGCAAACCTTTGCCGTCGTTCCGATCATCCCCGAAGTGGTCTATGCCATCGCTGCCTGGCCCGAGCGGCTGCGCGGTGGTTCGCTTGCGGGGGTTCTGATCCCGCCGCTGCTGCCGCCGCTGCTGATGTTTCTGGCCAGCATCGGCGTCGCGTATTTCGCCGTAGACCGGCTGGTCGTTCGGCATGTGTCCGACCTGCGCCACAAGATGCGAAATTTCGCAAGCCGCAGATTCCTGCCGCAACCGTCCCGGCGGGGGGCGCTGTCCTCCGAACTGCTGGAGCTGGAACAGAGCTTTTCGGACATGGCGCTGGACCTCAGCAATGACGAGGCACGGATGGAGGATGCGCTGCGCGAGAAGAACGTCCTGCTCAAGGAAATCCACCACAGGGTAAAGAACAACCTGCAGCTGATTTCGTCGATCATGAACATGCAGATCCGCGCGGCGGAACAGCCGGAAACGGTCAGCGTGCTGCGCCGCCTTCAGGACCGTGTGCTGGGCCTCGCCACTGTCCACCGCAACCTCTACCAGGCGGAAAACCTCAGCCGCTCGAACGCCGGTCGGCTTTTGTCCGAGCTGTTTCACCAGTTGATCAAGACCGGACGGGATGGCGGGCAGGAGGTGACGTTCACCTCTGACTTTGATGAGGTGATCCTGTTTCCCGATCAGGCCGTCCCGCTGTCGCTTCTGGCGTCGGAGTTGGGGACGAACGCCCTGAAGAATGTGGGTGCACCTCAGGGAGAGACGCCCTACATCCACGCGTCCTTCCGGATGGAAGAGCCGGGCGTCGCGCGTTTCGTCTGCGAGAATTCCGTCAATCCGCAGGCACCGGCAGCCGATGAAACCACACGCACGGGTCTAGGATCTCAACTGATCCGGGCCTTTGCCGCGCAGTTGGGCAGCCAGATGGAAATCGATACCTCCGAGACGCATCACCGGACCGAGGTGGTTTTCCGCGTGGACGAGTTTTCGCAGGAACCCGAGGATTACTGATCCGGTGCCGAGGGGGCGCTGGCCAGCGCCTTCTTGTGGCGGCCCTGGATGACCAGGATCCAGACCAGCAACGGGATCGCAATGATGCCGCCGATCGGACCCCAAAGCCACAACCAGAACACCAGCGACAGAAACACCAGCAACGGGTTCACCGACATCTGCCGGCCGACCAGCCCCGGTGTGACGAACTGACCTTCGGTCAGGTTCAGTCCCACGAAAACCGCGGCGGGCAGAAAGCTGACGAGGCCATCAAAGGCCACGACACCGCCGACCAGCAAGGAAACGGCAAAGATCGCAGGGCCGAGGTACAGGATGAAATTCGCCAGAAACGCGATGAACCCCCAGAGCGCGGCAAACGGCATGCCGATCAGCCAAAGCGCCAGTGTCACGACAATTCCGAACACGGCATTGATACAGGTGATCGTCAGAAAATAGCGGGAGACTTCGCGCTCTGCCTCCAGCATGTCGCCAATGGTGATCGCCAGGTCGGTCGTCGTGACCCAAGCATAGACGTCGCGGCGGGACAGCAGGAAGAAATAGAGCGTTCCGATCAGGAGCAGAAGCCAGGCCGCCAGGTTCGGGGCCAGCAGCAAGGCATCGCGCAGCGACGGGATTTCCACCCCGTCGTCTGTGGCGCGCGCTGTGCCCGGAACGGCCAGAGCCTCCGACACGCTTTCGCTGACGCGGTCCAGACCCGTGATCGCGCCGCGCAGGTCAGCGATGGTTTCCCGGATCTCCAGCCAGATGACGGGGGCCCGTCGCACCAGACTGCTGATGACCGGTTCGATCAGAACGGCGAGCCCCGCCAACATGCCCAACATGATCGCCAATGTCAGAAATGCACTCAGGGCGGCGGGGGCACCCAACCGGTCGATCCGCCGGGCCAGCGGCGACAGGACGACACCGATCACCAGGGCCAGAACCACGGGCGCGAACAGGGCCGAGGCCTCGCGCAGCACGGCCAGCGTGGCGATGACTGCCAGCAACGTGACGGCAATTCGGGTCTGTCGGTCGACTGTCATCGGTGTCCTCCGCAGGGGCGAGTCCTTCGTGACTGCCTGCGACAAAGCGTCGGGCCCAAGTCAGGAACCCGCAGGCCCCGGACGGGTTGTGTCCCTGACTCGCAACACGAAAGGAGACGCTATGTCCATCGAGATCCTGCTCATTGGTCTTGTCGCCCTGTCTTTCGCGGCTGCTATCATTTTTGCCCTGACCAGCCGTCGGGCGACCCGGGATCGCAAAGCCGATCCAAAGGCGCCCAAATCGAGCCTGGCCAAGGATGGCGACCCGCACGATCGGGCCGACTGAAGAAATGTAGACCAGACAGAACGACCGGACGACACGAAAAAAGGGGCGACGCCAGAATGGCATCGCCCCTTTCGCCGTGTGGCGGTTCCGGTCAGTGGGTCTTGGCCGCGCGGTGCGCGCCGTCGGCAACCCGTTCGCCCATTGCGCGGACCTTGGCTTCAGCCATGTCCACGGCCTCTTCGCCCGCGGGAATGTCGGCAACGGCGTCCCGGGCTATGCGCGTCGCTTCCTCGAACGCCCCTTCGGCCATCAGCTTGGCACGCGACAGTTCTTCTTGCAGGGCGCGGTCGGCTTCTGCCATCAGGGCATCGCGTTGCGCGCCAAAGGCCGCGTCTTCGGTCCGCGTGCGCGGCAGGCTGGCTGCGACCAGCGCGCCGACAGCGGCGATGCCAGCCCCGACCAGCAGCGGGTTCTTGTCATAGAACGATCTGCCGGATTGTGCCCCTTGCGCCACGCGGCGTTCGGCCTCTTCCTGAAGAAGCATGGCCTTCTCGCGGGCCTGAACAACACGTGCACGGGCCGCATCGCTCAGTTGCGACGTCCCGTCGTACAGTGTTGCGCGCATCTGGGCCGCGCTGCTCTGGACGTAGGATTTCGCCTGTTCGATGCCCGATTGGGTCCGGGCGGTGTGCCCGTGCATCGCGGCCTCTGCGGCAGCAACGCGCGCTTTGAAATCCGACGTGTCGGCATCGGGATTGAACCCGCCGACGGTCGGGCGACCCGTTGGATCATAGGCGGCCTGCGCAGGTGTCTTTTCGTCCTTCTTGCCCAGCAGCAGCCAGGCCAGCCCGGCCCCGACCAGCGCAACGGCGGCCGGGTTTTCCCTGGCACCTGTCACGACAGTTTCCGCCAGATGGTCGCTCTGGTTCTTCAGCGTGTCACCCACGGAGGACACGAGACGCTCCGGCGAAAAGGCGGAGGTCAGCTCCGACAGGCTGTCGGCGAGGGCGTTACGTTCCTTGGCGATATCGGCTTCGAGGTCTGTGCGGCTATCATGCGTCACGGATCGTCTCCTTCAGGATTTCGGCGTCGCGTTCCAGCGCATTGAGGGTGTTGCGCGGCGCGAGGCTGGTGGTTTTCAGGATATTCAGGCCACGAAGCACGAGCCCCACGGCAATCAAAAGGGTCACGGCGGCCACCGTCAAAGAGGCCCAGCCGGCGGTCATGCCCAATTCGACCAGCAGCGCGACAACGGCCCCGGCCAGAACGTTCAGCCCGATCAGCGCCAGGATGCCTGCGACGGCGATCATGGCGACGCCGATGGCGGCGCGGCTGATCCGGTCAGAGACCTCGGCCTTCATCAGCTCCATTTCCTTGCGGAACAGGCGGTGCAAATGCAGCAGCGCGTTCTGGATCGCCGAGTTGTCCTGCGGCGGTCGTTCGCTGGTAACAGCCATGATCAGGCCCCTCCGGTCGGTGCCGGGGCGGCGGGGGGGACGTGATGCGGTGTCACATCAGATGTCGACGCCGCAGTCGGCATCGTCGTCGGACGGGGCGCAGGTGGATGGTAGCCGGTGGATGGATAGGCCGGTGGCACTTCGCGGGCACTTGCCTTGAGAAAACGGCCCGCGGCGAAACCCGCCAGGGCGGCCGCGGCCACGAATGCGCCCGGGTGACGGCGCGCAAAGCCTGCGACGTCCTCTCCCAGGCTGGCGATATCCTTGTTGCGGATCTCGGCGGCGGCCCCGGCCACGTAGTCTGCGGCACGGTCCACGGCTTCGGCCTGGGGCGAGCCGTCGGTCATCCGTTCGGCGGCCTCATAAAGCGTGCTGGCCGCGCCATCGACGGTGTCCGCCATGGAATTGCGAACCTCGGCCGTCTTGGCGTCGACCTTCTCCCTGGCGCTGTCGGTGGCGGCTTCGGCGGTCTCGCGCAGTTTCTCTCCGGCGCGATCCTTCAACGTCTCGGCGCGGCGCTTCACGGCCTCACCGGTGGCTTCGGCCTTGGCCTTGCCGGTTTCCAGCGGCTCCTTGGCACGGTCGAGATCAATGTCTGGCGTATTGGAGCTTGGATCGGCCCCCGTCGTTTTCTGGCGTGTCATCGGTGTCTCCATTGCGTCGGGTCGCGTGTCGATGTCGGATCACGCGGCTATATCGAAACAAGAACACCGATCCGGGGCATCGGGTTCCCACGCATCTTTCACGCTGAAACTATCGATCCTCTCTAAGGTTCGGTCATTAAATGATTATTCTGGATATGACCAAGGCAGGCTAACCAAGATCAATCCCGGTGCGACCGTCCGGCCCAACCGATTTCGCACGGATGTCGCTCGCCGCATCTGACAAGATATCAGAGTCCCAGCAGAGAACGCGTGCCGTTCTCTCACTGGTGCATCGGATCACCAGCCCTCGGCCCTAGCCTCACAGATAAGGTCATCGACGCGGAGGGTGCGCGGGACCTGCGTTCGAGACACGCGACCGCAAGTTTCGAGACTGGCAGTATGCCCATCCGCCCCCGAAGACACGGCCCGCACGGGCCGTGGGCCGGCGACCGGATTCAGGCAGCGCTATGTCGACCCATCCCAGGTGGCCGAAGACAACAGCGTTTCGCGGGCGTGGGTCAGGTGCAGGTTCATTGCCCGATCAGCCGCGTCCGCGTCACCCGCTTCCAGGGCCGAGATGATGGCGAGATGCTGGATCACCGCGTGGTGATTGCGTTCCAGCTCGTCTCGTTTGTTCCAGCGATAGTGATAATGAAATACCAGCGAGATCAGCTCGAAGAAGTCCCGGACGAACCGATTGCCGAAGGCGTCGATCCAGGTCCGGTGGAATTTTTCGTCGAGCCGCGGAAACAGGACATAGTTCCGGGTAATATCGGCCAGGATCATTTCGTGTTCTTCGCGCAGGTCGATGACGCGTTGGTGGGTGTCTTTGCCTGCGGCCAGAAACGCGGCAAAGGCAGTGCGTTCGAACATCGCACGCACCGCAAACAATTCCTCGGCGAAGTCGCGGGTGAACCCGTTCAGCACCCAGTGGCGATTGGGTTTCTTCTCGATCAGGCCAAAGCGGGAAAACCGGATCAGGAATTCGCGCACGGCTGTCGAACTGACGCCAAATGCCTTGGCCAGTTCGGTTTCGCGCAGGGTCGTGCCGGGCGTCAATTCGCCCGCAAAGATATGTTCCATGAACAGCGAAGGCAGCTTTTCGGCGACCGATTCCGTTTCGTCCGCCGGAAAGTATTCCGCCTTGCGCGGCTTGCGCAGGACCGTCTTGGACCGTCCGGACCAGGTGATGATCCCGACGTCCTGCAACCCCTGCAGAATGCTGCGAACGGTGGTTCGGCTGACCGACCATTTCTTGGCAAGGGCGACTTCGGTCGGCAGTTCCCAGTCGACCCCGCCCGAGCCAATCATGTCGAGGGCGCGGTTGTAGCCTTCCTTGAAGGTGCTGCTGCTACGCGACATTCGGGACTTCTGCCATTTCGCCTTGCCCTACTACATGACGCCGAAGGTATCAAAGGCCTCCTGCGTGCTCATACCGCCCTTGATGGCGGTGCCAACCAGGTTTTCGGTCGCGACCTTTTCCTGCGCCGCGGCGATGACCTCGGATTCGATGGCGTGCGGGACGATCAGGACGCCTTCGTCGTCGGCCACGATCAGGTCGCCATTGGCAATACGGACCTGCCCGATCTGCAACGGCATGCGATAGTCGATGACCTTGCCTCGCACCCCTTGATCCTGGGCATAGGCCCCGCGCGAAAAGACGGGAAAACCCAGCCGCCGGATGTCCGACGTGTCCCGCACGTAGCCGTCGAGGATCGCGCCCGCAGCCTTCAGGTACTGCGCCCGCGTCGACATCAACCCCCCCCAGAGCGCGCACTGCAACGCGGTTCCGGTCGTGATGTAAATCTCGTCCTGTTTCAGGTCGTCCAGGGCTTCGAACATCAGGCCGAAGGGCCGGTCCGACAGGGGGCCGGCACCCGGACCATCTGTGCTGGCGGTTTCCAGCACCGGCATGGCCCGTCCCACGATCCGCGTGCCTGCCGTCAGCGGGGCAAGACCGGGGGGCAGAAACTGATGTCGGTGGCCCATCTGATCGAGGACGTCGCCAATCACTGCAGTGAACAGCGTCTCGCGGATCAGGTTGAAATCAAGCGCCATGTCGTAGTCCTTTCAAAAACCTGTCGCGCCGCCACCATCGACCAGGACAACCTGACCGGTGACGTAGCGTGCTGCTGGTGCGGCCAGAAAGGCGCAGCACCAGCCAATATCTTCGGGCTGGCCAAGATGGCCCATGGGGATGCGGCCCAGGATCTTGTCCCGTCGCGCCGGGTCGCCCTTGGTCGCCGTGCGGAAGATGTCGGTATCGATCCAACCCGGGGCCACGCCGTTCACGCGGATGCCGCGCGCCGCGAATTCCGCTGACAGGCCGCGCACCACGCCGTTGATGGCGGTCTTGGAAATCGTATAGCCCGCGACCATCGGTTGCCCGATATAGGCGGTCATCGACGACAGAAACTGAATGCTGCCCGTCCTTTGTTCCGCAAGCATCCGGCGGATCACGCACCGGCTCAGCTCCAGCGCGCCGCGCACATGAACGTCGAAGACCCGGTCGAAATCGTCCATCGTCTGGTCTTCGAAGGGTTTCTTGAGCGTGTTGCCTGCGTTGTTGATCAGGATGTCGATGGGCCCCAAAGCCTGTTCAAAGGCGGCGATGTCCTCGGTTCTCGTGATGTCGAGCAGGGCAATCTCGCAACCGGCACCGATCTCGGCCGCCGCCTCTTCCAGAACGTCGCGGCGACGGCCCGCGATCACGACCTTGGCCCCGGACTGAGCGAGGCAGGTGGCGATGGCCTTGCCGATGCCGGTGCCTCCGCCGGTGACCAGCGCGCGCTTGCCGTCCAGACCATAGATTTCTTGCAGGCTCATGTGTCCGGGTCCATTTCGATCATGATTTTGAAAACCGCGTCGCGGTTGTTGCGCCAGTGGTCAAAGGCCTGCTCCGCGTCGCGCCAGGGCAGGACCCGCGTGATCAATTCGTCCGCGATGGCCGGGGAAGCCTGAAGAAACGCGATGACCGCCTCGAAATCTTCGCGCACGGCGTTGCGTGATCCGAAGATGTCGAGCTCCTTGAGATTGAACAGCTTGGTGTCATAGCTGACTTCGGTCTTGGCGTAGCCGACATAGACGATGCGTCCCGCAAATGGGGCGAGGTCGACCGCTGCCCGGAACGTGTCCGGGGATCCGACTGCTTCGATGATGACATCCGGGCCCTCGCCATTCGTCAGCGCGGCCAGGTCTTTTGCCAGATCCCCCGCGACGGGCGACAAGACCGCCTCGACCCCAAGGTCGCGCAAGGTCCTGGCTTTCTGCGCAGAAGGCTCGCTGACGATGACGCGCGCGCCCCTGGCCTGTGCCCCCAGGATCGCGCCGACCCCGATCATGCCGCCACCCAGGACCAAGACGGTGTCCGTGGCACTGACATTGGCGCGGGCAGCAGCGTGGAACCCGACCGAAAGCGGTTCAACCAGTGCCATGTCGCGCAGCGAAAGCGTGTCGTTCAGAATGAGGCGGTCGGTTTTCAGGACGATCTGTGGGCGCAACGCGCCGTCCTGTTGCACGCCCAGGGTCTTGTTGTGCTGACAGGCGTTGGCCCGGCCCTTGCGGCAGGCGGTACAAGTGCCGCAGGTCGTGTAGGGAATGACGATCGCGCCCTGTCCAACCGTATATTCCGGCCCGACATCCGGCCCGCAGGCGGCGATGCGGCCGCCGATCTCGTGGCCGGGGATGCGTGGCAGCCGGACCAGCGGGTTCAATCCCTGAAAGGTGTTCAGATCACTGCCGCACAGGCCCACAAAGGCGACATCCAGCAGAACCTCACCCGGCCCAGGCGAAAGATCTTCGGTATGGTGAAAGGCCGTGTGGCCGATTTTGTCGATGACAAGCGCGTGCATGACGTATCCGTTGGCGACGGCAGGCAGGGTCAGGACCCCGCCTGCCGCATTGGGTGGTTACTTGAAGTCGGCCACATTGGCCTCGGTGATCAGGATGCCGTCGATCGGCACCACGGCCGGGGCGTCTGCCCCGTTGATGATGTTGAGCAGGTTCCGGACGGATTCCTGCCCCATCCGGGTGTTGTCCTGCTTGATCGTCGCGTCCTGCTCGCCTTCTTCGATGGCGACCAGGTTGGCCGGGTTCCCGTCAAAGCCCACGATCACCAGATCGTCGAGCTTGCCCAGGGCCTTGGCCGCCGAAACCGCCGCCAGCGCGCCCGGATCCCAGGCCGAGAAGATCGCCTTGATGTCGGGGTTCGACTGCAGGAAGTTCGTGGTGGTTTCGAAAGCGCAGGAATCCTGCCAGTCGCAAATCTGGAAGATCACCTCGTGGCCCGCGGCCTCGGCTGTGGTCAGCACACCATCACGGCGGGCGTTGCCGGTCTGGTGGCCAGCGGATCCGCCCAGGATCAGAACGCTGCCCTCACCGGCCAGTTGTTCCACGATGTATGCGCCGGCGATCCCGGCGGCGGCCAGGTTGTCGGTCTGCACCAAGCTGGAGATGTGGGGATGGTCGATGCCCGTGTCGACGGCCACGACCGGAATGCCCTTGGCGGCCGCGTTGTCGAGCGACGCGTCAAAGGCCCGGTTGTCGACCGACCCGATGATGATCCCGTCGACACCCATGTCGATGGCGCGATCGACCGCGTCCTTCTGGGCCGCGGAATCCGGCGACGAGGCGGTCATGTCGATGAACTCGACGCCCTGCGCCTCGGCTTCGGCACCTGCGGCTGTCGCGACCCCGATCCAGAACGTGTTGTCGGTGGAATAGCCGGTGTAGGCGATACGCATGTCCTGCGCATAGGCGGCACCGGCAAGGCCGATCGCGGTGGCTGTGGCCAGGACAGCGGTTTTCAATTTTAGTGACATTTGATCCTCCCATGGATGTTCTGGCCGCACTTGGCCTTTGTCTGCACGAGACGCCGTGTCATCGCGCCGATCGTCGCCAGACATCCCAATAGACGGCGACAATGATGATCGCCCCGATTGCAATGCGCTGGTATGAGGTGCCGACGCCCATGTAGGACAAGCCGACGATAATGGTTTGCATGATGAACATGCCAAGCAGCGTCTTGCCGACCCCGCCGCGTCCACCGAACATGCTGGTCCCGCCAATGACGACGGCGGCGATGGCATACAGCTCATAGCTTTGGCCGCGCGCGGGCATGGCAAAGTTCAGCTTGGCGACCTCGACGATCGCGGCAAGCCCGGCCAGCAGCCCGCCCAGCATGTAGTAGTAGATCCGGCTCTTGGCGACGGGAACGCCGGACAGGCGCGCCACTTCTTCGTTGCCGCCGATGGCGAATGCCCGGCTTCCAAGGCGCGTTTTCGTCAGGAACAGACCGGTCAGGATCGCCACGCCGAACATGATCAGCATCGGCACCGTGTTGCCCGTGCCCAGAAAGGTGAACCCATCGGGAAACCGAGACAGGTCGCGCCCGCTTGCCAGAATCTCGGCCAGGCCCTTGTAGGCGGTCAGCCCGCCCAGCGTGACAATGAAGGCAGGGACCTTCGTCAGCACCTGGATGGTTCCGTTGAGCGCCCCCAGGGCGGCCCCCATGGCCAGGCCCAGCCCCACCGCCATGACCGGCGGCAGGCCCCATTCGGCCATGAAGATCCCGACCGCAACGCCGACGACCGCAAAGATCGATCCGACCGACAGGTCGAGCCCGCCCGAGATCAGGACGATCGTCGTCCCGCAGGCAAGGATCGCAAGGATCGAGGCCTGCCCGAAGATCGACAACAGTGTGCCGAAGCTGCGGAACGGCTCCGACATCACGAAAAAGAACCCGTAGATCAGCACCAATGCGGCCAGCACCTGCCAGATCTGCATGAAACTGTGGCGCAGCACCGCAAGGGTGCCGGCGGTGTCGCCTGGGTTGGACACGGAGGCCTGGCTGTCTGTCTGGGTCATGCCGCATCCCCCGAGGCACCGGTAATCAGTCCGACCAGGGCGTCCCCGTCGACATCCTTGACGTCCCGCACGGCCACCAGCCTGCCCAACCGCAAGACCATCACCCGGTCGCAGTAATTCAGCACGTGCTGCATGTTGTGGGTGATCATAATGACGGACAGCCCGTGATCCTTGAGAGACCGGACCAGATCCATCGCCATCTTGCTTTCGCGAACACCCAGTGCGGCCGTCGGCTCGTCCAGGATGGCCACGCGTTTGCCGAACATGACCGTCTTGGACAGGGCGACCGCCTGTCGCTGACCGCCGGAGAACGCCTCCGCCTCGCGGTAGATATCCGCGATCCGCACGTCGAGCTTGCCAAAGAGCGCGCGGATCTCGGCGTCCATCTTCTTGAAGTCGAGCACGCCGAACCAACGGCCCAGCCAATCGTCTCGCAGGATCTCCCGGCCCAGAAAGACGTTCTTGGTGATAGAGATTTCGTTGACCAGGGCCAGGTCCTGATAAACTGTCTCGATGCCTGCGGCCTTGGCGTCGGTTGGCGTGTCGATCTGCGTCTCTATGCCGTCGAATTTCACGACGCCGGACGTCTTGGAAATCGCGCCGGTCAAGGCCTTGATCAGCGTGGACTTACCCGCACCATTGTCGCCGACCACCGCCAGGACCTCGCCCTCGTGCAGGGTCAGATCAACCTGATCAAGGGCGACGATGCCGCCGTAATGCTTTGAAATACCGTGCGCTTCCAGCACAGGTGGCCGCAGCGTGGTGTCGGTCGTGGGTGTCATCTGCAGCGCGCCCTCCCTGGAATCTGCACAGTATGCGTAAAAAACATTTGCCATTGCCGTCAATTGTTTTTTTTGTAAGAAATACATTATAGGGAGAATTCAGCGTGCCAGAGCTTGCGAAAGACAGGGTGAAACTTCTGCATCTGCACCGGTCCGACAATGTCGCCGTTTTGGCGGCGGATGGGCGTGCAGGCGACCGGGTCGCCCTCGCGTCAGGCGGCGATATCGTCCTGCCCTGCGATCTGGTCATGGGCCACAAGATCGCCATCCGGGCGATCCCGGCGGGTGCGGATGTTCTGAAATACGGCTGCCCCATCGGGTATGCCGCCACCGACATCGCGGTCGGGGATCACGTGCACCTGCACAACCTGACCAGTCGTTATACCGTGATCGAGGATATGGAGGCCGCAGGACAATGATGGCTTGGCAACGCAGCGACGGGCGCAAGGGCATCCGAAACACGATCCTGATTGCCTACACGGTGGAATGCGCCCACCACGTCTGCACCCGGATCGCGCAGGATTGCGCGGATCAGGACGCACAGGTCATCGGGTTCTCCGGCTGTTTTCCAAGCGGCTATGGACAGGACATGATGGCGGCGCTGTGCACCCATCCCAATGTCGGGGCGGTGCAGATCGTGTCGCTGGGCTGCGAGAACTTTCGCAAGAGCGACCTGGTGCGTCAGATCGAAGCCTCGGGTCGGCCCGTGAACCTGATCACCATTCAGGATGCCGGCGGGACGCGGGCGGCAATCACCGAGGGCAGTGCCTGGGTCCGTGCGCAGCGGGCGGCACTGGACGCCCTGCCGAAGGTGGCGATGGATCCGTCCGAGCTGGTGATCGGCACGATCTGCGGCGGGTCAGACGCGACATCGGGATTGGCGGGCAATCCCGCCGCCGGGCGCGCGTTCGACAGGCTGGTCGCCGCCGGTGCCACCTGCATCTTCGAGGAAACCGGCGAGTTGATCGGATGTGAGCGGATCATGGCCGCCCGCGCCGCGACCCCCGAGCTGCAAACCACCTTGGTCGCGACGGTCGAAAAGGCCGCGCGGTATTACGCGGCGATGGGCTATGGCTCGTTCTCGCAGGGCAATGCCACCGGCGGTCTGTCGACGATCGAGGAAAAGTCGCTGGGTGCCTATGCCAAATCCGGCGACAGCCAGATCAACGGTATCCTGCGCCCCGCGGAACAGGCCGCGACGGGGGGGTTGTACCTGCTGGATGTGGTGCCGGACGGGCCGCCGAAGTTCGGCTTTCCCAACATCAACGACACCGCCGAGATCATCGAGCTGATTTCTTGCGGGGCGCATGCGGTGATCTTTGTCACCGGGCGCGGGTCCGTCGTGGGCTCTGCCATTTCCCCCGTGCTCAAGGTTTGCGCCAACCCGCAGACCTATGCCCGCATGGCGGGGGACATGGACGTGAACGCGGGCCGTATCCTGCACGGCGAGGCCAGCCTGGATGATGTCGGGGACGAGATCTTCGAGAAACTGATCGGCCTGGCAAAGGGCGGGACCACCGTCTCCGAGGATCTGGGTCACCACGAATTTGTCCTGACCTATAAAACCACATCGCGGCCCGAACCCGGCTGCCATTCTGCTGCCTGAGGCCACCATGATCCTGACACCTGACCACACCCTGTCCTTTGGAACCGCCAGCATCGGCGGGCTCTACGCGCCCGTCACCTCCGAGGCCGCCCACGAGGTGCTGCAAAGCGCCTGGGACGCCGGGATCCGGTATTTCGATACCGCCCCGCACTACGGCAATGGCGCGTCTGAACATCGGTTGGGCGATTTCCTGCGGGACAAATCCGACTGGATCCTGTCGACCAAGGTCGGACGCATCCTGACGCCCGACCGCAACCCGCCCGCCGTGGTCAACGGATTTCACAGCGCCCTGCCGCTCAAGCAGCATTTCGACTTTGGCTATGACGCCATCATGCGCTCGGTCGAGGACAGCTTTCAACGGTTGGGCCTGAACCGGATCGATATCCTGTTTGTCCATGACATCGGCGATCCGGGTGCCGGCACGGACACCGCGCACCACCGGGCCCAGTTGCGCGACAGCGGTGCCAAGGCCTTGCGCGCGCTCAAGGAACAAGGCGTCGTTTCGGCGGTCGGCCTGGGGGTGAACACCGTCGAGATCTGCGAAGACCTGCTGGGTCAGATGGAGATCGACCTGATTCTGCTGGCCGGGCGCTACACGCTGCTAGAGCAGACGGCGCGGGACCGGTTGTTTCCGCTGCTGGACCGTTATGGTGCGAAACTGGTGATCGGCGGGGTCTTCAATTCCGGCATCCTGGCGACCGGCCCGGTGGCGGGCGCGCAATACAACTATGCCCCCGCCCCGCCCAAGGTCCTGTCACGCGTGGCCGAGATCGAGGCGATCTGTACCCGCCACGACGTGCCGATGGCTGCCGCCGCGATTCAGTATCCCGCGCGCGACGACCACGTTGTCTCGACCCTGATCGGCACGTCCAAACCCGGATCGTTGCTGCGCAATGTCACACAGTTCCGGTCGCAGATTCCCGCCGCCCTCTGGGATGACCTGCGCACGGCGGAATTGATTGCATGAGCCGGACATGATCATCGACGCGCATCAGCATTTCTGGACTTTGGCGCGCGGGGACTACGATTGGCCCAACGACAGCGTCGCGCCGATCTTTCGCGATTTCACGCCGGGTGATCTGCGCCCCCTGCTGACGGAAGCGGGCGTTTCAAGGACCGTTCTCGTGCAGGCGACCGATTCCGTGGCCGAGACGCAGTTTCTGCTGCAGATCGCCGAGGCTACGGATTTTGTCGCCGGCGTCGTGGGCTGGGTCGATCTGACCGCACCGGATGCCATCGCCACAATCGAGTTGCTGCGCGCGCATCCCGCGCTGAAGGGTTTGCGACCCATGTTGCAAGGCATCCCGGATACGAACTGGATCCTGCAGGATGCGGCACAGCCGGCGTTGGCGCATATGGCGCGGACGGGCCTGTGTTTCGACGCCCTGATCCAGCCCCGCCACCTGCCCGTGATCGCAGACCTTGCAGCCCGACATCCGCACCTGCCCATTGTGGTCGATCATATCGCCAAGCCCGTGATGGGTGGCGGCTTGCGCCCCGACCCGGACTGGTGCGCGGGCATTGCCACGCTTGCGGCGTGCAAGACCGTCCAGTGCAAGCTGTCGGGCCTGACAACCGAAGCGGGCCCGGCGTGGACCTCCGCGGATCTGATGCCCTTCACGCAGCATGTGCTGGACGCTTTCGGCCCCGCCCGCGTGATGTTTGGCAGCGACTGGCCGGTGGTCAATCTTGCCAGTGACTACGCGACCTGGATCGCGTTCGTCCGCGATCTGATTGCGCCGTATTCGGCCCGTGAACAGGCCGACATCCTGGGCCTGACGGCGCAACGTTTTTACCGGATCTAGCAGGAAAGAAGACCAATGGCTGAACGCATGGGCATGATCATAGGGCTGAAGCCCGAGACGATTGCAGACTACAAGGCATTGCACGCCGATGTCTGGCCTGCCGTCCTGGATCGTCTGCGCAGATCGAACATCACCAATTACTCGATCTTTCTGCGCGAGCCGGAAAACATCATGTTCAGCTATTGGGAATACACCGGCACCGACTTTGACGCCGACATGGCGGCCATCGGCACAGATGAGGCCACCAAAGATTGGTGGAAACTGTGTGGCCCGATGCAGGTGCCGCTCGAGTCGCGTGATGCAGGGGAGTGGTGGGCCTCGATGGCAGAAGTTTTCCATCTGGAATAAGGATCTGGCGCTGCAAAGTCACTGCACGACGCTTGTCCCAAACGCCTGTCCGTCGGTGCCCCGAAGACGGGGCGCAAGCAGCACACGATCCCGAAGCGACCCTCGACAAGGGCACGGCATCGGTCGCGAGGCGTATCGATCCGTCAGGTGGATCGGATCGTCTAAACCGTTTCCCTGACGGTCTTCATGGCATCCGTTGGCGGCATCGATGGATCCGGCCAATCGACGCGAACGCTGACGGGCTGCACGGACCGTCCGAGGGAGTGTCGGGAATGGATGAGAAATGGTGGAGCCTAGGGGAGTCGAACCCCTGACCTCTTGCATGCCATGCAAGCGCTCTACCAACTGAGCTAAGGCCCCTAACCTGTGCCGCGTCCTAAGGGAGCGGCCCGCACGGCGCAAGCGGAAAAATGCTGCGCCGTGCGTCGTCTTAGTCGTCGTCCTTGTCGTCGCCCACATCGGCGATTTCATCGAGCGAGACGGTGTCCTCGTCGTCGTCGTCCAGGACGTCGTCATCGTCGTCCGTCACGTCTTCTTCTTCGATATCGACGTCGTCGTCATCCAGCAGGATGTCTTCGTCGTCCTTCGGCTTGGCGTCCACGTCGTCCTTGTCAGCCGCCAGCACGCGCGTCTTGTTGCTGGTTTCGACGTTCACGACTTCGCCCGTATAGGGGCTGACGACGGGATCACGGTTGAGGTCATAGAAGCGCTTGCCGGTCGTCGGGCAGACCCGCTTGACGCCCCATTCTTCCTTGGGCATGTCGGTTCCTTCATGTCGCGCCGGCACGGTTGCCGGGCAGGGGAATGGGGTCGCATGCCACAGCGGAAAACGCGTGGCAAGCCCCTCAGGGAAGGGCAGGGACCACATGGCAGAGACTTTGGCCGTTCCGGGCCACCCCGGCCTTGCGGTCGCGCTGCGCCGGTCGGCGCGTGTGCGCCGGATGTCGCTGCGGGTCGGGCGGTCTGACGGACGGGTCACCCTGTCGATGCCCACGGCCATGCCCGTGTCGGAGGCGGAGCTGTTCGTCGCGCAGCAGGCCGGCTGGATCGCCCGAAACGTCGCCGCCGCGCCTTTGCCGCGCGGGGTCGCGGTGGGGGCGACCTTGCCGCTCTTGGGGGCGGAGGTGCCGATTGTCGCGGGTCCTGGTCGCGCGGCCCGCTATACGGGCCAGGCGATTGCCGTGGCCGACGACGCCCGCGCGGGACCGCGTGTCAAAGCGCTCCTGAAGGCGTTGGCCCGCACCCATCTGGCGGCGGCTGTTGATCGCTATGCGGATGTTCTGGGCAAGGCGCCGGCCAAGATGACGCTTCGCGATACGCGGTCGCGGTGGGGCAGCTGTTCGTCGCGCGGGGATCTGATGTTTTCCTGGCGGTTGATCATGGCCCCGCCGGAGGTACTGGACTACGTCGCCGCCCACGAGGTCGCGCATCTGCGCCACATGGATCATTCGGCCCGGTTCTGGGGCCAGGTTGCTGTTCTGATGCCCGACTACGCGCCCCGGCGCGACTGGCTGCGCAGGCAAGGGGCGGCGCTGCATGCCGTGCACTTCGACTGAGACGGCGCGAATCGCCAGTTGACCTCTGCCGCAGGGCAGGGACACTTGGCCCATGTTACTGACCCCAAAACCCGATGGTGCCGGTGCGGCGCATGATCGACTGTATCGGTCGCTGCGCACGCGCATCATGCATGGAGAGCTGGGGCCCGGCGAGCCGCTTACCCTGCGCGGGATCGGGCGGGACTACGGCGTGTCGATGACCCCCGCCCGCGAGGCGATGCGCAGGCTGGTCGCCGAAGGCGCGCTGTCGCTGTCGACCTCGGGCCGTGTGACCACGCCTGCGCTGTCGAACGAACGGATCGAGGAATTGGCCGCGCTGCGGTCCCTGTTGGAGCCGGAGCTGGCCGTGCGGGCCCTGCCACGGGCGCACCTGGCCCTGATCGACCGGTTGGAGACGATCAACCAATCCATCGCCGAGCAGATCGCCAAGCACGACGCCTCTGGCTACATCCGCACCAATCTTGAGTTCCACCGCACGTTTTACCTGCGCGCCCAAGCGCCCGCGATGCTGGCGATGGTCGAAACGGTCTGGCTGCAACTCGGACCGACGATGCGATCGCTGTACGGGCGGCTGAACCGCACCGAACTGCCGAAGAACCATCGCCTGATCGTGGCGGCCCTGCGCGCCGGGGACGAGCCGGGGCTGCGACTGGCGGTGCGGGCGGATGTGACCCAGGGACTGCGTCTGCTGGCGACCTGAGGGTCAGGCCGGGATCAGCTTACGCAGGTCGCGCAGGTCGGATCGGCGCAGCCGCAGGCCAGACGCCATCGTCTTCAGGTGCGACCGGTCAATCGGGCTGAGCGGGCCCGAGGCCAGCATCACCGACACGGCGGCGTTGAAGACGACCAACTTTTCGGCCTCGTTCAGATTGTCGCCCAGATAGTGGAACGTCCCGGGAAAGATCACGCGGTCGGCGCGGTGCGCCACCTCGCGAATATGGTCGATGTCGAAATCCATCTTGGTGGTGTTGCGCGCGACTTCGTGGGCGCGCTTCAGGCGGTCCGGGTCGATCTTGCCCTTGCGCCAGGTGGCGTGGGCCATCGCGTCGACGACCCGGAAACGCGGGCCGTCCTTCAGGCCCATGATCTCCCGCCGCAAGGTCCGTCTCCGCAGCCGCAGGCGGTGGGTTGCCAGCAAGGCAACCGCCCCAAGGGCAAACAGGCCCGCGACCCAAGGCAGAAGGTTCAGCTTGCCGAAGGCCTCGATCACGGCGGTTGGCAGGAAATGCTGATGCGGCGCGACAGGGTCGATGTCGGCCTTCACGGGCGCAGACAACAGAAGCAGCGGCGAGAAACAGGCCGTGAGAACAGGAAAGCTGGACCGAAACATGGGGGCACCGTTAAAGGTATTGGACCTGCCCTGTTCACCATGAAAAAGCGGCAGGAGTTGGAACCTCCTGCCGCTCAATCATGGCAAATTGTCGGTATTCCTGTCGCACGCGGGGCGGCGTCAGGCGTGAATCGCCCCGTCCCCGCAGGCCAGGGCGGCCTCGCGCATCGCCTCGCTAAAGGTCGGGTGCGCATGGCAGGTGCGGGCCAGATCTTCGGCTGCGGCCCCGAATTCCATCGCAACGCAGACCTCGTGGATCAGGTCGCCCGCCATCGGGCCGATCACGTGACAGCCCAGGATCCGGTCCGTTTCGGCGTCGGCGATCATCTTGACGAAACCGTCACCGGCGAACACGGCCTTGGCGCGGGCGTTGCCCATGAAGGTGAATTTTCCGACCTTGTAGGCGCGTCCCTCCGCCTTCAGCTGTTCTTCGGTGGCGCCGACCGACCCGACCTCGGGGTGGGTGTAGATGACACCGGGGATCACGTCGTAGTTCACGTGTCCCGCCTGTCCGGCCAGGATCTCGGCCAGGGCCATGCCCTCATCCTCGGCCTTGTGGGCCAGCATCGGGCCTTCGATCACGTCGCCGATGGCGTAGATGCCCTTGACCGAGGTGTTATAGCGGTGATCGACCGCGATCTGGCCACGCTTTGTCATCTCGATCCCAAGCCCGTCCAGGCCCAGGCCCGTGACATAGGGTTTGCGCCCCGTGGCGACCAGAACGACATCGGCTTCGATCTGTTTGGCGCTGTCGTCGCGGCGCAGAGTATAGTCGACAACCGCCCCGCCGTCGCCCGCCACAACCTTGGACACGGCGGCTCCGGTGACAAATTTAAGCCCCTGCTTTTTCAGCATCTTCTGGAACGTTTTCGCAACCTCGCCATCCTGGCCCGGCGTGATCTGATCGAGGTATTCCACCACCGTCACCTTGGTGCCCAGGCGCGCGTAGACGGACCCCAGTTCCAGCCCGATCACACCACCGCCCACGACAACCATGGATCCGGGAATGCTGTCGAGTTCCAGGGCACCGGTCGAAGTGACGATGATCTTTTCGTCGATCTCCACCTCGGCGCCCGGCACATTCGCCGCCTCGGAACCCGACGCAACGATGATGTGCTTGGCCTCGTGAACCTCGTCACCGACCTTGACCTGACCCGCAGCGGGGATCGATCCCCACCCCTTCAGCCAGTCGATCTTGTTCTTTTTGAACAGAAATTCGATGCCCTTGGTATTGGTGTCGATGGTGTCCTGCTTGTACGACAGCATCTGTTTCCAGTCGACGGCGGGGGCGTTGCCCATCAGGCCCATCTTGGCGAAGTTATGCTCCGCCTCGTGCAGCTGGTGGGTGGCGTGCAGCATGGCCTTTGACGGGATGCAGCCGACGTTCAGGCAGGTGCCGCCCAGCGTCTCGCGGCCTTCGACCACGGCCGTTTTCAGGCCCAGCTGTGCGCAGCGGATGGCGCAGACATAGCCGCCCGGGCCGCTTCCGATGATGATGACGTCGTATTGGGCCATGATGCCTCCGGTCGAATATTCCATGGGTGATCAGCGGGTGATCCACGTCGGATGCGGGTCCGACGTGGCGCGGATCAGATTAGCGTCGAGATTACCATTGATATGGTCGCGAGGAACCCCGCGAACCAGATGAGCGAGCGTCCCGGCCGCCACCCGAAAGCGTAGGCCGGAACATAAAGGACCCGCGCGACCAGGTAGACCCAGGCGCAGGCGGCGGTGAAAGGGGTGGATTGCCCCGAGACGGCAACCAGCAGGGCGGCGGGGGCGAACAGGGTCAGCCCCTCAAAGTGGTTGGTCAGCGCCCGTTGCAGGCGGCCGCCCAGATCCGACAGCGGACGCGACGGGTCGCGGTCGCGCGCCGACATCGCATAACCCGGCCCGACGTCCAGATTGGCGCGGATGGAATAAGCGGCGAACTGTGCCGCCTGCAACAGGATCGCCAGCGCAAGGACGGTGAGTTCCGGTGTCATTCCGTCACCAGCGGCAGGGTCGAAAACCCGCCGTCGAACGTGGACAGCACGCGCCAGCATGGCTGTGCCCCGTAGCCATCGCATTGGCCGCCGTGGACGGGCACCAGGATCAGGCGTTCGGTGACGGTGGGATCGTCGGCAAAGGGGGGCACGTCGACGGTTTGCCAGTCGCCGCCCCAGACCTCCTGCGCGGTGGTGCCGTCCAGGATGAAATGCTTGGGGGTCCCGGCGGTCCCGGCCCAGCGGGCGGCGTTGAACTGACAGAAGACATGATCGAAAGAGATCACGAGGTCCTCATCCCCATCGCCGTCCAGGTCGGCGGCCGTATAGGCACCGTCCTCGACGATCAGGTCGCCGGCATCCTCGGTGGTGCAGACGTCGGCGGCGGCCTCGATCAGGCGCTGGCCAGCGGGGTTTCCCGCGGGCAGCGGCCCATCGACCCCGGCCTGCGCCGCCGTGGCCAGCAGCAGCAGGGGGAGGGCGCGCAGCAGGATCATCCGTTCCGCCGGATCAGGATCGCGGTCGTGACCGCCGACAGCACCGCATAACCCGCCGCCAGATACCACAGGATCGGGTCCGGCCCCTGCCACGCCTGCAGCACGAGCACGAGGATCACCGCGATGGCGACCCGGATCAGCCAGAAGGCGATGGCGCGGCGGGTGGGGGTCATGTCAGGCAGTCCTCAGAAAATTGGCCTCGATCGCGGGGCTGGTGGCGGTTTCACGGTCGAACCAGGCCTGTGCCTTCTTGCGGTCGTTGACCTCGAAAAGGGCGGTGACCCCCGGCCCATCCGCCTGCCGCCAGAGCTGCAACACCGTCATCCCCGCCTGCATCCGTTGTACGGCGGTGGCGTCGAAATCCCGTTTCCAGGTGTCGTCGTCGGCGGGGGCGAGGTGGGCGAGGAGGTTCATGGGGGCTCCGGTCTTTGGGGTGCGTAGGGTGGGTGCAACCCACCATCATGGGAGGAAAACACATGATCGGGGCGGTGGGTTTCACCCACCCTACGCTGGACGCTGGGTTTACAAGTCCATCAGCAACCGGCGCGGATCCTCCAGCGCCTCTTTCACGCGCACGAGGAAGGTCACGGCCCCTTTGCCGTCGACGATGCGGTGATCGTAGCTGAGCGCCAGATACATCATCGGGCGAATCACGATCTCGCCGCCGACGACCATGGGGCGGTCCTGGATCTTGTGCATGCCCAGGATGCCCGACTGCGGCGGGTTCAGGATGGGCGAGGACATGAGCGAGCCATAGACCCCGCCGTTGGAGATGGTGAAGGTGCCGCCCTGCATCTCGGCCATCGACAGCTTGCCGTCGCGGGCCTTGGCGCCCTTTTCTGCGATGGCCTTTTCGATCTCGGCGAAGGACATGGCGTCGGCGTCGCGGATGACCGGCACGACCAGGCCGGTGGGCGTACCCGCCGCAATGCCCATGTGGACGAAGTTCTTGTAGACGATGTCGGTGCCGTCGATCTCTGCGTTGACCTCGGGCACCTCTTTGAGGGCGTGCACGCAGGCCTTGGTGAAGAAGGACATGAAGCCCAGCTTCACGCCGTGCTTCTTGAGGAACAGGTCCTTGTATTCGGAGCGCAGGTCCATGACCGCCTTCATGTCGACCTCGTTGTAGGTCGTGAGCATCGCGGCGGTGTTCTGGCTGTCCTTGAGGCGGCGCGCGATGGTCTGGCGCAGGCGGGTCATCTTCACCCGTTCTTCGCGCGCGTCATCGCTGGCGGCGACGGGGGCGCGGGGGGCCGGGGCGGTCGGCGCCGGGGCCGGGGCCGGGGCAGAGGTGCCGGAGGAGACGGCCTTGAGCACGTCTTCCTTCATGATGCGGCCGTCGCGGCCGGTGCCGGTGACCTGCGCGTCGGACAGACCCATTTCCGCCATCAGCTTGTTGGCCGAGGGGGCGTTTTCGACATCGCCCTTGGACGGGCTGGCCGCAGGTGCGGCGGCGGCGGGCGTGTCGGAGGCGGGCGCGGCTGCCGCGGCACCCGCACCGGACGATATGACGGCCAGCTGACCGCCGGCCTCGATCGTGGCGCCTTCCATGTGCAGGATCTTGGTCAGGGTGCCGGCGGCGGGGGCGGGCACCTCGACGGAGACCTTGTCGGTTTCCAACTCGCAGAGCATTTCATCGGCGGCGACCGCATCGCCTTCGGACTTGAACCAGGTGGCGACGGTGGCCTCGGTCACGCTCTCGCCCAGGGCGGGGACCATGACGGGGACCTCCTGGCCGCCCGCATCCTCGGTGGGGGCGTCCTTGGCGGGGGCCTCTGTCTTGGCGGCCTTGGGGGCGGGGGCCGCCCCTTCGCCCTCGGAGATGGTGGCCAGCAGGGCGTCGACGCCCACGGTGTCGCCTTCGTTCGCGACGATTTCACCCAAGGTGCCTGCGGCGGGGGAGGGGACCTCGACCGTTACCTTGTCGGTTTCCAGCTCGCAGAGCATTTCATCGACAGCGACCGCATCGCCCGGCTGTTTGAACCAGGTGGCGACGGTGGCCTCGGTCACGGATTCGCCCAAGGTAGGGACTTTGACTTCTACGGACATGATTTACTCCACGGTCAGCGCTTCGTTCACGAGCGCGGCTTGTTGTGCTTTGTGCTGGCTGGCGAGGCCGGTGGCGGGCGAGGCAGAGGCCGCGCGGCCCACGTATTGCGGGCGTGGGTGGGTGGCCCCGATGCGGGTCAGGACCCATTCGATGTTGGGCTCCACAAAGGTCCATGCGCCCTGGTTCTTGGGCTCTTCCTGGCACCAGACGACTTCGGCCTGCTTGAAGCGGCTGAGTTCGTTGACCATCGACAGCGCGGGGAACGGATAGAACTGTTCCAGCCGCAGGATATACACGTCGGTCAAACCACGCGCGTCGCGTTCCTCCAGCAGATCGTAGTAGACCTTGCCCGAACAGACGACGACGCGCTTGATCTTGTCGTCGGCCACCAGCGTCGTCTCGGAGTTGCCCTGTTGGGCATCGTCCCACAGCACCCGGTGGAAGCTGCTGCCGGTGGTGAATTCCGCCTTGGTCGAGACCGCCATCTTGTGCCGCAGCAACGATTTGGGCGTCATCAGGATCAGCGGTTTGCGGAAATCGCGGTGCAGCTGACGGCGCAGGATGTGGAAGTAGTTCGACGGCGTCGTGCAGTTGGCCACGATCCAGTTGTCCGACCCGCACATTTGCAGGAACCGTTCCAGACGCGCCGAGGAGTGTTCCGGCCCCTGACCTTCGAAGCCATGGGGCAGCAGGCAGACCAGGCCCGACATCCGCAGCCATTTCGATTCGCCCGAGCTGATGAACTGATCGAACATGATCTGCGCGCCATTGGCGAAATCGCCGAACTGCGCCTCCCACATGGTCAGCGCGTTGGGTTCCGCCAGCGAATAGCCGTATTCGAAGCCCAGGACCGCATATTCCGACAGCGCGGAGTCGATGACCTCGTACTGGGCCTGGCCTTCGCGGATGTGGTTGAGGGGGTAGTACCGCTCTTCCGTCTCCTGGTTGACGAAGCCGGAGTGCCGCTGGCTGAAGGTGCCGCGCGTGCTGTCCTGACCGGCCAGACGCACCTTGTAGTTCTCGGTCAGAAGCGACCCGAAGGCCAGGGCCTCGGCGGTGGCCCAATCGAAGCCTTCGCCGCTTTCGAACATCTTCGACTTGGCGTCCAGCAGGCGGGTGACCGTCTTGTGCATCGGAAAATCAGCGGGGGCCGAGGTCAGGGCGCGGCCCACCTCGTCAAAGGTGTCTTCGGGGATGGAGGTCTCGCCGCGGACGTATTCCTCGGCGTCGCGCCGATCCAGATGGGACCAGCGCCCGTCCAGCCAGTCGGCCTTGTTGGGCTTGTAGTCCTTCCCGGCCTCGAATTCCTGGGCCATGCGGTCCTGGAACGCGGCCTTCATGTCCTCGATCTCGCCCTCGGGGATCAGGCCGTCCTTGACCAGGCGTTCGGTATAGAGGCTGAGCGTCGTCTTGTGGCCCTTGATGCGCTTGTACATCACCGGGTTGGTGAACATGGGCTCGTCGCCCTCGTTATGGCCGAAACGACGGTAGCAGAAGATGTCGAGAACGACGTCCTTGCCGAATTTCTGGCGGAATTCGATCGCGACGCGGGCGGCGTGGACCACCGCTTCGGGATCGTCGCCGTTGACGTGGAAGATCGGGGCTTCGACCACCAGGGCGTTGTCCGTCGGATAGGGCGACGAACGCGAGAAGTGCGGCGCGGTCGTGAAGCCGATCTGGTTGTTGACGACGATGTGGATCGTGCCACCGGTCTTGTGGCCGCGCACGCCCGACAGGGCGAAACATTCGGCCACGACGCCCTGACCCGCAAAGGCCGCGTCCCCGTGCAGCAACAGGCCCGCCACGCGGGTCCGGGCCTCATCGCCCAGCTGATCCTGCTTGGCGCGGACCTTGCCCAGGACGACGGGGTTCACCGCCTCCAGGTGGGACGGGTTCGCGGTCAGCGACAGGTGCACCGAGTTGCCGTCGAATTCCCGGTCGGACGAGGCCCCCAGGTGGTATTTCACATCCCCCGAGCCGTCGACGTCCTCGGGCTTGAAGCTGCCGCCCTGGAATTCGTTGAAGATCGCCTTGTAGGGTTTCTGCATGACGTTCGCCAGAACCGACAGGCGGCCCCGGTGGGGCATGCCGATGACGATGTCTTCGAGCCCCAGCTGACCGCCGCGCTTGATGATCTGTTCCATCGCTGGGATCAGCGCCTCGCCGCCGTCCAGGCCGAACCGCTTGGTGCCCATGTACTTGACGTGCAGGTATTTCTCAAAGCCCTCGGCCTCGACCAGCTTGTTGAGGATCGCGCGACGCCCGTTCTGGGTGAACTCGATCTCCTTGCCGAGACCCTCGATCCGCTCCTTCAGCCAGGACGATTGCTCGGGGTCGGAGATATGCATGTACTGCAGCGCGAAGGTGCCGCAGTAGGTGCGCTTCACGATCTCGACGATCTGGCGCATGGTCGCCACTTCGAGGCCCAGCACCTTGTCGATGAAGATGGGCCGGTCCATGTCGGCCTCTTCGAAGCCGTAGGACTGCGGGTCCAGTTCGGGATGGGCGCTGTCGTCGCGCATGCCCAACGGGTCCAGGTCGGCGGCCAGGTGGCCCCGGATCCGGTAGGCCCGGATCAGCATCAGCGCACGGATACTGTCGAGCACGGCGCGGCGCAGCTGGTCGTCGGTGATCGACACGCCCGCCGCCTCGGCCTTGGCCTTGATCTTGTCGCCAGCGGCCTTTTTCTCGACCGGCTCTGCAGGCCATTCGCCCGTCAGGGCGGCGGTCAGGTCGTCGGCAGGCTGCGGCGGCCAATCACGGCGCGCCCAGGACGGGCCTGCCGCCTCGGCGCGGGCGGCCTCCTTGTCGTCGGCCAGCGCCTCGAAGAACTGCCGCCAGCTGTCATCGACCGCACCGGGGTCGGTGGCGTAACGGGCATACATCTGTTCGAGGTATTCCGCGTTATGCCCCTGCATGAAGGACGTGGAGTGGAAAACGTCGTTGTCGGATTGGTCGGTCATGCGATCACCTCTTGAAGGGCGGGGGCGGAAACTTGGGTCATCGAGCGGTCACTTGGGGGCATTTTTTAAGGCCAAAGTAGTCTTTGCCATCAATCGGGGGTGTCAACTGTATCACTGATCGCCTGGCTTTTCTGGATAGCCGAATTTCTCAAACGCCCAGAACATTCTCTTCTTGACTTGTTCAACCGTGCTTTGATCGTAATAGTCTGCGACCGAATGGCCATGTCGTAGATGTTTACTGACAAGCGTTTCCGGAATTCTCAGTCGGTTTTCGTCCAGTTCAAGTTCCTTGGCGACACGTATCAAATCCTCGCGCAGGTGTTCATATCTAATCGCTTTAGTGATGCAAAACTTACCATTCAACATGACGGTTTCTCCATCCACGATGGCGTCATTGGACATAATAAAATCACGGAACTCGGAGCGAATTTCGTCGAATCCGCTTTCAGCGATTTCTCTGGTCGAGACCTTATGACCCTTGATTTCGTGGCGAACTGTCCGGCGCCAATGGAAATTGGACACCATTCGGTCAAACGGGTTCCGAACGGATGCGACTTTGTCGTATCTATTCCAAATTCGTTCTCCAACCCTGTCGAACAGGTCCGCAGCCGACATATGCGGTAGCCAGATCTTGTCTGCGGCGGTCTCTTTGCTTGAGAGGTTGAATATCATTCTCCTCCCAATGACGCCTCGAACTCCGACTTGCGCGTGTGTGGCGGCTTTCACCTGGTCCGGATCCTGATTGAAAGCCGCCCCTTGCAGAGCCATTTCAATTGAGGTGCCAGCAGTCTTGCTGGTCTTGAGATAGATAAATTGATAAGGATGCGACACTAACATTCAGAGTACTCCGCGCACCCCATCTCAGCCGTGATGCTGAAAATTGAAGACATAACCAACCGCTTATGTGTGACAGGCGTAATGCAATTTCGGAGCATCAGGGAATTTTCCATTTGCGTCACTCGGGCAGGGCGGGCAGGTCGAGGCGCGTGGCCAGTCCTGCGGGGGTGGAGGCGAGCCGCGTGGGATCCGAGCGGTCGGGATTGGGGCGCGCAAAGGTGACGGTGACATCCTGGTCGGGCCGCACCTCGGCGTAGGTTGTCGAAAAGATCTGCGTCGCGTCGTCCTGCAGGCCGGTGGCATCGCGCAGGCGGGCCGCCTCGAACGCGGGGTCCAGGTCGGATGCAGTCAGCAGCGCCACGTAGCAGATCACGGCACGGGTTCCGATCTCGCTCTCGGCGACGCCGGATATCATCAGGGTCTGGCCGCCGCCGTCGAAGATCATCGATTCCTCGGACCGGTCGACCCAGAGCAGGCGCGCCTCGGCCAGCATGTCCTCGGGCGCGGTGCCTTCGGGCACGGACAACGCGGCGAAGGCACGGGCCAGACGGTCGGTCTGGGCGGCGCGGTTCATGGCGGGAATGAAGGTCCAGCCGATCGCCTCCAGCTCGGCGCGATAGCGGGCGGGGTCGAAATGGTCGGCGATGCAGGGCTGCATCGGATCGGGCAGGGGCACGCCTTGCGCCGCGGCGGGCGCGGCAAGCGTCAGGGCAAGTACAGCGGCACGGATCACAGCGACGGCTCCCCTTCGAAACGAATGTAGCTATCGAGAACAGCGGTGGGCACGGTCGCGAGGCCGCCGATCTCGGCGGTCAGGGCGGCGGCATCCAGCGGCAGGATCATGATTGCCCCGCCGTCGACTTCCTGGCGGGCGAGTGTGCCGATGACGGTATCGGGGACGTCCGCCCCCGCCTCCAGCATGGCACCGCGACACTGAAGCTCCATCATGCCAGCCTCCGGAACGCGCCAGAAGACCGCAAGCGCGGCCCCGTCACGCTGCAAGAGCCGGGTTTTGCTGGTGGGGATGTCGCGCTTGCGCGCCAGCCCCTCGACCGTGCGCCGTTGCAGGGTCAGGATGCTGTCGAGCGGTTCACCCCCGGAATCGCCGGTCAGGTACTGTGTGGCGTAGGACCAGACGAGCAGTTCCGCCACCTCGGGCGGCAGGGTTCCGCCCGGCACCACCTGCCAGCCCGCGCGTTCCAGACCGGCCAGGGTCATGTCCAGGTCGGTCGCGGGGATCAGGCAGGCGTCGGGCACCTCGGCAGCCCGGACCAACCCACCCGAAAGGGTGAGGGCCAGGGTCAGCGCGATGGCGCCCGCGCGGCGCATCAGCCGATCGCTTCTTTCACGGCCTCGCCCAGGGTGGCCGGGCTGTCGGCCACGACGATGCCCGCGCTGCGCATGGCCTCGATCTTGGACTCGGCATCGCCCTTGCCACCCGCGACGATGGCGCCTGCGTGGCCCATGCGGCGGCCCGGAGGGGCGGTGCGGCCGGCGATGAACCCGGCGGTCGGCTTCCAGCGGCCGGCCTTTTTCTCGTCGGCCAGGAATTGCGCGGCCTCTTCCTCGGCGGTGCCGCCGATCTCACCGATCATGATGATCGAATGGGTTTCCGGGTCGGCCAGGAACATTTCCAGCACGTCGATATGCTCGGTTCCCTTGATCGGGTCGCCGCCGATGCCGACGGCGGTGGATTGGCCGAGCCCCATGTCGGTGGTCTGCTTGACCGCCTCATAGGTCAGGGTGCCCGAGCGGGACACGACGCCCACCGACCCACGTTTGTGGATGTGGCCGGGCATGATGCCGATCTTGCAGGCGTCGGGCGTGATCACGCCGGGGCAGTTCGGCCCGATCAGGCGGGTCGACGACCCGTCCAGCGCGCGCTTGACCTTCATCATGTCGAGAACCGGGATGCCCTCGGTGATGCAGACGACCAGCGGGATTTCGGCGTCGATCGCCTCCAGGATGGAATCGGCGGCAAAGGGGGGCGGGACGTAGATGACAGAGGCATTGGCCCCGGTCTTTTCCACCGCCTCGTGGCAGCTGTCGAAGACCGGCAGGTTCAGGTGTGACTGACCGCCCTTGCCGGGCGTGACACCGCCGACCATCTGGGTGCCGTAGGCGATCGCCTGCTCGGAGTGGAACGTCCCCTGAGAGCCGGTGAAGCCCTGGCAGATCACCTTGGTATCTTTGTCGATGAGAATGGCCATGTCTGTCTCCGTATTGCGCGGCTGCGCGGTCTTTATCTGTGAATGATCAGGATGACGGGGTGCGAGATCGTCTCGCTCTCGCCCGTCTGTTCGTTGGTGAAGGTGGTATCGGCGATGGGCAGCGTGACCGAGAGGTCCTCGAAGAAGAACCCGGCCCCGCCAAGTTCATTGGTTCCGGCGCTGACCGGGCGGTTCAGCAGGTCGGTGCCATCCGCAAGCCGTGCGGCCAGCACCCGACCGGAAATCGCATTGGCCCCCTGGATACCCACGGCGGGCGAGCCGACCGAACAGCCGGACCCGCGATAGGCAAGCCGCCCGGCTTCGGTTGTGATGAACTGGTCCGGCGCGGGGCCGATCCGCAGAAAGGTCAGGGTCGTCGGGTTGACGTAGACGGTCGATGCGCCCTCGCGTTCCGCAATCGGAAAGCCCAGGCTGCGCGCGGCCCGGTTTTGCGCGGCGCGGGTGGTGTTGTTCAGGCACACCGCCTCCAGCGCGAACTGGATGCGCTCCGATGCGGTGGCGCGGAACGCGGCAGAGGTCTGAACCGGCGCGGTGTTCGACACGCATCCCGCCAGCACGGCCAGCGTCAGAAGGGCGACGGCACGGATCATCGGGACACCTCGGCGCTGGCCTCGGGTGTCAGACGTTCGACGCTCAGAAAGGTTTCGGGGCCATTCGGGCCGGGGCGGGTGCCGGTGTGCACAACAGCCACGCGGTTCGGGTTGAGAAAGCGCGCGGCCAGCAGCGTGGTGCCGGGCAGGGCCGCGGTCACGTGGGTGGCGGGCAGCGGGGCCTCGGTGCGGATACCCTCGGCGGCAAGGGCGCCGACGGCGACCTCTGCGGCCTGCGGGCCTGCGTCGCCGTCAAAGGCGATCTCGCAGCGGCGGTCGGTGCCGGGTGTCACTGGCGTGCGGGCCGGTGAGGGCGCGTCCGCCGAAAACGGACGCAGGTCGTAGAAATCGTGCCGCGCGTGCGGGGCGAGGTTCGCCGTCGCCGTCGTCGCCGTCAGATGCGGCGACAGGCAGTTGCGCGCGAACGCGTCCAGCGCGGCGGCGCGCATGGGGTTGGCGGCGGCGGGAAGGGCCGCGACGAGCCCCAGTGCAAGCGCCGAAAGCCGCACCATGCCAGCCGGGGCATGGTGACGACGCCGGGCGCGCGCCGGGACAGACGCCCGGGGCTCCGCCCGTTCGTGCGCCCGGGGCTCCGCCCGTTCGCGAACCGGACCGTCCACTGGACGGTCCGCCTGCCTATGGCAGGTTCGTTCGCTCACCCCTTCACAGCCTTCACGATCTTCTGTGCGCCGTCCTTCAGGTCATCGGCCGCAATCACATCGAGGCCGGATTCATTGATGATCTTCTTACCCTGCTCGACGTTCGTGCCCTCCAACCGGACAACCAGCGGCACTTTCAGGCCCACCTGTTTGACCGCGGCGACAACGCCTTCGGCGATGACGTCGCAGCGCATGATGCCGCCGAAGATGTTGACCAGGATGCCCTTCACCTGCGGGTCGGAGGTGATGATCTTGAAGGCTTCGGTCACCTTTTCTTCGGTGGCACCGCCGCCGACGTCCAGGAAGTTTGCAGGCTCGGCACCATACAGCTTGATGATGTCCATCGTCGCCATAGCCAGGCCCGCGCCGTTGACCATGCAGCCGATTTCACCATCCAGCGCGATGTAGTTCAGGTCGAACTTGGACGCGGCGAGTTCCTTGGGGTCCTCTTCCGTTTCGTCGCGCAGCTCGGCGATGTCCTTGTGGCGGTAGATGGCGTTGCCGTCGAAGCCGACCTTGGCGTCCAGCACCTTCAGGTCGCCCGTGTCGGTCACGATCAGCGGGTTGATTTCCAGCATCTCCATGTCCTTCTCGGTGAAGGCCTGGTAGAGTTGTCCCATCAGTTTGACGCACTGCTTGATCTGCGCGCCTTCCAGTCCCAGCGAAAACGCGACGCGGCGGCCGTGGTAGGGCTGGAAGCCGGTGGCGGGATCGACCGAGAAGCTGACGATCTTTTCGGGGGTCGATGCCGCGACTTCCTCGATGTCCATGCCGCCTTCGGTCGAACAGACAAAGCCGATGCGGCTGGTCTGACGATCGACCAGCAGGGCCAGGTACAGTTCGCGCGCGATGCCGGAGCCGTCTTCGATGTAGATGCGGTTGACCTGCTTGCCCGCCGGGCCGGTCTGATGCGTGACCAGCGTGTTGCCGAGCATGGCCTTGGCTTCGTTCGCGGCTTCTTCGACCGACTTGGTCAGGCGCACGCCGCCTTTTTCACCGGCCTCGGGTTCCTTGAAGGAGCCCTTGCCGCGGCCGCCCGCATGGATCTGTGCCTTGACCACCCAAAGCGGGCCGTCAAGCTGCCCGGCGGCGTTCTTGGCGTCGGCGGCCTTGGTCACGGCAACGCCTTCGCTGACGGGGGCACCGTAGTCGCGCAGAAGGGCCTTGGCCTGATACTCGTGGATGTTCATCGGATGCGTCCCCGCTGGTCGGTTCATGGGTCGCCCTTCGGACTGGCACGACGAAACCGGCATGGGAACAGAAATCGCTATGAATTCCGCGAATGCGGTGGAAAAATTGGCCAGTGTGATCACAGGCTGCGAATGTGTGATCACAAATCTGGAAACCCTCCGTTAACCGTTAGCGCCAACGCAAGAAGCCCCGCCAAGGCGGGGCTTCTGCAGGGGTGAGTCGGTCTGGGATCAGGCGAGCGAGCTGTCGATGCCCTTGCAGGCCTCGACCAGGCCTTTCACGGCGTCGACGGACTTGTCGAACATCGCCTGCTCGTCGCGGGTCATCTTGATATCGACAATCCGCTCGATCCCGCCGGCACCGATGATGGTCGGAACGCCGACATACATGCCGTTCAGGCCCAGCGCGCCATCCACGTAGGCAGCGGCGGGCAGCAGCCGCTTCTGGTCCTTCAGGTAGGCTTCGGCCATTTCGATGGCCGAAGAGGCGGGCGCGTAGAAGGCAGAGCCGGTCTTCAGCAGGCCCACGATCTCTGCGCCGCCGTCGCGGGTGCGCTGCACGATGGCATCCAGGTTTTCCTGGCTGGTCCAACCCATTTCGACAAGGTCGGGCAGCGGGATGCCGCCAACGGTGGAATAGCGCACCAGCGGCACCATCGTGTCGCCGTGGCCGCCCAGCACAAAGGCGGTGACGTCGCGCATGGAGACGTCGAATTCTTCGGCGAGGAAGTGACGGAAACGACCGGCGTCAAGGACGCCCGCCATGCCGACGACCTTTTCATGCGGCATGCCCGAGAATTCGCGCAAGGCCCAGACCATCGCGTCCAGCGGGTTGGTGATGCAGATGACGAAGGCGTCGGGGGCGTTGTCGCGGATACCTTCGCCGACGGCCTTCATGACCTTCAGGTTAATGCCCAGCAGGTCGTCGCGCGACATGCCCGGCTTGCGCGGGACACCGGCGGTGACGATGCAGACGTCTGCGCCGGCGATGTCGGCATAGTCGCTGGAGCCTTTGAGCTTGGCGTCGAATTTCTCGACCGGGCCCGATTCGGCGATGTCCAGCGCCTTGCCCTGAGGCACGCCGTCCTGGATGTCGAAGAGGACGATGTCCCCCAGTTCCTTGATCGCAGCGAGGTGGGCGAGCGTGCCGCCGATTTGTCCTGCGCCGATAAGGGCGATCTTGGGTCGGGCCATGATATGTCTCCGGTGTAACGGTTCGTGAGTCCGCGCATGGGCTACCCCCGGAGACGGGGGGGGCGCAAGTGTGCTGCGCGTGCACGGTTGCGCAAACACCAGACTGTGAGGCGCGCGCGCAGGGCCGCAAGACCGGGACCCGACGTCCGCAAGGCGTTAGGATTCCATGTCCGCGAGATGGCTGAGGTCGTCCATCCGATCCTCCCACGCCTGACCGGAGGCGACGAGGCAGGTGTTGCCGTCGGGCAGGGTGATCGTGATCGTCCAGCTGCCGGAGGCATCGGAGGCAAAGACCTCCACCACGCGATTCTGTCGGGCCAGGCCGATCCCGCGCCGGGTTTCGCCAAAATGCGATGACAGCCGTTCGACGACCGTCCCCCTGGGCCCGCAGTTCTGTGGGTTTGCCTTGGCCGGCAGGGTCAGAAGCGTCAGCAGAAGCACCGTCAACCCGATCAGGGAGCCGTTGAGTTTCTGGGTCTTGGTCATGGCACGTTCCTTTCGTGATCTGGGACCTGCCGATGACCAGAGACAGCCGGGCGGCAGGCCTCTGGTCGTCGGTGGTCCGGACGGTGCCCGGCTTCGACGTGGATGAAGAAAGGCTGCCACAAACCCCCGAACAAATGATTAACGCGCCCATGTCCCCGTTCGCGCCGCAGGGCAGCAGGCGCGTCCGCAACAAAATTCCGCAATGCAGCATTGAGACTTGCCAAACATTGCGCCTCATGGTCCAAGTTCCCCGCAGATATCGGAGACCCCCATGACCAATGCCCGCCCCTACCGCTCCGTTCTCTATATTCCCGGATCCAAGGATCGGGCGCTCGACAAGGCCCGAACCCTGCCGGTCGATGCGATCATCTTCGACCTGGAAGACGCCGTCGCCCCGAACGAAAAAGTCAATGCTCGGGGCATCTTGGCCGATGCGCTGGCGCAGGGTGGCTATGCCCCGCGCGCCCGGATCGTGCGCGTCAACGGGGCCGATACCGCCTGGGGTGCCCAGGACGTGGATGCCTTTGCCGGTGCAGATATCGAGGCGATTCTCTTGCCCAAGGTAAATGGGGCCGCAGATGTTGCCGCAGTTGCGAAGAAACTGGATGACGCCGGATCTGCCGCCACGGTCTGGGCCATGATGGAAACGCCGGAGGGTATTCTGAACGCCGCCGAAATCGCCCGTGCGCCCCGCATGGGGGGATTCGTCATGGGCACGAATGACCTGGCCAAGGACCTGGGGTGTCGGACCCGCGCCGACCGTCTGCCGATGATGTTCGCGCTGCAGACCTGCCTAGCCGCCGCGCGTATGGCAGGGATTCCCTGCATCGACGGGGTCTACAACGCCTTCAAGGATGACAACGGGCTGCACGCCGAATGCGAACAGGGCCGCGACCTGGGGATGGACGGCAAGACCCTGATCCACCCCGCGCAGATCGCCATCGCAAATGCCGCCTTTGCCCCCACCGAAGCCGAACTCGACCTGGCGCGCCGCCAGATCGCCGCCTTCGAGGCCGCAATGGCCGAAGGGCAGGGCGTCGCGGTGCTGGATGGCAAGATCGTCGAGAACCTGCATGTGGACACCGCCCGCCGGACGCTGGACAAGCAGGAGGCAATCGCCAAGCTGGAGGGCTGAACCATGGGCTATCTTATGATCGTGCTGGGGGTCGGCCTGTGGGCGGGCGCGCATGTCTTCAAACGGGTCGCCCCCGACCGCCGGGCCGCCATGGGCGAGGCCGGCAAGGGGGCCGTGACCGCAGGGGTGGTCGTGTCGATCTTGCTGATGATCTTCGGCTATCGCTGGGCCCCGTACGATCTGCTTTGGGCGCTGGGGGCTTGGGTCTATCCGGTGAACAATCTGGCGGTTCTGCTGGCCTTCTACCTTTTTGCCGCCTCGGGCGCGAAGACGCGAATCACCCGCCTTATCCGCCACCCGCAGCTGACTGCCTTTGCGATCTGGGCGGCGGCGCACCTGTTGGCGAACGGGGATGTCGCGTCGTTGCTGCTGTTCGGGGGGCTGCTGATCTGGGCGCTGGCGGAAATCGCCCTGATCAACCGGGCCGTTCCCGATTGGACCCCGGCGCATCCGGTGCCCGTCAAGAAAGAGGTGACGGCCGCCACAGTCGCGCTCGTCCTTTTCGTCGTCGTGTTCCTGATCCACGGCTGGGTCGGCCCGTCGCCTGCGGGGCTGGGCTGATGGCGACACTGTACCGATTGCTCACGTCCGAGGATTCCTCGGCCTTTTGTCACAAGGTCACGGATGCGCTGGCCAAGGGGTGGGTGCTGCACGGATCGCCTTGCTACGCCCATGATCCGGTCGCGGGCGTCATGCGCTGCGCTCAGGCGGTGACCAAGGACGTGGACGCCGACTATCACCCCGACATGAAACTGGGACAGCAATGACCAAGACCAACGCAGGCCGCTTCTTTGAGGATTACACGCTGGGCGAGGTGATTCGTCACGCCGTCCCCCGCACCCTTGCCGAGGGAGAGCGGGCGCTGTATCACGCGCTTTATCCGCAACGGTTCGCGTTGCAGTCCTCGGACGCTTTTGCGTTGACCTGTGGGATGGACGGCGCGCCTCTGGACGATCTGATCGTGTTTCACACGGTGTTCGGCAAGACGGTGCCGGACGTGTCGTTGAACGCGGTCGCCAACCTGGGCTACGCCGAGGGGCGGTTCCTGAAGCCGGTCTATGCCGGTGACACCCTGCGATCCGAAAGCGAGGTCATCGGCCTCAAGCAGAATTCCAATGGGAAATCAGGGGTGGTCTGGGTCCGCACGACCGGTTTCGATCAGATGGACGAGCCGGTGCTGAGCTATGTGCGCTGGGTCATGGTGCGCAAGCGCGACCAAGCGCAGGCCGCCCCCGAAGCGGTCATACCGACCCTGGAGGAGGTCGTGTCCATCGACGATCTGGCCGTGCCCGAAGACCTGACCTTCGAGCACTACGACTTTGACCTGGCCGGAGAGCGGCATCGCGCCGCCGATTACCGCATCGGAGAGATCATCGACCACGTCGACGGCACCACGATCGAAGAGGCGGAGCATATGCTGGCCACCCGGTTGTGGCAGAACACGGCCAAGGTGCATTTCGACGCCACCCACCGCGAAGACGGCAAGCGGTTGATCTATGGCGGCCACGTCATCAGCCTGGCGCGGGCGCTGTCGTTCAACGGGCTGGCCAATGCGCAGATGATCATCGCGATCAATGGCGGGGCCCATGCGAACCCCTGTTTCGCGGGCGATACCGTGCGGGCCTGGTCCGAGGTGCTGGACGTGGCCCAGGTCCGGCCCGGCATCGCCGCGCTGCGCCTGCGGTTGGTGGCGACGCGCGGGGCTGCGGGGGCGCTGCGGGGCGAGGATGGGAAATACCTGCCCGATGTTCTGCTGGACCTGGATTATTGGGCCTTGATGCCCGCCTGACCCTTGCGTCGCGTCGGATGCTGCGCGTTGATGGCGGGATGTTGCGTTTTGCCGTTCTGTTTTGCCTGCTGGCCACGCCGCTTCGTGCGGACTACGTGCTCAGCAACCTGCGGCTGACGCTGTATCATGAGGTCGGGCACGCGGTGATCGACCAGATGCAGGTGCAGCCCTTCGGCCCCGAAGAGACGGCGGCAGACGGATTTGCGATGCTGCTGGCCCACCGCCTGCACAGCGAGACGGAGCTGCGGCGCATGGTGCAGGACGCGACCCGCCTTGCGCGGGCCGAAGCCGAAAACCTGCTGTTCGACCCCTGGGATGAATACATGACCGGGCCGCAGCGGCTGGCTCATGCGATCTGTCTCTACTATGGGCTTCGGCCCGACGTGCGGGGACCGGTGGCGCGCGCGCTTGGCATGCCTGCCGAATCCGAGGACGCCTGTGTCGCCCGCGCCGAGGTTGTGGCCGCTGCATGGGCCCCTGTCCTTGCCCGCATGGCCCCCGGAGGCGGTCGCAGTCTACAGCCGGAAAGAATCGGCAAGACGCTGCGCCTGTTGGCCAAGGACATCGACCGGCTCAACGGGCACCTGACCCTGCCGCGCCCCGTTCCGGTGCAGGTCGCCAGTTGCGGCGAGGACAACGCCTATTACTATCACGGCGACGAACGCATCCTGTTCTGCACCGAAATGCTGAAGGCGCTGCGCCGGTCGGCCCGCCGCTAGTCAGTCCGCCAGGGGATCGTGGCCCCAGTTCATCAGCGAATAGCGCCAGGCGGACTGTTCGACGTCCCCTTCCGGGCCGTTCTGGGCGGTGTGTCGTTTGATGTAGGCCACGACCTTGCCCATGTGGTCCCAATCGGCCTCGGTCAGGTCGGCCTTGTTGGCGCGCTTGATCTCGACGATCCGTTTGCCGGACTTGTGTCCCGTCGACTCTCCGTCGCCGTCATCAGATCCGACCGATCGGCTTTCGTCGGTCTTCAGCCAGTCTGCAATCTCTTGCGGGGCCATGTTGACCATGTCCCGCCATTCGTCCCAGATCTGATCGCGCGATTTGCTCGACATTGCTGCCTCCGTCCTTGTGTCAGGGGGCAACCCGCGATCTTCGGGCCGGTTCCTGTGATCACACATCGCGAAACCGTGATCACAAATCGCCACCGTTAGCGCCAAATATTGACCTGCGACCCTCCGACCCCGTGACACCGGTGGTGAAATCGCTAGGACTATAGAGCGAAGACCAGACCCAAGACTTCCAGACCGGAAAGGAGCGTCGCATGGCCGACGTCAACCGGGGCAATCGACCCCTGAGCCCGCACCTTCAGGTGTATCGCCCGCAGCTGACCTCCATGACCTCCATCCTGACGCGGATCACCGGCAACGCGCTGATCCTCGCGGGGCTTTTGATCACCTGGTGGTTCGTGGCCGCCGCCGCCGGGCCCGAGGCCTTTGCCACCGCCGACGCGGTGCTGACGTCGTGGTTCGGCAAGCTGGTGTTCCTGGGGTCGATCTTTGCGATCTGGTATCACCTGCTGGCGGGGTTGCGGCATCTGGTCTGGGATCAGGGCTATCTGCTGGACATCGACTCGGCGGAAAAACTGGGCATCGGGATCATCATCGCCTCGGTCTGCCTGTCGCTGTTCACGATTATCATTCTGTAAGGGGGTCGCATGGCTTATCTGACCGACCGCAAGCGCGTCGCGGGCCTGGGTGCCTCTGGCGCGGGCACGACACATCACTGGCATCAGACGCTGCTGTCTGCCGCGCTGCTGATCCTTGTGCCGCTGTTTCTGTTCACGTTCGGGGCGGTGCTTGGTGCCCCCTACGAGGAAATCGTGGCCTATTATTCCCGCCCCTGGCCCGCGCTGATCGCGCTTTTGACGCTGACCGTCGGCTGGGTGCATTTCGCCAAGGGTGTGCAGGTCCTGATCGAGGACTACGTGCCCGGCACGGCGCGCAAGATCGCGATCGTCGCCACCACCTGCATCAGCTACGCCGCAGCGCTGGCCAGCGTCTACGCGCTCGCCCGACTGGCGCTGTAAGGAGAATTCGAATGGCTGCTTACGAATACGAGACCCACGAATACGACGTCGTCGTGGTGGGCGCCGGCGGGGCCGGTCTGCGCGCCACGCTGGGCATGGCCGAGCAAGGCCTGCGCACGGCTTGCGTCACCAAGGTGTTTCCGACCCGGTCCCACACCGTCGCCGCGCAGGGGGGCATTGCCGCCTCGCTTGGCAACATGGGCCCCGACAGCTGGCAATGGCACATGTACGACACCGTCAAGGGGTCGGACTGGCTGGGTGATACGGACGCCATGGAATACCTGGCGCGCGAGGCACCCAAGGCGGTCTATGAGCTGGAACACTACGGCGTGCCGTTTTCGCGCACCGAAGAGGGCAAGATCTATCAGCGGCCCTTTGGTGGCCACACCACCGAATACGGCGAAGGCCCACCCGTTCAGCGCACCTGCGCCGCGGCCGACCGCACCGGCCACGCCATTTTGCACACGCTTTATGGTCAAAGCCTGAAGGAAAAGGCCGAGTTCTTCATCGAGTACTTCGCCATCGACCTGATCATGTCCGATGACGGTCAGTGTCAGGGCGTTCTGTGCTGGAAGCTGGACGACGGCACCCTGCACCTGTTTTCGGCCAAGATGACGGTGCTGGCCACCGGCGGTTACGGCCGCGCCTATTTCTCGGCCACCTCGGCCCATACCTGCACCGGCGACGGCGGCGGCATGGTGGCCCGCGCGGGCCTGCCGCTTCAGGATATGGAATTCGTTCAGTTCCACCCCACCGGCATCTACGGCGCCGGTTGCCTGATCACCGAGGGCGCGCGGGGCGAGGGCGGGTATCTCACCAACTCCGAAGGCGAGCGGTTCATGGAACGCTATGCGCCGACCTACAAGGACCTGGCGTCCCGCGACGTGGTCAGCCGCTGCATGACCATGGAAATCCGCGAAGGCCGCGGCGTCGGGGCCGAGGGGGATCACATCCACCTGAACCTGTCGCACCTGCCTGCCGAGACGCTGGCCCTGCGCCTGCCCGGTATCTCCGAATCGGCGCGCATCTTTGCTGGTGCCGACGTGACCAAGGAACCGATTCCCGTGCTGCCCACGGTGCACTACAACATGGGCGGCATTCCCACGAACTACTGGGGCGAGGTGCTGTCCCCGACCGAGGGCAACGACGATGCCGTCGCGCCGGGCCTGATGGCCGTGGGCGAGGCGGGCTGTGCCTCCGTGCATGGCGCGAACCGTCTGGGGTCCAACTCGCTCATCGACCTTGTGGTCTTTGGCCGGGCCGCCGCGATCCGCGCCGGTCAGGTGGTCGATCCCTCGACCCCGGTGCCGACGCCGAACCAGCGGTCGGTCGAAATGGCGCTCGCCCGCTTTGACGGCCTCCGCCACGCACGCGGTCAGGTCGCCACCGCCGAGTTGCGCCTGGAGATGCAAAAGACGATGCAGGCCGACGCCGCCGTGTTCCGCACCTCCGATACGTTGGCCCAGGGCAAGGAAGCGATGGAGGGGATCGCCGGCAAGATGTCCGACGTCGCCGTCACCGACAACACGCTGATCTGGAACTCCGACCTGATGGAGACGCTGGAGCTGGCGAACCTGATGCCCAACGCCGTCGCCACCGTGGTCGCCGCCGAGGCGCGCAAGGAAAGCCGGGGTGCCCACGCGCACGAAGACTTCCCCGATCGCGACGACGAAAATTGGCGCAAGCATTCGCTGACCTGGTTCAAGGGAGACGAGCAAAAGGCCAGCCTGGGCTATCGTGGGGTCCACCTGACCCCGCTCAGCAGCCATAACGAAGGCGGGATCGACCTCAAGAAGATCGCGCCCAAGGCTCGGGTTTACTGAGCCGATGGCCCGTCGGGATGCCATTCGGGCGGGGGGGCTGGCCGTTGCGCTGACCCTGTCCGCCTGCATGCCCAGCGGGCCGGAGGCCCGGCGCGCCGCCTATCTGGATTGCGCCCGTGATCAGGGTTTGACCGTGCGCGACGGCACCATCGTGACCCGATCCGCCGAGGATCTGGCCCGGCTTGACACCTGCGAGGCGCTGCCGCGATGATCCGCGCGCTTGCCCTGCTGCCGTATCTTCAGGCCTGCGCGCCCGTGCCTGTGACGCCCGAACGGGCCGACCGGTTGTGTCGCGCCGAGATGGCGCAGGCCGATGGTGTCAGCGGCTCCGTCGGGGCCGGGATCGGGTCGGGCGGACCCGTGGCCAGCGGGCGCGTCACGATTACCAACCGCATACTCAACCCCCAGTCGGAGGAGGATTTCCTCGCCGACTGCATCGCGCGCCGCACGTCCGGCGCACCGGCCCCGAAGACAGTCGGCATCACGCTGGGCGGGCGCACATGAGAGCCGCCTTTCTGGTCCCGTTCCTTCTGGCAGGGTGCAACACCCTGAGCAGTGGACCCGGTGCGGCAGATTTCGTCGGTGCCGACGTAGAGGTGACGCCCGGTCTCGCCTCCTGCGTGACGGCCATCGGCCGGCCCGATCTGGCGGTCGATCCCAGTGGCCCGATGTCCAACCAGGAAATCGAGGATCTGCTGGCCTGCACCGCAGAGCGGGCAAGCCGATGACGCAGCTGATTGCCCCCCGCGTGTTCTGTGTCGGAACCCATCACAAGACCGGGACGCTGTGGATGCGGGCCGTGTTCCGCAAGCTGGCGGGCTGGATGGGCGTGGCGGAACGGGTGGTCTATCCGTCGGTGCGCGCCAACGTCATCCCGGACGGAGAGCGGATCTTTCTGTTTTCCTGGTCGTCCAATTTCCGCCGGACGATCCTGAACCGCCCCGATACCCGCACCCTGCACGTGATCCGCGACCCGCGCGATGTGCTGCTTTCGGGCGCGCGGTACCACCTGCATGCCGGCGTGAAGGGGGAGCAATTCCTGCACATCCCGCGCGACGATCTGGGCGGCCTGACCTATCAGGAACACCTGAACGCCCTGCCCAACGAAGAGGCGCGACTGCTGTTCGAGATGCGCGAGAAACACGCGCAGACCCTGGCCGAGATGCTGGCCTGGAACTACGCCCGCCCCAACGGGATCGAGGTTCGCTACGAGGATCTGATCGCCGACACTTCCTGCGAGGGGTTCCGCGAACATCTGCGCACCCTGGGCCTGACCGAGGCGGAGGCCGCCAAGGGGGCCGATATCTTCTGGGGCAACGCGTTGTTCGGGGGGCTGGCCAAGCCCGAGGATCGGGTGGAACGGGTGGCCCGGCACGTCACCTCCGGCAAACCCGCGCAATGGCGCACCCGCCTGCCGCGCTCCGTGGCCGAGGTCTATGCCGAGGAATACGGTCCGGCGCTTGTGCATCTGGGCTACGAAGACCACCCGACCAACTGGGTCGAGGAGGTGCGCCATGCGGCCTAGCCTGTTGTTCCTGCCGCTGCTGCTTGCCGCCTGCAACAGCGGGATCGGCACGGATCTGACCCGCGAAGCGGCCCGTGCGACCGTGCGCCCTGTGCTGGCCGACCGGTTTCCCGGCGTCCCGCTGGAACCCGCCACCGATTGCATCATCGACAACGCTACGGGCGAGGAAATCATCACCCTCGCCGGGGCCGCCGCCACACGGAACGATCAGACCGCCGCGCGCGTCGTGGGCGACATCGCCCGGCGTCCCGCAACCATCCAATGCATCGCGACCCAGGGTCTGCCGGTGCTGCTAGACACACTCTGAGAGGAGCGACCCATGGTCCAATTCACCCTGCCCAAGAACTCCAAGATCACCGTGGGCAAGACCTGGCCCAAGCCCGAGGGGGCGACCAACCTGCGGACGTTCCAGATCTATCGCTGGAACCCCGAGGACGGAAAGAACCCGCGTCTGGACACCTATTTCGTCGATCTGGACACCTGCGGTCCGATGATTCTGGACGCGCTGATCAAGATCAAGAACGAGATCGACCCGACCCTGACCTTCCGCCGGTCCTGCCGCGAAGGGATCTGTGGGTCCTGCGCGATGAACATCGACGGCATCAACACGCTGGCCTGCACCTGGGGCATCGACGAAGTCGACGGCGACGTAAAGATCTATCCCCTGCCGCACATGCCGGTGGTCAAGGACCTGATCCCCGACCTGACCCATTTCTATGCCCAGCACGCATCGGTCATGCCCTGGCTGGAGACGAAATCGAACACCCCCGCCAAGGAATGGCGCCAGTCGATCGAGGACCGCTCCAAGCTGGATGGCCTTTATGAGTGCATCATGTGCGCGTCCTGCTCCACGTCCTGCCCCAGTTATTGGTGGAACGGCGATCGCTACCTCGGCCCGGCGGCCCTGTTGCACGCCTACCGCTGGATCATCGACAGCCGGGACGAGGCCACGGGCGAGCGGCTGGACGATCTGGAGGATCCGTTCAAACTGTATCGCTGCCATACGATCATGAACTGCACCAAGACCTGTCCCAAGGGGCTGAACCCCGCCAAGGCAATCGCCTCGATCAAGAAGATGATGATCGAACGGCAAATCTGAGCGCGGCCGCGTCAGTCATCGACCAGGGCCAACACGCTACCGCCACATCACGGGGGGCTGGCCCCCCGCCGGAACCCTCGACCTGGCACGGGCACCACGGGCCCCTGGAACACAAAGCCCCCCGGCGCGGTTGCGACGGGGGGCTTTTTTTGCCCGACAGGGGGGCAGGCCGTCAGTCGGCACCGGCGACTTCGACGCCGTTCTGCACGATGGTTCCATCCCCATCGATGTCGGTATCCAGCGTCTGCTCGATTTCCGTCGGGGTATCCACGCGGTCGCCATCACCGGCCACGCAGCCAGCGACCAGCACGGTCAGGGGGATAAGGGTCATCGCCTTGAAAGAGGGGGTCATACTTGGGGTCTCCGTTTGCAGGGTCGACAACAGAACACACCTCCGTAGGGATGGGTTCCCGTCGTCTTGACGCAACAGTCGGGCAGGGGCGGATGACCTCAGTCGTTTTTCGGAATTTTCTATCTTGACCCGAATCCGGTTTCCCCCCAAATGCGCCTCATAGACGCCAACGCACGCGCCTCTGGCACGGCAATCGGCGGCCCTCGGGCCACCCGCACGGTTACGTAGCGACGGTAACGTCTCCCTTGGAAGTGAGCGGTCTTCGCCCCAGAGCGGGTATGGCCGGGTCTATTGGAGATGACCAATGAACGCAGTAACCGGTTTCGACCGCATTGTTTCCCTGTCCGTGCCGTCGCGCGTGGAATCCTATATTTCTGCCCATGACTTCGCGCATCCCACGCTGGTCATCGACGTCGACGCGGTCGAGCGTCAGTTCCACGCCCTGTCCGCCGGTCTGGGCCGCGCCCACATCCACTACGCCGTCAAGGCGAACCCGCACCCCGCCATCATCGAGCGTCTGGTGAACCTCGGGTCCGGCTTCGACGCCGCGTCCCGTGGTGAAATCGAGCTGGTCCTGGGCCAGGGTGCCGACGTCGACCATGTCTCTTTCGGCAACACCATCAAGAAAGCGTCCGACATCCGGTTCGCGCATAATGCCGGTGTCACGCTCTTCGCGGTCGATGCCGAGGAAGAGATGCTGAAGATCGCGGAAAACGCACCGGGTGCGCGCGTCTACATCCGCGTCATCGTCGACAATTCCGAAGCCGACTGGCCGCTGTCGCGCAAATTCGGCTGCGCCTCCGACAAGGTCATGACCCTGCTCGCCATGGCGCGCGATCTGGGCCTGGTGCCGCACGGTCTGTCCTTCCACGTCGGCTCGCAAACCCGCGAAGCCCGCATGTGGACCGGCACGCTCGATCAGGTTGCGGCGATCTGGCACCGCGCCTGCGACGAAGGCTTCTACCTGCAGCTGCTGAACATCGGCGGCGGCTTCCCGGCGTTCTACGGCGAAGAGATTCAGCGCCCGACCGCCTATGCGGCGGCTGTCATCGACCTGATCGAGGCGCGCTTCGGCTTCGTCCCGCAGATCATGGCAGAGCCGGGCCGTGGCATGGTCGCCGAAGCCGGTGCGATCGCCGCCGAGGTGGTCCTGACCTCGAAGAAGTCCGAGGACGATCTGCACCGCTGGGTGTACCTCGACATCGGCCGTTTCTCGGGCCTGGCCGAGACCGAGGGCGAAGCGATCCGCTATCAGTTCGTCACCGCCCGTGACGGTGACGTGACCGGCCCCTGCGTTCTGGCCGGCCCGTCCTGCGACTCGGCCGACGTTCTCTACGAGAAGCGTCCGATCCAACTGCCGCTGTCGCTGAAGGCCGGGGACAAGATCATCATCCGCAACTGCGGGGCCTATACCTCGACCTATTCGTCGGTCTGCTTCAACGGCTTCCCTCCGCTGGACGCGATCGTCATCTGACCACCGGTGTCGCGCCGCATTTCGACGTTATGGCCGAGGGGACGCCCCCTCGGCCTTTTTTCTCGCCTGATCCCGGGATGGTGCGCCGACCCTCACGGCCGTTGTCCGTCCCGTTGCCATCCCAGGCTCCGGGCGCGTGTTCTGGCCGGCAACAGGGCCGAGGCATGTGCGCGCCCTGGCCGCCTCGCTGCTCCGGGCCATCTGCATTCCGGCCAGGGCGCGGACACAGCCGCGGTGCTTCCCGCGAGGGTGGGTCTGGGAGTCGCGTCGAAATTGGGCGTGCCCAATGGGCGCTGCACCGGCTTAGCGCCTCGGAACCAGCCGCGCCCTGCTCCGGCGTGCCCCGGCAATCCGGAACGGAAACCAGGTTCGCTCGCCCTGAATGCCCTTCATGGCGCGCGGCGGACGTTGACCCCCGAAAACAAAGCGACCCCCGCCGAGCAGACGCTCTGACGGGGGCCGCGTGCCGCAACGCACCTCGGAAAGGGAAACCGGGTAGGGGAGTGAAGCGCGTCGCGCGGTCCGGGCGGGGAGGCACCCGGACCGCGAGGGGTTGGCTAGTCGATCAGTCGTCCAGTTCGCGCTGACGCTCGATCTCGGCGAAGATGTCGGCGTTGTAGGCCGGGGTCGTGGCGACCAGCGTTGCGCCGTTCTGGCCGGTGAAATCGTTGGCCACGTCGGCGTCCGAGTTGAACAGGGCGAAGACTGCGCCCAGACCGCCCGAGCGGCTGGAGACGACGACCCGGTCGCCGTCCAGGTTGATCAGCGAAACGGCGTCGTTCGCGACGTCCACGTCCTGGTTGAAGTGTGCGATGGCGGCGGCAGCGCCCGATCCGACCTGAGCGGAGGCGGCACCGGTCAGAGCGGCGGAAGCGACGAGGGCGGAGATGATGAGGGTTTTCATAACGTTAGTCCTTTTTTGGTGGACCCTGTGGTTGCGGCGGGCCCGTTTGGGTTTGGTGCGGGGCGCGGTGTGTGTTGCCCTGCTGATGAACCCTATTTGCGCCTTGCGGACCTGACATTCAACAAACGAACCCGTGAGAATGGCGCGATAAGCGTGCACATATGCACAAATACCTCTCCGCCCCGCACCCCCCTCACGCCCGCGCGACAAGGCCTCACGCGGGCGTTATCGACCCCTGCGAAACCGCAACAAAGGTGAGGGGACAGGTCGCTATGACGGGGTGAGTCGGACGCTCAGGGGGGGAGTCGGCCTACGCCGACGGGGAAAAAATCGACGGGCGCGCCAAGTAAAACACACTTGAACGGTCGCTGCTGTCAGCGTCGGGCGGAGGTCGGCCATGGGCTGATCCTCCGGGACGGGCCCCCTGACAAGGCTGCTTCAACTGAGTGCCAACGGTTTGGCCGAGACGCAACCTCTGACCTGTGGCGATCATACAGCCGGACCGACCTGAGTTCGTGCGGCAGCGTCAGCCCAGAAATCGGACTGCAAGGTGCAGCGACCAGACCGGCAACAAAGCAAGGCGCCGTTCCGCTTGGGATAAACGCGCCTGTCAGGTCACAAGGCCCGCCAGCCGATGTCGCGGCGGCAAAACCCGTCCGGCCAATCAACACCGTCGACCATGGCATAGGCGCGGTCGCGGGCCTCCGACAGGGTGTCACCGCGGGCGGTGACGCCCAGGACCCGTCCTCCGGCGGCCACCGTCTGCCCATCACGCCGCGCGGTGCCCGCGTGGAACACCATGTTGCGGCTGTCGCTGGGCAGCGCGTCGAGGCCGCAGATGGCACCGCCTTTGGCATAGCTGCCCGGATACCCTGCCGCAGCCATGACGACGCAGAGCGCGTGATCCTCGGCCCAATGCACCTGCGCCCGGTCCAACTGACCCTCGGCGCAGGCCAGGAGCAGGTCCAGAACCTGACCGCCCAGCCGCATCATCAGGCACTGGCATTCCGGATCGCCGAAACGGACATTGTATTCCACCAGTGACGGCGCGCCCGCGTCGATCATCAATCCGACAAAGAGAACACCCTGGAATGGCGTGCCGCGCCGGACCATTTCCGACATTGTCGGGCGCACGATTTCGTCCAGCGCGCGGGCCTCGACCTGGGGTGTCATCACAGGGGCGGGCGAATAGGCCCCCATGCCGCCGGTGTTCGGGCCGGTGTCGCCTTCGCCGACCCGCTTGTGATCCTGGGCGGTGCCCAGGGGCAGCACCGTTTCACCATCGACGAGACAGAAGAACGACGCCTCCTCCCCGGTGAGAAAGGCTTCGATGACGACCTCGGCGCGCCCGTGGGCCCCGTCGAAGATATCGGCCAGCGCCGCCTCTGCCTGGGCCCTGGTTTCGGCCACGGTGACGCCCTTGCCGGCGGCCAGGCCGTCCGCCTTGATCACGATCGGGATCGGCTGCGCGGCCAGATAGGCACGGGCAGAGGCCAGGTCGTCGAACCGCCCATAGGCCGCCGTCGGTGCGTTGACGGCGGCACAGATCTCCTTGGTGAAGCTCTTGGATGCCTCCAGCCGCGCCGCCTGCCGGGAGGGTCCGAAGACGGCAATCCCGGCGGTGCGCAGGGTGTCGGCCACGCCTTCGGCCAAGGGGGCTTCGGGCCCGACGATCACGAAATCGATGCTTTCCTCACAGGCCCAGTCGGCAACCGCGGCCCCGTCCAGGATGTCCAGATCGGCGCATTCTGCAATCTGAGCGATGCCCGCATTTCCGGGGGCGACGATCAGGCGGTCGCATTTCGGGTTCTGCTGCACGGCCCAGGCCAGGGCGTGTTCACGTCCGCCCGATCCGAGGATGAGAATGTTCATGGCCTGCCCCTTTTTCGTCGCAGGGGCGGTGTAGGGGGCGAAGGGACGCAGGACAAGGTGGATGCCATTGGCCTGCCTGTGCCGGGCCGCCTGTCGGGGCGGGGGATTCGGGACCTAGTGCCGGCCGTGCCGCGCCGCTAGACAGACGCCATGGATGACCTGATCGACGACGATGGCCCCGCACGTGGCCGCAACGAGGCCGAGTTCACCGTCTCGGAAATCTCCGGCGCGGTAAAGCGCACGTTGGAGGGGACTTTCGGGCGTATCCGGGTGCGTGGCGAAATCGGGCGTATCTTTCGCGCGCGATCCGGGCACCTGTATTACGACATCAAAGATGACCGGAACGTGCTGGCCTGCACCACCTGGAAGGGGCAGCTTACGCAGCTGTCGGTCACTCCCGAAGAGGGGATGGAGGTCGTTGTCACCGGCAAGCTGTCCGGTTTTGGTGCGCAGTCGAAATACAACCTGAACGTCGACAAGATGGAGGTCGCGGGCGCGGGTGCCCTGATGGCGATGCTGGAAAAGCGCCGCGCCCAACTTGCGGCGGAAGGCCTGTTTGAGCCATCGCGCAAACAGCCGCTGCCTTTTTTGCCGGACGTGATCGGGGTCATCACATCGCCGCAGGGTGCGGTGATCCGCGACATTTTGCACCGGCTGGCCGACCGGTTTCCCCGGAACGTGCTGATCTGGCCCGTGGCGGTGCAGGGACGGGCCTCGGCGCCCGAGGTGGCCAATGCAATCCGGGGCTTCAATGCCCTGCCGCAGGGCGGGCCGATCCCGCGTCCCGACCTGTTGATCGTGGCGCGCGGGGGCGGGTCGATCGAGGACCTCTGGGGGTTCAACGAGGAAATCGTCGTGCGCGCCGCAGCCGACAGCCGTATTCCCCTGATCTCTGCCGTCGGCCATGAGACGGATACGACCCTGATCGACCATGCGGCCGATCACCGCGCGCCCACGCCCACCGCCGCCGCCGAAAGGGCCGTCCCGGTCCGCGCAGACCTGTTGGCCGCCGTCGAGGATCTGGGTCGCAGACAGCTGCGCGCCGCCGAGGCGCAGGTGCGCGCACGGCGGCAGAGATTGGCGGACCTGTCGCGCGGCTTGCCGCGACCTGCCGCCTTGATGGACCGACCCCGCGCCCGGACGGACGCCCTGGCGACCCGTCTGCCCGCCGCGTTGGAGGCCCGGATCGGTCAGGCCCGCCTGCGTCTGTCGCGGGTAGAGGCCCGGCTGACTCTGGGCGATCGGATGGGGGCGGAACGCGCGCGGCTGGCGGCGCTGTCGGCGCGGTTGGACATGGCGCTGCGCGACAAGGCGGCGCGCGCGCGCACCCGCGCCGCGACCTTGACCGCGGCCTTGGATCGGCAGGGCATTCGGGGCTTCCCCCAGGCGCGCCGCGATCTCGACCGGCTGGCCCGGCGTCTGACGCCCGAGCCGTTGGCCCGGCGCGCCACCCGCGACGGGACCCGCCTGACGACGGCACTGCAACGGCTGTCCTCGGTCGCGCAGACCCGGCAGGCGACGCAGGTGGCGCGTCTGGCCGCGCTGGACCGGATGCGCGAATCTCTGGGCTATGAACGCACGTTGGAGCGGGGCTTTGCGGTGGTCTGGGCCGCTGACACGGTCGTCAGCGACGCGGCGGGGGCACGGGCGGCGGGACAGGTGACGCTGCAATTCGCGGGCGATGACCGGGTCGATGCGGTCACCGGCGGCGCGCGCCCTGCCAAGCCGAAATCGAAAACCCCGCCAAAGGACCAGGGCAGCCTGTTCTAGACACCCAGATCGGGCAGCGGGCAATCCAGCGCCAAATCATCCACGGACCGCGTGATCAGATCGTCCGACGGCGGGTCGCCCACGTGTCGCGCATGAAAGGCACCGCCGGGCATCTCGATGAAGTCCCAGCATTGCGGCGCAGGGTCGTCGTCGTAGACGAAACAGATCTCGCCCCGCGCATTTTCGAACCAGATCCCGCGCTGGCACTGGCCGCCTTCGAACGCCCAGATCACGCGCTTGTCGGTGAAATACTGCTCCGCTCCGAAGGCCCGGCCGTGGCGGTCGAAATGCAGGGTCTTGCCATGGACCATCTGCTCGAACTCCTGCGATGTGACGACGCGTTCGGCCCAGGCCGGGGCTGCGACGGCGACTGCAATCAGGAACGGGATCACGCGGCGCATGTGGGGTCTCCTTCGGGGGCACCCTTGCCGGGTGCAGCCGGGCTGTCCACCCCCTGATGCAAGGCTGCGACGCGCGGGTTCATCATCCGCCGCCACCACCAGGGCCAAAGCGCGAAGGTCACCATCACCGGCAGCGAATAGGGCAGCTGCGGTTGGCCATCCTCGATCGTCAGCGCCTCAAAACCGCGTGTGGGATGCGCATGATGGTCGGAATGACGCGGCGCATGCAGGGTCAGCAGATTGGTGACGACATGGGGCGCGTTCCAGCTGTGCTCTGGCCCCACAGGTTCCCATTTGTCGCCCAGCCAGCGGCGCCGCATGCCATAGTGCAGCACGTAATCCGTGATCAAAAGCTGGCTCTGCGCCAGCAGGCAAAGCGCGACATAAGCCGCCAGCCCCCGCCAGCCCAGCGTGCCCCAGGCCAGCGCCATCGCCAGCCAACCGCCGCCCAGATAGATCCAATAGGGGTTCCGCCGGTCCCAGCCCGCGCGCCCCTTCTGCCGTTGACGGCCCTTTTCGAGCGCCAACCCGTCCCAGAACGAATGATGCCAGGCGCGAAAACAGAACCGCCACCAGCTTTCACCCAGTCGTGCGGTGTTGGGGTCCTCTGGCGTGGCCACCAGTCGGTGATGGATGCCGGGGTGCGCGGTGGTTTGATGCCCGAACAACAGTGTCACATAGATCCAGCGACCAAGCCCCCGCCGCAGACGCCCCCCCGCATGGATCAGCTCATGCGCGTTGGAGTTCATGATCTGGCCGAAGAACAATCCGGTCGCTGCGAAATAGAAGACCCAGTTCACCGCCGGTCCCCCCTGCGCCAGGGCCCAGACCGCCAGGGCCAGCAAGGGAAAATGCACCAGCGCCAGCCCCAGCGTCAGCGCGCGCGCCTGCCGTTCGCTGGGGGCGCGGTCGCCTGCGGGCATCAGGTGATCCAGCGCCGCGACCACGATCGCCATCCAGACGAATGATGCGAAATCCCAAGGTCCGTCCGCGACCGCCCCGGCGAGCAACAGCGCGACAGACAGCCCGAGGGCCGCGAGATAGGCGAAAAGAGCGGGCATGATCTGTCCCCTCGGGTTGAGTCTCGTCACCCTATCCCCCCTGTTGGACGAAAAGAGGGCACTGGCGCGGATCGGAAACACCCGCCCTGTGCGGCGCGGTGCCAGGTGGCGATTTCTGCCACTTGCGTCGGTGCCCTACCTTGCCCGACGCGCCGCGCCTCCGCAAACAGGGCAGGCGGTGTCGCAAACGCACCGCGGCGGCAGGCGCGGGTCTGCTAGCACGCTGGCGAAACGGGGGGATACCATGCGCGACGAGACCACAAAGGGCGTCTGGAAATCCGGCAAGGGCAGGGGACGCGCCACGCCCAAGGGCCGCCAATACGACGACGCCGCCCTGGCCGAGGTGCAGGCCCTGCTGGGCGACCGTCCCCGCCGCCGCGATCTTCTGATCGAATTCCTGCATCTGATCCAGGATGCCCACGGCCACCAATCCGCAGCTCATCTGCGCGCCCTGGCCGAAGAGATGCGCCTGTCGATGGCCGAAGTCTGGGAGGTCGCGACCTTCTATGCCCATTTCGACCCCCTGCGCGAAGACGACCCGGTGCCGCCCGATCTGACGATCCGGGTCTGCGACTCGCTGTCGTGCGAATTGGCCGGGTCCGAGGCCCTGATCGACGCCTTGGAGGCGGGCCACGACCCGGCAAAGGTCCGCGTCCTGCGCGCACCTTGCATGGGCCGTTGCGACACTGCTCCGGTGTTGGAGATCGGCCACCGCCACGTCGACCACGCCACGCCCCAAGCGGCGCAAGCGGTCATCGACGCAGGCGACCTGCATCCCGTCATCCCGTCCTACGAGGATCTCGCCGTCTACCGCAAAGACGGCGGTTACGCTCAGCTGGCGCAGCTGCGCGACGGCGGCGACTGGGTGGCCGTTCAGAACACGGTCGCCGCCTCCGGCTTGCGCGGCCTCGGCGGGGCGGGTTTCCCGTCTGGCAAGAAATGGGGCTTTGTGCGCGCCAATCCTGGTCCCCGCTACATGGCCGTCAACGGCGACGAAGGAGAGCCGGGCACCTTCAAGGACCGCTACTACCTGGAACGCACCCCACACCTGTTCCTGGAAGGGATGCTGATCGCCGCCTGGGCCGTCGAGGCGGAGCGGATCTATCTGTACATGCGCGACGAGTACCCCGCCGTGCTGCACATCCTGGCCACCGAAATCGCGGCTCTGGAAGCGGCGGGCCTGATCGCCCCCGGCTACATCGATCTACGCCGGGGGGCGGGGGCCTACATCTGCGGCGAAGAATCCGCCATGATCGAAAGCATCGAAGGCAAGCGCGGCCTGCCCCGCCATCGCCCGCCCTATGTGGCACAGGTCGGCCTGTTCGGGCGGCCGACCCTGGTCCACAACATCGAGACCTGCCACTGGATCGCCCGCATCCTGCGTGAAGGGCCAGAGATCCTGTCTTCTGTCGAACGGAATGGACGCAAGGGCCTGCGCTCCTACTCCGTTTCGGGCCGCGTCAAACAGCCGGGCGTCCACCTTTTGCCTGCCGGGTCCACCATCACCGACGTGATCGCGGCGGCGGGTGGGATGCTGGACGGGCACGCCTTCAAGGCCTATCAGCCCGGCGGTCCGTCTTCGGGCCTGCTGCCTGCGACCCTGTCTGACGTCCCGCTCGACTTCGACACGCTGCAACCGCACGGGTCCTTCATCGGCTCGGCGGCGGTGGTGGTTCTGTCGGATCACGACAGCGCCCGCGCCGCCGCCCTCAATATGCTGCGCTTCTTCGAGACGGAAAGCTGCGGCCAATGCACCCCCTGCCGGGTCGGCTGTGAAAAAGCGGTCAAGCTGATGCAGGCGGAGCGGTGGGACACCACTCTGCTGGAAGAAATCAGTCAGGCCATGGTCGATGCTTCCATCTGCGGGTTGGGTCAAGCCGCGCCGAACCCGATCCGCCTGACGATGCGCCATTTCCCTCAGGAAGTGGGCGGCAAGGTCTAGCCCGCGCGACAGGCGCAGGTCGACGGAAGGTGCAAGACACGCGGCGACGCGGTCGGAGGCCTGCGTCGCGGTGCATATTGGGGAAACGAGCAAAGCAAGCCCGTCACCCAGCGCCGTTTCCGGGTCCGGATGACGGAGCCTTCTTCCTCGTCTACGGCCATCGGGATGCCTCCCTGTTCCGCCCGGCGAATGTGCGACGGACGGGTTCGCGAAACGTTAACGGGGCTCGGGAAATCCCGCTCACTTGTTTCAAGAATATGCAAACCCACGGCTTCACCGCGCACCGCCGTCAGTTGCTGAACACGCGGCACGGGCATCCTGCGCGCGATACGGCGCGGCAGATCCGCGTGGCTTCGTCCCGAGATCCGGCCCCGACGCGGGCCATGGTATAGGTGCGGCTGCCCGGTCCGCGCCGCTGCACGGGTACGAATTCCAGCCGCGCCACCGGGGCTGCCGACTGACACCCGCCCCGCAGGCGGCCCCAGGCCGCCCGCGCCGCGCCGCGGTCGGTTCCAAAGGCCACCTGCGCCCCCCAGGGCGAGAATCGCGGTGCCGGCGGGGCCAGCGGGGTGACCCGGCGGTTGGCTGCCATCGTTTCACAGGCCTGCTGGAACGGTGTGTCTCCGTCCAGGGCAAAGGTCAGGCCCTTTGGCGGATCGTCGCGCCAGCTCTCGGCAGGGTGGCCCGTGATGATGCGCACGTAGTCCACCGTTTCCCGCGCCAGCCCGCCGGTTCGCGCCAGCCATCCCTCGGCCCGGCGTTCGCCGCCATTGTAGCCGATCGCGGCCATGCCGACGTTGCCATATCGGCGCGACATCTCGGCCAGGTATTCCGCGGACCGCGCCACCGCTTCGGCGGGGTTGAAAGGATCGGCCAGCCGACGCAGGCGCGCGGTGCTGTCGATGAACTGGGCGATGCCCTTGGCATTCGCGGGGCTGACGGCATTGGGATCGAACCGACTTTCCTGCCAAAGCAGGCGCGCGAAATAGCCGGGCGGCAGGCCGTGAAAGCGCGCCTCCGCCTCGATCTGACGGCAGAGGTCGGCCTCGAAACTGGCGGTGCGGATGCAATGGCGCGGCGCGTCCTGCCCGTCGGAACAGACCAGCGCCGGGGGCGGGTCGGCCCGCAGCGGCAGGGCCAGAAGACAAAGGATCACGACAAGACGCCACATGCCTGCACGGTCGGGGCGGGGGGCTGGGGTGTCAACCGGCCTTTCCCCTTTGCCCCGCGCATATTAGGTGAAGGGGGAAAGGGGCCGCCATGTCGTTCTTCAAGAAGCTCAAGGATCGCCTGACGCGGTCGTCCTCCAAGTTGGAGGAGGGACTCGATGCCATCGTGGAGGAGGCAGGCGAGACCGCGTTGCCCGATCCCGAACCGACCCCGGCCCCCACCCCGCAGCCGTCTGCGGTGGCACCGCCGCCCCCGGCCGCCGTGACCGCCCCCCCGCCGCCGCCCGAACCCGCCGCCAAGCCCGGTTTTCTTGGGCGTCTGATGGGGCGCGCCGAGGACACCGCGGCCCCGCGCCGGGTCCTCGACGACGACATGCTGGAGCAGTTGGAAGAGCTGCTGATCGCCTCTGACATGGGTGTGGACACCGCGCTGCGCGTCACGGCCAATCTGGCGGAGGGGCGCATGGGACGGCGCCTGTCGGTGCCCGAAATCAAGGACCTGCTGGCCGCAGAAGTGGCCCGCATCATGGAGCCGGTCGCCAGGCCAATGCCCCTGACCCCACAGCGCCCGCAGGTGGTTCTTGTGGTCGGGGTCAACGGGTCCGGCAAGACGACGACCATCGGAAAACTGGCGTCGCAGTTCCGCGCGGCGGGCAAATCCGTCGTGATCGCCGCCGGCGATACCTTTCGCGCGGCGGCTGTTGAACAATTGCAGGTCTGGGGCGACCGCGCCGGGGTGCCGGTGATGACGGCCCCCGAAGGATCCGATCCCGCGTCATTGGCCTTCGATGCCATGACCCGCGCCGAAGCAGAGGGCGCGGATCTGCTGTTGATCGACACTGCCGGACGGCTTCAGAACCGATCCGACCTGATGGAAGAACTGGCCAAGATCGTCCGCGTCATCCGCAAGAAGGACCCGACCGCGCCGCACAACACGCTGTTGGTGCTGGATGCGACGACGGGTCAGAACGCGCTGAACCAGGTCGAGGTGTTCCAGAAACTGTCGGATGTCTCGGGCCTGGTGATGACCAAGCTGGACGGCACCGCCAAGGGCGGTGTCCTGGTGGCGCTGGCTGACCGGTTCGGCCTGCCGATCCATGCCATCGGTGTGGGGGAACAGATCGAAGATCTGGATGCCTTCGATCCCGAGGAGTTCGCCGCAGCCCTGGTCGGTGCGCAGTGAGATCATCATGAACGGCTTGCTGGACCTTCATATGGGCCCCGACCTGCACCCGGTGGATGAGGCGGAGCGGGACGCCTTTCTGACCGCCGCCGGTCTGTTGCCGCGCGACACTTGTCCGGCAGGCTTTCGCGGCCATTCCGCCATCTGGGCACGGGACCGCGACCTGCTGGTGGGGCAGGCGGCGCTGGTTGTCCTGACGGATGAGACGTTGCGCCCCCGTCTGGTGCCCAGCAGCCAACCCGCCAGCATCCGCGTGGCCGCCATCGATGCCTTGGCTGTGCGCGCCGAATACCGCGAGACAGGGCTGGAGGAACGGATGGTCCGGCGTCTTGTCCGCGATTTTGCAGGCGCGACCGAGGCTGTGATCTACGTGGGCCAGGCCCATGTGCCCGTCCTCGCATCCAGCCTGCGGAGCGTCGACCCCGTCGACGCGGTCCTGGGATGAACCGGATCGGGGATCGGCGTGACTGACTGGCTGATCTCTATCGAGGGCACAGAAACGGGGCACAACGTAGCCTTGATGCTGGCCTTGATGGCGGCCTTTCTGCACGCGCTGTTCGGCGCCTTGCAAAAGGGACGCTACGATCCCTGGACATCGCGCGTGGTGATCGACGCGGGGCTTTTGGTGATATCCGCGCCCATCGCATTGTTCCTCGTGCCCTGGCCCCCGTTGGAGATCTGGTGGATTCTGGCCGGGATGGTCGTGATCCACTTTGTCTACAAGGTGTTGCAGGGCATGACCTATCAACGGGGGGCCTACACGGTGGTCTATCCCGTGGTGCGGGGTACCGGGCCGCTGTTCACCGTTTTCACGGCGGGCATCATCTTTGGCGAGACATTCACGGGAACCCAGTGGTTTGGCGTGGCCCTTTTGCTGGCCGGATTGTTCGGGTTGTCGGCCTATAACCTGGCCAAGGTCACGGTGGCGCGCGATACCTTGGTGCCCGCGCTGGGCCTGGCGGTGGCGACCGGGCTGATGGTGGCGGTCTACACGACCTGGGACGCCTATGGCATCCGGGCGGTCGAGAACCCGTTCACCTTTCTCGCGTGGTTCTTTTTCCTGACGGCCTTCGACTTTCCCTTGATCGCCCTGGCGCGGGGCAAATGGCGCCGGCCGGACGCAGGCATGATCCGTCTGGGCGTTCTGGGGGCCTTTATTGCCTTTGGATCCTTTGGATCAGTGATGCTGGCCACGCGCCTCGACAGCGTCGGCGAGGCCGCCATCCTGCGCGAGACCTCGACCGTCTTTGCGGCGCTGATCGGCTGGCTTTGGCTAAAGGAAGCCGTCGGCCCCCGCCGCATCGCCTTGATGAGCTTGATCGCGCTGGGCGCGGTGGTGGTGGAGTTCGGCGGCTGACCCCCTGTGCAAACCCCCGCGCGCCTGCTACGCCCGCCCGGCTGGAGGAGACGATATGGCTGACCGATCCGTAGCCCCGTGGCTGAAATCCACCCTGGAGCTGGGCCCCGTGCTGGGCTTCTTCGTGGCCTATCTCTGGCTGAAGGACGAAACTTTCACCGTTGCGGGCACCGACTACGACGGTTTCATCGCGGTCACCGCAGGCTTCATTCCGGTGATCCTGCTGTCCATGGCGATCCTGTGGAAGCTGACGGGCAAGCTGTCGCCGATGCAGGTGCTGACGGCGGTGCTGGTCGTGGTTTTTGGCGGGCTGACGGTCTGGTTGAACGACGAGAGGTTTCTCAAGATCAAACCGACCATCATCAATCTGCTGCTGGGCGGGGTGCTGTTTGTCGGGCTCTGGCGGGGCAAGTCCCTGCTGTCGGTCGTGCTGTCCGATGCCTTGCCGATGGATGCCGAGGGCTGGATGATCCTGACCCGCCGCATGGCCTGGTTCTTTGTCGCGTCTGCTGTTGCCAACGAACTGGTCTGGCGCACGCAGTCGACCGAGTTCTGGGTGACCTTCGAGACGTTCTTTCTGCCCGGCTCGATGTTCGTCTTTTTCATCAGCCAGGCAGGCTTGATTCAGCGCCACTCCACCGAAACCGAGGAAGGCGAGGGCTGAGGCGCGGCCGTCAGCCGCGCGGACCCTTCGGCTTCACATAGGGCTTGCCGCCCGCGGGCTTCTTGCCCTTGGCGATACCGCGCCCGCGCTGCCCGCCCTTGCGCAGGCTGACCGAGGTATCGGCGCGCATCTCGGCTTTCCGCTCTGACTTGGTCTTGCGCTCCGTGCCGCCCGGACCGGCCTTGCGGTCGCCCCGGCTGTCTTCGCGTTTGCCAAAAGGCTTGCCGTCGCGGGCAGGGGGGGCGTCGCGACGCTCAGATCCCGGCTTTCCATCCCGCCGGGCCGGACCCTTGGCGAACCCGGGCTTGCCACCAGGGCCCCGCGCAGGTCGGTCGGCGCGGGTTTCATCGTTGCGCGTCACGGGCGGTTTGGCGGTGCGCGGCCGGTCGCCGCGGTCCGGGCGCGGACCCTTGCCGCGCGGGGCCTCGTCGCGGGGGCCGCGGTCGTCGCGCGGTTTCGCACCGGGGCGGCCCTGCGGCTTGCCCCGGCCCTTGTCGACCAGTCGGTCGCCCGCCGCACGGGGCGCACGCGCCGGGACGGGGTCTTCTCGTTTCGCCTCGGCGAAGTCGCCGTCGAAAATGGTGCTCAGCTGGTCGCGCAAGACGCGGGGCTTGATCTCTTCGACTTCGTCCACGCCCAGATTGCCCAGTTGGAACGGCCCATAGCTGACCCGGATAAGCCGGTTCACATACAGACCCACTGCCTCGGCGGCGCGGCGGATTTCGCGGTTCTTGCCCTCGCGCAGGCCGATCGTCAGCCAGGCATTGGCCCCCTGTTGCCGGTCAAAGGTGACCTGCATGCCCTGGAATGTCTCGCCGTCGATCTCGATCCCGTCGCGCAGTTTCTGCAACGCGGCCTCGCCCGGCTTGCCATTCACACGGACCCGGTAGCGACGCAGCCAGCCGGTATCCGGCAGCTCCAGCTTGCGCTTCAACTCGCCGTCGTTGGTCAGAAGCAGCAACCCTTCGGAGGTCAGATCCAGCCGCCCTACCGACAGCACCCGGCCCAGCCGGTCACGCAAGGCGTCGAAAACCGTCTCGCGGTCTTTTTCATCCTTTTCGGTCGTCACCAGGCCCGCGGGCTTGTGATACAGCCACAGGCGCGCGGCCTCTGCCTCCGGCAGGGGTTTGCCATCGACCGCGACCTTGTCGCGCGGCCCGACATTCAGCGCGGGGCTGTCCACGGTCTTGCCGTTCACGGACACGCGGCCCTCGGCGATCATCGTTTCTGCATCCCGGCGAGAGGCCAGGCCCGCGCGGGCGATGACCTTGGCAAGGCGGTTTCCGGTCGGGGTGTCGGGTGTATCGTTCATGACCGGCCTCTAGCGGCTATCGCGGCGCGGGGGAAGCGGCTTGCGCGGGGGGGCGGCAGCGGGCAGGGAAAGGCATGTTCACGTCCTTCATGCCGCTCGCCCTGCAAGAGGCCCGCGCCGCTGCCCTGCGCGGCGAGGTGCCGGTCGGGGCGGTGATCACACGCGGGCCACAGGTTCTTTCGCAAGCTGGCAACCGCACCCGCGAATTGTCGGACCCTACCGCCCATGCTGAAATTCTGGCGATTCGCGCCGCCTGCGCCGCCCTGGGGCGGGACCGGTTGGAAGGCTGCGCGATTTGGGTCACGCTGGAGCCCTGCGCCATGTGCGCCCAGGCCATCGCGCACGCCCGGTTGGCGCGGTTGCTTTTCGGGGCTGCCGACCCGAAGTCGGGCGGCGTGTTGCAGGGCGCGCGTGTTTTTGCCCACGCCCAAACCCACCACCGGCCAGAGGTTCATGACGGACTCGACGCAGATGCCTGCGCGGCCGTGTTGCGCGATTTCTTCGCCGCGCGGCGCTAGGGCGTCAGGGCCGCGCGCAGGTGCCAAAGGTGGTGATGATGGATCCGGCCGGGCAGTCGCCGAACCGGTAATCGCCGCGATATGCGGTGGCGTTTTCGCCGGCGTCGCCCATCTTGCCGCCGAATTCATCCAGATCGCGGAGCGTCCGGCCCGTTCGGGTGAACCCGACTGGCCCAACCTGACGAATCGGCGCGCTGCTGCTGACGACAGTGGTGGATCCGAGGGGGGCTGCTTCGTCCTTGATCCACATGTCGCGGGCGGGGTCGTAGTATCCCTGTGCAAGGACTGGCCCGGCGGCAATGACCAGGGCAAGGGCGGTGGCGAGACGTTTCATGGAACTCTCCTGTGGCATGGTTAACCTTCGTTAATGTTAACGCATCAGGAGGCGATTCTGTTCAACAGAATGGATCTGTTCGGATATGTGGGCGCGACCCGGAGGGGGGCCGGGTCGCGCCGCCGCCTGAATCCCGAGGGAGGGACCAGGAAGGGGAAATCAGTCGTCGCTTTCAGCGGCGAGGGCGGCAAAGATCAACTGAGCGCGCGTCGGCGTATCGCCGCGGTCGCTTTTGTAGGTCTTCAGGTCGGCCTGGGTTTCCTGGGCTGTTGCCGCAGACCCGGCACCATAAGCGGGCGCGATGCCGCCGATGAGAGGTGCAGAGAGAGCGGCGACCAGCAAGGCGGATTTGACAAGATAGGTCATGAGATCTTCCTTTCGTTCAATGGTTGCCGTCTGTGATGCCCGGATAGGGGCACCGTGGATGGGGTGGCCGGTTGGCCGTCGCCTTGGGTCCGTGTTGCGTTGCGGCGCTGTGGGACCGTCGGCGATGAGACTGAGATAGGCGACCGGTCTATCACTCGCAATGCACGAGACCGCGAGTAATCTGTTTAATCGGTGCGCAAATGCGGAGCCAGTTGGAGGGCCGCGCACGGACCTCACGAAGTGCCGTAGCGCCCCTCACGGATCCGTGAGGTGGGCGCGTTATTCGTAACGTTCCGACCAGGCGGGCAGGGCCCCACCGGGACTGGCCGCCCGGACACCGCGTGCGATGGCGCGTGCCAGGCAGGCGCTGGCGGCATGGCCCAGGCGCAGCGAATCCCAGATCGGGTCCGGCAGAGCGCGCGCACCGGTTGCGGCGGCAAAGACCAGATCGCCGTCCATCGGGGTGTGGCTTGGCTGAATGGCGCGGGCCATGCCATCGTGCGCGGCGGTCGCCAGTCTTGTTGCCTGCGCCTGGGTCAGGCGCGCGTCCGTGGCGACGATGGCGATCGTCGTGGCCTCGCGCGGGCCCGCGGTGCCAAACGGTTCCCATGCGGGGGACATCGCGCCCGCCGCCCCGCCGCCGAACTCGGCACCCATCTCCCAGGGGGCGGCAAAGAACCGCCCCTCGTCGTCGCTGACCCGTCCCAGGGCGTTCACCGCCACCAGCGCGCCCACGGTCACCCCGCATTCCAGCACGCAGGACGCAGAGCCGATGCCCCCGCGCAGGTCCATCACCGTGGCCCCGAATCCTGCGCCAACGCTTCCGAGCGGGAAATCTGTCGCCGCCGCGGCCAGCGCGGCCCGCCCAAGGGGCGCATAGGGGTTCCGGTCCCAGGTCTTGTCGCCGCCATTGCGCAGGTCGAACAGGATCGCGGCGGGCACGATCGGCACGCGTTGATCCCCGACCGGAAACCCACGCCCCATGGCGCGCAGCCCGTCCGCCACGCCCGACGCCGCGTCGAGGCCAAAGGCCGATCCGCCCGACAGGACCAGGGCGTCCACCTCCTGCACCGTCTTGTCGGGGGCCAGCAAATCCGTTTCCCGCGTGCCGGGGGCCCCGCCCATGACATGCACGCCCGCCACAAAGGGCGTGTCGCCCAGCAGAACCGTTGCGCCAGAGGCCAGCCGCGCATCCTGCGCATGGCCCACCCGCAGCCCGGCGATATCGGTGATCAGATTGCGTGGACCGATCTTCATGCGCGCGTCACCTCTCCGACGTGGCGACCCAGCGATTGCAGCCGGTCATCCGCCGTGAATTGGCCGGTGATCAGGGCACCGGGCAGAACCAGGACAACGGCTTGCGTCCCCGCCTGTTGCGCGATCACGCTGGCCGTTTCGCCGTCGAAATAGCCGCGCAGGCGGGGGCCATGGGGCGGCAGGATCACCTCCAGGTGGTCCAGGTCCGGCGACAGGCCATCGCGCTGCGCCGCGTCGAGCAGGTGGGCAAAGGCCAGCTGCTGCGACGCGAATGTCCCCGTCAGAACATGGATGTCGGCCGACAACCTCATGGCGGGGACGATCCGGGTCCGATGGGTGCGCGGCCGCTCATATGCACCGCCCCCCGTCCACTTCCAGCCCGACACCGGTGATCATCGAAGCCTCGTCGGAACACAGGAACGCGGCCGCAGCCCCCATGTCACCGGGGGTGGAAAAGCGCCCGATCGGGATCGTCGACAGGAACTTGGCGCGCATCTCGGGGGTGTCCTCGCCCATGAAACTGGCCAGCAGGGGCGTGTCCCCGGCGACCGGGTTCAGGCAGTTCACGCGCACCCCCTCGGGGGCCAGTTCCACCGCCATCGCTTTGGTCGCGGTGATCATCCAGCCCTTTGACGCGTTGTACCAGTTCAACCGGGGCCGGGGCGACACGCCCGCCGTGGAGGCCACGTTCAGGATCGCCCCCGCGCGCGCCGCTTTCATCACCGGCACCACGTGGCGGGCGGAATGGAAGACCGACTTGGCGTTGACCGACAGGACGCGGTCGAATTCCTCTTCGGTGACCTCTTCCATCGGTTTGGGCAAATGGGTGATGCCCGCGTTGTTCACCAGGATGTCGATGTGGCCCCATTCGTCCAGCGCCTGGGCGACAAGGCCTCGCCAATCGGCATCCTGCGAGACGTCCATCGCGGCCCAGCTGCCGCGCAGGCCTTCGGACACTTCGCGCGCGCCGGCACCGTTCAGATCGGCGACCAGCACCTTGGCCCCTTCGCGCGCAAATGTTTCAACGATGCCGCGCCCAAACCCCGAGGCACCGCCGGTGACGATAGCCGTTTTTCCCTGCAGTCTCATGAGACCCTCCCTGATCCCCCGAAGGAGCGGGACAGAGCGCCGAAGGTCAATCCCTGAGTGCCTGCCGAAGGACGTGCGAACCGTGCTAGCCTGCCGCTTTCACCCAGGAGAATCGACCAATGACCTTTCTAGACCTCGCAAACGAACTGGTCGCCGGATGCCGCGATGGCCGGGAAAAGGAAAACCTGTCCAGGCTCTATGCCGCCGATGCCGTCAGCGTCGAAGCCATGGACATGGGCAATGGTCGTGAAACCGTCGGGATCGACGGAATCCGGGGCAAGCATGACTGGTTTGATGCCGCCTTTGAGGTGCTGGAAAGTACCATCTCTGACCCGATGCCGCACGGCGAGGATCGGTTCGGCGTCATCTTCGAGGTGAAGACCCGGAATCGCGAAACCGGGGCCGTGGACGAGATGAAGGAAATCGCCGTCTACCACGTGGCAGACGGCAAGATCGTGCGGGAAGAGTTCTTTTACGGCGCCTGACGGCCGCTGGGCGGGGGCCGCAGGCTATCCATGCAGCGCGGCCACCGTCTTCAGCTGGCTGAACCCATACAGCGCCTCGAACCCTTTTTCGCGTCCGTGCCCGGATTTGCCGATTCCACCGAACGGCAGTTCCACACCGCCGCCCGCACCGTAATTGTTGATGAAAACCTGCCCCGCACGCAGGTCGCGCGCCAACCTCATCTGACGGGCGCCGTCGCGGGTCCAGACCCCGGCGACAAGGCCGTAATCGGTGCCGTTCGCGATCTGCACCGCCTCCTCTTCGGAGGCGAAGGGGATCACGATCTGGACGGGACCGAAGATTTCGGACTGCGCCAGGGGGTGATCGGGGGGGCCGCCAGTCAGCAGGGTGGGTGCCACGAAATGGCCCGATCCGCTGGCGTCCGGTACGACCGTGCCCTGCGCCGCGATCGTGAGCCCGGAGGCTTGCGCCAGAAAGCCCTCGACGATTTCCTTTTGCCGGGCCGAGATCAAGGGGCCCACATCCAGATCGTCCAGGGCCGGGCCGACGCGCAGCGCGCGGTAACGGTCGGCCATGCGGGCCACGACCGTGTCATGCACCGCCTCGTGCACCAGGATGCGCGACGCGGCAGAACAGGTCTGACCGGCGTTCTGAATGCCTGCGTTGACCAGAAAGGGCAGGGCCGCATCCAGATCCGCGTCGTCGAACACCAGTTGCGGGGACTTGCCGCCCAGCTCCAGCGTGACGGGGATGACGTTCGACCCCGCCGCCTGCTGCACCTTGGCCCCGGTCGCGACCGATCCGGTAAAGCTGATGTGGTGGATGCCGGGGTGCGCCGACAGGGCTGCGCCTGCCTCCTCTCCCAGACCGGGCACGACGTTGAGCGCGCCGGGCGGCAGCCCCGCCTCCTGCGCCAGGCGGGCGAAGGCCAGCGCGGTCAGGCAGGCCTCCTCTGCGGGTTTCAGAACGCAGGCGTTGCCCATGGCCAGCGCCGCCCCGACGGACCGTCCGATGATCTGCATCGGATAGTTCCAGGGCACGATGTGACCCGTGACGCCGTGGGGCTGGCGCAGGGTGTAGACGGTATAGCCATCCAGGTAGGGGATCGTCTGGCCGTGCACCTTGTCGGCGGCACCGCCGTAGAATTCCAGATAACGGGCCAGGGCCAGCGCATCGGCCCGCGCCTGTTTCAAAGGTTTGCCGACGTCGCGGGCCTCTAGCGTGGCCAGATCGTCCACGCGGGTCAGGACCAGACGGCCCAGTTCGGCCAGAAGGCGACCGCGCTCGGCGGCGGGCATGCGCCCCCAGGGGCCGTTCAACGCCGCGTGGGCGGCGGCCACGGCGGCGTCGATGTCGCCCGACTGCCCGCGCGGGATGGCACCGATGCTGTCGCCGGTCGAGGGGTCCTCCAGGGTAAGCATTTCAGCCGCGCGGACCCATTGGCCGCCGATCAGCATCTCGTCCGTGTTGAACCAGTCCGTCATGATGTCCCCTCCGCTATCATCCTTTGGTGGCATGGGCAGACCTGCCACGCCAGAGCGGCGATGGTCGTGGGCGTGGTGCGGTCGGATGCATATTTGGGAAACAAGGAAGCAGGGGCGTTAACCTTAACGAAAGGTTGCCGCCTGTGGTGCCGGGGCAAGCCAGCCATCGGGAATCGTGGGCGCGGCGGCGATCAGCTCGGCGGTGTAGGGCGCGCGCGGGGTCCGCCAGACGCGGTCGACCGGGCCGTCCTCGACGATGCGGCCGGCGCGCATGACCAGGACGCGATCGCAGATTGCGCGCACCACCGTCAGGTCGTGGCTGATGAACAGGTAGGCAAGGCCCAGGCGCGATTGAAGATCTTCGAGCAGGGCCAACACCGTCGCGCGGACGCGGACATCAAGCGCGGAGACGGCCTCGTCAAGGACCAGCACCTCGGGCTCGGTGATCAGGGCGCGGGCGATGGCGATGCGTTGCCGCTGACCGCCGGAGAATTCGTGCGGGTATTTGGCCAGGTCGGCGGCAGTCAGGCCGACCTGTTCCAGGGCCTGTGTCGCCCGCGCCTTGGCGTCGCTGGGGCGACCGGTCAGGTGGAACGGCTCGGTGACGATACGGCCCACGGTCCAGCGCGGATTGAAGCTGCCGTAGGGGTCCTGGAAGACGACGGACAGTTTGGCGCGCTGGGCGCGGGTCATCGCGGTGCCGCCGGGGGCCCCCTGAAAGGTGATCGTCCCGCCCTGGATCGGGTCCAACCCCAGCAGCGCGCGGGTCAGCGTGGACTTGCCGCAGCCCGACGTCCCCACGAGGCCCAGGCTCTCGCCCCGGTGCAGGGTCAGGTCGACCGCATCCACGGCCGTCATCTGGCCGTATCGCCGCGTGACCTGGCGGGCCGTCAGGACCGGTGCGCCGAAATTGGTGCGCGGGTCCCGGGGCACCGGGCGGGACGCCTGCAGCAGGTCGCCTGTGTAGGGGTGGGTGTGGCTGCGAAACAGGGTCTCGGTGGTGCCCTGCTCGACGATCTGCCCCTTGCGCATGACTGCGACGTGATCCGCCGTGCGCGCCACCACGCCAAGGTCGTGGGTGATCAGCAAAAGGGCCATTCCCTCCTGGGTTACCAATTCGCGCAGCAGGTCGAGAATGCCCGCCTGGGTCGTGACATCCAGCGCCGTCGTCGGTTCATCCGCGATCAGCAGGCGCGGGCGGCGGGCGATGGCCATGGCGATGCAGACGCGCTGGCGCTGCCCGCCCGACAATTCGTGCGGGTAGCGATCCAGAGCGATCCCGTCGAGGCCCACGCGATCGAGACGGTCGCGCGCCGTGGCCCGCGCCTCGGCCCGTGGCGTGCCCGTCAGGCGCAGCGTCTCGGAGACCTGTGCCCCGATCGTCTGCACCGGGTTGAGGGCGGTCATCGGCTCCTGGAAGATCATCGCGATGTCCGTGCCGCGCAGTTTGAGCCAGTCGCGTTCGCGCAGGGTCAAAAGGTTCTGGCCCTCAAGATCCGCGAGGCCCGTCGCCTTGCTGCCGCGCGGCAGCAGGCCCATCAACGCCAGTGCCGTCAGCGACTTGCCCGACCCGCTTTCGCCGACCAGGGCGGTCACCTGACCCTGCGGGATCGACAGCGACACGTCGCGCAGGATCGGCGTGCCGTGGATCGTCAGCGACAGATCGGTCAGCGTCAGAAGAGGATGCGTCACGCGCGGACCCGCCGCAACCGGGGGTCGAGCGCATCGCGCAGCCCGTCGCCCAGCAGGTTCAGCCCCAGCACCAGCGCCACAATGGCAAGGCCCGGCAGGATGGCCAGCTGCGGTTCCGTGTAGATCATGGTTTGCGCCTCGGACAGCATGCGGCCCCAGCTGGCGGTTGGCGGCTGCGCGCCCAGGCCCACGTAGGACAGGGCCGCTTCGGCCAGGATGCCGAGCGAGAATTGAATCGTTGCCTGCACGATCAGCAGGTTCGCGATGTTGGGCAGGATGTGCTGCGCAGAGATCAGGGCCCGGCCCTTGCCTGCCACCCGCGCTGCCATGACGTAGTCCAGCGTCCAGAGCGGCAGGGCACCACCGCGCGCGACGCGGGCAAAGACCGGAATGTTGAAGATGCCGATGGCCAGGATCGCGTTCACTGCCGAGGGACCGAAGACCGCCGTGATCAGGATCGCGATGACCAACGACGGAAAGGCAAAGATCAGGTCGTTGCCGCGCATGATGACCTCGTCCAGCCAGGACCCACGCAGGGCGGCGGCGGCCAGGCCCAGCGGCACGCCAAGGCCCAGGCCAATGCCGACCGCAATCAGCGCGACCGCGATAGAGGTGCGCGCGCCTTCCATCAGCATCGACAGCAGGTCCCGCCCATATTGGTCGGTGCCGAAAGGATGCGCCAGCGATGGCCCCATCAACCGGGCAGAGATGTCGAGCCGCGTGATGTCGTGCGGCACCCAGATCAGCGAAAGCAATGCTGCGGCACCAAAGATCGCGGTCAATGCCGCGCCGATGACCATGGCCGCCTTCATCGCCGGAGCCTCGGGTCGGCGAGGGTATAGGCCAGCTCTACCAGGAAGGTGACGCAGATCACCGCGAAGACGAGCAGCATGGTCACCGATTGCACCACAATCAGGTCGCGCTGGGTGATACCCTGAAAGATGAGGCGACCCAGACCCGGCAGGAAAAAGACATTCTCGATGATGATGGCCCCCGCCAGCAGGAAAGAGAATTGCAGCCCGAGGATCGTCAGCGCCGGGATGGCGGCGTTGCGCAGGGCGTGGCGGATGATCGTGGCGCGGCGCGACAGGCCCTTGGCGCGGGCGGTGCGGATGTAATCCTGATCCAACGTGTCCAGCAGCGCGGAACGCAGCACCCGCGCCAGGATCGAGGCCTGCGGCAGCGCCAGCGCGATGGCGGGCAGGGTCAGCGCCTTGAGGGCGGCACCGGGATCGGACCAACCGGGAAAGCCCCCGGCCGACACCCAGCGCAGTTTGACCGCGAAGAGAAACACGAGCAGCATGGCGAACCAGAAATTCGGCACCGCGATGCCCAGTTGCGTGGCCCCCATGACGCCCCAGTCTGCGGGCCCGCCCCGCTGCGCCGCCGCCAACAGGCCCACGGGAACGGCGATCACAAGGGTCAGCACCAGCGCATAAAGCGCAAGCGGCGCCGAGACGCCAATGCGGTCGGCCACCAAGTCGGACACGGGAACGCGGTAGGTATAGCTTTGCCCGAAATCACCGGTCAGCATGCCGCCGACCCAGGTTCCGTACCGCTCGATCAGCGTGCCTTCCAGCCCCAGGTCCGCGCGCAGGGCGGCGATGGTGTCGGGCTGTGCGTTCAGGCCCAGCATGAAGGCTGCCGGATCGCCGGGCACTGCCTGCAGCATCACGAAGATCACCACGCTCGCCACAAGTAGCGAGAGCGTCAGGGAAACAGCCCGAGAGAGAAGGGTGCGCAGCATCGCTCGCGACGCTAGCCGCTCCGCCGGGCGGAGGGAAGACAGGGAACTGCCCGTGCCCGGCGCGGGTTTGTCCCGGACCCTGCAACCGGAGATCCCTGGAATGACAACGCAAATGGAAACGGTGGCCAAGCTGATGGCCGATCTCGACCTCTGCACGTTGGTCACGCGCAAGGGCGACGCGCTGGCGGGTCGCCCGATGAGCACGAATGGCCAGGTCGACTACGATGGCGACAGCTATTTCTTCACCTGGGCCGACGCTGGAATGACCGGCGACATTTCCGCCGACCCGCGTGTGGCGCTGACGTTTCAGCGGGCCCCCGGCCTCGTCAACGGGCCGCCGCTGTTCATCCATGTCCAGGGTCGCGCACGGGTTCAGCGCGACAAGACCGCCTTTGCCGCGCATTGGTCCGAGGAATTGGCGCGTTGGTTCAAGCAAGGCGTCGATACGCCGGGTCTGGTCATGTTGCACGTGCAGGCAACCCGGATCGCCTATTGGAACGGTGAGGAAGAAGCGGATTTCGCCGTGCCAGGCACCTGACCCCAAGAGGGGCCAAGTCAGTCGTCGAAGTTGACCGGGGTGTTCCAGGCGATCTGGCGTGGTCGTGTCCCGGCTGGCGGCGTCATGGAACCATCATGAAACTGTCGTGGAGCGGTCACCCGGTGCGCATCTACGGCGCGACGAACGTCAGATCCGGGGAATACCATGTTTCGTCACTTGTTGCTGGGCGTCAGCCTGTTCGCGCTCTCTACCGCTGCTCACGCCGAAGGCTTCAACCGCATCGCCAGCTTTCCCGTGACCGCGAACCTGCCCGCAGGTATGGACCTTGCGACCGAAACCGCGCCTGAGATCATTGCGGCGGCCGGCAACACGCTGGTCTACACCGACAGCCCGCTGGAGGCGTTGGGCTTCATCGACATCACCGACCCCGCTGCACCCGCACCGCTGGGCGTTCTGATGCTGGACGGGGAACCCACTTCGGTCGGGGTTGCGGGCTCCGTCGCGCTGGCCGGTGTGAATACCTCCGAAAGCTATGTCGCGCCGTCCGGCCATCTGATCGCGGTGGATGTCGCGACGCAGGGGGAATTGGCGCGCTGCGATTTGCCGGGCCAGCCCGACAGCATCGCCATCGCGCCCGACGCCAGCTTTGTCGCGGTCGCCATCGAGAATGAGCGGGACGAAGACCTCAACGACGGGATCCTTCCGCAAGCGCCCGCCGGGTCGGTGGTTCTGTTCGATCTGGACGCCGATGGCCTGCCCGCCTGTGACAGCGCGATCATCGCCGACGTGACCGGCCTGGCCCAGGTCGCGCCCAGCGACCCGGAGCCGGAATACGTCTCGATCAATGCCCTGGGCGAGACGGTCGTGACGCTGCAGGAAAACAACCACCTGATCGTGCTGGGCCGCGATGGCGCGGTGCTCAGCCACTTTTCCGCCGGGGCGGTCGATCTTGTCGGGATCGACGCCACGGACGAGCGGGGCGCGTTGATCTTTACCGAGGCGCAGGACGGTCGCAAACGCGAACCCGATGCCGTGACCTGGATCGACGCCGACCATTTCGCCACCGCGAACGAAGGCGACTACGAAGGCGGCTCGCGCGGCTGGACCATCTTCCACAAGAACGGCACGGTTGTCTGGGACAGCGGCGTTTCGCTGGAACAGGCCATCGTGCAGATCGGCCATTACCCGGACAAGCGGTCCGACGCCAAGGGCGTGGAACCGGAGAGCGTCGCCTTTGCCACCGTGAATGGCACCCCGATGGTGTTCGTCGGGGCGGAGCGGGCCTCGGTCGTGGGTGTCTATGACGTCACCGACCCGACCGCGCCGGTGCTGACCCAACTGCTGCCCTCGGGCGTGGGGCCGGAGGGCTATGCCGTCATGGCCGACCGCGGCCTGCTGGTCACCGCCAACGAAGGCGACCTGATCGAAGACGGCGGGGCGCGGGCCCATGTCATGATCTATCAGATGCAGGACGGCCCCGTGGCCTATCCGCATCTTACCTCCGAAGGGATGGAGACGCTGACCGGTTGGGGCGCGCTGTCGGGCATGGTGGCCCAGGACGGGATGCTCTACGCGGTATCCGACAGCTTTTACGGCTACCAGCCGCGCATCTTCACCATTGACCCCAGCCAGACCCCGGCCCGGATCGTGGCTGCGACCGACGTGACCCGTGCAGGCCGTCCGGCGCAAAAGATCGACCTGGAGGGGATCGCGACCGACGGGCAGGGTGGCTTCTGGCTGGCCTCCGAAGGTCGGACCGACCGGTTGATCCCGCACGCCCTGCTCCATGTCGGCGCAGACGGAGAGATCGAGGAAGAGATCGCCTTGCCCGCCGCGCTTCTGTCGGTGGAAAAGCGGTTCGGCATGGAAGGCGTGACCCGCGTCGGAGATACCCTGTGGATCGCGATCCAGCGCGAATGGCAGGACGATCCCAAGGGTCTGGTCAAGCTGGTCAGCTACAATCTCCTGACGGAGGAATGGGGCGCGGTTCACTACCCGACCGAACCCGCCGAAACCGGCTGGGTCGGCCTGAGCGAGATCGTCGCCCACGACGGCTTTCTCTACCTGATCGAGCGGGACAACCAGATCGGTGCCGCCGCCCGCGTCAAACAGATCACCCGCGTAGCCCTGGACGGGTTGACGCCTGCACCCCTGGGCGGGGCCCTGCCGGTGGTCGAAAAACAGGTCGTGCGTGATCTGATGGCCGATCTGACGGCGACCGGCGGCTACGTTCTCGACAAGGTCGAGGGGCTGGCTATCACCCCCGAGGGCCGCGCCTTTGTCGTCACCGACAATGACGGCGTCGACGACCATTCCGGCGAGACGATGTTCTTCGAGATCCCGCTTAACTGAATTTCAGCACCAAGACCTTTTCATTAAGGCATATCATCCCCCCTCGGCCCGGCAGAAGTCCCCCTCTGCCGGGCCTTTTTTTCGTGAGGCATGGCGGCCTGAAGCCCGCCCTACGGGGGCGGGGCCGCGGTCGTGCCCGACAGGTCCGCACAGATCCCCCGAAGCCAGGCAAGGAACCGGGCCACCTGCGGCGACATCGGCCCGGTGGGGACCAGCGCGGAATAGACGGCGGAGATGCCGGGCACCTCGCAAAGTTTCGTAAGCCGGCCATCGGCAAGATGGCGGGCCACGATCACCTCCGGCCCGGAGCCGAGGCCATAGCCCAAAAGCTGCGCGTCCAGGTCAAACCGCAGGTTGCCGGGATTGACGCGGGTGACGTGGTCGGGATCGCAGCCCAGCGCCCGCAGGATTGCGTCAAAGGCGCCGGGGCCAAGCGAGGTGTCCGCAATCCACGGCAGCGCCTGAAGATCCGGCACCGCCCCGGACAGCAGCCTGGGCGCAGCGCTGACGATCATCGGCGTTCGCACCAGCGGAATCTGGCGCAGACCGGGCCAGGCATCGTCTGGTCCACCGCCCCGGATCACGATGTCATGGGTGTCGAAATCGACCTTTGCCTGATTGCCGTCGGGGGTGAAAGAAACCTGACAGCCGGGGTGCATGCGCCAGAAGTCGGCCATTCTGGGCAGGATGACGGCATTTCCGAAATGCTCGGTTGTCGACACCCGCACGCCTTGTTCCGCCGCGCTGCGCTGGGTCGTGGCGAAGCCGCGTGCGATCAGGGCAAAGGCCTCGGACAGGGGGGTGGCCAGCTGCTGACCGGCGGCCGTGATGGTCAGGCCGCGTCCCTCGCGCCGGACCAGGGGCGCGCCGACGTCCGCCTCCAGCGCGCGTACCTGCTGGGCGACAGCCGCCGGGGTGACGTTGAGAGAGCGGGCCGCAGCAGAGAACCCGCCGAGGCGCGCGGTCGCTTCGAACGCGCGGAGTGCGCTGAGCGGTGGAAGGGCGGTCCAGTCCGGGTGACTCATTATTAGCTGACCTAATAGAACGGGAACAATTCCTGAGACGCGATATGCAGACGAAGTTGGTATTATCACACTGTGAAAGGCCTGCCGCGCCCTCTCACGTAATAGCCATACCACAAGGACAGGATATCACCATGCCTACCAGGTTTCCACATGTCGCCTCGACCGCGCTTCTCGCGCTTTGCCTTGTTGGCCCCGCCGCTTTCGCAGGGTCGCCGGTGCCTCAGGTTGCGGCGGCCCATCGCGCCTATGCAGATGCCATCGCCGCGACCGACTTGCCTGCCTTTCTTGCGGCGGTGACCGATGATGTCGTCCTGACCGGCCCCGGCACCACCTTGACCGGCAAGTCCGAAGTCGCGGTCTGGGCGGCGGAGGTGTTTGCGACGATCGATGCCCGATGGCAGAAAACCCCACTGGAAACAGTCGTCGCGGCACCCTGGGCCTTTGAACGCTATGCCTACCGGGTCGAAATGACCCCGGTCACCGGGGGCGTGTCCGCGACGGAAACGGGCCACGGCGTGAACATCTATCGATTGGGCGCGGATGGTGGCTGGCGCGTTGCACGCGATATATGGACGGCAGGGCCGCCCGCCCGCGCCGCGTTTCGACCCAGCTGCGCCGAGGGGCTGGCACCCTGCTAGGTGGTTTTGCCCAGACTCTCGATGAACGCGGTTTGTTGGGCCGTGTCGGGGATACGCAGGCCGCGCGCCTCCGACACGGTGCGAATGGCGTCCTGCGGCGTCTCGCCCAGGCGGATCAGCGTGCCGCACACCGCCATGCCCGAACGCCCGATCCCGGCGCGGCAATGGATCAGCAGACCCTCGCCCGCGTGGATTCGGGCGGCCAGACCGTCCAGCAGGCGGTCGAAACGCGCGCGGTCCGGCAGCCCGTGATCGACGATGGGGTGCGACAGAAAGGTGAGGCCGGCCTTGGCAGCGGCATCCGGTTCGGCCATCAGCCCCAGCTCTACTGCTTCGGCGGGTTCCAGCATCGACAGGATCGTGGTGATCCCCTGGCGGCCGTAGCGGTCCATGCTCTCGGACAGACGTTCGCCCCGCGGGCGCGGGCCGATCCAAAGGCGGCCTGGGCCTGGGCCGGGGGCGGGGATTCGATAGGTGAGGGATGTCATCGCAGGCTGCGTAGCATTTGCGAGGGGCGGGCCGCCAGTGGCGACCCGCGCGTCATTCCTGTGATCGCAACACCTGCGCGGGTCGCGCCGCCAGGGGGCGCCAGGCAAAGGCCAGTCCCGCCAGCAGCGTCGCCAAGGCACCGCCTATGACGATTGCCAGGGCCGAGACAGGCTCGAACGCATAGGGGGCGTCCATCACGAAGGTCAGGATACCCCATCCCGCAAGCGCCCCGCCCGCAATCGCCACCACCCCCGCCGCCGCGCCCAGCAGGGCGGAGCGGATGGCAAAGCTGGTCAGGATCGTGCGGCGGGTGGCCCCCAGCGTCTTCAGGACTGATGCCTCGAACACCCGGCCCCGTTCGCCCGCCGCTGCCGCCCCGATCAGCACGACGAAGCCGGTCAGCAGGGTCGCGCCCGCCCCCCAGCTTGTCGCGGCAGCCAGCGCCGACAACGCCTCGGTCACCAGGTCGATGGCGTCGCGCACGCGGATTGCGGTGATGTTGGGGGCGTTTCCGGCCACGTCGCGCAGGATCTGCGCCTCGGCCGATTCCTCGGCGTAGACGGTCGACAGCCAGGTGTGGGGCGCGCCGCGCAGGGCGGCCTCATTAAAGACCAGAACGAACCCGATCCCACCGGAGGAAAAATCGACCTCCCGGAAGGAGGTGACGGTGGCGGTCAGGTCGCGGCCCAGCACGTTCATCACCACGACATCGCCGATCTCCACCCCCAGTTCGTCCGCCTCTTCCTGAGCGAAGGAGACCTGCGGCGTGCCGTCGTAGCCCTCGGGCCACCATTCGCCTGCCGTGATCCGGGTGCCCTTGGGCAGGGCGTCGGCATAGCTGATCCGGCGGTCGCCGCGGGTCACCCAGTGGTCGAATTCCGAGGCGGGTGTGCCGCCCAGCGACCGGACGACGCCGCCCAGCATGGGGGCCGCGTCCACGCGGCTGACGGCGGGATCGTTTTCCACCCGGTCCAGAAAGGCGGGCAATTGGTCGGGCTGGATGTCCACGAAGAAGTAGGAGGGCGCGACCTCTGGCAGGTCGCGGTCGATGGCGGCGCGCATGTTGGCGTCGATCTGGCCCACGGCGGCCAGGACCGTCAGGCCGAGGCCGAGCGACAGCACGACCGCCGTCGCCTCGCCGCCAGGGCCGCCCACGGCGCCAAGCGCCAGTCGGAGCGAGGGACGGCCGCGCACGAAACGGCTGCGGGACAGGCGACGCGACAGCGCGCGCACGCCCCAGGCGGCCAGGATCAGAACCGCCAAGGCGACCAGGATGCCGCCCGCCGAATAAAGCGCCAGCGTCGGGATACCCGACAGCCAGGCCGAGAGTCCCACCAGCAACAATGCCGCGCCCGCCAGCGCCGCGATGTAGCGTTTGCGCGGCAAGCCCCGCATGGGCCCGGACGCATCGCGGAACAGAGAGGCCGCGCGCACCTGTTCGGTACGGGCCAGCGGCCAGAGGGTGAAGATCAACGCGGTGAGCGCGCCATAGACCGCCGCCTCGGCCAGCGGGCCGGGGTGAACGCCCAGGGCCACGGGCACCGGCAGCTGTGCCTCGATAAAGGGACCGGCGGCCAATGGGATGAGTGTGCCCAGGATCAGGCCCAGGACAATCCCCACCGATGCCAGCGCGCCGATCTGCATCAGGTAGGCGGCAAAGATGGTCCGGCCCTCGGCCCCGATGGTCTTGAGCGTGGCGATCACCGCCGTCTTGCGGTCCAGATAGGCCCGCACCGCCGCCGAAACGCCCACGCCGCCGACCGCCAGACCGGCCAATCCCACGAGAACGAGAAAGCTGCCGATCCGATCCACAAAACGCGCCACCTGCGGCGCGGCGTTGCGGCGGTCGCGCCAGCGCACGCCACTCTCGGCAAAGGTTTCGCGGGTATCCGCCTTGAGCGTATCCAGCGCCTCGTCGGGGGTGTCGGGCAGGGTCAGGCGATACTGGCTGTCGAACAGGCTGCCTTCGGCCAGCAGGCCAGAGCCTTCCAGCGCCTCGGTTCGCACCAGCGTCCGGGGACCCAGACCAAAGCCATCCGCCCCGGCGTCGGGTTCGCGCGTCAGTCGGGCGCGGATGGTGAACGGTTTGGCCCCAAGCCAGAGCGTGTCGCCAATGGCCAGCCCCAGCCGGTCGGCCAGAACCGGATGGACGACGATGCCATCGCCCGCCAGTGCCTCGGACAGGGGGATGGCAGGGTCGAGTTCGACCCTGCCCACCAGGGGATAAAGGTCATCCACGGCCTTGACCTGGGTCAGCGCGCGGTCGGCGTCGATCCCGTCTCCGGTCGCGGCCATGGACCGGAAATCAATGATCTCGCTGACCTCGGCGGCGATGCCGTCCAGATAGGCCAGTTCCGCGTCATTGGCGCGGCGGTAGGTGAACTCGACCTCGGCGTCGCCGCCCAGGATGTTGCGTCCCTCCCTCTCCAAGCCCTCGGTGATTGACACACGGACGGAGCCGACGGCGGCAATCGCGGCAACGCCAAGCGCGAGACACGCAAGGAAGATACGAAATCCGGCAAGGCCGCCGCGCAGCTCGCGCCGGGCGATACGAAAGGCGTGGGTAAGCCAGGTCATCGGCGCACGACCCGGCGGCCGGAGGCGTTGGGCGGCTGGGCGTCGGTGGGGACAGGGGCCGAACCGGGCGCGCGGTGGGGTGCGCTGGAGTTTGCATGTTTCTGAAACAAGGAAGCGAGGGTCATTCCGCCGCCTCGCGCCGGGTGTCGCTGTCGAGGCGTCCGTCGACGAGACGGATCGTGCGATCGCAGCGATGGGCGAGGTCCAGCGAGTGGGTCACGAGAACCAGGGTCGCGCCGTGCCTGTCGCGCAACCCGAACAGCAGGTCCATGATCGCCTCTCCGGTGGATTGATCCAGGTTTCCAGTGGGTTCGTCGGCCAGAAGAATATCAGGACGCGGCGCGGCGGCGCGCGCCAGGGCCACGCGCTGCTGCTCTCCACCGGACATCTGGGCGGGGTAGTGGTGGGTGCGGTGACCCAGGCCCACGGCCTCCAACTCGGCTGCCGCGCGGTCGAAGGCGTCGGGGGCACCGGCCAGTTCCAGGGGGGTTGCGACGTTTTCCAGGGCCGTCATCGTCGGGATCAGGTGGAAGGATTGGAAAACCACCCCCATATGTTCCCGGCGAAAGCGGGCCAGCGCGTCCTCGTCCATCGCGGTCAGGTCCCGTCCCAGGGCCTCTACCGCGCCGGAGGTGGCGCGTTCCAACCCGCCCATCAGCATCAGGAGAGATGACTTGCCCGATCCCGACGGACCCACCAGCCCCACAGTGTCCCGTGCCGATACCTCCAACGAGATGTTGTGGAGAATGTCGACCATCCCGGCATTGCCCTGCAGGGATAGCGAAACATCGCGGAGCGACAGAACCATTGGGAGCCTCGTGTCTAGTGTGCGTGCCTTCGCATATGGGGCGCGGCGGCATGTGAACAAGGCGGTTCAGATCGCAGCCGTCGCGCTTTTTGCCGCGCCGGTCTGGGCGGAACCGGTGACGGTCGTGGCGCTGGGTGATTCGCTGACTGCCGGATACGGCCTGCCGGACGGGCAGGGGTTCGTGCCGCAGCTACAGGGCTGGCTGGATGCAGAAGGTGTGGACGCGGTGATCGTCAACGCGGGCGTTTCGGGGGATACGACGGCGGGCGGTCTGGCGCGCTTGGGTTGGTCGCTGACCGACGATGTGGACGCCATGATCGTGGCGCTGGGCGGCAACGACCTGCTGCGCGGCATCCCGCCCCAGGCAAGCCGGGATAACCTGGATGGCATCCTGTCGGACGTGGCGGGCGACCGCGGCCTGCCGGTGTTGCTGATCGGGTTGGAGGCACCGGGGAACTACGGCCCCGCCTTCAAGGCAGCCTTCGATGGCATGTATCCCGCCCTGGCGGAGGCCTATGATGTGTTGCACGAGACGAGCTTTCTGGCCCCTCTGCTGGCTGACGCAACGCTGGAGGAAGCGCGGGCGCGCTATATGCAGGCCGACGGTATCCATCCCAACCGGGACGGCGTGGCCGTGATCGTCGCGGCGCTGGGGCCGCGGGTGGTGGAACTGGTGGCCCAGGCAGCGCAATAGGGGCGCAGCGGGCGTCGGGTGCATATTTGCGGAACAGGGGCGGGCGGTGCCGGGGACGGTCTGACGCGGGGCTCTCTTGCTCGCATCAACTAATTCCTTCAAACATCGCCGCGACGATCAAAGGGAGCCCGCCATGACCTATATCCTCGCCATTGACCAGGGGACGACCTCCAGCCGGGCGATCCTGTTCGACGCCGCCATGAAGATCACCTCCACCGCGCAGCAGGAATTCCCCCAGCATTTCCCCGACAGCGGTTGGGTGGAACATGACGTGGAGGAGATCTGGGCCACTGTCGAGGCGACCTGCCGCGACGTTCTGACCAAGCAGGGGATCACGGCCGCCGATGTGGCGGGCATCGGCATCACCAATCAGCGCGAGACCACAGTGGTCTGGGACCGTGCCACCGGCGCGGCGGTGCACAAGGCGATCGTCTGGCAGGATCGCCGGACCTCGGCGTTTTGTGACGGGTTGAAAGCGGCGGGGCATGAGGCCGATGTGACGGCGCGGACCGGGCTTTTGCTGGATCCCTACTTTTCTGGAACGAAACTGGCCTGGATCCTCGACAATGTTCCGGGCGCGCGGGCGCGTGCCGAGGCCGGTGACCTGCTGTTCGGCACCATCGACAGCTGGCTGATCTGGCGCATGACCGGCGGCGCGTCCCACGTGACGGACGCTACGAACGCCTGCCGCACGATGCTTTACAACATCCACGAAGGGGCCTGGGACGAGACGGTCTGCGGCCTGTTGAACATCCCCATGGGAATGCTGCCGGAGGTGCGCGACTGCGCCTCCGACTTCGGAACGACGGAGATTCTGGGCGCGTCGGTCAAGATCCTGGGCGTGGCGGGCGATCAGCAGGCGGCAACGCTTGGCCAGGCCTGTTTTGGCAAGGGCATGTTGAAATCGACCTACGGGACTGGCTGCTTTGCGCTGCTCAACACCGGCGACACGCCTGTCGCCTCGACCCATCGGTTGCTGACGACGGTGGCCTATCAGCTGGACGGCAAGCCGACCTATGCGTTGGAGGGGTCGATCTTTATCGCAGGGGCCGTGGTGCAGTGGCTGCGCGACGGGCTGGGGATCATCGGCTCGGCCTCCGAGACGCAGGCCTTGGCGGAACAGGCGGATGCGGCGCAGCGGTTGTATCTGGTGCCAGCGTTCACCGGTCTGGGCGCGCCCCATTGGGACGCCGAGGCGCGGGGCGCGATCTATGGGCTGACGCGCGGGTCCGGCCCGGCTGAATTCGCGCGCGCGGCCCTCGAATCGGTCGGCTACCAGACCCGTGACCTGCTGGAGGCGATGGCCGCCGACATGGAAGGTCAGGGCGGGTTGGGCGACACCGTCCTGCGCGTAGACGGCGGGATGAGCGCGTCGGACTGGGCGATGCAATTCCTGTCGGACATTCTGGGCGCGCCGGTGGACCGGCCCGAGGTGCTCGAGACGACGGCCCTGGGCGTGGCCTGGCTGGCGGGGATGCAGGCGGGTGTCTATCCGGGGCCGGAAGAATTCGCCAAGGGCTGGGCCTTGCAGCAGCAGTTCGCACCGACGATGCCCGAGGCGGACCGCGAAACGCGCTACACCGGTTGGCAGGATGCGGTGCGGCGGACCTTGACCGTCTGAGGCAGCCCGCGCGCGGCGCACCAGCGGTCAACCGCGGGTGTGCCGCTTAGCGGATCAGGCGGCCCGGCAGGTCGTCCAGCGTGGCGGCCCCGATCTGCGTCATGTTCGAAACCATGTCTGCGCGCAGGATATGGACCAGATGGTCGACCCCGGCCCGCCCGAAGGCAGCCAAGGCGAAATACCAGGCCTTTCCCAGAAAGACGAAATCCGCACCGAGGGCCAGGGCGCGGAGGATGTCGAGCCCCCCCGTGACGCCTGAGCAGAAGTAGACGGGCACCCGGCCTGCGACCGTTTCCGCGACCGGGGGCAGGCAATCGATGGCCGCCGGGCCGCCCTCGAATTGCCTGCCAGAGTGGTTGGACACCCAGATCGCATCGACGCCCAGGCCAATCAGGCGGTCGGCGTCGGCGGGTTCTGCCACGCCCTTGACGATCAGGGGGCCGTCCCATTCCGCCCGCAAGGCCGAGATGTAGGCGTCGTCCGGAAAACCGCGAATCAGACGGCCCGCGTGGGTAAATGCCTCGGCCCCCTTGGCGGCAGGCGCGTAGGAATTCGGGAACTTCATCGTCGGCTGTCCGTGTTTCAGGATGCCCATCGCCCAGGTCGGACACGACAGGATCGAGGCGATGATTTTGGGCGTCATCACCGGCGGCATGGACACATGGGCGCGCCGCTGACGTTCCCGGCGGCTTTCGCCGGGCACGTCGACGGTGACGACCAGTGTCTTCCACCCGGCCGCCTTGATCCGGGCCAGCATGTCGCGGCGGATGCCCGCGTCGTTGACCGGGTAGTGTTGAAACCAGCCCATGTCGCCCGCGATGGTGCCTGTGTCCTCGGGGGTGGCGGCGGCAACGGTGGATTGCCCATAGGGCATGCGGTGGTGGGCGCAGGCGGCGGCCAGGATCCGTTCGGCATCTGGCCAGAGCAGTCCGGCCATGCCCAGAGGTGCCACGCCGAAAGGCTGCGGATAGGTTGTGCCCAGCGTCGCGCGTGTCAGGTCCGGTTGCAGGTCACCGCGCAGGATCGCGGGCATGAAGCGGACCGCGTCCAGACGCGCGCGGTTGTGGTGGATCCCGGTTTCGCGCCCTGTCCCGCTGTCGAGATACTCGAAGGCGAAATGCGGCATGCGGCGGCGCGCCCGGCGACGCAGGTCCGAGAGCGCGGGATGGGTGACGTCGAGATCCATGGGGCAAGCTTTCGCGTGGGACAACGGGCGGAGCGAGGGATCCTCCCTCGTGCTCCCTGAGGTGTTTGAGGCCAGGGGTCGGAAGGGATCAGCGCACCTTCAGGGTGATCTTGCCGATGTGGTCGCCCGCTTCCATGCGGGCATGGGCGGCGGCGGCCTGGGCCAGCGGGAAGGTTTGATCCATCACGGGTGCGATGGTGCCCGCGTCCAGCAGGGGCCAGACCTCGGCGCGCAGCGCCTCTGCGATGCGGGCCTTGGCCAGGTCCGACTGTGGCCGCAGGGTCGAGCCGGTGATCGTCAGGCGGCGCATCATCAAGGGCGCAAAATTCACCGCGACCTTTGGCCCCGTCAGGAAGGCGATCTGCACGAGGCGGCCATCCTCGGCCAGCGCCTTGAGGTTGCGGGGCAGGTAGTCGCCGCCGACCATGTCGAGGATGACGTCGGCCCCACCCTCGGCGCGCAGGAGGTCAACGAAATCTTCGTCGCGGTAGTTCAGCGCTTCGGCCCCGAGCGCGGTGCAGGCCGCGACCTTTTCCGGCGATCCAGCGGTGGCAAAGACGCGTGCGCCGCGTGCACGCGCCAGCTGTATCGCCGTGGTCCCGATGCCCGAGGTGCCGCCGTGGACCAGAAACCGCTCGCCCGCGCGCAACCGGCCCCGGTCGAACACATTGGTCCAGACCGTGAAGAAGGTTTCGGGCAATGCCGCCGCCTGCGCCATCGACATCCCGTCGGGCAGGCGCAGGGCATGGTCGGCCGGCGTCGTGGCATATTCCGCATAGCCGCCGCCGGGCAGCAGGGCACAGACCCGGTCGCCCGCGGCCCAGCGGCTGACCCCCGATCCGGTTGCCGCCACAGTGCCCGCGCATTCCAGCCCCGGCAGGTCCGAGGCCCCCTTGGGCGGATCGTAGGCTCCGGCCCGTTGCAGGGCGTCGGGCCGGTTCACGCCCGCATGGTCGATGGCAATCAGGATCTCGCCCGGTCCGGGGTGCGGCACGGGGCGCGTGGTGGGGCGCAGGACCTCGGGGCCGCCGGGGGCGGTGATCTCGATTGCGGTCATGGTATGCGGCAGATCGACCATCTGTCCCCCGTCTGATGCTGGCGTTGCGCACAGATTAGACGCGCCGAAGAAGGAGGGCTAGGTGCCGCGTTCCCGGTGCACGATGCCCTGTAGGGCGGGGTTCACGCCGCGCCCCGCCCGCGGTCAGGACGGATCGCGCCAGAGACCGGGCAGATCGCCGCGCGGCGGGCGAGCGGGCGCGCGGATCTTGTCCAGGATCAGGTTCGGCCCGGCCATCATCCGCGAAAGCAGGGGAGATTTGCGGACCTGGGCTTTCAGCTTCTCGATCTGCATGACATCGTCGATGCGACGGTCGAGAAAGGACCACGTTTCGCGGTAGCCGTCGGACTGATCGCCCAGCCAAAAGAGAACCGTGGCCGAATATACCCCCGACAGTGTCGCGCGTTTGGTGTACCAGTTCACATCATCGGAGGCGTCGCCCAGCGCGTCCCAGATCGCATCCGCCGTCCCCCAGAGCGCAGCCGCCCCATCGGCGGCATGGATCGGAAGCGCAAAAAGCGTGACGCCCCGGCGCACGGCTTCCTTGTGTTCCTCGGCGATTTCCAGACGCAGGCGGACGGCATGGGCAATGCGGTCACGAAAGCGGATCTCGGACAGATCCTCGGCCATCAGGGCGGTTCGCATGCGGTCGTCGCCACGCCGGTGAAACGCCACCGCAAGGTCCACCGCCCCGCGCGGAAAGGCGATGCGCGCCTGCGCCGGGGTGAGCTGGGCATCGGTGACGGCGTTGCGGAACGTCGCCTCTGACCAGCCGTCAAAGGGGACATGGGGCAGGGCAGCGTCGATCAGGCGGTCCTTGAGGTCGGTCATGGGTCTGGCTCCGCTGGGTGTGGATACTGGACAAGATAGCGACTTGGGCCTATAGGGCCACCTCCTGCACGGATTTATCCGACAACTCCAACTTAGAAAGGTGGTGAAAACCACATGCAGGTCAGCGTTCGCGACAACAATGTCGATCAGGCCCTCCGGGCCCTGAAAAAGAAGCTGCAGCGCGAGGGTGTGTTTCGCGAGATGAAGCTCAAGCAACATTTCGAGAAGCCCTCCGAGAAGAAAGCGCGGCAGAAGGCCGAAGCAATTCGGCGTGCCCGCAAGCTCGCTCGCAAGAAGGCTCAGCGCGAAGGGATGATGTAAGTCGCCCGCGGTTCTGAGACCGACGATTTGACCCCCCGGTTGCCCTTTGTGGCGACCGGGGGGTTTTCGTTTCGGCCTCAGGTATCGGCGCGCAGCATGGTCGCGGCAATGACCGCCGAGATCAGCGCCAGCGCCACCCCCGCCCAGGCCGCGGTCGCGAACCCGGTCACCAGGTCATTCGACAAGAGCACCAGCCCCAGCAGGGCAGTGGCCAAAAGCCCGCCGATCCGACTGATCGCGTTGTTGAGCCCCGACGCGACGCCTGCATGGCGTTCTCCGGCGGAGCCGAGGACGGCGTTGGTCAGGGGCGCGACCGCCAGTGACATGCCCAGCGCAAGCACGACCAGCGGAGGCAGGATGTGGACCGCGTAGGACACCCCGGTCCCGGGGATCACCGCAAACAGCGCAAAGCCGCCGGCCACCAGACCCGCGCCAACCGTCAACAGCCGGCGCGCACCGAACCGGTCCGCCAATGGCCCCCCGGCCACCCGCGACAACACTGCGAGGATCAGAGGGAAAGGCAGCATGGCGGCGCCCGCTGCCGTCGCGGAATAGCCCTGCGACTGGATCAACATGTAGGGCAGAAGCAGCATCAGCCCGCCCAGTGCGGCGTAAAGCGCAAAGGTAAAGAGGGTCAGTCCCGAGAACACCCGGTCCCGGAACAATCGCAACGGGGTCATCGCAAGGTCGCCCTTGTTGGCCTCGACCCACACAAAGCCCACCACCAACGCAGCCCCCGCGACGAGTGCTGCCATGACCTCGACCGTCAGCCCCCGATCCGGCAGCGCGACAAGGCCCCAGACCAAGGCCAGCAACCCCGCCGAGATCAGCGCGGCACCGGTCCAGTCCAGCGGCGCGCCTGCGGCCCCGTCGGCCCGGCTTTCGCGGATGGCGTCCCGCGCCACCCACCAGGCCGTCAGGGCAATCGGGGCCATGGCGGCAAAGGCCCAGCGCCAGCCCGCAAGGTCCACGATCACCCCGCCCAGCACCGGGGCCAGTGCCCCCGCCGCCGCGCCCACCCCGGCCCAGGTGCCGACGGCCCGCCCGCGCGCGGGGCCGGTAAAGGTGTTGGCGATGATCGCCAGCGACGTCGGCGCGATCAGGGCGGCGGCCAGCCCCTCCAGGGCGCGGGCAACCATGAGGATCGGAAAGGAGGGGGCCAGGGCACACATCAGACAGGTCGCGGCGAACAGTAGGAGCCCGGCCTCGAAGACCCGTTTGCGGCCGTAATGATCGCCCAGCGCGCCCCCCATCAGGACAAAGGCCCCAAGCGGCAGCAAATAGGCTGTCACGATCCATTGCGCGCCGGTCGGACCCGCGTTGAAACTGGCCTGCATCTGCGGCAGCGCGACGGTGACGATGGATCCCAGCACGAATGCCAGGCTGGAGGCGAGGATGGTCGCGATCAGCGTGCCGCGCCGGTCCAATTCATCGACGGGCCCCGTCGTCGCGGCGGGAACAGAGCCGCAGGGAGGGGGGAGCGTCGGTGAAATGCGCGCGCCTTTATGGTGTCAGCTGCCAGCGCGCACAAAGCCATCATCGGTCAAGGCGACGACGCGGGGCCGTTCCGGCGAATGCGCATCGACGGTGTCGTCGAAGACCTTGCGCTCGGTCACGCCCGGGACTTCGGCAAAGTCGCGCATGATCCGGTCGGGATACCAGGCGCGGCGGACGCCCGAGAAGCCCAGCTCCTGCAGCAGGCCCGAGACGGTTTGCCCGCAGGTCGCCTTGCTGGCCGGGCCATGGGCCTGCACCAGGGCCAGCGCCCGCTCGGCGGTCGCCGCGTCCACGGTGATGTCCTGAATGACCACGTGGTAGGTCGGGCGCGCGTGGTAGTCGATGTAGAATTCAAGCATCGTCGGCGTGATGCCAAAGATGACGTCTCCGCGTTCCGGCGCGGTCGGGTGGTGCCAGGTGCCCGCGGGATCAAAGATCACCCGCTGGCTGCCCGACACCATCAACGCGGAATGCCCGCCCGATCCCGACCGGTTGTTGATCGCCGTGATCAGCGTCAGCTTTGCAGGGCCGGGCGCGGCATAGGCGCGGGCCTGCACCTCTTCCAACGGGGCGTAGACGTTGTCCGCGCCACAGGCCGCCAAAAGCGGCAAGACAGCCGCCAGCAGAAGCGCGCGGAGCATCGGCTCAGGTCCGGAAGATCGCCAGGAAGACCAGCAGCGCAAGAATCGCGATGACGGTCCATTTGGTGAAGGTCACGAAGCCCTCGAAGGTCTTCTCCTGCTCGGTGATGTCCATGCTGCCAGGCTTGTGTTCGTCGGCCATGTCTGTCGTCCTCGGGTGTTTGGATTTGACCCCCAATAACCGCTCTGGCGGTGGCTGTCACGAGGGGGTGGGTGCGGCGGTTTGCGCGTCCTCTGCCTCTTGCAGGGCACGGGCGAGCCGAAAGCCGATGCGCAGCGGCTCCGGCTGGTTGGCGGGGCGGGGGACGGCGCGCAGGATCACGTTGAGCTGGCTGACGTGCAGCACCTGCTGACATTGCTGACCGTGATCGTCGTGCCCGCTGAAGGTGACGAGGTCGGGGGCGCTGAAACCGATGCCCTCGATCCGCAAACTGCCCGCAGGCCCGCCGGAAAACCCCATGGCGACGTCCTGGCTTTCGTCCAGGTTTTCCTCAAAGGTTTTCAGATAGGCGATGACTCGTTGATAGGCCCACTCCGCCGCGCTTTTGGCGGCTGGCGGACGTTTGGCCAGGGCATCTGGCATCGGGCCCGCATGGTCGCGCCCATCCGGGCGAAGCTCGGCCTGCCGGGGCAGGGCGTCGGCTTCCATCGCTTCGGCAGAGGTTTGTATGTCATCCATGGGCGCAGGCTAGGCGGCTTGCCTGCGCGGCACCAGAGGTTTCCCGTCGAGGCGACGCCGCCCGGGGCGCGCGGCCTGCCAAGGACGGATCAGGTCGATTGAAACAGCCAGACGCCATCGTCCCGTGTCGTCCGCGTGGCACGGCCCGTCAGATGCAGATGCTGCAGGTGGGCGATGGTTTCGAAGAATGCGAGGCCATATATCTTGTCGTCGATCCGGCGCTTGAACAGCGGCGCAAAGCAGTCACCGCCAGTGCGGGGGACATCCAGATGCGCCTGCAGGCGGTTCAGCGCCGACACGTGGTTCTGCCGCAAGGAGGCGAGGCGGGTCGGCAGTCCGAGGTAAGGTGTCTTGTGGCCGGGCAGGACCAGTTGGTCGGGTCGGGCCAGCGGGGCGAGGGTTTCGCAGGCGGTCATCCAGTCCTGCACGGGATCCGCGTTTGCCTCTGAAGGGTAGAGGCCAAGGTTCGGAGAGATCCCTGGCAACAGCTGGTCCCCGCCGAGCACCAGGGTTCCCCCCTCCTCGAACAGAACGGCATGTTCCACCGCATGGCCGTCGCCCCGCGCCACCCGCCAGGTGCGCCCGCCCAGCGTCAGGCGATCACCTTCCTGGATCCGGGTGTAGCCCACGGGCAGGGGTGCCACCACATCCGCGAAGTTGAACGGCCGTTCCGTGGCCCGCTGTGCCAGGACCTCCGCGTCCATGCCCCAGCGATGGCAATAGGCCAGCGTCTCGGCCGTCGGCAGGGGTTGTTCTTCGAGAACCAGCATCCGTGCCATCAGCCAGGCGGTGCGCGTGGTCAGCAACTCTGCGCCCTCGGCCTGCAGCATGCCGGCCAGCCCGATGTGATCGGGGTGATGATGGGTCGCCAGAACACGCAGGATCGGATCCCCGCCCAGGGGGCCCTTGCGCAGTTTTTCAAGGATGGCCCGCGTGCGCCGGGTGTCGAAACCGGTATCGACCATGACCCAGCCCGCACCCTCGCGCAGGAAATAGACGTTGACGTGGTCCAGCGTCATCGGCAGCGGCAGCCGCGCCCAGAGCACGCCTTCGGCGACCTCGATGGCCTCGCCCTCGGCGGGCGGCGCCTCCCACGGGAAGGTCAGACCGGCATAGCCATCGGGGATTTCCAGGTCCTTCACGCGCGGCCTCGTTTTCTACGTCTCGACATGCCCGACGGCGTCATCTGCCAAGGGCGGGGCACCGATGACGATGCCGTCGCCGCAGGCCTAGGCCGCAATCTCGTCGGAGGACAGGGCAAACAGCGCCGCAGCCCCGCTGCGCGCCTTGGCCATTTCGGCCTGGGCCTCGGGCAGCATGCGCGCCACGGCCACCTGCGCCAGACGCCCGCGGGTGGGGTCCGCCGCCGCGGCGCGAAGGTGGTAGGCGGCCCCCAACACGCGCGCGAACGCCGCCAGGTATGGCACGGCCCCCGCGAAACGATCCTGCATGTCCTGCGCGACCATCCACTCTGTCACCGAGCGCAGGTCCGACACAGCGGCCTGCAGGCCCGCGTGATCCGTCTCGGCGAGGTCGTCCAGCAGGGCATAGGCCGCAGCCCCGCCGTCCATCAACTTGCGGCCGACCAGATCCATGGCCTGAATGCCGTTGGTGCCTTCGTAGATCGCGGTGACGCGCACGTCGCGCAGGAATTGCGCGGCCCCCGTTTCCTCGACGAAGCCCATGCCGCCGTGGACCTGAATGCCCTGCTGGGCCACCTCGATGCCGGTGTCGGTGCCAAAGGCCTTGGCGATGGGCGTCAGCAGCGCGCCGCGTGCCGCCCAGGCGTCGTCACCCGTGGCCTTGGCCATGTCCAGCGCGACGGCGCAATCCATCGCGATGGCCCGGGCCGCGAATGTGTCGATCTTCATGTCCAGCACCATGCGGCGGACGTCCGCGTGGTCCAGGATGGTGCCTGCGCCCCCAGCGGTGCGCCCCTGGCGGCGTTCCATGGCGTATCCGATGGCGTGCTGCATCGCGGCCTCGGCCACCGACAGGCCCTGAACGCCGACGCCCAGGCGGGCGTTGTTCATCATGGTGAACATGGCGGCCATGCCCTTGTGCGGCGCGCCCACCAGCCAGCCGGTCGCCCCGTCGTATTGCATGACCGCAGTGGGCGAGCCGTGCAGGCCCAGCTTGTGTTCCAGCGACACGACACTCAGCGTGTTTGCCACGCCGGGGGTGCCGTCGGCGTCCGGGATGCGTTTGGGCACCATGAACAGGCTGATTCCCTTGGTGCCCGGCGCGGCATCCGGCAGGCGGGCCAGCACGAGGTGACAGATGTTCTGTGAAAAATCGTTGTCACCCCAGGAGATGTAGATCTTTTGCCCGGTCACCGCATAGGTGCCGTCGCCATTCGGTTCGGCCTTGGTGCGCAGGGCGCCGACGTCCGATCCGGCCTGCGGCTCGGTCAGGTTCATGGTCCCGCACCATTCGCCCGAGATCAGCTTGGGGATATACAGCGCCTTGATCTCCTTGGAGGCATGGGCCTCCAGCGCCTCGATCTGGCCTTGGGTCATCAACGGGTTCAACTGCAGCGCCAGGCAGGCCGACCCGATCATCTCGTTTACAGCCATGGTCAGCGCGATCGGCAGGCCCATGCCGCCGTGTTCGGGGTCGGCGGACATGCCCAGCCAGCCGCCCTCTGCGATGGCGGCAAAGCCGTCGGCAAAGCCGGGCGACGTCCGCACGACGCCGTTTTCCAGATGTGCCGGGTGCAGGTCTCCCTGCCGGTTCAGGGGGGCGAGGACCTCTTCCGACAGGCGGCCGGCCTCTGTCAGGATCGCCTCGACCGTCTCGGGGGTGGCTTCGGCGAACCGGTCAGTCGCGGCAACGCGGTCAAATCCGACCACATGGTCGAGGACAAAGCGCAATTCGGAGACGGGCGCGCGATAGGGCATGTTGGGACCTCCCATTCGGGACTGAGGAACACTATAGGCTTGTGCCAATTGCCGATAACCTAGGGTGCGTCGTCCCATGGCATCAACTGAAACACAGCGTCACTTGATCCGTTTGACCCCGCCTGACGGCGTGGCGGCAGCGGCCGAGCTGTTGCGGGCGGGCAAGCTCGTCGCGTTTCCGACCGAGACGGTCTACGGATTGGGTGCGGATGCGACCGACGGGCAGGCCGTGGCAAAGATCTATGCGGCCAAAGGGCGACCCAGTTTCAACCCGCTTATCGTCCATCTGCCGGACGCCGAGGAGGCCGAGGCGCTGGTGACGATGGGCCCCGAGGCGCGGGCGCTGGCGGCGGCCTTTTGGCCCGGACCGCTGACCCTCGTCTTGCCGCTGCGACCGGGGGCGGGGGTGGCGTCTCTGGTGACGGCGGGGCTGGACACCGTGGCGCTGCGCGTGCCCGCCGCGCCGTTGGCGCGGGACCTGCTGCGCGCAGTGGGGCGGCCCGTGGCGGCGCCGTCGGCCAATCTTTCGGGGCGGATCAGCGCGACGCGCGCGGACCATGTGATCGACGGGTTGTCGGGTCGTATCGATGCGGTTCTCGATGGTGGGGCCTGTGACGTCGGGCTGGAATCGACGATTCTGCGCCCGGACCCGGCGGTTCTGCTGCGCGAAGGCGGGCTGCCCGCCGAGAGGATCGAGGCCATCCTGGGGTACCCCCTAACGCGTGACGTCACGCCGGGGCGCGTCCAGGCACCGGGTCAGCTTGCGTCGCATTACGCGCCGGGCGCGCCGGTGCGCCTGGACATCAGCCACCGCGCACCGGACGCCGTGTTGATCGGGTTCGGCCCGGTCGCGGGCGACCTGTCTCTGTCCCCGGATGGCGACCTGACCGAGGCGGCGGCGAGCCTGTTTGACGCCCTGCACCGTGCCGATGCGCTGGCCCGCGCGCGCGGGCACCATCGTATCGACGTGGCACCGATCCCCGATCGGGGTCTTGGACGGGCGATCAACGACCGCCTGCGCCGGGCTGCCGCGCCACGGCCCTGACCTCACGGGGCGGTGTCGCAGGCGTGATTTCAGTTCCTTTCCGTGATAGCCTAGGGAAGGAGTATGAAAATGATCCTCCAATTCTGTTTGCGTCTTGCCGCAATCGCTGCCCTTGCCGGCGCGCTGGTTTTGGCCACCGGTCAGCTTGCCATGGCCCAGGCCGGCCCGGAGGACATGAGCGACGTCATCTCGGTCGAGGTTCTGCCCGGTTGGCGAGCGGCGGACGGCACCCATGTCGCGGCGCTGCGCGTGTCGCTGCGCCCCGGTTGGCGGACCTATTGGCGGACCGCAGGCTCTGGCGGGATTGCCCCGCAGTTCGATTGGAGCCGTTCCGGCAACGTGGCCCAGGTTGCCGCCGCCTGGCCCACACCCCAGATTTTCCGCCAAGGGGATTACATCTCCATCGGGTATACCGAAGGTTTCGTCCTGCCGTTGATCGTGACCCCGACGGACCAGGGCCGCGCCATGGACCTGCAGGGCGATTTGAACCTGGGTGTCTGCGCCGAGATCTGCCTGCCCGCGCAACTGGCGGTCGGGGCGGCCTTGCCGGACGTGGGACAGCCCGACGCCTCTATCCATGCTGCAATGCTGGATCGGCCCCGCCGGCTGTCGACCGATGCCCATTGTACCGTCGTGGCCAGCAAGGATGGCGCGATCTTGTCGGGTGTCCTGGATCTGCCGTTCCTTGGCGGGACAGAGGCCGTGGTGTTCGAGCTGGATGACCAGGATCTTTGGGTCACGGATGCCACCGTGGAACGAGATGGCGATCAGCTGCGCGCCACCTCGGAGTTGATGGCAACGACCGGTGGGGCGGTCGATCTGGATACGGGAAACGTGCGCATGACGGTGATCGGCGCGTCCGGTGCGGTCGAGCTGCGTGGGTGTCTGTAAACGGCGCGATTATTCCTCAAATTGCAGGCGGAATTCCGCCTTTTTGCAATCTCCCCTTGAAGCCGGGGGCCGATCGCTCCAACTTTGAGACAGGAAAGGGAGTTCATGATGGCTGATACGCGCGGACCGCTCGACAAGCTGACCGACATCCTGAAGGATCGCATGGCCGATCTGATCGGGGCACTAGCCCCGCAGCCCGACGCGATCCCCATTCCTGTGCGCAACGATCCGCGTGATCCCCGCCGCTGACGACGATCTGATCTGTCAGGACGCCGCCCGGCGTAGCAAAGGCCCCGCCACAGGGGTCTTTTTTGGTTTGCTGACCAGCGTTTTCAAAAGCTGTGACAGCTCCTCTTCGTCGACCAGGTCCGCAGCTTCGCCGACGGGGAACCAACGGCGGGTGCGTTCGGCCTTTTCCTTCCACTTGTCACGCTCTTCGTCGACGATCATCGGGTAGACCTGAACACGGCACGCGACGGTTTTGGCGTCATCGAGCACCTTGTCGTAGTGGTAGGTGCCAAACACCTCGCGCGCGATGTGCCCTTTGACGCCGGCCTCTTCCATCGCCTCGATGGCGGCTGCGGCCCAGGGCTTCACGTCTTTCATGGTCCAGCCCTTGGGCACGACCCAGCGACCGGTGTCGCGGGACGTCACCATGAGGACCTCGACGTCGCCGTCGTGCCACCGCAGCGGCATGGCCGCAATCTGTTCCTTGAACTTTGCCATCTTCCGAATCGACCTGTATCCCGGTCTCTGGCGCAACCGCGCGCCCCCAACGTTTCTACGGGATCATCATGCCACATGGGTGATTCGTTGGAAATGTCTAGCTGCGAATGTTCCTAACCACCGCAATCAGATCGCTGAGATGCGACAACGTCACGTCGGCATCCGGCCCGATGCCGTGACCGTATCCGCTGGGCACGTGAACATAGGCCACGCCTGCTGCATGGGCCGTCTGCGCATCCACGGACGAATCGCCCACGAATAGCGCCCGGTCCACGGAAACACCCAGATCCGAGAGAACATGCCAAAGCGGCTCTGGCGCGGGTTTTCGGTGTGGCAGCGTGTCCCCGCCCGCAACCGCATCGAACCGTGGCAGGTCCAGCGCTGCCAGCAGGGTCCGGGTCGGTGCCTCTGGCTTGTTCGTGCAGAGGCCGATCATCAGACCCTCCGCCACCAGCGTCTCCAGCACCATCCGGGCCCCATCGAAGACTACCACGCCTGTCACGGGATCGGCGTCATAGATCTGGCGGAACACGGCCAACCCGTCGGCCTGCCTGCCTGTTGCTCCGGCCCAGGCCAGGCAGTGCTCCACCAGGCGCGGCACACCATTGCCGACAAAGCCGGTGACCGTGGGCAAGTCCGGCTCCGGCAATCCCAATTCGCGCATCATGGCGGCGGCAGCGGCATGCAAGCTGCCGGCGCTGTCGATCAGGGTGCCGTCCAGGTCGAAAACGACCGCTTCAGGGCGAAAGGACTCGGGCAGGGGCATCGGCTCTCCGTTCTGGTCATTCCGCAGGCATATGGTCCGGAGACATGCAGCACCACCGCGACCGGACTGGACGCGATGTCGCAGTTCCGGCAGGGAAGGGGAATGACGCAGCTTGCCCCCGACATGATCGACGCCTTTGCCCGCGATGGGGCCGTCGTTCTGCGCGGGTTGTTCGCCGGGCATGTCGAAGCCCTGCGCTCCGCTTTGGCCGACAACATGGCGGCCCCGGGTCCGCATGCCGCCGAAAACACTCTCATGGGCGAGGCGGGCCGGTTCTTTGACGACTATGTCAATTGGCACCGGTTCCCAGCCATGGAGGCCGCCGCCCGCGACCCGGCCATCGCCGGGGCCGCCGCGGCGTTGATGCAATCAGACCGCGTGCAATTGTTCCACGATCATGTGCTGGTCAAGGAACCGGGGACGTCCCGCGCGACCCCCTGGCATCAGGACGGGCCCTATTACTTCGTTGGCGGCAGCCAGACGGTCAGTTTTTGGGTGCCGCTTGATCCGGTGGGCGATGCGACCCTGCGGCTGGTCGCGGGCAGCCACCTTTGGGACCGACCCGTTCTGCCGACCCGATGGGTGTCGCAGCAGGCGTTCTTCCCTGGCGATTACCGTCCCGTGCCCGACCCCGACGCCGAAGGCATGCCCGTGTTGGAGTGGGACATGGCGCCCGGCGATGCCGTGGCTTTTTCCTTCGATACGCTGCACGGCGCGCGGGGCAATACCACGTCGGCCCGGCGGCGCGCGTTTTCGCTGCGCTTCGTGGGGGATGACGCGCGCGTCGTCGCGCGGCCCGGCCCGACCTCACCGCCCTTTCCGGGACATGGAATGCAATCCGGGGACCGCCTGCGCGAAGACTGGTTCCCCACCGTTTGGAGTCGTCAATGAGACCTGGAGGTCTACCCCCGCAAAGCGCCCTCATGACCGGGCGCGCCGTCTTTACAGAGGCCTACGCGGTCATCCCCCGGACCTGTCAGTCCGATATCGTGACATCCTATCTGCCGGGTTGGCAGGGGATGCGCATGTGGGTTCTGGCCCGCCCCCTGTCCGGCTTTGCCGAGACGTTCTCGCAATACCTGGTAGAGTTGGCCCCCGGCGGCGGCAGCCCCACCCCCGAGGAGGACCGCGCCGCGCAATCCGTGATCTATGTTACCGAAGGCGCGCTGGATCTGACGCTGGACGGTGCCACGCATCGGTTGGAGGCGGGCGGATACGCCTATGTCGCGGCGGGCGCTGACTGGTCCTTGCATTCGGTCGAAGGTGCCTTGTTTCACTGGGTCCGCAAACGCTGGACCCCGGCTGCGGGGGTGACACCGCCCGCGTCCTTCGTGACGACCGAGGCGCAGGCCACCACCGTTGCCATGCCGGACACCGAAGGACGTTGGGCCACGACGCGCTTTGTCTCGCCCGAGGACACGGCGCACGACTTCCATGTCAATGTCGTCACCTTTCAGCCCGGCGGCACGATTCCGTTCGAAGAAACCCACGTCATGGAACACGGACTTTTCGTGCTGGAAGGCAAGGCGGTCTACAAGCTCAACCGCGATTGGGTCGAGGTCGAGGCCGGCGACTTCATGTGGCTGCGCGCCTTCTGCCCGCAGGCCTGCTATGCGGGCGGGCCGGGGCCGTTTCGCTATCTGCTGTACAAGGACGTCAATCGCCATGCTCGGTTGAGCGCGGGGATTTGAGTATTTTTGCCGAGAAGAAACAGGGGGTCGCACCATGGCTGGCTATCTGACGACGCATGTTCTGGACACCGCGCGCGGGCGACCGGCGGCGGGGCTGGCCGTGACGCTTGTGCGTCTCACGCCCGAGGGGCGCGAGACGATTGCAGAGGCGATGACCAATGCCGACGGGCGCACAGACGCACCAATCCTTGGGCAGGATGCGTTCGAGCCCGGCAATTATGAGCTGATTTTTCATGCAGGTCCCTGGCTGCGCGCCGAAGGTCTGGTCGATGGTGAGATCCTGTTCCTGGACGACATCCCGCTGCGGTTCGGCCTGTCCGAGGATATGCATTATCACGTGCCCTTGCTGCTAAGCCCCTACGCTTATTCGACTTACCGCGGGAGCTGACGGTTGCAGGGGCGCGGATTCCGGGCCGTGGCCTTGCTGGTTCTGGGCCTTGTCTTTCTGTTTTGGGTGATGTGGGGCAGTTGATCCCGGCGAGGCGGCATGAGACCGTCGCCAAGGCTTTTCGACAGGAACACACATGCACGACCTTGCGATATTCTGGGACTGGATCGAATTCGCCGTCCGTTGGACCCATGTCATCACCGCGGTGGCCTGGATCGGGTCGTCGTTCTATTTCATCGCGCTGGATCTGGGTCTGAACCGCTCCATCCCCGGTCCTGCCGACGGCGAGGAATGGCAGGTCCACGGCGGCGGATTCTACCATATTCAGAAGTACTTGGTGGCACCCGCGGCGATGCCGGAGCATCTGACCTGGTTCAAATGGGAAAGCTATGCCACCTGGCTGTCGGGTGCCGCGTTGCTGGCGGTGGTCTACTGGTCCGGGGCAGAGCTGTTTCTGCTGGACCCCGGCAAGGCGGACCTTGCGGTCTGGCAGGGGATCGCCGTGTCGGCGGCGTTCCTGGTTGTCGGGTGGCTGGGGTATGACGCGCTTTGCCGGTCACCGCTCAAAAGCAATCCAACGGCGGTGATGCTGGTGCTGTTTGCCGGCATCGTGGTGATGTCTTGGGCGTTGAATCACGTGTTTACCGGACGCGCGGCCCTTCTGCACCTGGGGGCGATGACGGCGACGATCATGTCGGGAAACGTGTTCTTCATCATCATGCCCAACCAGCGGATCGTGGTCGCGGACCTGAAGGCGGGCCGGGTGCCCGATGCCAAGTATGGAGCGATTGCGAAACTACGGTCGACGCATAACAACTATCTGACGTTGCCGGTTATTTTCCTCATGTTGTCAAATCATTACCCGCTGGCCACGGGCACCGACAACGCCTGGATCATCGCTGCGCTGGTGTTCCTGATGGGGGTGACCATCCGGCATTTCTTCAACACCATGCATCTGCGCAAGCCGCTGCCATGGTGGACGCTGGGCGCGACGGCGGTGATTTTTGTGGTGCTGATGTGGCTGTCCACGGCCCCCCTGTTCGACACCTACGAGGACTCCGAAGCCCGGCAGTTAACCGTTTCAGAGCAACGGTTTGCAAGCGCCGAAGGCTTTGGGGCGGCATCCGATGTCGTGCTGGGCAATTGTTCCATGTGTCACGCGCGGGAACCGGTCTGGGGCAATCTGCGCTGGGCGCCCAAGGGCGTGCATCTGGAAACCGAGGCCGACATCGCCCATCACGCCAAGCGCATCTATCTGCAGGCGGGCGTCAGCCACGCGATGCCGCCGGCGATCATGGGGCGCATGGCCGAGGAGGATCGCTTGGCTTTGATCCGTTGGTACCGGGCCGGGCGCGACGGCTGATTTTCACGTTTTGGGGGTAAACCCGGCGGCGGTTTGTACGGTTTGGGGGAAACCCGTCGGGCCGGGGCGGCGCATTGGAAATGCGCCCTACGGGTGCAGCACTTCGGTGCCCCAGGCAGCGCATTTTTCGGCCAGCGGGTCGGGCAGCGCGTCGGTGATCCAGGTGTCGATCTGTGACAGCGACGCGATCCGGACGGGGGCCTTGCGCGTCAGTTTCGATGCGTCGGCGACCAGGACGGTGCGGCGCGATTGGCGCAGGATGGCGCGGGCGACTTCCACTTCTCCGGGATCGTAGTCGAGGAGGTCACCTTCGGCATCGAGCGCCGAGCAGCCGATCACCGCCACGTCGACCTTGAAGCGGTCCACCGCCGCCGCGGCCATTGGGCCGACCAGCCCGCCGTCTGCACGACGCAACGTGCCACCGGTCACGATGACCTCGGCGTCGGTTTCCGCCAGCGTCGTGGCCACGTTCAGGTTGTTGGTCACCACCATCAGGCCGGTGTGACCGCGCAGGGCGTGGGCCACGGCCTCGGTCGTGGTGCCGATGTTGAGAAAGACCGACGCGCGGTCCGGGATCAGCGCGGCGGCGCGGGTGGCGATGGCGGCCTTGACCTCCGCCCCGAGGGCGCGGCGGTCGGCATAGCCGATGTTGCTGACGCCGGAGGGCAGAACGGCACCGCCATGAACCCGCGAGAGCCGACCCGCATCGGCCAGCTCGCTCAGGTCGCGGCGTATGGTCTGCACGGTGACGCCCAGGGCCTCGGCCAGACCGTCCACCGTCACGCGCCCGTCGCGCCGGGCGATGTCAAGGATTTGGGGGTGGCGGAAACTCATACGGGCCTCGGGCGTTTGTCCCTGAATTGAATCATTGCGCGCGCCAAAAGGAAAGCGTAAATGTTCGCTTGTTTTCGTTTTGGAGGCTCTCATGCGCGAATCCTACGACCTTTTCGTCATCGGCGGCGGCATCAACGGCTGCGGCATTGCGCGCGACGCGGTGGGCCGGGGTCTGACCGTCGGCCTGGCAGAAATGGGGGATCTCGCCGGTGCGACGTCTTCGGCCTCGACCAAGCTGTTCCACGGGGGGCTGCGCTATCTGGAGTATTGGGAAGTGCGCCTGGTACGCGAGGCCCTGCGGGAGCGGGACGTTCTGCTCAAGAACATGCCGCACATCTCCTGGCCGATGCGCTTTGTGCTGCCGTTGTCCAAGGACATGCGGTTCGAGGGGGGCACGCCGACGTCCAAACTGCTGGGCACGGTGATGCCCTGGCTGAAGGGCAAGCGGCCCGACTGGCTGATCCGCACGGGCCTGGCACTGTACGACGGCCTGGCCAAGTCGAAGTACCTGCCCGGTGCGCGCACGATTTCCCTGCGCGGCACGCCCGAAGGCACGCCGCTGGAGGATCGGTTCGAGAAGGCGTTTGAATACTCCGACGCCTGGGTGCAGGATTCGCGTCTGGTCGTGTTGAACGCCCGCGACGCACAGGCGCGCGGGGCCGACATCCATGTCCGCACCCGCGTCGTGTCCGCCGAGCGCGACGGCGGCGAATGGATCGTCACCCTGGAAGGGGAGCGGTCGGGCCAGGTGCGGGCCAAGATGCTGGTCAACGCCTCCGGCCCCTGGGTCGGTGAGGTCATCAAGGGTGTGGTCCGGTCCAACGCCAAGGAAGGCGTGCGCCTGGTGCGCGGGTCGCACATCGTGACCAAGCGGCTGTATGACCACGAGAAATGCTACTTCTTCCAGGGCGCGGACGGTCGGATCATCTTCGCGATCCCCTACGAGGACGACTATACGTTGATCGGCACCACGGACGCGGAACATGACGATCCCGACCGGAAACCCGTCTGCACCCCCGAAGAGCAGGCCTATCTGCTGGCCTTTGCCAACGGCTATTTCAAGCGCGACCTGACCGATGCGGATGTGGTCTGGACCTATTCCGGGGTGCGTCCGCTGTATGATGACGGGGCCAGTTCGGCGACCGCCGCGACGCGGGAATACGTGTTGAAGGTCGATGACGCGGGGGCCCCCGTGCTCAACGTGTTCGGCGGCAAGATCACCACCTATCGCAAGCTGGCCGAAGCGGCGATGGAGAAGATCGAGGCGCATCTGCCGACCGCATCGGGGGGTTGGACCCATGACGCGCCTTTGCCGGGCGGGGATTTTCCCGTCGACGGCGTGCAGCGTTTGGTGACCGGGTTGGAGACGGACTATCCCTTCCTGTCGCCGACCTGGGCCAGACGGCTGGTGCGTCACTACGGCACCGAAGCGCGCGATGTGCTGGGCGATGCCAAGACGCTGGACGATCTGGGCCCCGATTTCGGCGGCACCCTGACCGGAGCAGAGGTGCGCTGGCTGATGTCACGGGAATGGGCGCGCACGGCCGAAGACGTGCTGTGGCGGCGGTCAAAACTGGGCCTGCGGGTGCAGGGCGCGGCGGTGGCCAGGGTGCAGCAGTTCATGGACGATGTGCGGGCCGAGGGCTCCGGGGCGGCGTGAACCCCGCCCTACGGGGACCGATTGGCAGGGCGGCGTATCATGCCGCCCTTGCCGGTGTCTCAGGCGACGTAGCCAAGATCGGTGAACCGGGCGCGCAGCGCGGCGACCTGCGGGGCCAGCGTGACCGGATCGTCGCGCAGCGCGCGCGCGAACAGCGTCATGATCGCGGGCGCATCGGCGGGGCGGACGCCGCGGCGCGTCAGTTCGGGCGTGCCGAGGCGCAGGCCGTTCATGTCGCCCGGAACCTCCGGGCGGGGCAGGCCGATGCCGCAGGTCAGAAAGCCTGCCGTCTCCAACCGTTTTGCCATGGTCTGGCCGCCTCCGAAGGGGGCGGCGTCCAGGGCGAACTGGTGGCTTTCGGTCACGCCGCGCGGTGTCTCGAACAGCGGCAGACCCTCGGCCTGCGCTGCCTGCGCCAGGGCCTGGGACAGGGCGATCATGGCCTGGGCATAGTCGGTCCCACAGGTCACCCAATCCTGTAGCGTGACGGCCAGCGCGGCCGTCTTGGCCACGTCGAAGTTTGCGGTCATGCCGGGAAAGGCCACAGCATCGAGCCGCTGGGCTATGGCCGCATCATTGGTCACGATCAGCCCGCCCGCCGGGCCGCCCAGCGACTTGTAGGTGGACATGGTCATGACATGTGCGCCCTGGGTCAGGGGGTTCGGCCAGGCCCGCCCAGCAATCATGCCGCAAAGGTGGGCCGCGTCGAACATCAGCGTGGCCCCGACCTCGTCGGCGATGGCGCGGACCCTGGCCACGGGATGCGGAAAGAGGTTGAGCGAGGAGCCAAGGGTGATGATCCGGGGCCGGGCGCGCCGGGCCAGGTCGGTCAGCGCATCGACATCCACGGTATACCCATCGGCATCCACGGGGGCCGGGTGGATCGTCAGGCCGAACAGCCCGGCGCACCCCGGCGCATGGTGCGTGACGTGGCCGCCGATGCTGCCGGGGGGGGCGATGATCGTATCGCCGGGCTGGGCGAGCGCCATGAAGGTAAAGAGATTGGCCATCGCCCCGGACGGCACGCGGACCTCGGCGAAGGCGGCGTCAAAGACGCGGGCGGCGAGGCGGGCGGCGATGACCTCGATCTCTTCGACGGCGCTCAGCCCCATTTCGTATTTCTCGCCGGGCTGGCCCAGCGACGGGCGGGTGCCGATCCCGGACGACAGGAGCGCCTCGGCCCTCGGGTTCATCACGTTTGTGGCCGGGTTCAGGTTGAAGGCGCGGGCGTCGTGGATCGCGCGCGTCTCTGCTGCCAGTGTCTCGACCCGCGAGGAGGGGTCGGCGGGCAATGGCAAGGCGTCGATGCGCGTGGCGGCGACGGGCGAAAGCCAGGGGCGGGGGGAGAGGTCGTGCATGGCGGACTCCGAAGGTGGCGTGCGGGCATTTCGCGGCCAGGTGGGGTGGACGTCAACGCGAGGATTGCTGATTGTGAGGGTCAGAAAAATTGAGGCTCTGCCCATGCCTGTCGCCCCCGCGCCCCCGCCTGACCTGCCGCTCAATGCGCTGCGCGCGGTCGAGGCCGCCGCGCGGCTTGGTGGCTTTGCGGCGGCGGCGGTGGAACTGGGCGTGTCGCAAGGGGCCGTTTCGGCCCATGTCCGCACCGTCGAGGCGCGGTTGGGCGCGGCTTTGTTTCGGCGCGGGCCGCGCGGTGTGTGCCTGACCGAAGCGGGTGCGCGTTGTTTGCCCGCGTTGGAGCGGGCCTTCGACGCCATGGCCGACGCGCAGGCGGCCTTGCGGGCAGAGGCCGCCCCCCTGCGGCTGACGATTGCGGCCCTGCCTGCGATTGCCCAACTGTGGTTGCAGCCGCGTCTGGGGGCAGTGGGCGCAGCCTTTCCCGGCATGTCCGTGTCGATCACGGCGATGGAGGTCGCGCCGCGCCAAAAGAGATCGGCGGTCGATGTCACGTTGTTCTACGGACCCCAGGGGCGGGACTGGCTGGTGCCGGTGCATGCGCCAGGGGCGGGGGACGGACCGCTTTTGGCGGATGCGAGCTGGTCCGGCGATTGGGATGCGTGGCGCGCGGCGGTGCCGGGGGCCTATGCGCGCCCCATGGGGGCGGTGCATTCGCTGTATGCGCTGGCTGTGGCCGAGGCGTTGGGCGGCGGCGGCGTGGCCATGGGACGGCTGTCGTTGGTGGCGGGCCATCTGGCAGAGGGCCGTCTGGTCGCGGGCGGACCCCGTGTGGCGTTGAATGCGGGGGTCGAGGTGCGGGCCTGCCATGCCGGAGGGTTGGCGCGGCGCGTGGCGACCTGGCTGGGCGAGGCGGCCCGTGCAGGCGGCAAGGCGGCCTGACGCCCGCCCTACGGCCCGGCCGCGGGCCGGGTTCGGTCCGACCTTGGTCGGGCGGGGGGCACGCAGCGCTGAGCGCCGTCGCGTCAGCGGGTGATCGGGGCCTCGGCCAGCAGGGCCTCCAGGTTCAGAGGGGCGTTGACCATCGACAGATTGCCCTCGGTATCTCGGGGCCAGTCCTGCGCGGGGCGATCCCAGTAGAGTTCTACCCCGTTGCCGTCGGGATCGTTGAAATAGACCGCCTGGCTGACGCCGTGGTCGGCCTTGCCCATTAGCGCCACGCCCGCATCCAGCGCACGGCGCAGGGCTGCCGCCAGGGCGGGCCGGTCAGGATAAAGAAAGGCTGCGTGGAAAAGGCCGGTATGGCCCTCAGGCGGTGGCGTGGCCCCCCGGCTGTCCCAGGTATTGAGGCCGAGATGGTGGTGATACCCGCCCGAAGCGAGAAAGGCCGCTGCGTTGCCAAAGCGCTGAGTGACGTGCAGGCCGATCACCTCGGTATAGAAGGCCACGGCGCGATCCAGATCCGCGACGCGCAGGTGCACATGGCCGAGGGTGGGGGCGTTGGTCATTTGCGGCTCCGATACCATTATCTGTGTCGAGCGACCCTTGCATGGGGCCGCGGAACCCGTCCACGCGCGGATCCTGTGCGGGGATGCGTGACAGGGGCGGGATGCGGCGATAGCCTCTGCCCGACATGAGAGGGAGAGTTCATGGCCACGATCCTCGTCTTTGGCGACAGCAATTCGCATGGCACGCAGCCCTTGGCACGGTTGGGGGCCCTGGGGCGCTATCCGGTCACGGCCCGCTGGCCCGCCGTCATGGCACAGGTCACAGGGCACGACGTGATCTGCGAAGGGCATCCCGGGCGCACGACGGTGCATGACGACCCGATCGACGGGGCGCACAAGAACGGGATGCGCGCGCTGCCGGCCCTGTTGGAAAGTCACCGACCGCTGGACCTGGTGATCGTCATGTTGGGCACCAACGACTGCAAGGCGCGGTTCGGATTGCGCGGGTGGGACATCGCCGCCGCGGTCGGCAAGCTGGCCCAGGTTGTCCAGGGCTCTACCGCCGGGCCGGGCGGGCGGGCGCCTGACGTGATGCTGGTGGCACCGGTTCCGGTGGAGGAGGCGGGCGTCCTGGCGGAGATGTTCCAGGGCGGGCCTGCGCGGTCGCGCGCGATCGCGCCCGCGCTACGTGATGAAGCGGACCGGTTGGGCTGCGGCTTTTTCGATGCCGGGCGCATCTGCGCGGCGGACCCGCTGGACGGCGTGCATTTGACCGCAGAAGGTCAGGGCCAGCTGGGGCGGGCCATGGCCGAGGCGGTGACCCAGCGGCTGCTGCCGTGACGTCGCAGGTGGCGGGGATCGATGTCTTGCCGGAAACGGATGCGCCCCTGGTGGCAAGCGGAACTGGAGAAACAAGGATGGCACTGCAAGTGATGGGGCGTGGGCGCGTATGAGCAAGGTTGTGATCCTGGGGGTGTTTGTGGCCGATGCGTCCTATCGGGCGGACCGGATGCCGCGCATGGGCGAGACGGTGATGGGGCGCAGCTTTGCGCTGGGGCCCGGTGGCAAGGGGTCGAACCAGGCCGTCGCGGCGGGGCGCGCGGGGGCGGATGTGGCCTTTGTCGGGCGCATCGGAGAGGATACCTTTGGCGACATGGCCATGGATCTGTGGCGAGAGGCGGGGGTTACGCCCGCCGTGCAACGCGGGGGCGGGGCGACCGGGTCCGCCTTTATCTTTCTGGACGCGGCAACAGGCGACAACGCAATCATCGTGGCTCCCGGTGTCGCGGGCACGATTTCCAAGGCGGATGTCGAGGCGGAGGCGGCGTTGATCGGTGGCGCGCGGGTTTTCGTGACTCAGCTGGAACAACCGATGGACACGGCTGTGCGCGCTTTGGAATTAGCGCGGGCAGGCGGGGCCACGACCCTGCTGAACCCGGCCCCGGCGGCGGATCTGCCGCAAGGGATGCTGACGCTCTGCGATTACGTCACCCCGAACGAGAGCGAGGCGGAGGCGCTGACGGGGATTGCGGTGACGGACCTGGCCTCGGCGCGGGTAGCGGGCGATGCCTTGCTGGCGGCCGGGGTGGCACGGGCGGCGGTGCTGACGCTGGGTGCGGAGGGTGTGTTGTTCCATGCCGCCGACCGATCGGTTCATGTCCCAGCCGTCTCGGCCGGTCCCGTGGTGGAAACGACGGGGGCGGGGGATGCCTTCAACGGAGGCTTTGCGACCGCTCTGTCGGAAGGCATGGACCCGGTGGAGGCCGCGCGGTTCGGTTGTGCCCTGGCCGGCCTTTCCGTGACGCGGGCCGGGGCGGCGGCCTCCATGCCCTTCCGCGCGGAGGTGGAGGCCGTTCTGGCGACGGGCTGAGGCCCCCGCGTGGCCTCAGGCGGTGCCGAGCCAGGCCTCGGTGATCGGGCTGTCGGGTGCCGTGAGGCCGTCCAGGACGGAGAAGTGATCCTCGCCCGGTGCTTCGTGCGCGTTCACCGGCACGTCGAGACCCCGCCACAGCAGTGTCATCAGGCGGGATTGGCGCAGGAATTCGGGGCGTTCGCGCGCGCCCAGCCAGCAGGTCAGCCGAGGCTGGCCCCTTGGGTCCAGCAAGGCGGGGCTTTCGGCCCGTGCCTCGGGCGGATCCAGGCGGAGCGTGTCATTCATCGCGGTGTGAAGCAGGGGGCGCAGGTCGAACAGACCGGCGATGGCAAGCGTTCCGGTGATGCGGGCGGCCACGTCCAGCGGCAGGGAGCTGTCGGCGCAGAGCTGTCGCGTCACCAGATGGCCGCCTGCGGAATGGCCCGCCAGCTTGATCGGACCGGGCACCTGCGCGGCGGCGCAGGTAATGGCACGGGCGATCTGATGGGTGATCTGAGCGATCCGCGCCTCGGGCGTCAGGGTATAGCTGGGCACGCAAACCGCCCAGCCGCGCGCCAGTGCCCCGCGCGCCAGATGCGTCCAGGACGATTTGTCGAGCATCATCCAGTATCCGCCATGGACGAACACAGCGAGGCCCAGCGGCGGGCCGTCGGGCAGGAGGAGGTCGAACATCTCTCGTGGGGCGGGGCCGTAGCGCAGGTCGCAGGTGCATCGCAGCGCGCTCCGCGCGGCGGCGGCATCGGCCGCCCAGCGGTCGGGCAGCCCTTCGGATCCGGGGATATGCGCCATTTGTGCAAAGGCGTCGTCCCAATCCTGGCGGGGCGAATGCGGGGGGAAAACGACGGGCACAGGGACCTCCGGAGCGGGAAAGCGCGTTGGGTGACAAGCTAGAGCAACTGGAAACCTTATGCAGGGTGGACATGTCGTCCGACACAAGGCCCCGCCGATTTTCCGCTCACAATTGTTAAATGGAAAGTCGCCATGCGGACGCAGTATCGTAACGTTCAAACAAATGAAGGCGTTGCAAGCGCCGTCCGGTGCTATGTCGGATTTAATCAAGGGCGGTCCGCGTTGATCCGCCGCGGGGCTGACGTGCGGGGCGATGACCGGATGGCCCGCCGCATTTGCAGGCATCGGTGGCCGCGAGGCGGGGCGACCGTGACGTGGGCGGTGGTGCCCTGGGCGCGGGCCAGGTGGCTTGTTGCGGTGATGCTGCGCGGTTTCACGCCAATCCCAGAGGGGGCGCAAAGCCATGCAGGACGGTAACACAATCGAACAGACCGGGATGCTGCGCCGTCTGAGCCCGGCGCATTTTCGCAAGCTTGTGGGCCTGTGCGATCACCTTCGGGATATTCCGGCACGGGTTGCCGTCAGCACAGCCGGCGAAGAGATCGGCGTCAGCCTGTTGTTGCTGGATGGGCTGATGGGGCGGCATATCTCGGATCGGGATAACCGCCGCCGCCGGCTGGTCGCGTTGGAGGTGCCGGGCGATTTCGTCGATCTGCATTCCATGCCGCTGGGGCGGTTGGATCACGACGTCACCGCGATGAGCGATGTCCGCCTTGCGGTATTCAAACACGACGTCCTGAAGGATCTGGTGCGCACGGATCCCGAAATGGCCATCGCGTTGTGGGGGCTGACCCTGGTGGATGCCGCGATCCATCGGCATTGGGCCTACCGCGTCAGCGCCATGCGCGCGATGGAGCGGTTGGCCAACTTCATCTGCGAGATGGAGGACCGACTGGCGCTGTGCGGACGGGCGGATGCCGAAAGCTATGCCCTGCCGCTGACGCAGGCCGACCTGGGCGATGCAAGCGGCATGACCGCCGTGCACGTGAACCGGGGTCTGCGCGATCTGCGCGAAGCGGGGTGCTGCACCATCAGCCAGGGCCGCGTGACGATCCACAATCGGGAAAAGCTGCAGCAGATCGGGTATTATCAACCCGACTTCCTCTATCTTCATGACATCCCCGAAGGCGAAGACCCCGCCGCCCCGGGGCGCGCCATTGCCCGGACCTGAGCCGCGACGGCTGGCCGCGCCCCATTGCGGCGGCGCGCGATTTGCGGAAAGTGTCGGACCGCGCCAAACGGGCGCGACCGCCGCAGGGACCCGCCATGAGTGACAGAACCTTCATCCGCCACACAGTGTTCTTCAGCGCGCGCGACAAGGCCGACGTGGGCCGTATCGTCGAAGGGCTTTCGATGTTGGCGGCGATCCCGCATTCCCGCACCTTCGAGGTGGTAGAGAACAGCCAGGTCGACGCCCTGTCGTCCGAGGTGGATGTGGTCGTCTATGCGGAGTTCGACGACGCGGCGGCCCTGGCCGCCTACAAGGCGCATCCGATCTATCAACAGGCCATCGATGTCGTCCGGCCCCTGCGCGACCTGCGCATCGCCGCCGACTTCTGAGCCGGTCCATGGCGCGGGTGCTGTTCGATGCTGGCCCGCTGACCGGCGGTACCCTGTTCACAGAGCCGCGCGCGGTGATCCGGGCCGAGACAGCGGACGAGGTGCCTCACGCCTTTGACAGGATGCAGGCGGCGCAGGCCGATGGGTTCTGGCTGGCCGGTGCGGCCGCGTATGAGCTGGGGCATGTTCTGGACGCGAAGCTGTCACCCCTTATGCCGGAGGGGCGGGGGCTGCCGCTGTTGCAGTTCGGCGTGTTCGACGCGCCGGTTCCGGCCCCCGCCCTGGCAGAGGGCGGCACGCTGAGCGAGCCCGTCCCGGTTTGGAATTTCGAACGCTATGCAGCGGCCTTTGATCAGGTTCAGGCCTATATCGCGGCAGGCGACATCTATCAGGCGAACCTCACCTTCCCTCTGTCGGCCCGGCTGAGCGGGTCTGTTGATGGTGTCTATGCGCGGCTGCGTGCGCGCCAGCCTGTGCCACATGGCGCATTGGTCGATCTGGGCGGGTCGGTGTTGCTGTCGCGGTCGCCGGAATTGTTCTTTGAGCTGACGGCGGACGGCAAGCTGACCACGCGGCCCATGAAGGGGACGATGCCGCGCGGGGGAACCGTCGCCGAAGACGACGCGCTGCGCGCCGCCTTGGCGGCGTCGGAAAAGAACCGCGCAGAAAACCTGATGATCGTGGATCTGCTGCGCAATGACATGAGCCGGATCTCGGAGGTGGGCAGTGTGCAGGTGCCGGACCTGTTCACCGTCGAGCGGTTCGAGACGCTGCATCAGATGACCTCTCGTATTACGAGCCGGATTCGATCCGATCTGTCATTGGCCGGGATCTTTGCCGCCCTATTCCCCTGTGGGTCCATTACGGGCGCGCCAAAGATCCGTGCGATGGAAATCCTGTCGGAATTGGAAGGCGGTTCACGCGATGCCTATTGCGGATCGATTGGATGGATCGCGCCGAATGGCGCAATGACCTTCAATGTGGCGATCCGGACCCTGACCGTGCAATCGGATGGAGCGGTCCGGCTGGATGTCGGCGGTGGCGTCGTCTTCGACAGCACCGCCGAAGACGAATGGGCCGAAGCCTTGCTGAAGGCCCGGTTCGCAGCCCTGGTCTGATCCCCGCGATAGGCGTTGCTGCAAATGCATACGCAAAGGCGCGGCGCCGCAGCGTCAACATCCCCCATTAGACTGTCGAACACAGGCATTCAGGGCCGTTTCGAGCGTAACTTACTGAAAATAAATGACTTCACAAAAAGATCGTGAAAAAACGCATTTCTTGGA